>NZ_DF952470.1:321973-327095 GCF_001263615.2 Arthrobacter sp. Hiyo1 | reverse complement strand
CGACCGCCAGCCGAGCCACATGAGCAGCCCCGCCAGGACCAATTGCAGGCCGAGTCCCAGTGGCCACAAAGGCGTTGTTTGCTTGAGGTACTGCGGCTGCGGCACGCCGTTTGCACATAGGTAAGAGTGCTCCGGCCCGGCGAGCGCGGACCTGGCACCCTGGCTGATGCCCTCGATCATCCCGACCGAGTAGAACACCGTCCCGCTCCGGTCCGGATACGGAATGGCGTCGGCCACCACCACGTAGGGATTCAACGCGAGCATCCACGCAACGCGTTCGGTCCGGACGGCCGGGTGCTCCACCAAGGGCCCCTCGCAGGTGTATGCCGGCTGCGCTGGTTCCGTCGGCTGCTGATTCGGCTGAACCGGCGCATACAAAACGCCACGGCCAACTGGAGAGTTGGCCAATACCGTGCCCTGCGCCAGTTGCGATCCCAGTCCGAAGGAAATCAACGAGCCGACCACCAGCGCCGCGACTACCAAGTAGGTCACCACGATCGAGAACAGTGGCCGCCCGGCAAGCGCCGAAATCCCCACTCCGATCCCGCACACAACGGCCAGTTCTACCGCCAGCATCAACAAGGAAACCACCACGTGCCCCGGGGTCAGGCCGCCCTGGAACATTCCGAAGACAAGGAACGGGGCGCTTGTCGCCAGGAAGGCGAGCGCCGCGAGCATCCGGCGCAGAACTTGCCCCAGAGAATCTGGCCCGGGGTCAGCAAGGTGATCTGAAGGATGGCGAGTGTGCCACCGGCCCGGTCTCCATTGATGGCATTGGCGGACAGCGCAGGTGCCACAAGCAGGGCAAAGAGGAGCACGAAGGCCAGCACGACCTCGAAGATCATGGACCCGGCTCCGTCCTGGGGCGCCAGCGCCGAAGGCGGCATCGTGGAACGCCGCGCTTCCATGCTCGCGTTCCAGGCGAGCCACGTCAGCCACGTCACTACCGCGATGACAAAGAACCAGATGCCCAACATGATGTACCAGCCGCGGGAGCGCAACCGTTGTTTCATCTCGAGGACCACGACGTCGCGTATTCCCCCAAGGTAGCCGACGACGGCGCTCCAGCCTCCCGTAGCTCCCTGCGGTCCCGCCGGAGGTCCCGCTGAAACAGGCACGGATTCACTCACGTCGCTCATGGCCTCTCCGTATCCAGGTTCATGTACGTCTCTTCCAACGCACCGGCTGCGGGGGCGAAGGAAACTACTCCGATGCCGGACCGGACGAGTTCGCCCAAGAGGGCGGCAGCGCCGTCGTCGTGCGTCAACAGCAAGGTGACCGACGGGCGGCGGCCCGCTTCCACCCGGTATTCCAGTCCGAGTTCGCTGAGCTTTGCGGTGAGGGCCGCATTGTCGAGGGTTGTGATCGCGTAGCGCCGGCCCTGCAGGGCCGCCTCCTCAAGGGTCTGCTGTTTCACGGTCCGGCCCTGGCTGACGAACACCGCTCCGTCCGCGATTTCATCGAGCTCACTGAGTACGTGGGAGGAAACCACCACGGCTTTCCCTTCCCCGGCCAGGCGGCGCAGCAGGTTTCGGAGCTCCACTCGGGATCCCGGGTCGAGGCCGGACGCTGGCTCGTCGAGCAGAAGCACGGACGGGTCGTGGATGAGGGCCCGGGCCAGGCTGAGCCGTTGTTGCTGGCCCCTGGAGAGGACCCGGGCGGGCTGGTCGGCAAGGGTGTCCAGCCGGACAAGTTCGAGCAAGCCGGCAACACGCTGGGCGATGCCTGCCCTGGGCAGGCGGTAGAAGCGCGCCATCTGGACCAGGATTTCGCGTGCAGTCAAGGACTCCCACACCCCCAGGGTGTCCGGCATCCAACCGATCCGAAGCCGCGCGGCCGCGCTGTGGTGCAAGGGATCCAAGCCGTTGATCCGAATGGTCCCGGAGTCGGGCCGCAGAAGCGAGGCAAGCATGAGAAGGAGCGTCGTTTTGCCTGCGCCATTGGGCCCAATGAGCGCCGTGACCTTCCCTGGCGGGGCGTGGAAATCGATGTGCTTGACGGCGTGGACCGTGCCAAAGCGGCGTGAGACGCCTTCCGCGGATACTCCCGGGGCGTCACCAACCGGGACTCTTGAACTTTCAGCTATGGACATGCTCTACTCACCTGTTTCCCCCAAACAGAACAAGTACGCTTCAACTCCCGTGAGCCCACATGCCCGCAGGCTGCGTATTTCTTGATCGTACGCCAAGCCGAAACCGCCCGGCGTGCACCCAAGGGCCGAGATTTGGTCACAATTCCCCCGCCCGCCGCGCCCGGCGATAAACTGGCCACATAAGCCACGTAGCCGTGCCGCTACCTGGCCACGCAACGTATGATCCCCAATTGAGCAGTGAGGGTGCGCGCATGAGTTTGCCCACTACCGATGTGAAAACCGAAGACCTGACCGCGCAGCCTGCCAAGACCAAGCAGCTGATCGTGCAGAAGTTCGGCGGCTCCTCGGTGTCCGATGCAGAAGGCATCAAGCGTGTTGCCCGCCGCGTTGTTGACGCACAAAAGGCCGGCAACGAGGTTGTCGTAGTGGTTTCCGCCATGGGAGACACCACGGACGAGCTCCTGGACCTCGCCGCCCAAGTCACCGATTCTGCTCCCGCCCGTGAGATGGACATGCTCCTCTCCGCAGGCGAGCGCATCTCCATGGCCCTGCTCGCCATGGCCATCAACAAGTTCGGTGCCTCCGCCCAGTCGTTCACCGGCTCGCAGGCCGGCATGATCACGGACGGCATCCACGGGAAGGCGCGCATCATCGACGTCGACCCCCACCGCATCCGCACCGCTTTGGACAAGGGACACATCGCCATCGTGGCCGGCTTCCAGGGCATGACCCGGAGCACGCGGGAGATCACTACCCTTGGCCGCGGCGGATCCGATACCACTGCGGTGGCCCTCGCAGCCGCGCTCGAAGCAGACGTCTGCGAAATCTACACGGACGTCGACGGCATCTACACGGCGGACCCCCGCGTGGTCTCCACTGCCACGAAGATCGACCGTATTTCCAGCGAGGAAATGCTGGAACTGGCAGCTTCCGGCGCCAAGATCCTGCACTTGCGTTGCGTGGAATACGCCCGCCGATTCGGCGTGCCCCTGCACGTCCGGTCCTCATTCAGCCAGAACGAAGGCACCTGGGTCCTGCCCAGCGCCGATGACAAGATCACGATTCAAGAGGGAGTTGCCTTGGAGCAGCCAATCATCTCCGGTGTTGCACACGACCGTTCAGAAGCCAAGGTCACCGTGGTCGGCGTCCCGGACATCCCCGGCAAGGCCGCCGCGATTTTCCAGGTCATCGCCAAAGCACATTCGAACATCGACATGATCGTCCAGAACGTGTCCACGCACGGTACCGGCCGCACGGACATTTCCTTCACCCTGCCCATCGTGGAAGGCGCCGACGCCCTCACCGCCCTCCGTGCTGCGCAGCCTGAAATCGGCTTCGAGAGCATCGAATACAACGAGAACGTCGGCAAGCTTTCGCTGATCGGCGCCGGCATGCGTTCGCACCCGGGCGTCTCCGCCACCTTCTTCAAGGCGCTCTCCGACGCAGGCATCAACATCAACATGATTTCCACCTCGGAGATCCGCATCTCCGTGGTCACGCACGCCGATCTGCTGGATGACGCAGTGCGCGCCATCCACAAGGCGTTCGAGCTCGACGGCGACGCGAGGCAACCGTCTATGGCGGCACCGGCCGCTAGACGAACTCCGCCGCCGGGCACCCGCCGTCGGAATCTGGAGTACTTAACGTGAAAGAACCGGAGCTTGTGCTCCGGTTCTTTTGCTTTCCTGCGGCTTTGGAGCCGCGAGCGGCTTCAGGCGCCTTCCTTGCGGACTCCGTAGTGGTGGCCCTGGTCGTCCGTTTCGACGACGAAATGCCCTAGGTCTTCTTCCGACGCCGTCTCGAAGTCGTCATGCTTGTGGACTACGGGCGCATCAATGTCGCCCCGGGTTGCCGGGCCGAACCAGAAACGCAGTCGATCGGTTACCCTCATGAAACTATCGAGTGCATGTCCCACAATTCCCACCTCCTTCCCCGCTGCGAGGTCCAGCCGCACGGTTGGAGCTGAGTGGTTCCAGTGAGGCCAATTTTACGCCCGGAACCGGCAAAAGGCCCGGGGTCGGCGTCGATCGCTGAGAGCGAGGGGGGCCCACGCCGGCGAGGGCCCCTGCCTGAGCTTGCGAAGGCTGGGAGCCGGTGGGGACCCTCAGCGAAGGGACTTGTCGTCCGGGTTCTTGGGGACCACGTAGGTGCTGCCGTCCGGCCGGCGGACGGTCTCCCATTGCTGCGCTTCGGCCTGGCGCCGCACGAGGAGACGCTTGTTCTCCTCGGTCATTTCATGATCCAGGGAACTGCTGTGCGCCGGTCCGAAAATGATCCGAAGCTTGCCAGTTGCGCGCATGAATCTCTGGGTCATGGTCTCTTTGGCCACCGGGTCTACCCTCTCTCAAAAGGATGTTGTGGTTTAAGAGTACACTAACAATTAGTGCACTAACTATCGGCCGGCGAAGTCCGGTCATCGACACGGAATGGAGCAAGCCATGGCCGCACCCATTGCCCCCGAAACAGCCGCCCCGCCTGAAGACGACCTTCTACTCGAGCGCCAATTGTGCTTCGCCCTGACCGTGGCGTCGCGGAGCGTGGTGGGCGTCTACAAGCCGGTGCTTGAAAAGATGGGGCTGACCCATCCCCAGTACCTCGTGATGCTCGCCCTATGGGAACGCAGTCCGCGCACGCTCAAGGACATCAGTGAGGCACTCCTGCACGAGCCTGCCACCCTTTCGCCCATCCTGCGCCGGCTCGAAGAAGCAGGATTCGTCACCCGCAACCGCATCCACGGAAACGAACGGGCACTTGCCATCACCTTGACGGAAGCCGGCTCCGCCCTCAGGCAACAGGCGACGGCCGTGCCGGGAACCATCATGGAGCGGCTCCAACTCACGCGTGCCGAAGTAGCGGAACTGCACCGCGCAATGACCGGGCTCATCGCGGCCACGCAACACCCGACTCCCGGTGCGGGCGATAAACTGGCATAAATCAAGGAGAACCCCATGCGCCTGCGAATAGTCCGGTCTGTGTTGGCCGTCGTCGCCGTCGCTGGTCTTGCCGCCTGCACGCCCGGCCCCGGGGGCG
>NZ_DF952470.1:319260-320130 GCF_001263615.2 Arthrobacter sp. Hiyo1 | reverse complement strand
CCGTTGCCGTCACCTTCGATCGCAGCCGCTTCGTGGCCGACCGCACCGAAGCCATCCGCTTCGCCGGCATCATCCTTGCCGGAACCGTAGCGCGGCCCGCCCAGTTTGGTTGCTTCGGACTCCACGAGTGGGCCATGGTCTACCGCCAGGACAAGTTCGATCTTCGCCACGAATACCTCAAGCTGCGCCTCGGTTCCGAAGGCACTGACACCGTCGTGGAAGACAACCGGATCCGCTGCTCGCACTTCGACGCCTTCCGTTTCTACACGCCGGACGCCATTCCGCTCAACGAACTCACCCCGACACGGGACAACCAGCGCACCATGGAGCAACCGGGCTGCCTGCACGCCAACATGGACCTCTACAAATGGGCGTACAAACTGACGCCGGCCTTACCGAGCGAGTTCGTGATGGACTGTTTCGAACTGTCCTGGCGGATCCGGGTCATGGACATGCAGGCCTCGCCCTACGACCTTGAAGAGTGGGGATACCCGGCCATCAGGATCGAGACACCACAAGGCAAGGCCGAGTACGTTGAGTATCAGAGGGCGTTCGCTGCCGAGGCCCAAGCGCTCCGTGCGCGGGTCCTCGACCACGTGCGGCCGCTCCTGGATCTCCTGGTACAAACACCGTCTCACGAAGGACAGCGATGACTTCAAGCACAAAGTACGACGTCGAGCTCACCATCACGCTGACGGAGGCACCAGGCGCCGCGGACTACGAGTTCGTCCTGCTCGGCTCGGGCGGCGAAGTCTCCGAAGGCTCGACCCTTCCGGACCCCCGCGCGGCGCTTGCCGCCGTCGAACAGTTCGGCGAGGAGATCTTCTTTCCCGTGCCCCGGCCGGACCGCATATGCACCCAGCAATACGG
>NZ_DF952470.1:311246-318895 GCF_001263615.2 Arthrobacter sp. Hiyo1 | reverse complement strand
CGCCCGTTGGCGCACCATGGCCGCCCTCCTCGGCGGCGTGGCAGGATCCACGGGAAACATCTAACTCCCCACCCAACGCCCGCTCACAAACAAGTGCCCCCCCAGCCGGACGCCCGCTCACAAACAACCGTCCCGAGCCGGACGCCCGCTCACAAACAACCGCCCCGAGCCGGACGCCCGCTCACATCATCTGCAAGGGGGTTCCGCCGTTTGGCCATTAAGGTGAGCGAGCGTCCGCCAAAAGGGACATATAGGTGAGCGAGCGTCCGGGGGGACGATAAGAAAGCGGCCGGCGGGATATCCCGCCGGCCGCTGCCTCGCATATCTGTCAGACCATTAATGCCGCGCTACGGCGCGTTGTTTGACTGGTCCTCCCCCGCGTTCTGCAGTTTGCCCTTGCCATGTTCGCCTTCCTGGTCATCGTTCGGCACCACGGACACGGTGCCGCTTGCCGAGACCAGGACGGACACAAACGTCGGCGCGCTGGTGCCGTCAAAAGTGAGTCGGCCGATGTAGGAACCCGGAGTCAGGTTGTTCCACGCGAAACTGAGCTTCCCGGATTTGCCGTTCTTCATCTTGATCGGGTTGGGCGTAACCGTGGCGTTGGGCGTGACCGTGGCGTTGCCTTGGTTCGCGCCCAGGATCGCGGCGTCAACGCTGGCCTTGGTGGGCCGGTTGTTAGGGCTTGCATATAGGTTCGCGATGATGGTGTACGTTCCAGGCTGGGGGTTGTCGAGCGAGAGCGACTCACTGGCACTCGGTGTCGCTGCCGTGAACAACTGGCCCGACGGCGACAGGACATACAGATCGAAATCCGCCGTGGGATCGGAGGAAATCACCGAGAACTTCGCGAACGCCGTTCCGGGCGGAACCGTGGCGGTCTTGACGAAGTTCGAGGCGTTGTTCGCAACAGCCACGGGACCCGGAACAAGTTCCGCGGCCGAGGAATCAGCCTTGGAAAGACCGTCAATGGTCACAGCAGTGGGTGAGTCGGAACCGGAAACGATGTTGATGTCCGCCGATCCGCTTGCCTCCTGGGACGTGAAGGCGACGCTCTTGGAGGCCAGCACCGACTGCGGACGGACCGCAATTGGAGAGACCACCGACTTGTTGGCACCTTCCCACTTCAGCGATCCCATCGCGAAAGTACCCAGTGCGGCCGTCTTGTTTTCGAAGGTCACCTTGAAGGTCTTCTTCTGGCCGACTTCGTTGAAGTTCAGCACGGACGGAGTGACCTTGACGTCAACGCCGGGGACATTGACTGTGGCCCGGTATTGTCCCGGAGTCAGGGCGGTGACGGTGCGGGTGACCTCGATCTTGCCCGCGAGGTTACCCAGGGCGAACGAGGGGAGGTTCATGTCGCGGGGCAGTGTCGAGCCCAGCCCCGGCTTGCCGAGATCGACGCCGGTACCCTGGATGAACTTCAGGTAGTCCTCGGTTCCGGCATCGTAGACCAGGCCCGGTTCCAGCACGCTGGCAGGGTTCATTTCTCCCGCACCGGTGGCGAAGACGTCCTGGTTCTTGCTTCCGTCGGCCAGCTTGACGTCACTCGCCGTCGTCATCATGGCCGACTTGACCGTCGCAGGGGACCAATCGGGATTCTTCGCCAGGATCAAGGCTCCGAAACCTGCAATGTGCGGGGACGCCATGGAGGTACCGGACATGAATCCGTACTCATCACCTTTGCTGCCGATCGGCGAAACACCCGCGAGCACCGCAACGCCGGGAGCCGAGACGTCCGGCTTGAGGAGATCCGAATCGGTGGCGAGGAGCGGGCCGCGGGAGGAGAATCCGGCGATCTGCGGCTGGGCCTCGAGCGGAAGCCCAGTGGTGTCGTGGTCAACCAGGGAAACAGTAAGTGCCGGGTTGGCCCCGACCTTGTCCTTGATGGCCTGCGAGGCGGGAGGATTCACGTGGACAGTAGGCACCGCGTGCTTGTCCGTGTCCAAGGAGGAACTGGTGAGGTTCACCAGGATCATGCCCACGCCGCCACCGCGGAGCACCTCGGCGCTCTTCGCGACGCGGTCAACCACTCCACGGTCACACACCACTACCTTGCCGGCGATTTTCGCCGGGTCCAGGGACCCAGGCGCGCAAAGTGCCGCGTTACCGGCGCCTGACGCGGCGTTTGCGGAAAGCACGACGCCGGCCCCGCTCACCTGGTGGTTCATGATGCTGGCTCCGCGGAACTTGGTGCCGTCGGAGAATTCGACCGTTCCCTGGAGTTCCTGGGAGAAGGAGGTAGCCGCAACCGTGGTCATCCAGGGTGCGCCGTGGTTGACGGTGCTGGCCTGAGGTCCCGAGTTACCGGCGGATGCCGCCACAAAGATGCCGGCCGACGCAGCAGAGAGGAACGCGAGCGAAACCGGGTCGGTAGTGGTGTCCGTGGCGCCGGAAATGGAGTAATTCAGGACGTCCACGCCGTCGGCGATGGCCTGGTCAATGGCGGCGATGGCCGCGGAACTGTAGCAACCGCCCGTATTGGGGTCGGTGTCTTCCCAGCACACCTTGTAGATGGAGAGCTTGGCAGCTGGTGCCACGCCGCTCGTCTTGCCGAAGCTCCGGCCATCCACGAACGTTTCCACGCCAGGGTTGCCGGCGGCGGTGCTGGCCGTGTGCGTACCGTGGCTCACGACGTCGATGGGCGAGATTTGTTCCTGGGGTGCCCGTTGGGCTGGCGGAACCGTCTGGAGGAAGGCATCTGCGAAGTAGTGGGCGGCGAGGACTTTGGAATTGCAGGCAGTTCCGTCAAAGGCCGCTCCGGTGTCGGTGCCTTTCTGGCACTCGCCGACGAAGGTGTCTCCGTTGGCCTTCAGCATGGCGATCTTGCCGTCACTCGTGCGGTACGGGATGCCCACCTGGGGGTCCCCGACCAGCGGCTGGACGGGATCCCCGGCGAAGAACTTGCTTGTGGGCGTGTAGCCGGTGTCGATGACACCCACCACGGTGCCCTTGCCGGCCTGGTCCTGGCCGCCGAACTGGGTATTCCAAGCACCATTCGGTCCGCTGAGGTTGAGGAAATCGGTGGTGGAGTAGTCAGGAGCAGACTGCGTGTCCGGGGCCACGAGGAGAACATCGGGATTCTTCGCGAGATTGACCGCCTGGTTCGCGGAAAGCGTGGCGCTAAAGCCGTTGATGGCTGTGGTGTAGTCGCGGTTGATGGTTACGCTCTGCTGCTTGGCCACGTCCTGCTGCTTCTGCTGCAAGTGGGCCTGGTACTGCTTCACTTCGGCCTTGCGACATCCAGTTTCTTGCCCGCCTGCGGCTTGGTGGGCACATAGCCGGGGGTTCCGCCGTCGTAAGTGGCCGCTGGCTTCTCTGCCAGCACCACAACGTAACGGCCATCCTGGTAAGACTTGGGGTCGACATTGCGGGCAACTCCCGCGGCCGTTGATCCGAGGACCGTTGAACCGGAAGCGGGCGCTGCTTGTGCGGGTGTCAACGCCACCGAGGAGAGCAGAACCGGTAATCCGACGGCTAGCGCCGCAGCTTTTCGAAGCCCCCCGCTTCCAATGAAGCTCTTTCCTTGTGAATTCACGAGTGATTGCACCTTTCCGGGCGATCGTGGCGGTCATGTCAAGATCAATCAACAAAGGATGGGCACCGATTGACAGTTCTTGTAATCAGGTAAAGCCCAGCCGATTCATAGAGTACAGAGCGATAGTCGAATATGACATAGGACACATTTCACGTTTTTTGTCATGTCATTCGGCATCAGAATACATCCGCACGCAGCAGCGGGCACGCCCCCGTCGGAAGGGGACGTGCCCGCTGTGCGGATATTCAAATATTCAGGCGAAGACGGACTGAAAGGCGCCTCAGGCGTGCTGGTACGTCAAGCAATCAGCCGCTTCGGCACCGGGGCCGATCCGGACATCGTGGGCCTCGCACATGAGGTTGTTGTTGTGGGTGCATTCCGAGCGCTGGCAGGCACCGACATGCGCCAGGACTTTGGGGAGTCCTCCCATGAGCGTGGTGTCAATGAAGGTGGCGCAGGATGCGTGGTCCGCGGTTCCGCCAATGGTGATCCCGAAGGCAGTGCAGCCATGATGGTTGAATCCACAGCTGCCAACGCTGCAGGCGGATACTTCGGCGACGTGTTCGGTCATTGCTCCTCCTGGTGGACGGGGAATTTCCTGGACAGTAATTCCAAGCTACTCCCGAATACGCGCCTTTAACCCGGAGGATTAGCGCATTTGCGCGTACCCTATTGCGCTCAACGTGGCGCCGGCGGGCAGGCCGCGCTAGGAATGGATCCCTCGCAACGCGTCGCTGATTTTGGCCCTCGTCGAAGCATCCGGCGGGACGGAAATGCGGTTTTCCCGGGCCGCCCGGTCCGCCATGATCCTTTGGAAAACCATCCTCCCCAGGCCGGCAAATACAGCGGCAAGGACCACGGGCAAAACCATCGACTTAGCGTTCTCGGCCATGCCGCAATCCTAGTGAGCCAAACCACCTCCGGCCAGAGCCGCCGTCGTTCGGTGGCCAGAGCCGCCGTCGTTCATCCAAAACCCCCGACGACGGCGGGGCGCCGCCGCGAATTGGCGCGTACCTTTTGCTTGGTAGCCACCTCTTCACCGATCTCCCGCAAATAGGGTATGTAGCGATTTGGCCGGTAGAATGGGCATGCAAGCTCGCGGAGCGCCCCCCTTATTCCGTAAGACCCTGCCGTTAAACACTGTTGCTGAACACTGTTTGGAGGCAGTTCCGGCGTGAGACGGCACCACTCCGCGGCAGCCTTTAACCAAGGTTTAACCAACGCTCACGCACAGGAGTTACCGGATGCCCCGGATCGTCGTCGACGTCATGCCCAAGCCCGAGATTCTGGACCCTCAGGGGAAGGCCATCGTGGGCGCACTGCCCCGCCTCGGCTTCACCAGCTTTAGCGCTGTCCGCCAAGGCAAGCGCTTCGAACTGACCGTTGACGGCGAGGTGACCGATGCCATCCTCGCCCAAGCCCGTGAGGCCGCCGAGACCCTGCTGTCCAACCCGGTGATCGAAGACGTCGTCAACGTCGAGGTCGTCGAGGCCTGACATGACTGAACTTCCTTTGATCGGCGGAGCCCCGTGGCCGTCGAACCCCATTTGGCCGGGGCCAAAATCGGCGTCGTCACCTTCCCTGGCACCCTTGACGACCGCGACGCCGCCCGTGCGGTCCGCCTCGCAGGCGGCACCGCCGTCGCACTTTGGCATGCGGACACACAGCTGGCCGACGTGGACGCCGTGGTCATCCCGGGCGGATTCTCCTATGGCGACTACCTGCGGGCAGGCGCGATTTCGCGCTTCGCTCCGCTGATGTCCCGCATCATCGATGCCGCCAACAGCGACGCCAAGCTGCCCGTGCTGGGTATTTGCAACGGTTTCCAGATCCTGACCGAGTCGCACCTGCTCCCGGGCTCCATGATCAAGAACGACCACTTGAAGTTCTTGTGCCGCGACCAGGTGCTGCGCGTCGAGAACAACAAGACCTTGTGGACCGCGGATTACGAGGCTGGCGAGGAAATCACGGTTCCGCTGAAGAACCAGGATGGCCAGTACATCGCCGACGACAAGACCCTGGACGCCCTTGAGGCCGAAGGCCGCGTCGTGTTCCGCTACGTCGGCTGGAACCCGAACGGTTCACGCCGCGACATCGCCGGCATCAGCAACGCCGCCGGCAACGTAGTGGGCCTCATGCCTCACCCCGAGCACGCGGTGGAGCCCGGATTCGGTCCGGAGTCCAACGCCGGCACGGATGGCTTGGGCTTCTTCACTTCCGTCCTGAACAAGATCGTGGGAGGCGCACAGTGACCACCTCAGCTGAAACCGTCGGCAAGAAGTTCAACATCGACACCGTCGAGAACGCCGCGAAGACCCCGGACACCGAGCTTCCCTGGGCCGAGCTCGGATTGAAGCAGAACGAGTTCGACGAGGTCGTCAAGGTCCTGGGCCGCCGCCCCACGGGCGCCGAACTCGCCATGTACTCCGTCATGTGGAGCGAGCACTGCTCCTACAAGTCTTCGAAGAACCACCTGCGCCAGTTCGGCGAAAAGGTGACCGAGGAGATGAAGAAGGACATGCTCGTGGGCATCGGCGAAAATGCCGGCGTCACCAACCTGGGCGACGGCTGGGCCGTGACGTTCAAGATCGAGTCCCACAACTCGCCGTCGTTCGTGGAGCCCTACCAGGGTGCGGCGACCGGCATCGGCGGCATTGTCCGCGACATCATCTCGATGGGCGCCCGCCCGGTCGCCGTGATGGACCCGCTGCGATTCGGCGCCATCGACCACCCGGACACCGCCCGCGTCATGCACGGTGCCGTTGCCGGCATCGGTGGCTACGGCAACTCGCTGGGCCTGCCGAACATCGGCGGTGAAATGGTGTTCGACTCCGTGTACCAGGGCAACCCGCTGGTCAACGCGCTGGCAGTCGGCGTCATGCGCCACGAAGACATCCGCCTGGCCAACGCGTCCGGCAAGGGCAACAAGGTTGTCCTGTTCGGTGCGCGCACCGGCGGCGACGGCATTGGTGGCGCCTCGGTGCTGGCCTCGGAGTCCTTCGACGACACCAAGCCTTCCAAGCGCCCCGCCGTCCAGGTAGGCGACCCGTTCGCCGAAAAGGTGCTCATCGAGTGCTGCCTGGAGCTGTTCAAGGGTTCTCTCGTTGAGGGTATCCAGGACCTCGGCGCGGCAGGTATCTCCTGCGCCACGTCCGAGCTCGCTTCCAACGGCGACGGCGGCATGCAGGTTGAGCTGACTTCCGTGCTGCTCCGCGACCCCACCCTGACCCCGGGCGAAATCCTGATGTCCGAGTCGCAGGAACGCATGATGGCCGTTGTCACGCCGGAGAACATCACCGCGTTTGAAGCGGTCATGGACAAGTGGGCCGTGGAGTACTCCTGGCTGGGCGAAGTGACCGACACCGGCCGCCTCATCATCACGTGGGAAGGCGAAGTCATTGTCGACGTCGACCCGCGCACCGTTGCCCACGACGGTCCGGTCTACGACCGCCCGTTTGCCCGCCCCTCATGGCAGGATTCCGTCCAGGCCGATACCTTCACGGGCTCCGTGCAGGACGCCGGCCGCCCCTCCACTTCCGGGGAACTGGCTGCCGCCATCACCGAGCTCATTGCTTCGCCGAACATGTGCAGCAAGGCCTGGATCACCAAGCAGTACGACCGCTACGTCGGCGGCAACACCGCCATGGCGTTCCCGGACGACGCCGGCGTGGTCCGCGTGGACGAGGAAACCGGCTTGGGCGTGGCCCTGGCCACCGATGCCAACGGCCGCTACACCTACCTCGATCCGTACCACGGCGCACAGCTGGCACTGGCCGAGGCGTACCGGAACGTCGCCACCTCCGGCGCCGTCCCGATGGCCGTCAGCGACTGCCTGAACTTCGGTTCCCCCGAGGACCCCGACGTCATGTGGCAGCTGGCCGAGTCCATTCGTGGCCTGTCGGACGCGTGCATGGAACTGGGCGTCCCGGTCACCGGCGGCAACGTCTCGCTGTACAACCAGACCGGTACCGTGCCGATCCACCCCTCTCCCGTGGTTGCCGTGCTGGGCAAGCTCGACGACGTCGCGCGCCGCACGCCGTCGGGCTGGAAGGAAGATGGCCAGGCCATCTACCTCCTGGGCACCACGGCCGCGGAACTGGACGGTTCCGAA
>NZ_DF952470.1:305746-310696 GCF_001263615.2 Arthrobacter sp. Hiyo1 | reverse complement strand
ATTGCGCTGGACGAACTCGTGGAGCGCGACGGCGTGGACCTGTTCACCGCGTTGTTCTCCGAGTCCCAGGGCCGGGCCATCGTGTCCGTTCCGCGCTCCGAGGAAATCCGCTTCAAGGACATGTGCACGGCCCGCGGCTTCGCCCACCTCCGGATCGGCGTCGTCGACGCTGCCGGCGGCAAGCTGGAGATCAACGGCGTGGACGAGCTCTCCTTGGACGCTCTCAACGAAGCCCACGAGGCCACCCTGCCGAAGTACTTCGGCTAAGCCCTGGGACCCCCAACGCGGTCACTTACGGCCCAAGAATCCCCTCGGGATGGGCCGTAGGTGACCCCGCGTTGTGTTTTCAGTCTTCGCTGTGGAGTTCCCGGCGTCGGGCGCTCAGGAGCTCCAGTTCCGGGCGTGCTGCAACGAAGCGTTCGACGGCGTCGAACACCTCGACGAGATGCGCCCGGTCTGCCGCCACTGCCCCCGCGCCGATGAGTACACGGCGATGCTGGTCCAAATGCCCGGTCTCGGCGGCAGAGACTTCGAAACGCCGTTTCAACTCGGCGATCAGCGGACGCACGAGGGAACGTTTCTCCTTCAGGCTGTGCACCTCGCCGAGGAGGATGTCGAACTCAATCCACGCGATCCACATGCGCCCATCGTATCCAGTAGTCCGCGCGCCCTCCCGCTTCGGAGCCCACGGTGGCAAGATAAGGGCAGACTAAAGGAGCTCCATGGGCGCGGACGATCATACGAACAAGGCCGGCAACGCAGTATCCCGGGGTGCCGATTCGGTGGGTGACGCCGTAGACGATGCGAAGGATTCACGCACCGTCAGGGTAGTGGCACGGGCCGGGTTCGTCGCCTTAGGGCTGATACACCTCCTGATCGGGATCATCGCCTTGGGGATCGCGCTGGGCGCATCCGGCCAAGCCGACCAAAGCGGTGCGGTCAGCCAACTGGCCGCCACGCCTGGCGGCGTCGTCCTGTTATGGGCGGGACTAGTGGCCTGCGGTGTCCTCGCGCTCTACATGGCGAGCGACGCCGTGATGGGGTGGAGCGGGGGTGGCAGCTCGAAGCCCTGGATGAATCGGCTCAAGGCAGCCGGGCAGGCGATCGTCTTCGCTGTTGCCGCGGTGACCTTCGGAAGCTTCGCGCTCAGCCGTCCGAGCAGCAGCAGCGAGAAATCCCGCTCGACCAGTGCAGACCTCATGTCCAGCACTCCGGGAACTGTCCTCTTGGTGATCATCGGAGTGGCGTTGCTGGCGGCTGCCGGCACCTACGTCTTCCTGGGGATCACACGCAGGTACGAAAAGAACCTGAGGGGAAAACCGTCGGGAGCCTTGGGAGATGCGTTCACGGTGCTTGGAGTAGTGGGCTATTGCGCAAAAGGGGTGGCGCTTGGCGCCGTCGGCTTGCTCATCCTGATTGCCACGGCGGAGCACGACCCCTCCCAACAAGGCGGCCTCGACTCCGCACTCAAGGCCTTCCTGAAACAGCCCTTTGGCGGATGGGTGCTCGGGTTCGTCAGCCTCGGACTGATGGCCTACGGCGTCTACTCCTTGTTCCGTTCCCGTTACCAGCGGCTCTGACGGCGGGCCCAACCTTCGCGTGGTGGCCAGAAACGCCCGACGCGGCCCCCACCAAAGGTGGGAACCGCCGTCGGGCGCTTTTTTTAGCCAGGTTGTGCTACTTGGACGTGCCTTGCGACACCGAACCCTGCAGCTGGCGCTGGAAGATGACGTAGACGATCAGGACCGGAACCACCGTGACGGTGACTGCTGCGAACAAGGCGCCGAAGTCCACCGCATAACCCATTTGGCCGGCGAAAGCGGCCAGTCCTTGGGACAGCACGCGTGGCCCGGCCGCGTTGATGGCCACCGGAATCAGGAACTGGTTCCACAAACCCAGGAAGTTGAAGATGGCCACGGAAGCGAGTCCCGGCTTGGCCATCGGCAGCATGACCTGGAAGAACGTCCGCCACTCGCCTGCTCCATCCAAGGCAGCCGCTTCCGTGATTTCGTGAGGGAGCGACTTGAAGAAGGAAAACAGGAAGAAGACCGTGAACGGCAGCGCGAAGCCGACGTACACCAAGGTCAAACCCGGGAGGGTGTTGAGGAGGCCGAGTCTCTTCATGACGAAGAACAAAGGCACCATGGCGAGGAAGATCGGGAACGTGAGCCCGGCCAGCATGAGGTAGTAGATCGCCTTGCTACCGAAGAAGACATAGCGCGCCAGGACGTAGGCGCACATGGCCCCGAGGACCATGACGATGACCAGGGCGCAGCCCACCACAATCACGGAGTTGAGGAAGTAGCTTCCGATGCCGGCCTCGGTCCAGGCCTTGACGTAGTTGTCGAAGCGCCACTGGGAGGGCAGGGCGAACGGCGAAGCGAAGATCTCGCTGGAGGTCTTGAAGGAGGACATGAAAGTCCACAACAAGGGCAGGATCACGATCAGCGACCAGATGGTCAGGGCAGTGTGCGAAACGGCGCCCACCACCTTGTCCCCTGGTGTCGTGGCCGGTTTGCGCGGGTTGAAGTGCAGCGACTTCATTTCCTGGCTGGCTATTTTGGTAGTCATCAGAGGGACACATCCTTGTCGCCACCAGTGAGCCTGTTGACCAGAAACACGAGGCCGGAGAAGATCAGGGTGGCTACGGCCAGCACAACGCCCATGGCGCTGGCCAGTCCGAACTGGCCCTTCGTGAAGGCGGTGAAGAAGAGCTGCTGCGACATCACCAGGGTGGAGTTGTCCGGACCACCGCCGGAGTTCAGGGCGGCCATGTAGACGAAGGCATCCAGCGCCAAAATGCCCATGTAAATGTACGCCGTCTGGATGTTGTCCCGGATCAGCGGGATGGTGATGGACACGGCAGTGCGGAAGCGCCCCGCGCCGTCAATCCGGGCCGCCTCGAACAGTTCGGCGGGGATACCTTTGATACCCGCCACGAAGAGCACCATGTAGAAGCCGATGAAGCCCCACACGATCACGAACATCGTGGCGATCATGGCGGTGTTCTTATCTCCAAGCCACGCGTAGGACTTGAATTGGTCCATGCCGAGGGAAGTGAGGATGCCGTTCAACAGACCCCCGGAAGGATCGTAGATCTGGCCCCACATGATGCCGATGGCGATCGCCGGAATCGTGTAGGGGAAGAAAGAGACAACCCGGTAGAAGCTGGAGTTGCGCAGGCCCTTGATCTGGCCCTTGCTGCTGCCGCCCACTGTCACCAAGGTTGCCAGCACCAGGCTGAGGATGATGGTGATGATGGGCAGGCAGATGACCAGCAGGATGTTGTTCCCCATGGCCTTCATGAAGATGTCATCCGTGAAGAGCTTCCGGTAATTCTCGAGTCCGATGAAGTTCTGGTCGGGTGAGAAACCGCTCCAGTCAGTCAGGGAGTAGCCGAACGCCTGGATGAAAGGCCAAATCACAAAGAGGAGGTAGATCGCCAGGGGCAGGCCCAGGAAGACCACGAAGAAACTGACCTTGTCGAACGTCAGGGGCTTGCGCCGCCTCTTGTAGACGGGTGGTGCGGTATCCGGAACGACGACGGCGGACGCGCCGCCGTCGACCCGGAGGGTTTTTGCTTTCACTGAAGTCACTTCACTTCAATCTTCTTGACCGAGCTGTCGTTACGGACCTTGTCGGTGATCTTCTGCAGGTCCGACGTCAGTGTGGCGACATCGGACTTTCCATCGAGGAAAGTGTTCCACACAACCAGCTGGTCCTTGTTGGTGCCGTAAAGGTCAATGAAGTTCCAGGTGTAGATGTTGTCGCCCGCGTCGCTGAGCAGCTTCGTCTGGGAGACGAGTGCCGTGGAGCCGAAGCCATCGGAGGGAACGGTGTCCTTGACGATGGTGGGGGCCAGCTTGGTCTTGGCGAAGTTGGTCGCAGCGTCCTTGGAGAGCATGACGCGGAGCAATTCCTTGCCGCCGGGAACGTTCTTGCCCTGTGATGGAACCACGAAGGGCTCGCCCGCTGCGCTGTGCAGTGCCGCGTAGGGCAGTTTGGAGCTGGTGGTCACCGAGGGGACGGGCGCACCGGTCATCTTGAAGCCGGCCTTGGTCTGGTCCTTCATCTCGTTTTCGATCCACGAACCGGACGGGTAGAACACTGCTTCCTGGGCGTTGCTCCACTGTGCCTGTGCTGCCGTGAACTGCGTGCCCGAGCCACCTGGCTTGAAGTGGCCTGCCTTGACGATCTTTTCCAGGGCGGTGAAGACGCTCTGGAGTGCAGGGTGGGACCAGCAGTCTGCCTTCAGGTTTTCAAGGCCGAGGCGAACGTCGTGGCCACCCTCCTTGATAGCGGAGGCGATCGCCATTTCCTGGTAGTACGTGGCGGCTTCCTTGCCCCAGACGAACAGGTATTTGCCCTTGGCCTTGGCTTGCTCGCCGAGCGCGTACATCTCATCCCAGGTCTTGGGAACGGACCAGCCGTTGTCCTTGAGCAGGGCATCCGAATACCACATCGCGTAGACGGTGAGGACGTAGTTCAAGGCCGCCAGCTTGCCCTCGAAGGTACCCGGGGCGAGCACTCCGCCGTAGAGGGTGTCCTTGATGACCTTGCCTTCGAGGTTCTTGGCGTTGACCACGCTGGTGAGGTCTTCAAGCTGGGCCAGGATGGTGCTGAAGCCGATTGCCTTGGCACCCGAGTTGTCGATCAGGTCCGGCGGGTTGCCTCCGACGAATCGTGGCTGCAGTTCCTGTGCGATGTCCGTGGACGGGGAAATCTTGGCAGTGGAACCTGAATGTGCGCTTTCGAAGCCCTTGCCCGCGAAGTCGACATAGTCGATTCCGTACCCGCCCTTGAAGATCACTGCGTCAACGGTGGACTTGTCTGCCATGCCGAAGGGATTGGTGTCCGAAACGGTCCCCGTTGGACCAGTTGTTCCTCCGCCGCCACCCCCCGCGCAGGACGCCATCGAGCCGGCCAACGGCACAAGCACGGCCGCGGCAA
>NZ_DF952470.1:303650-305721 GCF_001263615.2 Arthrobacter sp. Hiyo1 | reverse complement strand
GGAAACCGCGGCGTGCAAAAGACTGCTGCTGAACGTTCATCCTAAAACCCTCCAGAGACTCGTAGTACCTCACGCTGACGGCGCCTCGGCCGGCAGTCGATCGGTCAGGGCACCGCCGCTGCGACGCGCCCTTCGTGTGACATACTTCACCACGAGTGATTGAAAAGCAATATTTTAGGGCAGTTTCAATCAACTTTTGTCAAAATGTGATCTGACGATTCTGCCGTCCGGAGGGGTCGTTTGGGTGTTTTAGCCCCGTAAATTCAGGGATTTTGCGCACTGGGCGATAGCCTCGCGCGCCCATTGCTGCTGTTGCTCGGTTCCTACCCGCTCAGCCCATTGCTCGGCGAGCTGGAACTCCACCATCGCCTCGGTGCGGCGACCGTCGTCGTACATCGCCCAACCGAGGTTGTTGTGCAGGGAAACCATCCACCGTTTGGTGCGTGCATCCTCGACGGCGGACGCGTACTCAAGCGCGCTGCGCGTCCACGATTCCTGGTGGCCGGAGTCCGCGATAGCCAGCATATGAAGTGCATCCACAGCGAGGAAATCTTCGCCCAGGAGGTCGCCCATCTCGGCGGCCTGCTCAAAGAGCGGAACGGCCATGGCAGGGTGGCCGGCGGAGTTGAGCAGGCGGCCGCGCTCCAGGAGGATCCGCACCGCAATGGTGGGCTCCTCTTCGGCGTCGATCCCGTCCAGGAGGCGTCCGCCTCCTCGAAGCGGCCCTGCAGGCCGATTGCCCGGCCCAATTGGGTGGCGAGCTCGGCCCGTTCAAAGGGATCGTAGGCGGGATCGGCCATGGCTTCGCGGAATCGGGCTTCCGACAACGCGGGGTCCTCAAAATTCCACAGCTCATCGAGGGTCTTTTGTTCCAGCATCTGGCTCCTCCTGATTGCTTCGAGGCGATGGAAGGTGCAGTCCACTCACAATCTAGCCGAAGCGGCAGGCGGGGTCCGCGTGTCAGTCCTTGGCGAGCCGGGCCCAGCCCAGTTGCTCCTGCTGCTTGCGGCTCAACGAGGAAACCACCAGGTCATAGGAATCCTCCACCATGTCCCGGACCATGGAGTCAGGGAGCGCGCCATCCAGGCGCACGCCGTTCCAGTGCGTCTTGTTCATGTGCCAGGCACCGGTGATTTCCGGATGGGCCGAGCGGAGTTGCACGGCCAAGGCGGGATCGCATTTGAGGCTTACTGCCAGGTTCTGGTCGTCCATGGCGGATGCGGCGAACATCTTGCCTTCCTGCTTGGATCCGCCGGATACGGCGGCCCGGACCTTGAAGACCGAGGTTTCCGGGCCGAACGGGAAGTCTTCATAGCTCCCGGGGAAGCAAGGCAGATTTGGCGGAGTGTCGCAGCGTCCATGTAGCGAGACTAGCGGACCGATCGCCTCACGCAACGTCCAGGAAGTCCTCGAGGAGCACCACTTCCAGGCCAGCAGCCACTTGCGCCGAGCGGAAGGCCTCGAAGTCCGCCGCGAATTCGGGGCGGAAGTGCATCAGGACGATGTCGCCCGGCCGGAGGGAATTGCCGTACTGGTAGTCCATCCGCCCGGCATTGGCCTTGGCCTCCCACGTAACGATCGCCTTCAAGCCGGCGGCGGCCACGGCTTGCCGCATGGCGGTCGAATAGGCACCGCCCGGAGGCCTGAATAGTGTGGGCTTGCGGCCGTACTGCTGGAGGGCGAAATCCTGCATTCCTGCGATGTCGTCAAGCTGCCGCTGGTAACCCCATTGAGTGGTCATGTTGACGTTGTGGCTGACCGTGTGGTTTTCAACCAGGCTCCCCTGCGCCATGAATGTCTTGAAGAAGGCGGGGTTGTCGCGGACCGTGTTGCTCGTCAGGAAGAGCGTTGCCGGGTAGCCGTTCTCCGCGAGGAGCCGGACGCTTTCCGGGGACTTGACCAGTCCATCGTCGATCGTGAGGAAAACCACGGGATGTTTGGTGGGGATTTTGGTGATCACGGGAGCCAGTCCGCCTTGGATTGGCGGCAGCGTGAAGTCGGGGACGAAGGGGTTCCGGAGCCGCCCGGGACCCGCAGGGCTTGGCGTGGGACTCATCGCGGCGCTTGCGGA
>NZ_DF952470.1:302175-303081 GCF_001263615.2 Arthrobacter sp. Hiyo1 | reverse complement strand
GCATGCCCCCAGCCCGGCCACGAGGGAAGCCCCGAGGAAACCGAGGGCGGTGCGCCGGCTGGCGGTGGAGGGATGGTGGTCACACATGGGGATTCCCTGGTCTCGAAAGGGTGATTGCCTCCAAAACATACCAGCGGCCGGTTAACAGAAAACGACGGCTAAATGCCGCTCCGCCAGCCCATCTGGGCCGGGCAAGCGTTCATGACGACGTCCAGGCCCGCAGCTTTGGCCCGCTCCGCTGCATCCTCGTCAATGACTCCGAGCTGGAGCCACACAGCTTTCGCTCCCACGGCAATCGCTTCGTCCACCACCGCGCCGACGCGGGAGGAGTTCACAAAGCAATCGACGACGTCGATGGGCTGTTTCTCAAGCGGCACGTCCGCAAGGAATTTGTACCCGGTTTCGCCGTGGACGTCTTCGCCCTTTTGGTTGATCGGGATGATCTCCATGCCCATGGTGTCGCGAACGTAGAGGGCTACTTCGAACGCGGAGCGCCACTCATTCGTGCTGAGTCCCACGATGGCCCAGCGGCCCTTTGTTCGCATCAGCCGGTCTATGACTGCCGGATCGTTGACATGTGTCATAGCTTCAGCCTACTAGCGGGACAGCAGTCCAAGGAGCCAACGCAGCGAGGGCCCGGCAGGCTTCAGGGACACGTCGTCCTGGGTGTTCTCGACTGCTTGCTGCACTCCGTTTTGGAGGTCCTTCGCCGTGGGGGCTGATGGTATGGCAGTTTTGGGCTGCGGAAGGATTCCCTGCGAATCGTTCTTAGGCTCGGTGTGGGCTGCCTTCGGGGCTTGCTCCTGCGTTGGCTGGCTTGCCGGAGCCCGACCGGCCGCCGGTGCTTCCGGCTCGTGCGCCGCCTCGCCAGTACCAGCTGGAGCAGTGACCACGGGATCCGCCGAG
>NZ_DF952470.1:291082-302150 GCF_001263615.2 Arthrobacter sp. Hiyo1 | reverse complement strand
CGGAGCTGTGGTCCAAGCGGGCGCCCAGCCGGAGATCAGCGTCTGCATGAATTCCGGCGTTCCCTTGCTGAATCCGCCGCTCGCGGCCGCAACGCCACCAACACCCAGGCCCATGGCGGTCAGGACCGCAGCACCAATAACGGCGGGGCGATGCTTGCGCAACTGACGCCGCTTGCCGAGCTCGTCGAGGGGAAGAGTCTCGCCCACAGCCGAGCCAGCCAACATCGCCGCGAGCGCGGGCCCGGGGACAGGCGCCGGCATGGAGGCAAACGATTCCAGTGCCTTCAACGAATCCGTGACTTCAGGGGCGTCCGTGAGGCCAGCCTCAAGCATGAGCTCGAGGATGACCGCGTCGCGGTCAATGTCCTTGCAATCCCAACGCATCATGGTGCCACGTATTCCTTTACTACCGAGTGCTCGCGGAGTGAATTCAACGCCCGGCGCTGCAGTTGTTTGACTGCGCCTTGGCTTTTCCCCATGATTTCGGCTGCTTGGTCAACTGTCAGACCGGCAACAATACGAAGCGTCAGGACTTCCCGCTGATCTTCCCCAAGGAGGTCCAGCAACGCCATGACTTCCCCGGGCGCCACGCGGTTCATCGCTTCGGCTTCTGCCGAATTCGACTGGCGCGTGTCACGTTCAGGTTCAAACTCGTGGTGCTCAGGTGCCCTGCTTTGCCGACGATGGTCATCCACCATCCGGGCATGGGCCACCGAGAACACGAACGTCCGCAGACCGCTGACGCCGCCCGTGATCGTCTCGACGCGAGGCAGGACGGCAAGAAAAACGTCTTGTGTGACAGCTTCGGGATCCGAGACACCTTTCGCCGTGAGGTAGCCGAGCACCTGGCCCGCAAAGGCCTGGTAGACGGCGCTGAACAGTTCAGCTTCGCGGCCGCGAAGGGCCAGCAATGCTGCATCGGTCAAGGCGTCGGTCACTGAAGCGTGGCTTTCGTTGGGGAGCGAATGTCCGGATCCATGCGAGATCCTCGGTGCCGCCCAAACGCGGCAGGGCCGGGCAACCTCACCTAGCTTAACCGCTGCTCCCGCTATGCCCAAGGACCAGCCTTCGGTTCCGGGGACCTGCCTCTCCCGGACTTTTTGCACATCCACGAAACCCCTTCAGACATGAAAAGGGCCGAGCTGAAACATGATGGGGGACAAATTTCAGCTCGGCCTTTCAAAGAGGTAATCGTCGGGGCACCCCAAAGGGTTACGCGGATTCCAAAAGTTTTTTCCGACGGCGTTTTGAGTGCCTTTTGGCGCGGAACGCACGACGGCGGGCCACCCCTGAAAGGGCGACCCGCCGACGTCGTGATTTAGCTGTGGTGACTAGTCCTCGATGAGGTCGTGCACCACGATCGTCTGGTCCCGGTCCGGGCCGACGCCGATCGCGGAGAAGCGCGTGCCGGAGAGCTTCTCGAGGGCCAGCACGTACCGGCGGGCGTTCTCGGGGAGGTCTTCGAGCGTCTTGGCGCCGGTGATGTCCTCGGTCCAGCCGTCGAAGTACTCGAAGATCGGCACTGCGTGGTGGAACTCGGTCTGGGTCATGGGCATTTCGTCGTGGCGGACGCCGTCGACGTCGTAGGCCACGCAGACCGGGATCTGCTCGATGCCGGTCAGGACGTCCAGCTTGGTGACGAAGTAGTCCGTGAAGCCGTTGACGCGGGATGCGTGGCGGGCCAGGACGGCGTCGTACCAGCCGCAGCGGCGCGGGCGGCCGGTATTGACGCCGAACTCGCCGCCTGTTTTCTGCAGGTACATGCCCATCTCGTCGAAGAGCTCCGTGGGGAACGGGCCGGCGCCGACGCGCGTGGTGTAGGCCTTGATGATGCCGATGGACCGCGAGATCCGGGTGGGTCCGATGCCCGAGCCAACGGACGCGCCGCCGGCGGTCGGGTTGGACGACGTCACGAACGGGTAGGTGCCGTGGTCGACGTCCAGGAACGTGGCCTGGCCGCCCTCCATGAGGACCACCTTGCCCTCATCCAGTGCGTTGTTGAGGACCAGCGTGCTGTCAATGACCAGCGGCCGCAGGCGCTCGGCGTAGGACAGGAAGTACTCCACGATCTCGTCCACCACCACATTGCGGCGGTTGTAGACCTTGACCAGGAGCTCGTTCTTTTGGCGCAGCGAGCCTTCCACTTTCTGGCGGAGGATCGATTCGTCGAAGACATCCTGCACGCGGATACCCAGGCGGGCCACCTTGTCCATATAGGCCGGGCCAATGCCCCGGCCTGTGGTGCCGATGGCGCGGCTGCCGAGGAAGCGCTCCGTGACCTTGTCCAACACCTGGTGGTACGGCGCCACGAGGTGGGCATTCGCGGAGACACGCAATCGGGAGGTGTCTGCGCCGCGGGCTTCCAGGCCATCGATCTCCTGGAACAGCGCTTCAAGGTTCACCACGCAGCCGTTGCCGATGATCGGAATCGCGTTGGGGCTCAGAATGCCGGCAGGAAGGAGCTTGAGCTCATACTTCTCACCGCCCACCACAACGGTGTGCCCGGCGTTGTTGCCGCCGTTGGGCTTGACCACGTAGTCAACGCGGCCACCGAGCAGGTCGGTTGCTTTGCCTTTGCCTTCGTCGCCCCATTGGGCTCCGACGATCACGATAGCTGGCATGGGATCCTCCCCCATTCTTTCGGGCCGGTCCTGGCGGGATCACCAAGGCTCAGCGCCGTACATGAGAACGCCCCGAATCTTTCGGTCCTGCCCGCAGACTTTCGCAAAAGTTCATCGGCGGGATCAGCAAGAGTTCCGGGGCTCTTACCAGCCAAGTTTAGCCGATGCGGCTCTTGGACCTGTTGTCACACGGTCGGAAGGCGACATGAAAACAGGGAGGGCACCCTCGAACTTCCCCGTGAGCAGAATGTGAACTCTTCCCAAACAGTCCGCTTCGGGCCTCCAAAACGGCCCTCGGGCCCCAGGCGAGCGGCTACATTCTTTGTGAATCCTCACCCCCAGCGGGCACTTCCGTGAATCTGAAGGGAAATCGATGAATTTTCGCAACAAGCGGCTCTTGTCAACGGCAGGAGTGAGCGCACTCGCAGCATCCACGATCGCTGCCGGCATGATCGGGTTCGGCCTAACGCCGGCCTCGGCCAATAACGACCACAAGGACACCGCGACGCCTATCAAGCACGTCGTCGTAATTTTCGGCGAGAACGTCTCCTTCGACCACTACTTCGCGACGTATCCGCAGGCAGCCAACACGGCAGGCGAAACCCAGCAAGGCAGCGGCGCAGCGGCTCCCGCGTTCACGGCGGCCAAGAACACGCCGAAAAACATCGCCACCCTCGCCAACGACAAGCTCTTGGCACCTAACAATCCCAACTCGGTCCAGCCCCAGCGGCTGACTCCGGGCCAGGCAATCACGTGCGACCAGGACCACGAATACACCGCGGAGCAAAAGGCCTACAACGGTGGCTTGATGAACAAGTTCGTCGAGAACACGAGCATGGACACCTGTTCGGGTGGCCAGTTCGGGCGTCCCGGGCTCACCATGGACTACTACGACGGCAACACCGTCACCGGGATCTGGAACTACGCCCAGAACTTCGCCATGAGCGACTCACACTTCAGCACCGTTTTCGGCCCGTCCAGCCCCGGCGCGCTCAACCTCGTGTCCGGCCAGACCCACGGCGTCACCGAATTCACCGCCGCCGGACAGCCCGTCAAGCCGGCAAGCAGCGACTACACGGTCAAGTTCCCTGACGCGAACGGCGTCGGCACCATGACGGAAGACCCGGATCCGGTCTACGACGACTGCTCCAACAAGAGCCACGCAAGCAAGAACAACCTCGCCGGCATGCAGGGCAAGAACATCGGCGACCTGCTCAACGACAAGGGCGTCAGCTGGGGCTGGTTCCAGGGCGGCTTCGCCCCGACGACGCCGGCCACGGACACCACCCCGGCAGCCTGCATGACCACCCACACCAACATCGCGGGTGCCACGGTGACTGACTACAACCCGCACCACCAGCCGTTCCAGTACTACAAGTCAACGTCCAACCCCCACCACCTTGCTCCGGCCAGCGTGGACGAGATCGGACACAACGGCCAGGCCAACCACCAGTACGACACCACGGACTTCGCGAAGGTGGTCAACTCGGACAACATGCCTGCCGTCTCCTTCCTGAAGGCGGGTAACTACCAGGACGGCCACGCCGGCTACTCCGATCCCCTGGACGAGCAGAAGTTCATCACGCAGCAGGTGAACGCCATCCAGAACTCGAAGAACTGGGAAAACACCGCAATCGTCCTCGCCTACGATGACTCCGATGGCTGGTACGACCACGTCGCGGCTGGCGTGAAGAACTCCTCCAACACCACTGACGACGCCGCATGGTGCCTCAACGCGTACAACAAGGGTGTCCCGATGGCCGGAGGCTATGCGGACCGTTGCGGCCCCGGCCCCCGCCAGCCGCTCGTGGTGATCTCGCCCTTCGCGAAGAAGAACTTCGTGGACCACACCCAGACGGACCAGTCATCCATCCTTCGCTTCATCGAGGACAACTGGCACACCGGCCAGATCGGCGACTCCTCGGCGGACGCCAAGGCCGGCTCCATCAACGCGATGTTCAACTTTGACAACGCGCGGGACGTGAAGCTTATCCTCAACGAATCGAACGGCACCGTGGTCTCCCGGACCAAGGAAAGCGACGACCAGAACGAGAACAAGCAGTAGCAAGGTACTTCCGAAACGGCACCGTCCCGAATGCATCGGGATGGTGCCGTTTCCGTTAACGTACGGCCTAGCGCACGGCCCGGTCCATGCCCGGAAGCCGGCTCCCGCCGTCGAGAGTCCCACCACAGAAGTCCCGATTCACCCCACAGCTCACCGCCGTTCCGGTAGAGTTAACCAGCCCCCAACACTGCACCCAATCTGACCGGTCGCGGCAAACCGCTCCCGGCCGGATAAGTGCGCCTCGCTACACGTAGGAGACCCAAGCCCATATGCAAGACCTGGCGACTGAAACACGCGAAGAGCAGCTCTGGAACCGACGTTTCGAACCCCACATCGCCGAGGTCACGGGGCTTTGCGATTCCCTCAAAGAACAGAAGCCTGGCAGCGAAGTCCTCTACGTGGACCCCGTCCACAGCGTTGACGAGTGCCGCATCATCAGCCTTTTCTCCAACACCCGCACCACGGAGGGCTCGGGCTTCATCGTCCCGGGTGACGCGGATGCCACCACCCGCATGGTGGGCATGCAGTGGCAGTTGGGCCTTCGTCCCGAACTCATGATGCCGTGGAACGTCTACCCGTGGATCGAGCCCGACGGCGAACCGGGCAAGCTGACTCCTGCCAACATCACCGAAGGCCTCAAACCGCTCCTGCGCCTGCTGGCGATCGTGCCGCGCACGTCCGTGCTGGTAGCCCACGGCAATGAAGCCCATCGATTGGCAGACCAGCTGATGAAGGCTGCTCCGCAGAGCATCCACCGCCGCGGGTTCAAGACATTCAAGGTCCGCTCGCTCGGTGGGCGTTCCTTCGCCGGCTCCCCCACGCGCCAGCAGGAGTACCTGGACCTCATTCATGGCGCCTACGCCGAGGCCATGGCCCGGACCGGCCTCACCCCGGTCTCCTAGGACCCGCCCGACCCAACTGACTCGCATTTGTTGTCGTTATGACGCCTCATAACGACATTAACTGCGAGTTAGTTGGGTGGGGAAAGCGCGACGGCGGCCGCCCACCTGAGTGGGAGGCGCGTCGGCGTTTAATTCACTTGTCCTAGCCTTCGATCGCTGCCTTCGCGGCGGGATCGGAGTCGTTCAGGAATTTCTCGATCCGCTCCGGTTCCTCAGCCTCGCCGATGGCGGCCGACGCCCGGCCGAGGGAGTACAGGGCGCGCAGGAATCCCCTGTTGGGCTCGTGCTCCCACGGGATGGGCCCGACGCCGCGCCAACCGTTGCGCCGCAGCGAATCCAGTCCGCGGTGGTAACCCACGCGGGAATACGCATAGGAATCGATGGTCCGGCCGTCAGCCCAGGCTT
Organism: Arthrobacter sp. Hiyo1; assembly: GCF_001263615.2. Classification (NCBI taxonomy): domain Bacteria; kingdom Bacillati; phylum Actinomycetota; class Actinomycetes; order Micrococcales; family Micrococcaceae; genus Arthrobacter; species Arthrobacter sp. Hiyo1. The sequence goes on along the minus strand of NZ_DF952470.1, from coordinate 296,157 downwards.
CTTCGGCCAGGATCGCCCACAGCAACGAAGACGTGGGGTACTTGGCCACGAGGTCCAGGGCCTCCTGCCCCAAGGCAAGGTGCTGGTACACCTCGGTCTCGGCAGGGAGAAGCGTCGGCTCCGGGCCCATCAGGTTCTTGCGGAATTCGTCGGACATTAGAAGGTCTTGCCTACCGAACCGAGCTGCTTTGCGGCTTCCACGATGCGGGCAGCCATGCCGGCTTCGGCGGAGGCTCCCCAGACGCGGGGATCATAGGTCTTCTTGTTGCCCATTTCGCCGTCGACCTTCAGGACGCCGTCGTAGTTCGAGAACATGTGTCCGGCAACCGGGCGGGTGAACGCGTACTGGGTGTCGGTGTCGATGTTCATCTTGATGACGCCGTAGGAAACAGCGTCAGCGATTTCCTGCTCGGTGGAGCCGGAGCCGCCGTGGAAGACGAGGTCGAACGGGTTGGTCTTGCCGATCTTGGCACCGACCTCGGCCTGGATCTGCTTGAGCAGTTCGGGGCGGAGCTTGACGTTGCCCGGCTTGTACACGCCGTGTACGTTGCCGAAGGTCAGGGCGGTCAGGTAGCGGCCGTTCTCGCCGGCGCCGAGTGCTCGATGGTGGCGAGGGCGTCTTCGGTGGTGGTGTAGAGCTTCTCGTTGATCTCGTTCTCGACGCCATCTTCCTCGCCGCCGACCGTGCCGATTTCAACCTCGAGGATGATCTTGGCCGCAGCTGCGCGTTCCAGGAGTTCGCGGCCGATCCGCAGGTTCTCGGACAGGGTCTCGTGCGAACCGTCCCACATGTGCGAGTTGAAGATCGGGTCCTTGCCGGCCTTGACGGCTTCCTCGGAAGCGGCCAGCAGCGGCAGGACGAAATCAGCCAGCTTGTCCTGCGGGCAGTGGTCCGTGTGGAGGGCGATGTTGACGTTGTAGTTCTTGGCGACTTCGCGGGCGAAAGCCGCGAAACCCAAGGAGCCGGCAACCATGTCCTTGACGGAGGCGCCGGACCAGTAGGCAGCACCACCGGTGGAGACCTGGATGATGCCGTCCGATTCGGCCTCGGCAAAGCCGCGGATGGCGGCGTTCAGGGTCTGCGACGAGGTCACGTTCACTGCCGGGAACGCGTATCCACCGGCCTTCGCGCGGTCGATCATCTCGGAGTAAATCTCTGGGGTTGCGATGGGCATGCTGACTCCTATGCTGATTTTCGTCTGTGGGTTTTGTTGACCCTGGAGTAGACCTATACGGCTAGGCACCATCCTAGCGACTGAAGAATCCGACACCGTGTTTCCGGTCACGGAGACGGGTAACACTTGCGGACCTTTTGCCGCCGGGTCCTCTCAGGACAGGCTGGCTCAAGACACGCGCTGGCCGAAGTTGTGCCGGCGGATCCACGCGTGCATCGCGATGGCCGCGGCCGACGCCGCGTTCATGGACCGCGTGGAACCATACTGCTCGATCGACAAAGTGGCGACGGCGGCGTCGTGCACCTCGGGAGTCAGGCCGGGGCCCTCCTGCCCGAACACAAGGACGCAGTTGCGCGGAAGTTCGTAGGTTTCCAGCGGCACGGAATCGGGGAAGATGTCGATGCCGATGATGGCCAGCCCCTCCCCCTGCGCCCACTCCACGAAATCCTCCACGGTGGGGTGGTGGCGGACGTGCTGGTAGCGGTCGGTGACCATGGCGCCGCGACGGTTCCACCGGCGTCGTCCGATGATGTGGACCTCCTTGGCGAGGAACGCGTTGGCCGTACGCACTACGGTGCCGATGTTCAGGTCGTGCTGCCAGTTCTCAATGGCAATGTGGAAATCGTGCCGGTGGGCGTCCAGGTCCGCGACGATCGCCTCGTGCTTCCAGTACCGGTACTTGTCCACGACATTGCGGCGGTCGCCGTCCGCCAGGAGGTCCGGGTCCACTGCTCGCCTTCCGGCCAGTCGCCTTCCCAGGGCCCGACGCCGACCTCCGGTTTCGCTTCGGACTCCCCTTCGCTAGAGGAGACGAACGACGGGTCGGTGGGGGCAGGGTTCTGGGGCCGGTCAGTCACTCCTCAACCCTAGCCCGGCCAGTGCCGCATGCGGCGCCGATACCCGGCCCCGTAACGCAGGACACCCGGGTGTCTCGGAGACCGAAAGATGAAAGACTTGGGACGAGAAGCAGCCACTACGCGGAGGAAAAGCATGGAGAACGCAACCGAGGCCCCCAAGAGCTCAGCCCTTTACCGCAACGGACACGAAATCGAATGCTGGCTCACGGACATGGACGGTGTCCTTGTCCACGAAAACCAAGCGGTTCCCGGAGCGGCTGAACTGATCCAGCGCTGGGTGGACACCTCCAAGCGATTCCTCGTCCTCACGAACAACTCCATCTTCACGCCGCGGGACTTGGCAGCCCGGTTGAGCTCCTCAGGCCTGGAAATCCCGGAAGAGAACATCTGGACATCGGCCCTGGCCACGGCCCAGTTCCTCAAGGACCAGGTGCAGGGCTCCGAGTCCGGGAACCGCGCCTACACCATCGGTGAGGCAGGGCTCACGACGGCGCTGCACGAGGCCGGCTTCATCCTCACCGACCAGAACCCGGACTTCGTGGTGCTCGGCGAAACCCGCACCTACTCCTTCGAAGCGATCACCATGGCCATCCGGCTGATCCTCGCGGGGGCGCGTTTCATCGCCACCAACCCGGATGCCACCGGTCCCTCGAAGGACGGGCCGATGCCCGCCACCGGCGCCATCGCCGCGCTCATCTCCAAGGCGACCGGCCGCGAGCCCTACATTGTGGGCAAGCCGAACCCCATGATGTTCCGTTCCGCGATGAACCAGATCGACGCGCACTCCGAGACCACGGCAATGATCGGTGACCGCATGGACACCGACATCATCGCGGGCATGGAAGCCGGGCTGCACACGGTCCTGGTGCTCAGCGGCATCACCCAGCGGGAGGACATCGCGGCCTTCCCGTTCCGGCCGAACCAGGTCCTGAACTCGGTAGCGGACCTCAAAAACCAGATCTAAGAAGAAGGGCCGGTGCCATGGCTGTGCTGAACCTCCGGTCCCTGGCCGGTGGCCGTATCCTGAGGGGCAGCCAGCCATTTGGCATGGACACCGCGGCGACGGCCGCGTTCCTGGAACGTCATGGCATCCAGGCCGTCGTGGATCTCCGGAGCGCGTACGAGCGCGCCATCGTGCCCTGGCAACTGGCCAACGGCGCGGTGGAGCTCGTGGAGAACCCCCTCGATCCGCGTACCGCTTCTGCTGGGCTCCAATCGATCCACACGGCCGAAGACCTTGGCGAGCTGTACCTTGGGTGGGTTCGCGCCCGCCCGGATTGGGTGGCCGAATCGCTGCGTCCCGCGGCCCAAGGCAAGCGGACGCTCATCCACTGCTCGCTCGGCAAGGATCGCACCGGCGTCGTATCCGCTCTGGCGCTCCTCGCGACGGGCGCTGACCGCGCGGCCGTCGTGGCGGACTACGCCGCAAGCACCGCGGCCCTCCCCACAATGCTGGAAACCATGTCAGCAGCTTGGCGGCTGGCTGTCCCCGAGGTTCCGGAGGAGGCATTCAGTCCCTCGCTCATGCTGCTGCAATCCCCCGAAGCCGCGATGGAATACTTCCTGGACCGTTTCGGGCACGAGTTCGGCGACGCGGCGGATTACTTGCGCGTCGCAGGCCTCAGCGGTTCCGAGCTGGACGGACTGCGGCGCAGGTAGGGAGGCACCGTCAGTAGAACACCACCCGCGAGCCGGCCCGGGGCAGCGGAAACAGCTCGTTCTCCAGGTCCTCAATGATCGGATTGTAGATAAAGGGATTCCACTGCGGGCTCGCATGGGCGGGGCGGGCGCCGTCGGTCCTGCGGCCCGTGGACGCGATGTTGAGGGGGAATGCCTTGGCCCACGCGGCCCGGGCGGTTTCGTAGTTCACGGTGTCATCGTTCGGGTTTCCGATAAAGGCCATGCGGGTGTCTCCCAGCCCGTCGACAAACCGTGTGCCGTCAAAGTGGTAGATGTAGTCCGATTCGCTCTGGATCAGCACGCTCGACGGCGCGATCGGCGAGAGCTGCTCCAAGGTCTGGTCCCAGATCTGCCCCCATGTGCGTTCGTGCTTGTTCACCACGCGCTCGCCCAGCTCATAGCCGCCGCGGAGGACTGACGGAACCTGGAAGCCGCTCTCGTACAAGAACACGACGCCGTCGAACCAGCTTTGGTCGAGGATGTCGTACTTACTGAACGGCGAGGAATCCAACAGGATCAGCTTGACGCTGACGTTGCGTTCACGCAGGCGTGCGGCCACCTCAGTGGCCAACATCCCGCCGAAACTGTGGCCGTAGAAATACAGGGTGTTCAGCTTGCGCTCATTGATATAGGCGAGCACAGCGTCCACCACCTCAGTGACTTCCATCCCCAGGTTGGAGTATCCGACGGCGGCCATCTGGCCGCGCTGCCGGAGCGAACCGCGGATCGAGTTGAGGATCCATTGGGCCTCTTCCCAGCTCGTCTTATAGCCGGGAAAGAGGATCCAACTCGAGTTGGGGTAGTACGACTCCGCGAAATCGTCCCCTACCGGGAGGATCTTGGTGGTGCGGCGTTCCGCCTGGACCTGGCGGGTGAACAGCATGTCCGCTGCGAGGGCCGTGGAAGCACCGGCTCCAATCAGGAAGGAACGGCGGGAAAAGCTCTTCAGCTCGGCGGCTTGGCGGAGCACCCGGGCAAGGGAGCCCGGGTCCTGCCAGCGCTGCTGCCTCCGAGGGAATTTCCCCGCCCGATAGTTCACGCAGCCAGCTTAGGCGCTTCGGCGGACGGGCACACGGTCCCCTCAAACCCGCCCGGCCTTGGCAGAGTTAGTCGAGTCCCAGCTCGTCCTTGCCGAAGGCGAAGAGGTACGGCACGCCGGTTTCGGCCTCGATCTTTTCCTTGGCGCCAGTGTTGCGGTCCACGATGACGGCCACGGCCACCACGTTGCCACCGGCCTTGCGGACGCCCTCGACGGCGGTCAGTGCCGAGCCGCCGGTGGTGGAGGTGTCCTCGAGAACCACGACGTTCCGGCCTTCCACTGAGGGACCCTCAACCTGGCGGCCCATGCCGTAGGACTTCTGGG
>NZ_DF952470.1:286736-291057 GCF_001263615.2 Arthrobacter sp. Hiyo1 | reverse complement strand
GGCGTGCATCACGGCGGTCCCGACCGGGTCCGCACCCATCGTCAGGCCACCGGCGCACTCAACGGCGATTCCGGCGTCGTCGATCATGGAGAGCATCACCTGGCCAACAAGCTTCGAAGCCTCGTGGTGGAGGGTGATGCGCCGCAAGTCGATGTAGTAGTCCGCCTCGGCACCACTGGAAAGGATCACCTTGCCGCGGACAACCGCCAGTTCTTTGATCAATTCAAGGAGGCGGGCACGGGCAGCGGCAGTGTCAACAGCGGGAGTCATGGTGCCCATTCTACGTAAAGCCGTTCGACGCCAGGGAATGGCGAGCGTCATGCACTGTCCACGGCGCCGGCACGTCACCCGCCGTAACCTGTGAAATATCTGCGCGGGAGGCGGTGTTCCCGCACGTATGACAACAATCGGAATCATCGGTGCGGGACACATTGGCAGCCAAGTCGCCCGCAAAGCAGCCGAGCTTGGCTATGACGTAGTGATCAGCAACTCGCGGGGACCGGAAACCCTGGCGGAACTGGTGGCGGAGCTTGGCGAACATGCCCGGGCCGCAACACCGGCCGAGGCAGCAGCGGCGGGCGATTTCGCCGTCGTGACCGTTCCGCTCAGGAGCTACCAGGACATTCCCGTGGAACCGCTCGCGGGCAAGATTGTGATCGACACGAACAACTACTACTGGGAGCGGGACGGCCGCATCCCGGAGCTCGACAAGGGCGAGGCCACCACGTCGGGCCTGCTGCAGAAGCACCTGCCCACGTCCAAGGTGGCCAAGGGCTTCAACCACATCATGGCGAAGGAGATCGGCACTGACGGCTCCCCGTCAGGCGCCGAGAACCGCCGCGCATTGGCCACCGCCAGCGACTACCCCGAGGCGGCGGAACTCGTGGCGAAGCTCTACGACGAATTCGGTTTCGACACCGTCAACATCGGCCCGCTCGATGAGAGCTGGCGCGTGGAGCGTGACCGCCCGGCCTACGTGGTGCGGCAGAACGCTGCCGAACTCAAGGACAACCTGGCGAGGGCACCGCGCACCATCTGAGCAACCTCCAAACAACACAGCAGCCGCTTGCCTCCGAAAGGCAAGCGGCTGCTGTGTTTAAGCGTGGACGCCCGGTCAGGATGCAGAAGCGGGATCGACGACGGCGAACCCCGCCAAGGCGGCTGTCTTGCGGACATAAGCCAAGTTGGACGCCGTCCGTTCCTCCAAGGGAAGCTCCGTGGAAAAGTCCTCCAGCGTGACCCAGGAGTCGTAGCCGACGTCAGCGAGCGCCCGGAAGTAGGCGAGGACACTTGCCTGGCCTTCAGCAAGCGGGGCCCATTCGTTGACCCACACGGCCGCACCCGATTCGTCTTTCGAGTCGGTGCGGACCCAGCGGGCGTTCTTCACATGGACATGTGCCAAATAGGGGCCGAGGAGCTGGAGGGCAGGCAAAGGTGATTCCCAGCCTTCGATCAGCAGATTGCCGAGGTCGTGGATTACGCCGACATGCCGCGGATCCAGGCCTTCCAGCAATCGCCGGGCCGAGGACGCCGACGCCGTCACGGTTCCATGGTGCAGTTCCACGAGGCTTTGACGCCGTGGTGTGCTGCACGGGAAGCAACCCACTCGTAGTGTTCCCGGGTGGCGGCAAAAAGTTCCGGGTAGGGCAGGCCTGTGGGTTCCGGGCCGCCCATGTTCGAGTTGCCCAGCGGCAGCACGTTCACCCGGACCTGCCTGGCACCCAAGGCCGCTGTCGCCGCGAGGACCCGATCGACGTCGTCGTGGTTGTCGCAGCGGGCGTAGCCACCGAGGCCGGAGAATTCCAACCCTGAATCGGCGGTGAGCCGGGCAATCTCCGGGATCGAATCTTCCAGGCCCGTCATGGGCCAGGTGGCACGGTTCCCTGCCCAGAAGCCCGGTTCTGCTGCCTCTGCCTGGTCCGTGACCCGCCATTCGATGCCGTCCCACCCTTGGGCGGCGAGCTTGGTGGCGGCTTCCTGCGGCGACCATTCGGGCGTGGACGCGGTGAAGACGGAGAACTTCATGCCGATACCTCCTCGCGGGCGTCCGGGTGGGAAGCGGCCCCGCCGGTACGGACCTCCACGTTGTTGTACTTGCCCGCTATGACATCGTCGATCAGCACCGGCTGGCCCAGGGTTGCCGAGACATACAGGGCGCGCACCGTGGCCAAGGCGGTCACGGCGTCCCGGACGGTAACGCCCGCGGGGCGTCCTTCCCGGATCGCCGCGACGATGTCGCGGTACTGCCGGACATGTCCGGCCGGGTACACCGTGGGATCCAGTGCTTCGACGGTGTCGTCAGGGTATTTGGCGAGCTCGACGGCGGCCTGGTTCCCGCCGCCGAGGATGCCCATCGCACTGCTCTCCGAAGGATCGGCGGCGTCTGATGCGTGGAAGTACGCGAGGTCGTCGTTGTCGATCACTGCGGAACCCTTGCTGCCCATCACCTGGAGGCGGACCGTCAAGCCAGGGTACGCCGCCGTCGTCGCGTGCAGCACGGCAAGGGCCCCGGACTCGAAGGTGACGGTAGCTACGGCGGTGTCCTCCACTTCAACACCTTCGTGGGCGAGAAGGGCGGTCTTGGCGCTGATCTCAAGGGGCCGGCCGAGGAACCACAAGAGCAGGTCCACGGTGTGCACGCCCTGGTTCATGATGGCGCCTCCGCCGTCCATGGCCCAGGTTCCGCGCCACGCGCCCGAATCGTAGTAGCCCTGGCTCCGCCACCAGCTGACCGAGGCGACGGCCGAGGTCAGCGTACCGAAGCGTCCGGCTCGGCGGGCCTCGTCCACCACCCGGCTGGCCGGATCGAAGCGGTGCTGGCTGATCACCGTGGCCACCAAACCCTTGGCCTCGGCAGCTTTGGCCGCGGCCAGGATTTCGTCCGCCTTGACCAAGTCAACGTCAAGGGGCTTTTCGATCACCACGTGCTTGCCGGCGTCGAGCGCTTCCAGCGCTTGCTGGATATGCAGCCCGCTGGGCGTCGAGACGATGACCAGGTCCACGGGTACAGCGGCGAGCGCCTCGGCGAGCGTCGGGAAGACTGCCGGCCTCGGGTCGCCCTGGGCTTCGATCTTGGCGGCGAGCGCTCGGAAGCCTCGGAAACCACATCCACAAGCGCAGTGACGACGATCTCCGGGAATTCGCGGACCGCGGCCGAGTGGGTGCGGCCGATCACGCCGCACCCTACGATTGCGGCCCGGATCTCCGCGCCGGAAGCGTTTGAGGCCTCGCTCACTTCGTCTCCACTCCTGCTTCATTGAGGACTTTCGCGAACGCCCTCGCTGCGATCCCGAACGCCGTCGGGCCGGAGAAACCGCCCAGTCCGTGGGCGCCGGCCAAGTGCGGCTCAAGGCTCGCGAAACCCGTGTAGCCGTCGGCCTTCAAGGCCTCGACAGTGCGGAGCACATCGCCGTCGCCCTCGCCCGCCGGGACCACGTGGGCGTTCGAGAACAAGGCATCCTTCACCTGGAGGTACTCAAGGTGCGGGCGGAGCTTGGCATAGGCGTCCTCGAAAGGCTTGACGCCCACCTGGACGAAATTCGCGGCATCCCAGGCCACTTTCAGCGCGGGAGAGGCCACGGTTTCGATGATGTCCAGGACCCGTTCGGGGATGTCTCCGTAGATGTCCTTCTCGTTCTCGTGCAGAAGAACGACGCCGGACTCTTCCGCCACGTCCGCAAGGGCACGCATGCGTTCGATGACCGCCTCCCGGATGCTCTCCACCGCCACGTCCTCGCCGTAGTAGAAGGAGAAGATCCGGATGTAGCGGGATTCCAGGACCTGTGCGGCGTTGACTGCCCGGCGGAGCCTTTCCACCTCGTGCTCGACGGGGAGGGAAACGTCCACTTTCCCGATCGGCGAGGCGATCGCGGAAACCTTCATGTCCGCGGCATCCAGCAAGGACTTCAATTCACGAAGCTGTGCGTCATCCAGATCCACGATGTTGGTGCCCCAGGCGCTGCGGACCTCAATGTGCTTGGCTCCCAATGCCTGCATCACGGCAATCTGGATCTTGGGGTCGTCGTCGATCTCGTCGCCGAAGCCCGAGAGCTCCCATTCAACAGCTGGCGTGCTCATAGTTACTTGACTCCTCCGGCGGTCAGGCCGCCCACTAGGTAACGCTGGAAAATCAGGTACAGGATGACCACCGGGGCAGCACACACAAGTGAAGCTGCCATCATCTGGCCGTAGAAGGGAATCGCGCCGCCTTCCTGCGAGGCGCCGAAGACCTGGAGCGCGACGGCGGCGGTCTGGCTTTCCGGCCGCGTCATGACTGAGGCGAACAGGACGTCGTTCCAGCCGAGCAGGAAGCGAAAATGCC
>NZ_DF952470.1:272125-286530 GCF_001263615.2 Arthrobacter sp. Hiyo1 | reverse complement strand
CGAAAATGCCGGAAACGACGACGCCGGGCCAGCTCAGCGAGGATGATCCGCACCAGCACGCCCAGGTTGCTGGCACCGTCGATCCTTGCCGCTTCTTCGAGTTCGCGCGGCAGGCCGCGCAGATAGGTGACCATCACCCAGGTGGAGAACGGCATCGCGAACGTCAAATAGGTGATGAACAAGCCCCACTGCGTGCCGATGACCTGGATGCCCAGATAGGTGGCGGACGAAGAGAACAGGACGAAGACCGGAAGGACCATGAGGGTGCCGGGAACCGACTGGAGTCCCAGCAGCCCGCGAAGGATCGTCAAGCGGCCGCGGAACTGGTAGCGGACCAGGACGTAGGCGGTGGCGATCGACATGAGCGCGGAGACAACGGCGGTGGAACCGGCCACAAGCACGCTGTTGGCCAAGCCGGTGGCCAGTCCAACGCTCGTCCAGATGGTCGAGTAGTTCTCAAAGGAGAAACTGGACGGGAAGAACTCGCCCCTGGCCACGCCGATGTCCGAGTTCACGGACGCGAGGAAGATGTACGCCACCGGAATCAGCACCAGGGCACACAACAGAGTCAGGATGATGGCGAGCATCGGCCCTGGCATGAGCCGGGTGACTTCATGCTGGCGCTTGGAGCCCGGACGGAAGTCCTCGTTCGATTTGCGTCCGACGGCGGTAGTTGCGGTGCTCACTTTTTGCCTCCGGGTGTTTCGGCGTCGTCGAGTTTGACGGCACGCAGATAGACGAACAAGGGAATCGCGATCAGGATCAGCGAGATGAACGCCATGGCCGCGCTGAGCCCGAACCGGAAGCTCTGGAAGCTGGTGACGTAGGTGAGGATCGGGAGCAGTTCCACATCGGACGGAGCAGGTACCCCGAACAGGACGAACGGCAAGGTGAAGTTGTTGATGTGGTGCAGCATGCCGATCAGGAATGCCAAGGAGAGCGGACCCTTCAGGTAAGGGAACACCACGTAGCGGAGCTTGTTCCACCACAGGGCGCCGTCAAGGGCCGAGGCCTCGTGGACCTCATGGTCCACGGACTGGAGCCCTGACAAAGCCAGCAGGTAGACAAACGGCCACGACGCCCAGATCTGGACAAGGATGAGCGTCCAATACGACTGGGGACCGTTGAGCCACAGTCCGGGGTCGATGCCCACCGAATGCAGCATGGAGTCGATGACGCTGCCCGGCTGGAACATGGTCCGCCACACCGTCGCCACCACGAAGGAAGGGAGGACGTAGGGGATCAGGAAGATGGAACGGATCACTGCCCGGCCCTTGAACGCGTTCTGGGTGGCGACTGCCCCGCGATGCCGAGCGGGATAGTGACCACCATGGCGAGCAAGGAGTAGCTGACGCTGAGCCAGATGGCGTGCAGCAAAGGCGATGCGGTCAGCGCTTCGACGAAGTTCTGGACTCCGATGAACGGAGCGCTGACCCACTTGCGCAGCGAATACTGGTCCAGGTCCAGCCCCGACATGAAGATTCCGAGCAGGAGCGGCACCACGATGATGATCACCATCAGCAGGCCGCCCGGAATCAGCATCCACAAGGGGCGGTTGCGTTCGCTCAGCCCCTTGCGGCGCCGGGAAGTGTCATTCGGTGACTGCGGGTCCGGCTTGGCAGCGCGGGACGACTTGCGGCGCGTGGACTTGCCCGCAGTCAATGAATCGGTGGACATGTCAGTTCCTACTTACTTCGATGCCCGGTCAAGTGAGGCCTGGCCCTTGGTTTGTGCGTCCTTGAGGCGCGTCTGGAGGCTCGAGTCGTCCACGGAACCCTTGGAGAGATCAGGGATCGACTGGACCACGACGTTGAGGAGAGCGAGCTGGATGTCGCCCCAGGCTCCGGTGAACGGCGTGGCCTTGGACTTCGCCGCGGTATCGGCAACCGGTTGGAGCGCGGGGTTGCTCAGGGCCTTCAGCGCTTCGGCGTTGGCCGGCAGGTCTCCGAAGATCTTCTGGTAGTTCAACTGCTCGTCCTTGGACGTGATCAGGTTGATGTAAGCGAAGGCAAGGTCCTTCTGCTTCGAGTAGTCGGCAACAACCACGTTGTCACCGGACAGGATGCTGGCCGCATTCGCACCGTCGCCCTGCGGAGAGGACTGGCCCGGGGCCGTCGTCGGCATGGCCGTGTAGGCGTACTTGCCCGCGACAGCCGACTTGTCGAGCGTCGGGAGGGAACTCGACGTCGTCATCATGAGGTATCCGGCCTTGCCTGAGGCAAAGGCGGCAACGGCGTTGCTGTTGCTCCACCCGATGGAAGCCGGATCGACGATCTTGTCCTTAGTAAGCCAACCGAAGTAGGTTTCATAGGCCTTCTTGACGGCCGGGTCGTCAAGCTTGAGCGTCTTGCCGTCCACGAGCGGGTTTCCTGCCTGGACGGACATGGCCCAGATGAACTTCCAGGGGTCGAAGTTGTCCTTGTACCCGGTGGCCAGGCCGAAGGTGCCGGTGGACGCGTCGGTCATCTTCTTGGCCTGGGTTGCGAGCTCGTCCCAGCTAGTGGCGGGCTTGTCGATTCCGGCTGCTTTCAGGATGTCCTTGTTGTAGGCCATCACGAACGGCCGGCTGACAAAGGGAATGCCCGCTTGGTGCTGGGCGTCCGGGCCGGAAATTCCGAGGGCGGCCTGGTTGAACTTGTCCTTCCCGCCTACCTTCTTCCAGTCGTCGTCGGACAACGTCACGAAGGCCTTGGTTGCGTACGCGGTGGGCGTGAAGGTGGTGCCAAGGCTGTAGACATCGGGTCCCTGTCCGGAGACGACGGAGGTCTGGATGCGGGTCAGTTCGTCGTTGGCCGACGCGAACGTTTCGAATTCGACATCGGCACCGGTCTGGGCCTTGAACTTGGCCGCAATGTCGGTGAACCACTGCTTTTGCTGGGCAGAGTACTGGTTGTTGACGCCTGTCAGGACGCTCAGCTTCTTGCCCTTCCCGTCGACGGGCCCGACGCTCCCCCCGGAGCTGGTGCTTCCGCCTCCGCAGGCGGTCAGAGCTAGGGCGGCTGTTACGACAACAGCGGCAAATTTGGCGGACGATGCAAACTTCATTGTTTTCCTCCCTGGAGACCCGATGGCCTCATTGGCGTGGTGCGCGTCACATCGGGTGATTTCTCCGAGTCTAGGGAAGCGCAACAGCGATGACAAGCGATTGCCAAAAATTGTCATCGGTGCTGCAATTGTGGGACAAGTCACTCGTTGAAGAGCGGCTGCGGCAGATGAGGAACACCTAGGCGATGGCAGAACTCCAGCTCCAGTCACCAGGCAGGCAGCCACTATCCGCGATGTGGCGGAGCTTGCGGGAGTGGCAACATCAACAGTCTCGAGGGCCCTGAGCAATCCCGGCCGAGTGAACCGGGTAACGCGCGAGCGGATCGAAGAAGCGGCCGCGCAACTGAATTACATTCCGAGCTCCCAGGCCCGCGGGCTCAGCTCCGGACGCACCCAGACAGTTGCCGTCCTGGTTCCGGACATCACCAATCCGTTCTACTTCGACATCATCCGTGGGACGCAGCACCAGTTGAAGGCCGCCGGCTACACGCAATTGCTCGTAGACACCGAGGAATCAGCGGAGATGGAAGCAGATGCCCTGCAGAAAATGCGCCGCTCGGCAGACGGATTCATCCTTGCCGCGTCCCGCCTGACGGATGCGCAGCTGGCCGAGGCGGCGGCACAGCAGCCTTTGGTCACCATCAACCGGGCTCCGGCTATCGCACCCACCGTGGTGATCGATACGCCGTCGGCCATCATCCAGGCGCTGGAACATCTGGTCTCGCTGGGGCACACACGTATTTGCTTCGTTGGAGGCCCGGCCACGTCCTGGTCCAATGCCAAGCGGTGGCAGGCATTCCAGGACGAAACCACCGAGCGGAAGCTGACCACGTTCAGCGTGGGGCCGTTCGCGCCCAAGACCACCTCCGGAGCGGCCGCAGCGGACGCCGCAGTGCACACTGGGGCCACTGCGTGCATAGTCTTCAACGACCTGCTGGCCATCGGAATGCTGCAGCGCCTGCGCGAACGCGGTATTCGGGTGCCCGATGACATGAGCATTGTGGGCTGCGACGACATCTTCGGAGCCGATTTCTGCAACCCTCCCCTGACCACCATGGCGTCGCCCATTGAACAGGCCGGGCGAGTGGCCGTCTCCATGCTGTTGTCCAGGCTCAATCCCCAATATGGCGGCACCAGCCGGCGCCTGGCGGTCATGCCCACGCACCTCACGGTCCGGGCATCGACGGGCACCGCGCCGTCGTAATCCCCACCGACGCTCGCTCACTTATAGTGCGTTTTGGCGCGACCCTCGCTCACATCATGAGCGAGCGTTCCTCGATTAGCGCCCATATCTGAGCGAGCGATCGTCGAAGTAGCTCGGGGGTGGTGACAAACAGCCCGGACACACGACGGCGCAGCCCCTCCCAGGACGCTCGCTCACTTATAGTGCGTTTTGGCGCGACCCTCGCTCACATCATGAGCGAGCGTTCCTCGATTAGCGCCCATATCTGAGCGAGCGTTCCTCGATTGGCGGACTTCGTGGATGACACAGTTGAGTGTTTCAAGTACTGGTTACTAGTGTTGGGGACATGCGCACACTCCAGGCCACGATCATTGCGGAAATGGGCGTCCAGCCCCGGATCGACCCTGCCGAGGAGGTCCGCAAACGCGTCACGTTCCTGAAGGAATACCTCAAGGCCACACACACCAAGGGCTTTGTCCTGGGCATTTCCGGCGGACTCGACTCTTCCCTTGCCGGCCGGCTTGCCCAGCTGGCCGTCCAAGAGCTTGAGGCTGAGGGCGTCGAGGCGAACTTCGTGGCCGTCCGGCTCCCTTACGGCACCCAGCACGATGAGGACGACGCCCAGGCCGCGCTCGACTTCATCCAGGCCAAGACCGAATGGACATTCAACATCTCGCGCGCAGTGGACGGTTTCGAGGATGAGTTCGAAAAGACCACGGGCGCGCGCATCTCGGATTTCCACAAGGGAAACACGAAGGCCCGGGCCCGCATGACCGCCCAGTACGCCCTCGCCGGCGAGCACAACTACCTGGTGATCGGCACGGACCATGGAGCCGAATCCGTCACCGGGTTCTTCACCAAGTTCGGCGACGGCGGCGCGGACATCCTGCCGCTCTTCGGCCTCAACAAACGGCAGAACCGTGCACTCCTCGCCGAGCTGGGCGCCCCGTCCCGCATTTGGGACAAGGTCCCCACGGCCGACCTCCTGGACGGCACACCCGGCCGCACCGACGAGGACGAGCTCGGCATCAAGTACGACCAGATCGACGACTACCTCGAAGGCCGGGACGTCTCCGACGAGGTCGCGGAGACCATCGAACAGAAGTACCTGCGCACGCGGCACAAGCGCACTGTTCCGGTCACGATTTTCGACACGTGGTGGAAATAGCAATCGCCTGAACCGGCGCGCCGCCGTCACGCCGAGCGACTTTTGCAGCGCACGACGGCGGTCTGCCGCGCCGTAGCGGGGGGCGCCGCCGTCGTCATTCCACAAAAGCCTGCCCTGCGTGACGGGACGCAGCACCGCATGGCTGCCTCTTCCAAACCCTTGGATGTCCTAGTATATTGCAGGTGAGGCGGATCACACGGGCAGCCCCTTCCCGGTCCGCGTTTACCCATTCCACGCAGGGCGAAAGGCAGACAATGACAGTCACCGACGACTTCCGTGCAGCCCGCGACCGGCTCCTTGAGCTGCGCACCGACTACTCCCGCGCACACAGCGAATTCCAGTGGCCCCGCTTCAGCGAGTTCAACTTCGCGCTCGACTGGTTCGACCAGATCGCAGCCAATCCCGGCACGGCCAACAACCCTGCGCTCGTCATCGTCGAGCAGGACGGCAGCTCCACCCGCCGCAGCTTCGCCGAGCTCTCCGCACGGTCCTCGCAGCTCGCCAACTGGCTCCGAACCGAGGGCGTCCGTCGGGGAGACCGCATGATCATCATGCTCGGCAACCAGGTGGAACTGTGGGAACTCATGCTCGCCGGGATCAAACTCGGTGTGGTCCTGATCCCCACCACCACGCTCATGGGCCCACGCGACATCGCGGATCGCGTGGAACGCGGCGGCGCCCGCTGGGCCGCCGTCGGAAGCGCCAATATCGCCAAGTTTGCCGAGGTCCCGGGCGATTACACCCTCATTGAAGTGGGCGACGGCCAGACCCCCGGTGCCCTTCAGTATGTCGAATCGGGTTCCGCAGAGACGACGTTCGCCGCGGACGCCCCCACCGTCGCCGACGAAACCATGCTCCTCTACTTCACCTCGGGCACTACGTCGCGGGCGAAGCTGGTGGAGCACACCCACACCTCGTATCCGGTCGGGCACCTCTCCACAATGTATTGGATCGGCCTGGAGCCTGGAGACGTCCACCTCAACGTGGCGTCCCCCGGTTGGGCCAAGCACGCGTGGTCCAACGTTTTCACGCCCTGGATCGCCGAGGCCTGCGTCTTCGTCTACAACTACGACCGCTTCGATGCCAAGGCCCTCCTGGAACAGATGGGCCGCGAAGGAGTCACGAGTTTCTGCGCCCCGCCCACAGTATGGCGCATGCTCATCCAGGCCGACCTGACCCTGCTCAAAACCCCGCCCACCAAGGTGGTTTCGGCGGGCGAACCGCTCAACGCCGAGGTGATCGGGCAGGTGGAGAGGGCCTGGGGCCAAACCATCCGCGACGGCTTCGGCCAGACAGAGTCAACAGTCCAGGTCGCGAACACTCCGGGGCAGCCGGTCAAGACAGGCTCCATGGGACGGCCGCTGCCGGGCTACGACGTGGTGCTCGTTGACCCTGCCACTGGCGAAGAGGCCGACGACGGCGAGCTGTGCTTGCGCCTGGACCCCCGCCCCGTGGGGCTCATGAAGTCCTACTTCGGCGACCCGGAAAAGACGGCCGAGGCTTTCCGCGACGGTTATTACCACACGGGCGACATGGCCAGCCGGGACGGGAACGGCGTCATTACCTACGTGGGCCGCGGGGACGATGTCTTCAAGTCATCGGACTACCGCTTGTCCCCTTTCGAACTCGAAAGCGTCCTGATCGAACACCCCGCGGTGGCGGAGGCCGCCGTCGTGCCCTCTCCGGATCCGGTGAAGCTTTCGGTGCCCAAAGCGTTCGTGGTGCTCGCCGCCGGCTACGAGCCCGGCCCGGCTGTGGCGGAGGACATCCTCAGATACTGCCGGCAGCATTTGGCGCCATTCAAGCGCATCCGGCGGCTCGAATTCGGCGAACTGCCCAAGACGATTTCCGGCAAGATCAGGCGCGTCGAACTTCGGGGCACGGAGGTGGCCCGCCATGGCGATGGTCCGCTGCCGGCCGGCCTGGGTGTGGAGTACACCGAGGACGAGTTCCCGAGTCTGAAAGAATAGGCAGCCAAGCAATGTCAGGAGGTACCGTGGGCAGCCCACTCCCCCGCGACCCCATCGCCGACGCAGCGAAACTGGGAACGCCATGGCTGGGGCGACGTCGCCGCGCCCATGGCGGCCATCACCGCGATCATGCGCACGCAGCAGATCCTGTTGGCGCGGATCGAGGGGGTTTTGAAACCATTCGGCCTGACCTTCGCGCGCTACGAGCTCCTGGCGCTACTGAGTTTCGCCCGCAGCGGCGCGTTGCCCATGAACAAGGCCAGCGCGCTGCTCCAGGTGCATCCGACGTCGGTGACCAACGCCGTCGACCGTCTGGAAAAGGCAGCCCTCGTGGTCCGCTCCCCGCACCCCACTGACGGGCGCACCACGCTGATCGAGCTCACCGCGGAGGGCCGCACCCTCGCGAAGCGCGCGACGACGGCACTCAACAACGAGGTGTTCGGCCAGTCCGGTTTCGGGGACGAAGACGTCGAGCACCTGATCCGCGTGCTGGGAGACTTCCGCAAGGCGGCGGGCGACTTCACGGACTGACCCCCTGACCACATTGCGAGATACGCATATCAAATAATGAGACTCATGCATAGCATTGAGCCATGAAGAGTGCAGCGATAGAACCCTTTGTCGACATCGAATGGTTATCTCAAAACCGTCGCCGCGTGGTGCTGGCCGATGTGCGCTGGTACCTCGACGGGCGCTCGGGCCGGGCGGCGTACGACGGCGGGCACATCCCCGGTGCCGTTTTTGTCGACCTGGATCGATGGCTCTCGGCTGAGGGATCGCCACTCGAAGGACGAAACCCGCTGCCCGCGCCGCATGATTTTGCCCTCGGGATGCGGGAAGTGGGAATCCGCGACGACGACATCGTGGTGGCTTACGACGACGCCGGCGGAGTCATCGCGGCACGCTTGGTTTGGATGCTGCGCGCCACAGGCCACAGCTCCGCTCTGCTGGATGGCGGGTTGGCGAACTATGAAGGGCCCTTGGAAACCGAACATCCTTCGAGGCCCGCAGGTGATTTCACCGCACAACCGTGGCCCAGGAACCGCCTGGCGGAGATCCACGAGCTCTCGATCGAATCAAACCTCGCCGTGGACGCACGCAACCGCGACCGATTCGAGGGCAGGCAGGACCCCATTGATCCAAGGCCCGGGCATGTGCCCGGCGCGCGGAACGTCCCGTGCAGGGAGAACCTGGACCCCAACGGGAAACTGCGCAGCAAGGCCGATTTGCTGCGCATCTTCGCTACGGCGGGCATCACATCGGCCGAGAACGTGATCAGCTATTGCGGGTCCGGAGTAACGGCTTGCCACAATCTTTTAGCCCTGGAGCACGCCGGCCTCGGACAAGGGCGGCTCTTCACGGGCGGGTGGTCCCAATACGGCCATGCGCTAGAACTCCCGGTCGAGCTCGGGACTAGCGGTGCTTGAACTCCGGCTGGCGCTTCTCGGTGAACGCCGCCATGCCTTCTTTTTGGTCCTCGGTGGCAAACAATGAGTGGAAGATCCGGCGCTCGAACAGGACACCCTGGGAGAGGCCGGTTTCGAAGGCTGCGTTGACGGCTTCCTTGGCCACCATGGCAACCGGTTTGGACTTGGACGCGATCACGCCGGCGGCCTCCAGGGCATCCTCCACCACGGATGCGGCGGGCACGACGCGGGAAACGAGTCCCGCCCGCTCGGCTTCATTGGCGTCCATGAACCGCCCGGTGAGGATCATGTCCATCGCTTTGGCCTTGCCCACGGCATGGGTCAACCGTTGCGAGCCGCCCATGCCCGGAATGACGCCGAGGTTGATTTCCGGCTGGCCGAACTTGGCGTTGTCGCCGGCAATGATGAAATCGCACATCATGGCAAGTTCGCAGCCCCCGCCGAGGGCGAAACCGGACACCGCGGCAATCACGGGAATGCGCAGGCGCGTGAGGTTTTCCCAGGCGCGGAACCAGTCGGCGGCGTACATTTCCATGTACCCCTTGGAGGCCATCTCCTTGATGTCGGCGCCGGCCGCGAAGGCCTTCTCCGAGCCGGTGATCACCACGGCGCCCACCCCGGGATCCGCATCCATGTCCGACACGGCGGCCACGATCTCATTCATGGTGGCCTGGTTCAACGCGTTGAGCGCCTTCGGCCGGTTCAGGGTCACCAAGCCTACCCGTCCACGGAGTTCCACCAGGATGTTTTCGTACTGCTGCGCCAAGCCGTGCCCCTTTTGTCGGTTGCTCAGTTGTGTCGGTTGCCCACGTTGTGGCCCCCGGAAATGACCTACCCGCCAAGGCTACTTGGCGGACTTGTCCCGGATGTCCGTGATGATGCCGGAGAAGTCGCGCCCGGCTCCGCCTTCGGCGGCGAAAGCGTCGTAAATCCTCGAGGCGAGGTGTCCCATTTGCCCGTCCACTCCGGTGCTCTCAAGCGCGTTGACCGCGAGCCGCAGGTCCTTGGCCATGAGCGCTCCGGCGAATCCGGGCTGGTAGTCGCGGTTGGCCGGGCTCGTGGGAACCGGTCCGGGAACCGGGCAGTTGGTGGTCAGCGCCCAGCACTGCCCCGAGGCGTTGGAGGCGACGTCGAACAACGCCTGGTGAGTGAGGCCCAGCTTCTCGCCCAGCACGAACGCCTCGCTGACGGCAATCATGGAAACGCCCAGGATCATGTTGTTGCAGACTTTGGCGGCCTGCCCGGCTCCGTGGTCGCCGCAGTGCACGATCCTCCGGCCCATGAGTTCCAGGACCGGCTTCACCGTTTCGAAGTCCTCGGGCAGTGCCCCCACCATGAAGGTCAGGGTCCCGGCTTCGGCACCCACCACGCCTCCGGAAACCGGCGCGTCCACGGAGCGGTGGCCAGCCTCCAGCGCAATGGCTGCTGCCTCGCGGGCCTCGTCTACGTTGATCGTGGAGCAGTCGAGGAACAGCGTGTCCGGCGCAGCTACCGAGAGCAGGCCCGGTGCTCCGTCCACTCCCCGGTAGGCGTCCAGGACGTGCTTGCCGCTGGGCAACATGGTCAGGACAACGGAGGCCCCCGCGACCGCTTCCGGGGCGGAATCCACCGTGGCAATACCGTGTTCACGGGCCGCCTCGAGTGCTGCCGGCACGGGATCGTACGCGACGACGTGATGCCCTGCTTTGACAAGGTTCACGGCCATCGGGCCGCCCATGTGGCCAAGGCCGAGGAAAGCGATGGTGCCGGAAACTGCGTCAGACATGGTCGGACTCCTTTGAATGAAGTTTGAGTTCACGATCGCCGAGCGGCGCGAAGAAGCCCTCGACGGCGGCCGGCGACACCTCCGCCAGGGAAGCCGGCTTCCACTGCGGGTTGCGGTCCTTGTCCACCACCTGGGCACGGATCCCCTCGCGAAAATCAGGCCCGGCCAGGCACCGCACGCCAACGCGGTATTCCTGCTCCAAGGCCTCGTCGAGGGAGAGCCCCTTGACCCGCCGCAGCGATTCCAGGGTGACTTTCACGGCTGTAGGCGACTTTGCCCCGATCGTCTCGGCGGCTGAAGCGGCTTCCCCGCCGGCGTTGCGCAGCCTCGCGACGATTTCCTCGGCGTCATCCGAAGCGTAGGCGTCGTCGATCCACTTGCGCTGGCCGGACAACGCCGAGGCCGGCGGTTCCTGCGCGAAACGCCCGACGGCGGCCTCCGCCGTCGAGCTTTCCAGCGCTTCCGCGAGCGCGGGCAGGCTTTCGGACGGGACGAAGTGGTCCGCGAGCCCCAGGAACAAGGCGTCAGCTCCGCTTAAATGGGCACCCGTGAGGGCGGCGTGGGTACCGGACTCCCCCGGCGAGCGGGAGAGCAGAAGGGTCCCGCCGACGTCGGGCACAAAACCAATGGTGGTTTCCGGCATGCCCGTGCGGGTCCTCTCTGTGACCACACGGACTGAGCCATGGGCCGATATCCCGACCCCGCCGCCGAGGACCAGTCCGTCCATGAAGGCCACGTAGGGCTTCGGGTACCGGGCAATGAGTGAGTTCAAGCGGTATTCCGCAGCCCAGAAATCCGCGGTCCGGTCTCCGCGGCGCAGGATGTCGTCGTAGATCGCCACGATGTCCCCACCCGCGCATAGTCCGCGGTCCCCGGCGCCGTGCACCAGAACGGTCTTGATGGCGTCGTCCTCCGCCCACGCGGTGAGCTGCTCCAGCATGGCGTGCACCATGCCGGCGTTGAGGGCGTTGACGGCCTGTGGCCGGTTCAGGGTGATGACGCCGAGGTGGCCGCGCTTCTCGAACAGGACCTCGGCCATCAGCTGCCGGCCGGCATCACGAAGCTGGCGCCCTGGCGGATGCCGGAGGGCCAACGGGTGGTGACCGTCTTGGTCTTGGTGTAGAAGCGGAACGCGTCCGCGCCGTGCTGGTTGAGGTCGCCGAAGCCCGAGGCCTTCCATCCGCCGAAGGTGTAGTAGGCAATCGGGACGGGAATGGGAACGTTGATGCCCACCATGCCCACTTCGACGCGGCTCGCGAAGTCGCGGGCAGCGTCGCCGTCGCGGGTGAAGATCGCGACGCCGTTGCCGAACTCGTGCTCGGAGCAGAGCCGCAGCGCTTCTTCGTAGTCGGCTGCGCGGAGGACGCTCAGGACCGGGCCGAAGATCTCCTCCTTGTAGATGGACATGTCCTTCGTGACGTTGTCGAAGAGGGTGGGGCCCACCCAGAAACCTCCGGCGTAGCCGTCCACCTTCAGGTCGCGCCCATCGGTGACGAGCGTGGCACCCTGGTCGACACCGGCCTGGATGTACCCCTCGATACGGTGTTTCGCCGAGGCGGCCACGACAGGTCCGAAGTCCGAATCCGCAGCCAGGCTGGGGCCCACCTTCAGGCCCTTGATGCGGTCCTGCAGCTTCGAGACGAGCTGGTCCGCCGTCTCCTGGCCAACCGGTACGGCCACCGAAATCGCCATACAACGCTCGCCGGCGGAACCGAAGCCGGCACCGATGAGGCATCCGCTGCCATGTCAAGATCGGCGTCGGGCATGATCACCATGTGGTTCTTGGCGCCGCCGAAACACTGGGCGCGCTTCCCGTGGGCCGCTGCCGTGGCGTAAATGTACTGGGCAATCGGCGTGGATCCGACGAAGCCGATAGCCTTCACCCGCGGATCCTCGAGGAGGGTATCCACGGCTTCCTTGTCGCCGTTGATGACGTTGAAGACGCCGTCCGGCAACCCCGCCTCGGTGAAAAGTTCCGCCAGGCGCAGCGGCACCGAAGGGTCGCGCTCCGAAGGCTTGAGGATGAAGCGTTGCCGGCCGCCAGCGCGGGGCCGGACTTCCAGAGCGGAATCATGGCCGGGAAGTTGAAAGGCGTGATGCCCGCGACGACGCCGAGCGGCTGGCGCAGCGAGTGGACGTCGATGCCGGTGCCGGCGTTGTCCGAGAATTCGCCTTTGAGCAGGTGCGGTGCCCCGGCGGCGAACTCCACCACCTCGATGCCGCGCTGGATATCACCCTTGGCGTCGGGGAAGGTCTTGCCGTGCTCGGACGAAAGGAGCGTGGCGAGTTCGTCCATGTGCTCGTTGACCAAGTCCACGAACTTCAGCAGGATCCGGCCGCGGCGCTGCGGGTTCATGGCGCCCCATTCGAGCTGGCCTTTCTCCGCGCTCGCAATGGCGTTCCTGACCTCATCAGCACTTGCCAGGGGAAGCCGAGCCTGGACCTCGCCGGTACAAGGATTGTAGACATCGCCAAAGCGCGTGGAGGTGCCATCGACCCTCTGGCCGTCAATGTAGTGGGAAAGTTCGCGCACCATGGAATGCTCCTTTGCATAGGGGGAATGCCCGCCATCGGCCTCGAAAGCGCAAGTCCAACTGCGCTCCCGGACGTCTTTGATCCCGAATATACTCGGACTTCCTACTAATTTCTAGAGGACGTCAGCTCGTGCCCAGGTGGCCTGGCTCAACGAGGAAGCGAGCCGTAGGCATCCAGGGCCTCCCGCCGCGAGGCCTTAAGGTCCACCACCGGCTCCGGATAGTCCGCCGTGGACAGCTCAGGGATCCACTGGCCAACGTATCTGCCGTCGGGATCGAATTTCGCTGCCTGGGTCACCGGATTGAAGATCCTGAAGAAAGGCGAGGCGTCCGCGCCGGAACCGGCTACCCACTGCCAGTTCGCAGGATTGGACGCAGGATCGGCATCCACCAAGGTGTCCCAGAACCATTGCTCGCCCACTTGCCAGTGGATGCCCAGGTTCTTCACCAGGAGGCTGGCGGAAACCATGCGGACCCGGTTGTGCATCCATCCCGTGTGCCACAATTGCCGCTGGCCGGCGTCCACCATGGGGAACCCGGTGCGGCCCTCCTGCCATGCGCGAAGGAGGTCGGCGGCCTCCGTGACTTCCCCAAGCGGGCCTGCACCCTGACCACCAGGCCAAGCCCACGGGTAGTGGTCGAAACCGGGCCGCAAATTGGCCGTTGCCAGGTCCGGATGATGGAAGTATTGGTGCCAGCAGAATTCACGCCAACCGAGTTCCGAGGCGAAAACGGCCGCACCGTCGCCCGGTTCCCGGCGCCGGCCCTGCTGGGCATGCCACACCTCGAACGGGCTGAGCTGTCCCCACCGCAAGAAGGGGGACAGTCGGCTACTGCCCGGTAGGTCCGGCCGATCCCGGTTCACCGAATAGTCCGCCAGCCCGTGCTCCAGGAAGTCATCAAGTAGCTCATGCGCCTGGGCCGAACCCGGCTGCCAGCTTTCGGCCAGTCCGGCAGACCAGTCGGGGTTCCGCGGCAACAATCCCCACGTGTCCAATTCCTCGGATTCGGGGAGCTGGCCGGAGAATCCGCGGCCGGGTTCCGGAGCCTCCAGCGGTTCACGGAAATCCAAGCCGGACACAGCCCGCCAAAAGGGCGTGAAGACCTTGAACGGCCCCCCTTGCTTCGTGGTGACGGCCCACGGTTCATGCAGCAACGATGCCTGGAAACTCTCCGAGTGCATTCCGGACTCGCGCGCCCAGGCCTTGATGCCGGCGTCGAGCGTTCGCTCTGCCTCGCCGTAACGGCGGTTCCAGTACAGCGATCCGGAACCCATCGCCGTCGCGGTCTGCCGGACGATCTCCGCCGCCGGT
>NZ_DF952470.1:269793-272100 GCF_001263615.2 Arthrobacter sp. Hiyo1 | reverse complement strand
GGGAATGATGCAGCCACCATCGGGAGGCTCCGCCAAGCGGCCTGATGCCCGGCGATTCCTCGTCGAGTACATAGAGCGCGACGGCGGCGCCGTCCTCGGCTGCGCCCGCAGCGCCGGGTTGTCCGTGGCCCGGAGGTCGTCCCGGAACCACACGATCGACGGCTTCACTATTTCCCCTCGGATTTCGCGCAAAGGCCATGCCCCCTAGGACGAATCCTAAGGGGCATGATCTGTGTTGAGATTTACTTAGGCATCAGGACGGAGTCAACCAGGTACACCGTGGCGTTGGCAGTGTGGACGCCGCCGCAGATCACGGCGGAACCTCCGTCAACCTTGAGTGCGTCCTTGGTTCCCGTAACGGTCACGGAGTCGCCCTCAACCGTCTTGTGGGTTCCCACGATCTGGTCCGGGGTCAGCTGGCCGGGGATGACGTGGTAGGTGAGGATCTTGCTCAGTGTAGCGTCGTCGGTCTTGAGGCCGTCGATGGTGGCGGCGGGGATCTTGGCGAAAGCGCTGTCCACGGGAGCGAAGACAGTGAACTGGCTGCCATTAAGCGTGTCCACCAGGTTGACCTTGGGGTTCAGCTTGCCGGACACAGCGGCCGTGAGGGTCTTGAGCAACGGGTTGTTGGAAGCGGCCACGGCTACGGGGTCGAGCGCCATGCCGGCAACGGAACCTGCACCGCTGGGAACCTGGGAGGCGTAAGCTGCACAGCCCGGGCCAACCAGGTCTTTGCTCGGGTCCATCGCGGCACTTGCCGACGCTGAGGGGGTCGCTGCCATGGTGGACGACGGGCTCGGAGCCGCCGATGAGGGTGAAGCCGTGGTAGCGGAGCCGCCACATGCAGTGAGGCCCAGCAGGGCGGAAGCGGCGAGGCCGGCGATCGCAAAAGACGTGCGCTTTGTAGCAAGCATGACATTTCTCCTTCAAACGGACTGACATTCGGTGCCGGTTGATTCCGGCGTGAAAGCACTTCACCCTTGCGGGCTAAGTCCTTATGCCAGCTATTCGGAGGTGCGGGCCACAGGGATGGGTGAGTTTCAAAACTTAATTTGAAAGGGGTTAAGCGGAGCTCATGCGGTGGGCTTCTTCCATGAGCAACTTGCCGAGGAATTCCTGGCGTTCAGGACGGAACCGCGGTTCGATCCCTGTGAGGGACAAAGCGCCGATTGGCCGGCCCAGCTGGTCGAAGACGGCGGCGGCCATCCCCCAACTGCCCTCCAGCACCAAACCGGGATTCACCGAGTACCCGGCCATCCGGGTCTGCTCAAGGTTCCGGCGCACCACGCGCTCGGTGTGGCCAGCGGCGAAGTCCCCGGCGTGCCGTTCCCAGCCGGACAAGATCGTTTCCTGCTCCTCGTCCGCCAGGAAGGCCATGATCGCCGTGCCCGCCGACGCGACGCCGAGCGGGAACCTGACGCCCTCGTGCAAGACGAATGACCGCACCGGGAAGCTGCCTTCC
Source organism: Arthrobacter sp. Hiyo1 (assembly GCF_001263615.2). NCBI lineage: Bacteria > Bacillati > Actinomycetota > Actinomycetes > Micrococcales > Micrococcaceae > Arthrobacter > Arthrobacter sp. Hiyo1. The sequence continues at coordinate 270,638 of NZ_DF952470.1, read as the reverse complement.
TCGCGAAGCACGCACACGGTTTCGTGGCCACGACGGATCGAATAGAAGGCGCTTTCGCCGCTCTCCTCGGCGAGGCGGCGGAGGCTGGGCCGCGCCAGGTCCTCAACCGGGAACCGGGCCGCCGCCACCGAGCCAGGAGGAAGATCTCCGGCCCCAAGATCCAGTTACCGGTCCGCTGATCGTGGTCCAGCAGGCCTTCAGCGGCGAGGGACGCGAGCAAGCGGTGCACCGTGGGCGGGTCAAGCCCGACTCGCGGACCAGGCCAGCGATGGACATGCCCTCCGGCTTGCGTCCCACGAGCCGGAGGAGCGCAGCGACCCGGCCTACCACTTGGGCGCCCTGGACCGGCTTGGTTTGCGGCTGCTGAGTTGGCAACGCTACCCCTCTCCAAAGATTTCCTCCACAATATGGACACTTCAAAGAGTAGCGTCCACACTGTGCAAGTTCAGCCTTGCTGGCCAAGGAACGCCATTGACCCTTCGCCCAGGGCCACCATATGCTCCTTTTCAGACCGCCAACTCAGCCCAGTGTCCACAAAGTGGATAGCCGCTGGGCGACCCTACTCAAAGACGAGGACAACGCCATGGCCAAAATCCACTCCAGCGCCGCCGTTGCACTACAGGACGTCCTGCGCGACGGCCAGACGATCGCCGTCGGCGGCTTCGGGCTCAGCGGCATCCCCGCGGACCTGATCGACGCCGTCCGCGATTCGGGCGTCAAGGACCTGACGGTGGTTTCCAACAACATGGGCATTGACGGCAAGGGCCTCGGCGTCCTCATCGAAGCCGGCCAGGTCCGCAAGGTCATCGCCTCGTACGTGGGAGAGAACAAGCTCTTCGCCGAGC
>NZ_DF952470.1:267664-269768 GCF_001263615.2 Arthrobacter sp. Hiyo1 | reverse complement strand
GACCGCGTCGGAACCCTGGTTGCCGAGGGCAAACCGCTCGAAGAGTTCGACGGCGTCACGTACGTCCGCGAGCGCGGGATCGTCGCCGACGTCGCGCTGGTCCACGCCCATACCGCGGACACGGACGGCAACCTGATCTACCGCTACACGGCCCGGAACTTCAACCCCGTGGTGGCGACGGCGGGAATCGTGACCATCGCCGAGGCCGAAGTGATCGTGGAGCCCGGCGAATTGGATCCGAACCACGTCGTGACACCCGGCGTCTACGTCCAACGGCTGGTCCAGGCGAGCGGCCGGCCCAAGGACATTGAGCAGCGTACCGTCCGGCCCCGCACTGATGCCCTGGCCGTCTGAACACCACCAAGCGAAGGAGTACCACCATGGCATGGACCCGCGACGAGATGGCCGCCATTGCGGCCCAGGAACTCAACGACGGCGATTACGTCAACCTCGGCATCGGCATTCCCACCCTCGTTGCCAACAACCTGCCCGACGGCGTACGGGTCGTGCTGCAGAGCGAAAACGGCCTCCTCGGGATGGGGCCTTTCCCCTATGAAGGCGAGGAAGACGCGGACCTTATCAACGCCGGCAAGCAGACCGTCACGGTCCTGCCCGGCGGCAGCATCTTCGACTCCGCGACGTCGTTCGGCATGATCCGCGGCGGACACGTCAAGGTTGCCATCCTCGGCGCCATGCAGGTTTCGGGCAACGGAGACCTCGCCAACTGGACCATTCCGGGAAAGATGGTCAAGGGCATGGGCGGCGCCATGGACCTGGTGGCCGGGACACCGCGCGTCGTGGTCCTCACCGAGCACAACGCCAAGGACGGGAGCGCCAAGATCGTCCGGGAATGCACCCTGCCGTTGACGGGCCTCCAGGTGGTGGACCGCATTGTCAGTGACCTCGCGGTGTTCGATTTGTTCAAGAACGACAACGACCATGGGCGGCAGCTGACGCTGACCCGCCTCGCGCCCGGGGTCACCGTCGAAGAGATCCAAAGCAAGACGGGGGCCGCGTTCACGGTCTCCTTGGAAGAAGCCGCCCTCGAAGGAGCCACAGCATGAGCCTGCAAAACCAGTTCGGCAAAGACGTCCTCCTCACCGGTTGGGGACACAGCAAGTTCGGCAAGCTCACGGACGAGACGCTGGAGTCCCTGATCGTTCAGGTGTCCGCGGAGGCCATCCGGAACTCGGGCCTTGAGCCGCGGGACATCGATGAGATCTACCTCGGCCAGTTCAACTCGGGCATGCAGCCCCTGGGCTTCACGTCCTCCTTGGCCCTGCAGCTGTCCGAGGACCTCGCCAATGTGCCCGCAACCAGGACCGAAAACGCCTGCGCCTCCGGTTCCGCCGCATTCCAGCAGGGCGTGAAGGCTGTCTTGGCCGGGACGGCCCGCAAAGTGCTGGTGATCGGTGCCGAAAAGATGACCGACGCCGGGGCCGACGTGGTGGGAGCCGCACTCCTTGGCGCGTCCTACGAGATGGCAGGCAAGGCCTCCACCACCGGCTTCACGGGACTGTTCGCCGAGGTAGCCAAGCACTACGAGAAGCGCTACGGAGCGGGCCTGGGCGGAGCGGGTCTGGGCGACATCCTTGGTTCCATCGCCGCCAAGAACCACCACAACGGCATGGACAACCCCTACGCGCAGATGCACCGGGACTTCGGCGAGGAGTTCTGCCGGACGGTTTCCGAGAAGAATCCCACGGTGGCCGAACCGCTCCGCCGCACCGACTGCTCCCCCGTGTCCGACGGCGCCGCCGCCGTCGTGCTCTCCCTCGGCCCGGCGTCGGGCGCTGCTACTGAACCCGTGCGACTGGCGGGCTTCGGGCACGCAAACGACTTCTTCCCGGCAGAACGCCGCGACCCTACGGAGTTCGCGGCCACGCGGGTGTCCTGGGAGCGCGCGCTGGGGATGGCCGGGCGTCGGGATCGACGGGCTGGACTTCGCCGAAGTGCACGATTGCTTCACGATCGCCGAACTGATCATGTACGAGGCCATGGGGCTGACGCCGCGCGGCGAAGGTTCCCGCGCGGTGCAGGAAGGCTGGGTCTACAAGGACGGCAAGCTGCCCATCAATGTGTCCGGCGGGCTCAAGGCCAAGGG
>NZ_DF952470.1:266197-267328 GCF_001263615.2 Arthrobacter sp. Hiyo1 | reverse complement strand
CGTTCACCTTGAGCGGCACTCCGCCGGGCAGGAAGAGGGTGCCCGGGAGGTCGGCGATCGACGGTCCGTTGCCGTTGATTCGCTTGGCGAGTTCGCTGGTGGGCGCACCGAAGGCGGCTGCGGTGTAGGCCTTCTGCTTGGCGGCCTCGATGGTGTGTTCGGCCGCATTGTCGCCGCGGAGCAAGGCTTGGACTGTCCCGAAGCGGTCCACGAGCGCAACCGTGACGAAAGGAAGCTTGTCGGCCTGGCACTTCGCCAAAGCGGCGTTGACTGCCTGGCTGGATGCACCGACGGTGATGCGGTTCTGGGGGACCACGTTTTCCGCGGAGGGACTGACGTCGACGGCGGCCGTCGCGGTTTTGGCCGCGGCGGGCGTCACGGCGTTCGCGACGGCGGTTGCCCCTCCGGTCAGGAGCAAGGCTCCAACGGCAGCGGCGGCAAAGATCTTGTTGGACTTCTTCATGGTGGTCCTCCGGGAGGTCGGCAACGGGTACAGTTCCATGCTTCCCGCAGGGCTCCCTCACCACATCCGGCGCTCGTCGTGCCCGGCCTCATCCCTTCCGGTCCCGGTATCAGCCAAAAGGCGGAGAGACCGGCGACCTGAACGCGCCTAGCATGGGAAGAATGCCGGAATCTCCGAACAGGACGGCCTCCCGTCCCGCTGCCTTCCGCCCCACCCGGGGCCCGATCGATGCAGTGGTCCACCTCAGCTTCGCGGTGCTCATGGTGGCATCCGGCGTGCGCTACGTCCTGCGGCACAGCCCGGCCGACAATCTCTGGACCGTGGCCCTGGCGGCCGCGGTCTGCGTTCTCTATGCAGTGGTGGCGGTGCTGGCCAAGCGGCGCCAACCGTGGCTGTTGTGGATGGTGGCGCTCGTGCTTGCCTGGGCCGTGCTGGTCATTGCCGCACCGAGTTTCGCTTGGTGCTCCTTCGCTTTGTTTTTCCTGTCCCGCGCGGCCTTCAGCGGTTGGATCGCCTATCTGGCCGCGGGTTTGACGGCAAGTGCCACGGCCATCGGGCTGTTCCGCCTCAGCGGCGACACCGACGTCGCCATGCTGCTCGGGCCCATCGCCGCAGCGGTTCTGCTCACGTTGATCTACGACCGCATTGAGGACGACGCCGCGCTGCAA
>NZ_DF952470.1:255968-265893 GCF_001263615.2 Arthrobacter sp. Hiyo1 | reverse complement strand
GCTCGTGGCCTGAAGAGGGCGCGAAAGCGGAAGTGCAGAAGGCGGGGACCCTCCTGCGGCAGAACCTGGCCGACACCCGCAGCCTGGTCCACGAACTTTCCGCGCCTGGCCTGGAGAGCGGACCGCTGCCCCAGGCCCTCGAACAGGCCGCCCGCCAATACCTCGACTCCGTGATCGTCCACGTCACCGGGGATCCCCGCCCGGTACCGGCCGAAGTTCGCCATGCCCTGGTGCGCGTGACGCAAAGCGCGGCGGCCAACATCAAGCTCCACGCCCACTCTCAACAGGCCAGTTTGACGCTTGGATTCCTGCCCGGGGCGGTCACCCTGGACGTGTTCGACGACGGCCGCGGCTTTGATCCCGTTGCGGTACCTCCGCCGTCGGAAAAGGGCGGCTACGGTCTGCGTGCCATGCGCCAACGGGTGGAACAACTCGGCGGGGTATTTTCGGTGGAGAGCTCCCCCGGAGAGGGAACCGTCGTAGCCGCGCAACTACCGCTGCCGGTTACAGAACCGGATCAAGCACACCAGTCGCCCATCAAGAAAGACTCCCCATGAACCCCATTTCGGTCCTGCTCGTCGATGACCATTTGGTGGTCCGCAGCGGACTCAAGGCGTTGCTCGGCACCCAGCCGGACATCACCGTCGTCGCCGAAGCCGCATCGGGCGAGGAAGCCCTCCTCATTGCGCAACAACACCCGGCCAACGTCGTCATGATGGACCTCGCCATGGGCCAGGGCATGGACGGAATCGAGGCGATCAAGCGGTTGCGCCAAGCGAGCAAGCAGCAAGCGGTATTGGTGTTCACCACCTATGATTCCGATGCCGACATCGTGAGGGCCGTGGATGCAGGTGCCATGGGCTACGTGCTCAAGGACGCCGCGCCGGAGGAGATCTTCGCCGCGGTCCGGGGCGCGGCCCAAGGCAAGAGCGTCATGAGCGCGCCTGTGGCCAGCAAGCTGTTCCAGCAATTGCGCAACCCGGACGAGGTCCTCACCCCGCGGGAAGCCGAACTGCTCAGCCTCCTCATTCAAGGCCTCAGCAACCGCGAGCTCGGCAAACGCCTGTTCATCTCCGAGGCTACGGTCAAGACGCATTTGGCGCACATCTACGCCAAGCTCGGCGTAGAGACAAGGGCCGCGGCGATTGCGGTGGCCATCCGCCGCGAGGGGATGCGTTAAGAAAAAATGCGGGTGCCGGTGTCGATTTGGCCGGTCGCCATTCGTATAGGGGGTGACCGGGCCGCAGAGAGCGGTCCGCAGGAGCAAGGGAGCATGTCATGCGCCAGATAAATGCCACGTTGTCCATCACCCTCGACGGAGTCATCCAGGGCCTGGGCCGTCCGGACGAGGACACCCGCGGTGGCTTCACCCACGGTGGGTGGGGCGGCAGGTACAACGACGAGGTCATGGGCCGTGAGATGGGCAAGGGCATGGCGAAAACCGCGGACATGCTGTTCGGACACCGGACCTGGACCGATTTCATCACCGCCTGGGGCACCCGCGCCGACGACAACCCGTTCACCGTGTACATGAACGCGGCATCGAAGTACGTTGTGTCAAGGACGCTGGAGAACGCCGACGCCTGGCAGAACTCCATTCTGCTCTCCGGCGAGGCCGCCGAGACGGTGGCCAAACTCAAGGCCGGGCCGGGCAACGATCTGACGATCATCGGCAGTGCGTCGCTTGTCCGCTCCCTGCACGCCGAAGGCTCATCGACAACTTCACGCTGCTGATCCACCCGCTCACCCTGGGTACCGGGACGCGGCTGTTCGAAGGTCCAGCCCCGCTGACCGAGTTCGAGCTCACCGGCTCCGTCACCACCACCAAGGGCGTCATCATCGCCCACTACACCCGCCGATAACGAAAGGGGTGGCCTCACGCGTGCCGGCCCATTCCCCAGCTACCGCGCCGGGTCTAAACTGACCCTATGTCCGACACCGCAGGTCGCAAGTTGTTTCAGCATTCAGGAACGGCGCTGATCTTCCGGGGAGCTTTGGCCCTTCTCTTGGCCTTCCTGGTCGCTTCCCTGCCGGTCGCCACGGTGTTTGCCCTCGTCTACGTGTTTGGCGTGTACGCCATGACCGACGGGCTCACCAACATGGCCCACTACTTCTACGATCCTGCACGGCACTCCCGCTGGAGCCTGATCGGCGGCTTCATCTCGGTCGCGACCGGCATCGTTGCCGTTTCGTGGCCGGGAATTACCGCCGCGGCACTAGGCGTCCTCATAGGAGCATGGGCCTTGGTCCTCGGGGTTTCGCAGATCATCCTTGCCATGGACACCAGGACGACGGTCAGGGCTTGGTGGATTTGGATGTTGACGGCGTTGGTCACAACTTTGTTTGGGCTCTTTGTGCTGGTCAATCCGGGCGCGGGATTCCTGGGCGTAGTGGCACTCCTCGCGACATACTCCGCGGTCAGCGGCGTTTTGTTGATCGCCTCCGGCATCAAGCTCCGCAGGCGCGCCTCCTCTTCGGTAATGCTCGCCCATTAGGCTTGCGGCAGCAATCTGCTGCGAGGGGATGCGCAAGGTCCCAAGTTCGGTAAGTTAGTGGCTGTGAAGATAGCTACCTGGAATGTAAATTCGCTCCGCGCACGTGCCGACCGCGTCGAGGCCTGGCTGCAGCGCAGTGACTGCGACGTCCTCGCCATGCAGGAAACCAAGTGCAAGGACGACAACTTCCCGTGGGAGCTCTTCGAGCGCATGGGCTACGAGGTTGCCCACTTCGGCCTGAGCCAATGGAACGGCGTTGCGATCGCCTCGCGCGTAGGGCTCGACGACGTCGAACGCACCTTTGTTGACCAGCCCGCCTTCGGAAAAGCCGGCAAGGATCCTGTCCAGGAAGCCCGTGCGATTGCCGCAACGTGTGGCGGCGTACGGGTGTGGAGCCTGTACGTTCCGAACGGCCGTTCCCTGGACGACGAACACATGCCGTACAAGCTCAAGTGGCTGGACACCCTGAAGGGCCACGCCGCCGGCTGGATCACGGAGAACCCCGAGACCCAGGTGGCGCTCATGGGCGACTGGAACATCGCGCCGCTTGACGAGGATGTCTGGGACATCGATTACTTCAGGGCGAACGCACTCACCCACGTCAGCGAACCCGAGCGCGAGGCCTTCCGGGCGTTCGAAACGGCCGGTTTCACCGACGTCGCCCGCGCCTACACACCAGGTCCCGGCGTCTACACCTACTGGGACTACACACAGCTGCGGTTCCCCAAGAAGGAGGGCATGCGCATCGACTTCGTCATGGCCTCCCCCGCGCTGGCCGCCCGCGTCACCGGGGCGTCGATCGACCGCGAGGAACGCAAGGGCAAGGGCGCCTCGGACCACGCTCCCGTGATCGTGGAGCTTACGGACTGAGTAGCAACAATGACGGAGGAGGCGGGCCCGCGATGAGCGGAAAGCTATACGGGAGCCAGGCAGGACTGCCCTTCTCTTCAGCGTTGCGCGTCTACGAACCGCTCGAAGCGTTCCCCGAAGACCAGCGGCAGCAGCTCGTGGCGAGCGTACCCGCAGCGGCTCGCGGGCCGCCGTCGAAAATGCCGAGCTGCTCGCTTCCCTCGGACGGGTCACCCGCAAGGGCGGGGACCCCTTCCCCACCGGGAGCACCGATCTGGTCCGCATCACACGGGTTCCTTCCGGAGACCGGAACGATCCCGACGCCGGGCGGCTGCTTTACTGCCCCAGCCAGCTGGTCATCCGGGCAGGATTGGCGGCCAACGCCTCATGGAAGGTATCCACGGACCGCTCGCGGACCTGCTCATCCCCGTGGACCAGCGCGACCGGCACCAGGCTCGCATCGACCGCATCAACGCCAGTCATGACGCGAAGCGGGTGCACACGCGGGCCTCCACGTGGGGGATCCCCTTCAGCTGGTTCTCGCTGTTCCAGGAATCGGACCGCAAGGATGTCGTGGAGTCCGGCGGCCGCATCCTGACGGTCAGGGTCTGGGCCTCACTGACCGATGCTCTGGACCGGGCACGCTTCGCAGTAGCCAACCTCGCCCTTGCAGCCCCGGACCTGGACATGCTGGACGACCTCACCCAGCTCACCGAATGGCTCGAGTTGTTCCATGTGCAGTCAATGGTCGAGCTGGACTACGGTGCAGTGGCGGACAAGGTGTACCCGGACGAGTCGCCCATGGACGTCAGGCTCGGCATCGAATGCCTGGCCGAGGGGGACATGACGGGAGCGGCCGCGGCGTATCGCAGGCTGGCTTCCCGCTGGATCCCCATCAGGCAGTTGGCCCGGGCTTCCTAGCTCCTGGGGCTCCTAGCTTTTGGGGCGCGGCGGGGCGGTGGTTTCCCGCACGATCAGCCGGTGGGCTGCTTTCATTGACCGCACGGAACCTGTGGCCCCGGCCAATTCGTCCAACAGCATGCGCGTGCCCAATTGGCCTTGTTCCACGGGGTCCTGGGCTACGGTTGTCAGCCCCATGGCCTCGGCGAATTCATGGTTGTCGATGCCGATGATGGACAATTCTTCCGGTACACGGACGCCACGACGGCGTGCCTGCAACATGGCCCCCATGGCCATTTCATCTGAGGCACAGAAGATCGCTGTCGGCTTGGGTCCAGGTTTGCTCCAGAGCTCGTCGAAGGCTTCCTGGCCACTGCCCACAGTGAAGTTTCCGAAGATGTCCCATTCTGGCGGCATCGAGAAGCCCGCGCTCGTCATGGCATCCGTGAAGCCGTCAACGCGCAGCCGCGGCACGGTGAAGTTCAGGTCGGAATCGTCCTGGCCGTGGAGCAGCGCGATCTCCCGATGCCCGAGGTTCAACAGATGCATGGTGGCTTCCACCGAGGCGGCGTAATCGTCGATGCCGATGCTGGGGCAATCCTCCACTGGACCGCCGACAATGACCAAGGGGATTTCGATCCTTTGGAGATCGGCAATTTCCTCAGGCGTCAGGGACATACAAAGGACCAGGAGCGCATCGATCTGCTTGTAGACCATCGTCTTGCTGAAGAGCCGTTCCCGCGCTCCGCGCTGGCCGCCCAAGTTGAACAGGGACAGGTTGTAACCGCGGGCGTGGAGCTCACGGTCCACGCCCTCGATGGCCTTGAAGAAGAACCAACGGTCCACGTAGGGGGCCAGGACACCAATCGTCCTGGTACGTCCCGTGGCCAGTCCCGAAGCAGACGACGACGCCACATACCCAAGTTCTCCCGCGACCCTGAGGATCTTCTCCCGGGTAGCAGGAGATACCCGGGGAAGGCCGCGCACTGCGCGGGAAACGGTGGCGGTGGAAACGCCAGCGGCCTGTGCGACATCCTCAATGCTGGCTCCTGCGTGGCCGCCACGCTGGGACCGTTCACTCGTTTTCGCCACTCAAGCCCCCTCAAGGAATCCGTGCGGAAGCCGGGGGTTCCTTCCCAGACGGCAGATAACCAGCGTATTCCGCCTGGCTGTCCTCCGCCGATTCCGCGACACTTATTTCGGCTCGCTGCTCACGTGATGCGCCTGGATGTCCGTGCCGGGAGCCGCCGGCGAAGCCGAAGCATCCCCCACAAGGCCAGCAGCACTGCCAGGAGGCCCAGGGCCCAGCCCAGTGCGGGCTGGGCCGTGAGTTCGGCGGCCACAGTGATGACCAGCAGGACCAAGGCCCAGAAGCCGAGAAAACCTATCACGAGGTCGAAATCTTCCGCCGATTTCACTCGCGAGTGCTGCTCCTTGGCCGGGCCGCCGATGGACGGCCCGGCCGAATCGGGAGTTTGCGTCATTTGACGGCGCCGGCTGTCAGGCCCGCCACGATCTTGCGCTGGAAGACCAGCACAAGGATCACCAGCGGAATCGTCACAACCGTTCCGGCTGCCATGACGGCGGTGTACGGCTCCTGGTGGGCCTGGGCACCGGCGAAGTAGGCGATAGCGACCGTGACGGTCTTCGTCTGGTCATTGGACAGCTGGCTCGCGATGAGGAACTCGTTCCACGAAGCGATGAACGCCAGGATGGCGGTGGTGAAAACAGCCGGCGCAGCGAGCGGCATGATCACCTTGCGGAATGCCTGGCCTTGCGTGCAGCCATCAATCCGGGCTGATTCCTCCAGCTCCCACGGCATTTCCCGGAAGAAGGACGTCAGGGTGTAAACCGTCAGGGGGAGAACAAACGAGATGTTCGGAATGATCAGCGCCTGATATGTGCCGTACCAGCCGATGTTCGTGAACAGCTGGAACAACGGAGTCACCAAGGCCACACCCGGGAACATCGAGGCCCCGAGGACAAAGCCGAGGACCAGGAACTTGAAGCGGAATTCAAGCCTGGACAAGGCATATGCCGCGAAAACCCCGAAAAGCAGGGCGACAACGGTGGTTACCCCTGCCACGAAGAGCGAGTTCAACAGGTTCCGGCCGAAGTGGTTGCCCAGGCTTTCGGAGAACACCGTGTTGAAGTTGTCCCAGGTGACGTGGGTGAAGAAAGGCGTCGAATCGAAGGTATATCCAACGTCGCGGAACGCGGTCACGATCATCCAGTAAAAGGGAATCAGGCACCAGATGAAGATGAGCCCTGCGCTGATGTACGTGCGCCCGCTCGCCCAGCGTTCCCGCCGTCGGGCAGCTGTCTTAGGCGCGGAGTCAATGCTCACGGCGGTCATTTGTCCTGCCCCTTGGTGGTCTTGGGTGTGGCTGAGGCGACTGCGTTGGCTCCCAGGAAACGAACGAAGATGAACGCAACGAGGAAGATGATCAAGAACGTGATAGTTGACAACGCCGCTGCTGAGTTGAATCCCTGACGGATCTGGTCAACAACCAAAATGGACAACGTTGTTGTGCCGTTCGAGCCCTGGGTCATGATGGCCGGGAGGTCATACATGCGCAGTGCGTCAAGGACACGGAACAGGACAGCCACCATGAGTGCCGGCTTCACCAGCGGCAGGGTGATCTGGGTGAAGCGCTGCCAAGCCGAGGCGCCGTCCACCTTCGCGGCTTCGTACACTTCGGCCGGGATGATCTGCAGGCCAGCCAAGATCAGCAGGGCCATGAACGGCGTCGTCTTCCAAACGTCTGAAATGATGATCGCCCAGCGGGCCGGCCATTCGCTGCCTGTCCACAGGATTGCGGTACCAAAGAGCTTGTTGGCGATTCCGTCGAAAGCGAAGATGAAGAACCACAGTTTCGCGGTCACGGCCGTTGGAATGGCCCACGGAACCAGGACTGCAGCACGAAGGGCGCTGCGGCCGCGGAACGTCCGGGCCATGATGACGGCCATCCAGAACCCGAGGACAGTCTCCAGGACAACGGTGACCGCCGTGAAGAAGAACGTCGTTCCGACCGCGCTCCAGAATTGGGCGCCGAGGGTGCCAGGAGCACAGGCAGCAGAGCCACATTGCTGGGCCAACCAGTGGACAAAGTTATCGAAGCCCGCGGGTCCGCCCTGGACGAAGACCTTGGTGACCGGGTCAAGGCCCTGGTCCTTCTGGAACGCCATGATAATCGCGTTGACCACCGGGTACACGATGACAACGGCAAGCAATACCAGGGCGGGGGAAATCAACCAGAACGCCCAGCGGCCTTGAGACGTGGCCGCCCGGTCCTGTCCTACTTCTTTTTGAACTTTTTTGGTTTTGGGGCTTGGTGTCTCTGGCGCCCGCTTAGGTTGCGCAAGGGTGGACATTTCCCCTCCTTCCGGAAATTGATGGCGTGCCCCCCGGGCGGCAGTACGCGTAAAGCGCCGGCCGCCCGGGGTTCACTGGAGGTGTCGCTATTGGCTGGCCGAGTTGATGGCCGTGTCCATATCCGTCATTGCTTGATCGACGGACTTGTCACCCTTGATGGCAGCGTAGGCGTTGTCCTGGATGGCTTTGGTGACAGCCGGGTAGAACGGCGTGACCGGGCGCGGCACGGCATTCGAGATCGAGGTCTTCAGCACCGGAAGGTACGGCAGCTGCTGGACCAGGGTCGGGTCGTCGTACAAGGAAGCGAGCACCGGGGCCAGCGAGCCCTGCGTTGCGTAGAACTTTTCAGTCTCTTCACTTGTCATGAAGGTCAGGAAGTCCTTGGCCGTTGCCTTGTGCGCCGAGTAGACGCTGACGGCGAGGTTGTGTCCACCGAGGGAAGAGGCGCCGGGGCCGCTCTTACCCGGGAGCGGAGCCATGCCGAAGGTGTCCTTCACCTTGGACGAACCGTCCGTCTTGGCGAGGTTGTAGACGTAGGGCCAGTTGCGCAGGAAGAGGAGCTTGCCGTCTTCGAAGGACTGCCGGCCCTGTTCTTCCTGGTAGGTCACGCCCTGCGTGGGGATGTTTCCGCTCTTGTAGGCGGTGACCAGGTTGTTGAGGCCGGCCTTCGCCGCCGCCGAGGTCACGGTGGACTTGCCGTCGTCGCCAACGATCGTGCCGCCGGCCGAGTTGATGGCTTCAGCCGCGTTCACGGTGAGGCCTTCATACTTGGCGAACTGTCCTGCGTAGCAGTCGATGCCGTTCGACTTCGCGATGGAGCACATGCTCATCATCTCGTCCCAGGTCTTGGGCGGGGTGGGCACCAGGTCCTTGCGGTAGTAGAGGATGCCGCCGTCCGAGGTCTGGGGTGCCGCGAAGAGCGTGTTGTTGTAGGTCGCCGTCTTGACCGTGGCGGGCAGCATCTTTGAGGTATCGATGCTCATCTTGTCCGTGAGCGGCTGCAGCCAACCCTTCGCTGCAAACTCGGCGGTCCAGATGACGTCCACGTCAACGACGTCGTAATTGACGTTCTTTGCCTGGAAGTTCTGGACCAAATCGTCGTGTTGCTGGTCCGCCTGGTCGGACTGCTCCTTGAAAGTGACCTTCTGGTCCGGGTGCGCCGCATTCCACTTATCGACGAGCGGGCGGACAACGTTGCTGTTGTCTTTGCCCTGGACGTAGGTGATTGGACCGCGTCCGTCGAGGTTCGCTGCGGCATCTCCGCCGCTTGAGGCTGTGCCGCCGCCACCGCCGCCACCACAGGCGGACAGGGACATGGCTAGCACGCCGGCAACAGCGGCCGGCAAAAGGTACTTGCGTGTGTTCATGCTGGGAACTCCTCAGTGAGTGGACCAGGTATTTCCGCTGTGCGGTTGATGTGGTGAGCCTCACATTAGTAAGCTTCCGGGTAGTAATGCAAGCGTTTACACAAAATATGTCATCGAGAGGAATCCAGTGCCGCACTCCCCGATCCCAACTCCCGGTTCCGACAATTCCGCGTGGTGGGCAAGCGCCGTCGTCTACCAGATTTATCCGCGCTCGTTCGCCGATGCCAACGGCGACGGAATGGGCGACCTTGCCGGGGTCACCGCGAAACTGCCCTATCTGCAAGAATTGGGCGTTGATGCCGTGTGGCTCTCCCCGTTCTACAAGTCACCGCAGGCTGATGCCGGATACGACGTAGCGGACTACCGGGCAGTGGACCCCCTTTTCGGCACGCTGGACGACTTCGACGCAATGCTGGAGAAAGCACACAGCCTGGGCATCAAGGTGATCGTCGACCTCGTGCCCAACCACACCTCGGACGAGCACGCCTGGTTCCGCGAAGCCCTCGCCGCAGCCCCCGGCTCCCCCGAGCGTGAGCGTTACATGTTCCACCCGGGCAAAGACTCCAAAGCGGGCTCCGGGGATGGGGCCCTGGCCCCGAACAATTGGAAATCCATCTTCGGCGGCCCCGCGTGGACGCGCCTGACGAACGACGACGGTACTCCCGGCGAGTGGTACCTGCACCTTTTCGACACGAAGCAGCCCGATCTTAACTGGGAGAACCCCGAAGTCCACGAGGAGATGCGCTCGGTGCTGCGCTTCTGGCTGGACCGCGGAGTTGACGGCTTCCGGGTGGACGTTGCCCACGGTCTGGTCAAAGAAGCCGGCTTGCCGGACTGGGAAGGCTCTGCCGCCATGGTCGAAGGTGGCCTGTCCGCACCGGGCGCCCACAGCGAAGCCGTCGAACCGCACACCGCACACCCCCACATCGCTGCCGGAG
>NZ_DF952470.1:252658-254810 GCF_001263615.2 Arthrobacter sp. Hiyo1 | reverse complement strand
GGGGCTCCACCTTGGAGCTGTACCGCTCCGTCCTGGCTTTCCGCCGCACGCATCGCCTGGGCTCAGGCACGTTCCAGTGGGCCGAGGAGCACGATCCCGCCAACGGAGTCCTGGCCTTCCACAACCGCGACGTGCTGGTTGTAGTCAACATGGGTACTGCCGCCCTCCCCGTGCCGGCCGGGCTCAGGGTGGAACTCTCCAGCGATGGCGGCTCGGGCGGGGCCTCGATTGCTCCGAACAGCGGGGCATACCTCGTGGCGAAGTAGGGCCTCTTCCCTTCCTGACCTTCTTTGTCACGGAAACGGGGCCGACACGCAGCAAGTTCTGCGTGTCGGCCCCGTTCTCTAACCAAAGAAGGTCAGGAAGGCGTCGCCTTGGCGTGGAGTACTTGCCGCCCTTGAAGAAACCGGCGATTTTCGAGCCGAGGCCCTTGGCGTTCTCAGCCACGTCGCCCACGATTTCCTTGGCGTTCCCGGCAACATCCCCCGCGAGGTCCTTGGCCTTCTCAGCCACGTCACCCGACAGGAACTCCTTGACGTGCTCCGCGGCGTCACCGGCAAATTCCTTGACGTGCTCCGCGGCGTCACCTGCAAATTCCTTGACGTGCTCCGCGGCGTCACCTGCGACGTGCTTGGCCTGTTCAGCCGCGGCTTCGGCGCTTTGCTTGATGTTGTTGACTTCTTCGCTCATGGTTTTCTCCTTGTTCCTGGCCCAAGTGTTTTGGTCCATCGGCTTGACTACGGACCCAAGGTCCGGTGCCGGCCGGGCAAGCCCAACCAAAGGGAAGAGTTCCCCCTACCCTTCAAACTATGGCCCTACAGATACCTCTGCAACGCAAAACGCCTGCGAGGTAACATAGCCATCCGATTAACAACGGTTGCGTGTCAGTTCAACGAACGCGCTCGGCCTTGCTGAACCTGGTCCGTGCGCCGGCCCCGATATGGATCAAGACGGGAGTCCGGCGTCCCACCACAATGTCCAGCGCCTCCACGAGCCGGGAGACATCCGCGGCGAGTGCGTGCGGGGAAACGCCTTGACGGGGCTGGACCCTGACCCGGAGCCCGGGACGACCGTTGACCTCGTAGGTTGCCACCGTCACGCCCGCAAGATCCGTACGTTCCGCAAGGGCCGCCTTGAGCGCCTGCTCGGCAAGGTTCCCGCCGATGTTGACGTCCCCGGCAGTCTGAGCGTCGTCGTACTCCGACACGATGAGGTTGGCGCGGCCCTTGCCTTGCTGCGACACCCAGGACACCATGAGCACGATCAGCACAACAAGCACCGCAGCTGCGGCGACCCAAAGCCAGCTTTCCTCACGCCCTGGAATGCGGGTCTGCTCAGAGAGGTACTTGGCGTGTTCCCAGAGCCCGGTGGACCAGCTTTGCCACCAACTTCCGACGGCGGGGACAGTGGCGAGCAGTATCAGGAGAATGCCGATGGCCAATAGTTTCAGGCCAAGGATGCCGATCAGGATGCGGTTGAGGGCGTGCGGAGTACCGTTCATGCCCCGATCACCCCGGAAGCGGCGACATTGACCCGGACTGAAGGCATGGGCGAAGGGGCCATCCTTTGAAGTTCATCCTCGACGGCGGCAAGGATCCGTTCCTCGTGCAACGGCACGCCCGAGGTTGGCCGGACGTTGACCACAACCAGCCTCTGCGAAACCACCACCATGACCTGCTCCTGGGTGACGTTCGCTGCCGTCCGGGCGGCCCTGGCCAGCGCCGAAGCGATGACCTCGTCGTCCACCACCACTCCGGCCCGGGGATCCTCAAGCAAGTGACGGGACTTTCGGCCGGGCAGGACTGCGTTCAAGAAGAACATCAGGCCCACCATGGCCACGACCCCGCCCAGGGCACCAAGCAGCAAGGGGGAAATCCCTCCGGGAAGGGCCGTCAGCCGTTCGGCCGCTGTTTGCGGATCGATGAGCCACGGTGGTTGACCAATGGCACGCAGCGCGGATTCGAGGAGGGCATAGAGACAGGCCGCGATCACGAGCGCCGCGGCCAGCGCCGCCATTCCAGCGCGGGACGAGCGGGTCTCACGCTTGAGGATGCGCTGGAGTCCGACGTCGATCCGGTCGCCGTTGCCTGGGGTCCCGGGCGTGTAGACACCGGGGGTGGTCGCCTTCGGCCGTCTGAGTCGGCGCAGTGTC
>NZ_DF952470.1:251444-252633 GCF_001263615.2 Arthrobacter sp. Hiyo1 | reverse complement strand
GCTGCGCCGGACGTGCGGGGTCTGGGCGTGGCTCATCGGACGCGGACTCCTTCGCTGACGCGTGCGCCGCTGATCCGGATATCCACGCGGCTCAAGGTGGAACCGCTGAGCTGGGTGACACGCTCAAGAATGGCCGTCTTGGCAGCTACGGCACGGTCCCAGACCGTTCCACCGTATCCTGCTACCCGCAGGGGGTCCCTGAGGACGTCCGTCAGCGAGGGCACACTGATCGGGGCGACAATCGAGAGTGCCAGCAGGCCGTCGTCGTCCGACCATTCGGCGCGAACATCCTGCGACGAGACTCCAAGCGCTTCCGCGGCGGCTGCCTGGGCCAAGGTGGTGAGCGCCTGGGTGCTGATTCGGTTGTGGCCAGCCAGATTCACGGCGGGCTGCACAGCCTCAGCCGTGGAACTCATGACGACGAGCGGCGGCCGGTGAGGGCATCCAGCACGCTGCGCAGGTCAAGCTTTCCGTCCGCGGCGCGGCCCAGAAGTGCACCGATGCCCATGAAGAGAAGCGCGATGATGAAACCCCACAGCCCGAATTGGAAGGCCATGAACGCCACGAAGGCGCCGATCCCGATTCCGACAACGGTCAAGTTCACTGGAGTGGCTCCCTTTCCGATAATGCGCCTCTTGTTCCGGCTTTGACGGGCGGAGCAACGTAGACGTCGTTGATCTCAACGTTGACCTCAATGACCTCCAGGCCCACCAACGATTCGACGGCACGATAGACGGCCGCGCGGACCTGGTTCGCGACATCATGCAAAGGGTATCCGTAGACGGCCACAAGATTGAGGTCCACGGCCACTTGGGTTTCTCCGACCTCAGCGCGGACGCTGCGGCGTGGTCCTGGCTACCAACGGCATCGCGGATGGCTCCGAGGGCGCGCGAAGGAGCCGAGCCGAGGGAATAGACGCCTGGAACAGCCCTGGCGGCAATGCCGGCAACCTTGGCGACAGCGGAATCCGAGATCACTGTGCGGCCACTTCCTGCCACCGTTTGCCGGTCCTCGGATACCGGAGCCCCAACGGCTTCCGGTTCAGGCGCGGTGTAGCTTTCCTGCTGGTCCATTTAGCCCTCCCCTTCTCTTGAGTACCACCCTAGCGCTTGGCCAAGACAAGGCGGAGACAAGCCGGCCGTCGCCATGAGATTCTGCTGGATCATTGCCGTAAATGGCGCACGCGGGG
>NZ_DF952470.1:247130-248820 GCF_001263615.2 Arthrobacter sp. Hiyo1 | reverse complement strand
GCACGCGCGCCGAAATGTCCGCCTTTTAGGCAGAAATCGAATAACCCCAGGCATTTCCATCGCAGCTTAAATGAAGAAAAGCGCCAGTTCCGAAGAACTGACGCTTCCCAGTGGTGGCTCCGACCGGCGTCGATCCGGTGACCTTTCGATTTTCAGTCGAACGCTCTACCAACTGAGCTACAGAGCCTTAGGTGACAATGTCACCATGATTGCCGGAACTTCTTCCGGCAATCAGAGCGACCCTGACGGGACTTGAACCCGCGACCTCCGCCGTGACAGGGCGGCGCGCTAACCAACTGCGCTACAGGGCCTTGCTTGCAGTATCTCTACTACGATTGCGGTATCTCTACCGCTTTTTTCAAGGCTTCCAGCCTACCAGACTTTTCAGCCCGGCTTGACCAGTTCCTTGCGTACCCCCAACGGGATTCGAACCCGTGCCGCCGCCGTGAAAGGGCGGTGTCCTAGGCCGCTAGACGATGGGGGCCTGGAACAATCCGAATTCGCGACGGTCAACAACGCTATGCGTTTACCGCTTCTCGCTCGTCCGAACTGGACTCTAAAACTTTAGAGCATACTCAGGGATATTCCCAAATCGCGCAGCGTGGAACGCAAACGGGGTCTCAAACCAGGACGCAATCCGGACGCAGTGCCAGTCTCAAGCCACCGCTCAAGACCGCCGTGCCAGGGTTGGCGGTTTCTTGTTGAAAGACGTCCGAATTCCGCCAGTCCGTCCAGCTGCTCCCGGGCTAGATTGGCACCATGGCCACAAGCACACCAGTCTCTCCGGCGACCACACCCTCCCGGACCATCAGTAAGCTCGGCATTGCCGCCGTCATCGTCACCGTTGTCCTCTGGGCGTCCGCCTTCGTGGGCATCCGCGCAGTGGGACCCAGCTTCTCCCCGGGCTCCCTGACGCTCGGACGGCTGGTGGTTGCCGCCGTCGCGCTCGGCATTGTCGCCCTGCCTAGGCTCAAGCGCTGGCCCAAAGGACGCGAATGGCTGCCCATCCTCGCCTACGGCGTCATGTGGTTCGCAGGTTACAACCTCGCCCTGAACGCCGCCGAGCACATGCTCGATGCCGGAACCAGCGCCATGCTCATCAACGTCTCGCCGATCCTGATCGCCGTCCTGGCCGGCGTGATCCTGAAAGAAGGCTTTCCGCGCTGGCTGATCATCGGCAGCCTCGTGGCGTTCGGCGGCGTTGCGCTGATCGCGCTCGGTTCGGGACAGCGCTCGACGGCGGATGTCGCCGGAGTGCTGTTGTGCCTCCTTGCCGCTGTGCTCGCCGCGGTGAGCGTGATTGTCCAGAAGCCCGTGCTGCGCACCTTCTCCGCTGCACAGGCCACCTGGTTTGGCATCATGGTGGGCGCCGTGTGCTGCCTGCCGTGGGCCGGCCAACTAGTGGCCGAAGTGCAGGCCGCACCCCTTCCGGCCACCCTCGGCTTGGTGTATCTCGGAATTTTCCCCACCGCCATCGCTTTCACCACATGGGCCTACGCACTGTCCCTCATCGAGGCCGGGAAACTCGCCGCCACGACGTACCTGGTTCCGGGCACCACGATCCTGATTTCCTGGGCGGTCCTCAAGGAAATCCCCACCATCTGGGGCCTTGTGGGCGGCGTCATCTGCCTTGTGGCGTCGGGTTGACGCGGCGCCGTTCCCGCGGGATCACCCCCCGCTAAGAAGCCGG
>NZ_DF952470.1:243386-243992 GCF_001263615.2 Arthrobacter sp. Hiyo1 | reverse complement strand
CGCCCGGGTATTCGGTCTGGCCTCCAGGCGAGTTGACGATGTCGATGAGCGCTTCGCCGACCACGACGACGTCGAGCGGCTCGGACGCAAGGTGCGAGTGGTTCATGCGTTTCCTGTTCCTTGGTTGGGGAGTTTCACTGGCTGCTCGTGAATTTCAGGGGCTAATGGTGGTTTTCGGAGGCGCCGCCACGGAATGGCGTTCGACCAGGGGACATTCAAAGTATTCGGTACTGCCATCACGTTCCGCGCCGGCCAGCAGCAGTTCGATGGCGCGCCGGCCCATCTCAAGGAAAGGCAGTTCCAGCGTGGTCAGTCCGGGCCGCAAGTGCGGGGCAAGCGTTTCCTGGTTGTCGAAACCCACCAGCGACACATCGCGCGGGATCGATAATCCGAGTTGGGCCAGCGCCTGGTAGCTGCCCCAGGCGGTGCGGTCGTTGGCGCAGAAGATGGCAGTGGGTGGCTGAGGACCGGTCATGAGCGCCAGGGCATTCTCGAATCCGCCGGATTCATGCCCGTCGCCGATCTTGTGGAGCAGGGGGTCGGCGTCGAGGCCGGCCTCCTTGAGTGCCCGGAGATAGCCCGCATGGCGTCCGACGGCGGCAGGCA
>NZ_DF952470.1:239704-242960 GCF_001263615.2 Arthrobacter sp. Hiyo1 | reverse complement strand
CGTTGATCATCGCGATATGCCGGTGACCCGCGTCCACCAGGCGTTTGGTGGCGGTGTAGCCGCCCAGCTCCTCTTGCGGGGCGATGCTCGGGAACCGCCCGGACCGGTCGCGCGAATTGAGCACGACGGCGGGCACCTCGGCCAGGACGTCTGGTACGTCAAGGACCCGGTGGTACATGGCGGCGTAGACCACTCCGGCCACCTTGTAGGACAGCATGGTCTCCAGCGAAGCGGCCTCGAGGGCCTTGTCGCCACCGGTGTTGACGGTCAGGAGGAGCAGTCCGGCTCCCAAGCCCGGGCTTGGGCGCCTCGATGATCTTGCCCGCGAATGGCGCCGTGGCCACGAAGTCGCCGACGAAGCCGATCATCCCGGCAACGCCGTCGCGGAGCACTTTGGCGTGGGCGTTGGTCCGATACCCCAGTTCGTTGGCGGCGGCATGGACCCGGCGTCGGGTTTCCTCAGAGAACCTGGTTCCTGCGGCGTCATTGAGCACCAAGGAAACCGTGGCCTGGGAAACACCGGCAGCGGCAGCGACGTCGTTCATCGTCGTGCCTGAGCGGCTGCCGGGGCGGGTCATGGGCTGGCCTGTCTACTGGGAACTCCGGGGTGCTTGTCACAGGATCCGCACGACTGGCTGGGCTTAACCTGGGGCTGGGTTATACGAATTACCAGCCCGGAAAACTGTAGCTGTCATCACATCCGGCGTCAACGACCGCGCCGCGGACTAGAGTCGGATCATGCCCGCGAATTTACCTCCCGGCCTGCCGATTGTTCCCGACGGCGATGCCCCTGGCGGCCAGCGCATTTCCTCTCCGCTCCCCGGCCCCGGATCCGGGGTCCCGGGATTGGCGCTGACGCCGCGGCGGCCAGTACCGTTCCGTTCAGTATGTCGCCGGAAGACTTCGAGGCAGCCGTCAGCGATGCATTGCTCCTCATCCCGGACAAAGCTGCCCGGGCCATGGACAACGTGGCCATCTTCATCGAGGACGACTACACCCCGCAGCCTGGAGACGAACCGGACACCGTACTCCTGGGCCTGTATGAGGGCGTGCCGTTGACGGAACGGGACTCTTGGTGGGATGCCGGTTCCCTCCCGGACCGGATCACCATTTTCCGTCAGCCGATCCTGGATATCTGCGGATCCCGCCAGGAAGTAATCGACGAAGTGGCCATCACGGTGATCCATGAGATCGCCCACCACTTCGGCATCGGCGACGACCGTTTGCACGAACTCGGCTGGGGATAGGCTGGAAAGCCACCGTCCCCGCGGCGCCATCCACCGTGATCGTCTGTCCTGTGCTGATCCGGGACGTGGCATCCGGGACGCCCACGATTGCCGGAATCCCGTACTCACGAGCCACGACGGCGCCATGCGAGTTGGGACCGCCCATCTCCATCACGAGTCCCCCGGCGGTCAGGAAGAGGGGCGTCCAGCCGGGATCCGTCGAGGGCGCCACCAGGATTTCTCCGGGTTCAAGATGCGCGCCCACCGGGTCCATGATCACCCTTGCCACCGCCGTCACGGTTCCCGCCGAAGCCGGGGTTCCCAACAGCATGCCGTCCGACGCCGGTGCCCCCGTCGCGCCGCTCAGGAGACCGGCTGGCAGCGCTTCCGGCTCGGTGCCGTCGGAGAGCAGCACGCGTGGCACGTGGCGGCGCTTGAGTTCAAGCTCATAGGCTTCGCGGCGCTGCGCCACGAGCTCGTGGAGATCCTTGCCGTCCAAGCCGTGGCGGGCGTCGTTGAAATCCAGGAAGAAGACGTCGCTGGCATCGTCGATGATTCCCGCTTCCGCCAAGGCCTCCCCTGCTTCCGCAACCTGTGCTCGGACCGCGGCGAAGCCTCGCACGAGGTGGTACTTGGGAAGTTCACGGAGCCCGGCAAACATGCGTGTCCGTTCGAGTGCCATTTTCACGATCCTGGCGTGGAGCGGACTCTTGGACCGCGCACGGGCCACCAGCACGGCGGCTTGTTCCTCGGCGTCGCGGGCTGCATTTTCGAACTGTTTGTCCGGCGCCAGGCGGGGATCGTCGAGGCGAAGGTAATTGACCAGGACTCCGATGATGTGGGTGGGGTCGTCGGACCAGCGGGGCATGCCCAGGTCGATTTCCGCGATGGCCCGGTGCCCGTAGTCGCGCAGGAACGAGGCCAATCCCGATTGCGCGACGACCGGCAGCTTGCCATCGCGGTAGCTCTCCGCGAGTTCAGCGGGATCGCCACCGGTAAACGCCACTGCGGAAGCGGGATCGTCACGGATACTGGCCGAGAGCCGCCACAGCGCAAGGTCCATTTCGGTGGTGACGTTGTTGGGCAGGCCGCGGATGATGGTTTGGAGCTCACCCCAGGAAGCCTGTTCTCCAAGCAGCTTCCGTACCAGCCCCATCATCGCGAAGCCGAGCGCTACCGGGGGAAGGATATTGGGCAGTATGGGGAACAATTCCGTGCGCAGTATCCGCTCGGCGTGGTCCAGTTTTTCACGAGGGGTGGCACCGGCGGGGAATTCATGCGTGGCCTTCAGGTTCCCGTCCAGCTGTTCCACCTTGCCAAGGGCAACGTCCGGCCGAAAGAGAGCACGCAGCAGCGTCTCCGGAAGGTGGAAGCGGAGCACGATCGGGCCAACGTGCCTGAGCAGTTTGAAAGGCGTCTTGCTGGTGACGGCGAAACGCGGGTCCTCGAACAGGGCACGCATGATGGACGCCGAACGTGCTTCCATGACGTCGAAAATCCTGGGCACGATGGCGCGCCCGGCCCTGCTCCTGAGCACCGAAGTGAGGTCAAAATAGATCCGCTGCCCCGCCTCGTAGTAGGGCGAAGGCCCGTCCCGCGGTTCGGGAACCCGGAATCCCGCCGCGCCGGCCACCGAGGACCCCATGAGCCTGATGCCCGCGAGTCCCATGGGAGTGAGGGGGCGGGTGAGGCCTTGGGCGAGGCTGAAGCAAAGGTACGCGTGCGGACCGGGGACTGCTGGTTGCCGGGTCATTTGCGGGTAGAGCGTGGTGATGGGGCGCGCTTGGGTGAGCCACAGTTTGCCGTCGCCGTCGATGGCCCATTCAGTGTCCTGCGGTGCTCCGTAGTGCTCCTCGACGCGCTGGCCGAGGACCGCGAGCGCCCTGATCTGGGAGTCGGCAAGGCAGGCGTCCCGCGCGGTTCCGTCTTCGGCCCGAGGCTCGGCGTCGAGCCTTTCGGTCCCGCCGCCGGGAACGGAGCGAATCACCAGCTTCCGGTCCCCGATCCGCCGTTCCGTGATCCTGCCGGTG
>NZ_DF952470.1:233467-238315 GCF_001263615.2 Arthrobacter sp. Hiyo1 | reverse complement strand
GCCGCGAGGGAAGCGAGCCCCTCAAGGTCGCCGGGTTCCACGGCCTCAAGGCCACGGAGAATGTCCCGGACGGCTGGCTCGGGGCTTCCATCCGGCTGCAATGCGCGCCGGTAGGCCTCGGTGGTCAGGCAAAACCCGGGCGGGACCGGAAGTCCCGCCCAGATCAGCTCGCCGAGATTGGCCGCCTTGCCGCCGACCTCTGGAAGCATGGTTGCCCGGATCCGGCGCAGCTCGACGATCAAGCGCGATGCCTCCCTGGGCTCTGCGTGCTCCACCATTACCGTCTGCCTGCGTCCACCGGTCCTTGGGCTTGCCTGTTATGCGGCGCCGAGCATGGGACCGAAGTTGGCGCGGTCCGCCAGCCTGGGGTCCTCGCGGTCTGGAACAACCAGCACGGGTCCTTTGGCATGGTGCAGGACTCCATCCGACGTCGATCCGAGGAGCATTCCTGCGAAGCCTCCGCGCCCGCGCGTGCCCAGCACCACGAGTTCGACGCTGCGGCTCACTTCCACGAGGACTTCCACTGGCGAACCATCGAGCAGTTGGGTTTCCGCCGGAAGCTTGGGGAAGTGGCTCTTGAGCCACGCCAAGCCTGCGTCCAACTGGATCCTGATGTCCCTGAAGAGTGCCTCCCGGTCCAGGGGTGCCGGAACCCACGCCAAGGAGCCGCTGTATTCGGGTACGGCGCAGATGACGCGCAGCTTGGCGCCCATGCGTTGAGCCTGCTCCGCGGCCTCCAGGACGGCAACGCGCGCCTGTTCCGAGCCGTCCACGCCGACTGCGACCACATTCTCGACAACGCGGGAGCCGGACTTCGCGCGCTCGGCCTTGATGTGCTTGTCCTCCGTGGTTTCACCCAGCCGGTCCGCGCAGAAGAGTGGGACCGTCACGGTGGGGCATTTGGAGTGCGCCGGCAGGGCACTGCTCACGGAGCCCAGGAGCCTGCCGACAAAGCCGCCGCGTCCCCGGGTGCCGAAGACCAGGAGTTCGGCCGTTTCGGACAGATCGAGCAGCACGCCGGCGGCATCTCCGTTCTCCACCGAGCCATCGACGTCGATGGCGTAGCCGGAGACCTTCTCCAGGGCTTGCTTGACGATCGCCTCGGCGCCGTCCCGGATCACGGAGTCATCCACTGTCGCGTAGCCGCCGTCGAGCCCTGAAGCCGCGAAGATCGGCACGGAGTAGGCCGTGACCACATGCAAGGGCAGCTGCCTGCGTTCAGCCTCGCGGGCGGCCCAAACGAGGGCGCATTGGCCGTGTTCGCTGCCGTCAACGCCCACTACAATTCCGCCGGGGGCAATGGAGGGTTCCTCTCCGTTGCCTTCGGTCTCTGGTTGATGGCTCTCAGAGTGTTTGCCGTGCTGGTCCATGGGGCCTGCCTCCTCGCACTGCTGGCTGATGTTGCGGCTATTCTGCCAGAGGCCGCGCCCACAACGTGTTTCTCGCTTGACTGCCGTGAGTTGCGGTCTCCAATGCTCACTATTCTCGTTTGCAAGGGCCGAATCAAGCCGGAAGAAGCGTATGTGGAAACCCCGGCGAGGGCGGCGAAATCCGCCGAATCGGGGCGCGAAAAACGCATCGGCGGACATGCCGATGCCGGGGCTATCCACCACGCGATTTCTTCTGTAATGTTCGAGGCACTGGTGACCGGGGATCGTGTTTTTCAACACATCAACGGCCATCATTCGCGACCGCTTGGGGACCCGGACGCCACCCCGCTGTTGCCTCGGCAACGCACCTTCAAAGAGGAGCCAAGCTGTGTCAACCATGCCTGCTGCGAGTACGGAACGCACCACCACCGTGGTCATCGGTGCCGGCATGCCCGGCCTGGCCGTGGCCAGCGAACTCAGCCGCTACGGCGTGGATGCCATCGTGGTGGACGGAATGTACGTCCCCGGACCTTTGCAGCCGCTCAACACCGGCATCCTGCAGCGTTGCGACGCCGCCGACGCCGCGTGCCTCCAGGAGCGCAGCGAAATCCTGCGGCACCTGCGCAACTACGCAACCAGTCACGGGCTCGACGTACGGAGCACCACGCGTGCTGTCCGGCTCGATCGCCTGGACGAAGCTGCCGCGGGGTCCGTGATTTCCGGATCGGTAGTTTCAGGGTCCTCGGGCGTCGCCTCGTACCAATGGGCCGTTCACACGGCCAACGGAGTGCTTTTGGCCGACCACGTCGTTGTCACCCGTTGTGGACAGAGCCAGTTGCGGCGAATGCTTGCCGAACTCGGCTTCGCCATCGGCCAGAACCTCGTCGCGGCCATGCGGGCGATCGGAATGTACTTGGTTGGGGTCGGCGAACTTGCCACACCCACACCGAAGGAAGTCCTGCGCCAAGCCAAGGTGGTGGGCCAGGCGATTTCCGCCAAGGTCTACCCGGACAGCGTCCACGGGGCGCTCACGGGCACCTTTGCAGCTGTTCCCGCCCTGGCCTAGGGCTTCTTTTCCGGGCTGCCGGGCTCAACCTCGGCGTCCTCTTCATCGCCAGCGTCATCAGCGTCCCCGGAATCGCCAGCATCATCAGGATCATCGGACCCCCCGCCTGCCAGCCGGCGTCGTGCGGTGATGCCGAGGAAGACCAGCAGGCCTGCAGCCACCACGGCGAAGATCACAATGCTCCAGGGGAACGGCTGGGACGCATCGGGCACCTTTTCGGGCGTCGTGGTCGAACCAGGGGCTGCGGTGCCGGCGGTGGGTACCTCCGCCGAAGGTGCAGTGCTCGCGGAGCCGCCGCCCGCCGTCGTACTTCCTGCCTTGGCGGTGAACGTGAAGGTGCCTTCAATGGGGTGCGAATCCGAACTGACGACGCGCCAGATGACGGTGAATGCGCCGGCGGGCGCGCCAGGCCGCAGCTTTTGCGACACCACGGCGTCCACAATCTCGACGGAACCATCTGCCCAGTTCTGTCCTGAGGCGTCGTTCACCCGGATCTGCGAGCCGAGCAGGAGCGGCCGGTTGTTGAACGTGATGGACACGGAGTCCGGGACGCTGGCAACCGTTGAGCCGTTGGCCGGTGACGTTGACTCGGCGACATCGTGCGCGAAGGCGGGTGCCGCCGAGAACAGGGCGGCAGAGAAAAGAACCGCCGTGGCAGCGACGACGGCCAGCAACTGGCGGATAGGGCGCATGAGCGAATAACTCCCTTGGTGTTGGATTCCTTACAGACTAGGCGAATTCGCGGGAGTGCCGAAGCCGCGGGCATAGGATTTGAGAGCAAACTTCCCCGATCCCCGGAGACTTCCATGCTCAAGCAGGGCTCAGCCATCGACCGCTACTTCAAGATTTCGGAACGCGGATCCAACTACTCGCGAGAAATCCGAGGCGGCTTCGCGACCTTCTTTGCCATGAGCTACATCGTGGTCCTCAACCCCTTGATCCTTTCCGGGGCGGACTCAAGTGGCGCTTCACTTGGCTTCGCCGCCGTCGCCGCCACCACCGCCTTCGTCGCCGGCATCCTGACGATCCTCATGGGAGCCTGGGCCAAGCACCCCTTCGCCATCGCTACCGGGCTGGGCGTCAACGCCTTCGTGGCAGTCACCATTGCCTCACACCCCGGCCTGACATGGCCGGACATGATGGGCCTCGTGATGCTCTCGGGCCTCACCATGCTGATTCTGGTGCTCACCGGTTTCCGCACCGCGGTGTTCAAAGCCGTCCCTGAGGCCCTGAAAACCGCGATCGTGGTGGGCATCGGCCTCTTCATCGCGCTGATCGGCCTCGTCAATGCCGGCTTCGTGCGCCGCATCCCGGACGCCGCCGGCACCACGGTCCCCCTGGGCCTCGGCGTCGACGGGAAGCTGCTGGGCTGGCCGACCCTGGTGTTCGTCGTCGGACTCGTCCTGACCATCGCCTTGGTGGTCCGCAAGGTGCGTGGCGCCATCCTGATCGGCATCATCGTCTCCACGGCCCTTGCCGCCATCCTGGAATTCACCCTGCACATCGGCCCGAGTTTCGACGGCAAAACCTACAATCCCCGCGGCTGGTCCCTGGTGGCGCCCAAGTTCACCGAGTGGGCCGCTCCGGACCTGTCCCTCATTGGCAAGGCGAACCCCTTCGGGGCGTTCCAGCACCTTGGCATCATCGCTGCCACCCTGCTGGCGTTCGTGATCCTGCTCAGTATCTTCTTCGACGCCATGGGCACCATGGTGGGCTTGGCGAGGGAAGCAGGAAACATCGACAAACACGGAAACATCCCCAACGTTGACCGTGTCCTGCAGGTGGACGCCCTCGGCGCGATCATCGGCGGCGGCTCGTCCGTGTCCTCCAACCAGATTTTCGTGGAATCCGGCGCCGGCATCGGCGAGGGTGCCCGCACCGGCTTGGCGTCGATCGTGACCGGCCTGCTGTTCCTCGTGGCCATGTTCTTCACCCCGCTCATCAACCTGGTCCCGTTCGAGGCCGTCGCCCCCGCCCTGGTGGTGGTGGGCTTCATGATGGTGTCCCAGGTGGGCAAGATTCACTGGCAGGACTGGGGAGTCGGCATTCCCGCGTTCCTGACCATGGCCCTCATGCCGTTCACCTACTCGATCGCGAACGGCCTGGGCGCCGGGTTCATCTCCTTCGCACTCATCCGCACGTTCCAGGGCAGGGCCCGCGAAGTCCATCCGCTCATGTGGGCCGTGGCCGCTGCGTTCCTGTTGTTCTTCGGGATCGGTCCCGTCGAGGAAATCCTGGGAGTCAAATAGGCCTTTCCGGAATACCGGACACCCTCAGCCCCCAAGCGATGTTTTTCGGTACCGCCATGCGTTGAGCTTTAACCATGGAGATTTCCCGCGCTGTTGCCGATGTCCGCCCCACGCCGTGGACCGGCCGCTTCGACGGCGATGGCGATGAGCACCGCCGCTGGTG
>NZ_DF952470.1:227680-230701 GCF_001263615.2 Arthrobacter sp. Hiyo1 | reverse complement strand
CCACTGAGCGGGCTCATAGTCCCCAGCCGGGGCGGGAAGATCGGCCGCCGCCTCGGCGGCCCGCTGGGCTGCAAGATCCTCGGGTTCCAACTCGCCGAGGAGGCGCAGGATTTCCGCGGTTTCCCTGGGCTTCCCCTGCAGGGCCTCCTCGGTTCCGAGGATGGTGCCCACCTCGTGGAAGTAGAGCGTGTGCAGCGCCGGGCTGTTCACAAGCGTGGGGACGCGTTCGCTCAGGATGCGGTTTCCTTCGGCGTGCCGCATCACGAAGTACAGGGGGCTTTCAGCGGTGAAAGTGGTCATCTTTGCCTTCTCGGTTCAGGGTTCTCAGGTCAGTGTTCTCGTGGAGCAAGGGACGGGACATCGGTGCGTGTGCCGCTCAGTGCCGACAATGCGGAGCCGATCTCTCGCTTGATGGGCGCTGGAGTGAAGATCAGCCCCTGGTTCAGGGACGTCTGGCGGTACCAGACGGTGTCCTTGCGGAATTGGGCTGCCGCGGCGGGATCGTGCGCGTCGATGGCCTGCCAGACTGCCGCGTAGGCCCCGGGATCGTCCATGATGGCGGACAG
Source organism: Arthrobacter sp. Hiyo1 (assembly GCF_001263615.2). Taxonomy (NCBI): domain Bacteria; kingdom Bacillati; phylum Actinomycetota; class Actinomycetes; order Micrococcales; family Micrococcaceae; genus Arthrobacter; species Arthrobacter sp. Hiyo1. Next base: position 230,135 of record NZ_DF952470.1, on the reverse strand, counting down.
CGGCGAGTCCAGGGACACGGCACCGTGCGCCGCGGCAGAAGCGACGTCGGGCACGTCCCAGGCGTACCGGCCGGATCCCACTTCGAACTCCTCGGATCCGTCAGGCAAGGAAACGACGGCGGTGGTCCCCGGAGGCACGACGGCTTCCACGAGGATCCGCTCGCCGGAACGCTTCCAGGCCACGCTGGCCAGGCCGTACGGCGTCTCGTGTGAGGTGCCGGCATGCTGCAGGCTCCGGAGCGGACGCGGAGCGATGTGCTGTTTCCGGTAGCCCGGCGCAGCAGGAGCCAGGCCGGCAACGGTCCGGTGCATCCAATCGGCAATGGCGCCGAGCGCGTAGTGGTTGAAGGAGGTCATTTCGCCGGGGTTGACCGTGCCGTCCTCCAGGATGGAGTCCCAGCGTTCCCAGATGGTGGTGGCGCCCTGGGTGACCGGGTAGAGCCAGGACGGGCATTCGGTCTGGGTGAGCAAGCGCTCAGCGGCATCCATGTGCCCGGTGACGGTCAGGGCGTCCGCGACGAGCGGCGTACCGACGAACCCGGTGGCGATCCTGTAGCCGCCCAGCCGGGCCAGTTCCGCGAGCCGGTCACCAAGTGCCTGGCGTTGGACGGGATCCGTGCTGATCCCGAACATGAGAGCCAGCGAGTAGGCCGTTTGCGCATCCGAAACCATGCGGCCGGAGGGCGTGACGTATTCGGAGAGGAACGCGCTGCGTACGTCTTCGGCGAGGGTTGAGTATTTGCCGTGGTCGTCGTCGGCGCCCAGCACGGCCGCGGCTTGGCCGTGAGGTCGAGGGAACGGAAAAGGTAGGCGCTGGCCACGATGTCGCCGTGGGTGCGGGCGGCGCCGGGCTTGTCCGGCGGTGCTGCCGGGTCCAGCCAGTCGCCCAGCTGCATTTGGCCCTGCCACAAGCCGGAGCTGTCCCGGACGCGGAGCAACGCATCAGCCCAATCGCACATGCTTCGGTACTGCCGGCCCAGCAGTCCGAGGTCGCCGAAGCGTTCAAAGAGCACCCACGGAACCACCGTGGCGGCGTCACCCCAGGCGGCCACGGGCGATTCCAGCATGCCGAGCACCGCAGGAACGACAATGGGCACCACACCGTTGCGGTGGCTCTGTTCGAGGGCGAGATCCTGCAGCCAGGAGCTGAGGAACCCCAAGGAGTCGTAGAGGTAGCTGGCCGTCGGGCTGAAGACCTGGATGTCTCCGGTCCAGCCAAGGCGCTCGTCCCGCTGCGGGCAGTCGGTGGGCAGCGCCAGGAAGTTGCCGCGCATTCCCCACAGGGCGTTCTCGTGCAGGCGGTTCAACATCGGGTCCGAGCACTCGAACCATCCGGTGCGGCGCATGTCGTTGTGGACGACGACAGCGGTGATCGCCGCCGGGTCCAGCTCGCCGGGCCAGTTGTCTACTTGTGCATAGCGGAACCCGTGGAACGTGAAGCGAGGCTCCCATTCCTCCTCCCCGGAATCCTCCCCGCCGCCGGCGAGCGTGTAGCTGTCCGTAGCGGCAGCCAGGCGAAGCGGACGGAGGGACAGTTCACCATCTTCCAGGACCTCGGCATGGCGGAGTGTGATCCGGCGTCCCGCGTCGCCGCTTACCCGGATCCGGAGGCGGCCCACCAGGTTCTGGCCGAAGTCCAGGACGGTGGCGCCGGATGGCGTGGTCAGGATTTCCCGGACCGGCAGTTCTTCGATCCGACGGACCGGAGGCGCCACGGCGGGAGTTGCCTCCGCCCACGGCTTGGAGCCCGGGGCCCTGGAATCCGCAGCTCCGGAGTCCACGGAAGCGGGAAGCCAGCGCGAATCGTCGAAATCCGGCAATGACCAGCCGGCCTCGATACGCCGCGCATCGAAAGATTCCCCCGCGTAGATGCCGCTGGAAACGAGTGGGCCCGCCGTGGTGCCCCGCCACTCCGGGCCGCTGGCCACGGTTTGCCGCGTGCCGTCGGCGTATTCGAGATGCAGTTCCACTTTGACGGCCGGCTGCTCGCCGTAGAACGGTGTGGCAAAGCCGTGGAAGCCGTATTTTTCGGTGTACCAGCCTCCCGCGAGCCACACACCAATGGCGTTGGCCCCCTGTTTGAGGAGCGCGGTGACGTCGGTGGTTTCGTGGTTGAGTCGGTCGGCGTAAGCCGTCCAGCCCGGTTTCAGAACCTGGTCATCCACTTCCGAGCCGTTGATTTCGGCCTGGTAGACACCGTGCGCGGTGGCGAAGAGGGTGGCTTTGGCCAAGCCCGGGCCCACCGTGAATTCGTGCCGCAATTGGCCGGGCTGCCCGAGCGGAATCTCCGCCCGGGAAAGGACGGGCAGGCCGATCGCTTCGGCCTGCCACGGCCCTTCAAGGTAGCCACCCGCCAAAGCCAAGGGTGCGCTCCAAGCCGTGGTGCCGCCGTCGTTCCCCGAGACGCGCACCTCGACTGCCACCTGCTCCCCGGCGTCGATGGCCCCAAAAGGCC
>NZ_DF952470.1:221316-223480 GCF_001263615.2 Arthrobacter sp. Hiyo1 | reverse complement strand
CATCGCGGGATCCCAGGACGAGCTGATCGCCGTCGCGGACGGGAAATTCATCGACGGCGCCCGCTCATCCCACACCTCGCCACGCACCCCCGTCGCCCGTCTGAGAACAACATCCGCCGCAACCCGATCTTCTCCACCGGCCACGTCGTCCAGAAATCCCGGCCCGTCAGCAACCGCACCTTCTCCTCCAGGCTCAGCCGGGCCAGCAGGGACTCGAGGCGTTGGTCGATGGTCTGGTCGGTGAGGAGTTCCATGGTGGCTTTCTTGTCTGACTTGAGGGATGAAGTGTCGATGCTCATGCGGTGGCACCCGTGGTGACTGCGGCTACTGAGCGCTGGGCGGCAATGATGTCCCGGTACCAGTACGCGCTCCACTTGGGGATGCGGGCCTGGGTGCCGTAGTCCACGTAGACCAGCCCGAAGCGCTTGTCGTAGCCTTCGGCCCATTCGAAGTTGTCCATGAAGGACCACGCGAAGTAGCCGCGGACGTCCACGCCGTCGGCGATCGCCTCGCCTACCGCGGAAATGTAGCCGCGCAGGTAGTCGATGCGTTCGGGGTCGCGGACCTCGCCGTTCGGATCCACGTAGTCGTGGAACGTGGCGCCGTTTTCCGTGACGTACAGCGGAAGGGAGGTGTACTCGGCGGCGACCCGCTTGAGTACCGCTTTGAGTGCCGCGGGCGTATTGGACCAACCGAACGACGACGGCGCTGGCAGCACGTGCGTCCAGCTTGCCCCTCCAGGGGCTGCTTCGTCCGCGGAAACCAGCATGTTGGTGTAGTGGTTGATTCCGGCAAAGTCCCCGGGTGCCGAGATGATGGCCAGGTCCCCGGGCTGGACGAGGTCTTCGGCCGAGGCATCCTCACCGGTGGCGGTCAGCCCGTACTGGCCGTAGGCCGCGATGGTGGACTCGGCGTAGCTGCCCCGGTAGACGGGGTCCAGGAAGATCCGGTTGCTGACGGCGTCCCAGTATTCCGTGGCCTTGCGGTCGGCTTCGGAATCGCTCGCCGGGTTGAGGTTGCCGATGATATTGGTGATGCCCACCTTGGCCTCAGGGCGGCGGGCACGGAATTCGGCCAGCGCCAAGCCATGGGCCAGGAGCAAATGATGGGCTGCGCGCACGGCGAGGCGGTCGTCCTTGATGCCTGGGGCCTGCATTCCCCAGGAGTGGCCAAGGAAGGCCGCGCACATCGGCTCGTTGATGGTGATCCAGTACTCGGCAAGGTCACCCAACGCCTCGGCCACGAGCCCTGCGTACTCCCCGAAACGGTAGGCCGTGTGCCGGGCCGGCCAGCCGCCGTCGTCCTGCAGTGCCTGTGGCAGGTCCCAGTGGTAGAGCGTCACGTACGGGGTGATGCCGCGGGCTGCGCAGCCCGCCAGCAGGTCACGGTAAAAGCGCACGCCTTCCGGGTTGAGCGGGCCGACGCCGGTGGGCTGCAGCCGGGACCAGGACAAGGACAGCCGGTAAGACGGGATGCCCAGCTCCACCATGAGGTCAAGGTCCTGTTCCCAGCGGTGGAAGTGGTCGCAGGCGATGTCCCCGTTGTCACCGTGGATGGTGGTGCCCGGCTGGTGGGAGAAGGTGTCCCAGATGCTCTGGCCGCGTCCGCCCTCGTTGACGGCACCTTCGATTTGGTACGCGGCGGTGGCCACGCCCCAGGCGAAGTCGGCGGGAAACGTTGCGGCCGGGGAGAGTTCCGGGCTCGCGGACAGTGGCGGCTGAGTCATGGGCTCGCCTTTCGTGGGTCTGTGTTTGTTCTGAAGGTGGGGCTGGCAGCGGGTCAGGCCACGCCGGCCTGGACGTTCTGCTGATGCTGGATGTCCAGCAAGCGCAGGCGGTCGGCGCGGCGCTGGGCTTGCCGGTCCGGATCGGGGACCGGGGCGGCCATGAAGAGCCTCTGGGTGTAGGGATGCTCCGGTTCTCCGGTGACTTGCTCTCCGTCGCCCCATTCGACGATTTCGCCGTGATACATCACGGCGACGCGGTGGCTGAGGTGGCGGACCACCGCGAGGTCATGGGAGACAAAGAGGTAGGCGACGCCGGTGCGTTCCTGGATCTCGATGAAAAGGTCCAGCACCGTGGCTTGGGTGGAGAGGTCCAGGGCCGAGACGGGTTCGTCGCACACGATCAGCTTCGGATCCAGTGCCAGGGCCCGGGCGATGGCG
>NZ_DF952470.1:216437-217646 GCF_001263615.2 Arthrobacter sp. Hiyo1 | reverse complement strand
CGTGCGGCAACCGGACCTGGTCCAGCAGCTCGGCGACCCGCTTGTTGGCGGCCTGGCGTTCCACTTTCCGGACTGTGAGCGGCTCGGTGAGGATCTGCTCGATGGTCATGGACGGGTTGAGCGAGGTGTACGGATCCTGGAACACCACCTGGATCTCGTGGCTGAGCTCCTTGCGCTGGGCGCGCGTGGCTTGGGAGATTTCCTGGCCGCGGTACTTGATGCTTCCCCCGGTGACCGGGGCGAGCCCCAGCACGGCGCGGCCCAGCGTGGTCTTGCCGGATCCCGACTCCCCCACCAGGCCCACCGTCTCGCCGGGGCGGATGTCGAGGGAAACGCCCTTGAGGGCCTTGAACGGTTCCTTCCGGAAGCCCTTGAGGGGATATTCGACGACGACGTCCCGGACGTCGAGCAGTGTTTCGGTCATGGCTTCACTCCTGTCAGGCTGGTGAGGGATCCGTCGGTGCTCATGGGTGCCTTGCTTTCGATGGGGCCGTTCGTGAGCGGGCCGCGCGGTGCCGCATCCTCGAGGATCGCTTCCAACAGTTGCCGGGTGTACGGGTGGCGGGCGTCCTTGAAGATGGTCCGGACGGGCCCGGTTTCCACGACACGGCCTGTCTGCATCACGGTCACGCGGTCGCACAGATCGGCGACGACACCGAAGTTGTGGGTCACCAGGATGACGCCCATTTTCAGCTCGTCCTGGAGTTCGCGCAGCAGGTCGAGCACTTCGGCCTGCACCGTGACGTCCAATGCCGTAGTGGGCTCGTCCGCGATAAGCAAGTCCGGCTCACAGGAAACCGCGCCGGCGATTAGCACCCGCTGCGCCATGCCTCCGGAGATCTCGTGCGGGTAGGCGTTGAAGGTCCGTTCGGGGTGGGGAATCCCCACTTTGGCCAGCAGGGCCAGTGCACGCTTCCGGGCTTCCGCCTTGGAGATGCCGAGGCATACCCGCATGGGCTCCATGAGCTGGCTGCCGATCGTGAAGGCGGCGTCCAGGTTGCTCATGGGTTCCTGCGGGATATAGGCGATGCGCTGGCCGCGGACCTTCGTCATTTCCTTTTCCGAGAGGCGGGCCAGGTCCGTGCCGTCGAAGATGATGGAGCCACCCGTGACACGTCCGCCCTGCGGCAGGAGCCGGAGGATAGAGAAGGCGGTCTGGGTCTTGCCCGAGCCGGACTCGCCCACCAGCCCGTGAACCTCGCCCCGGCG
>NZ_DF952470.1:210463-215715 GCF_001263615.2 Arthrobacter sp. Hiyo1 | reverse complement strand
CCCGCGGCTGCGCTCGAGTTCGTCGCGCATCGCATTGGCCAGCAGGTCAGCGCGATGCAGACGACGCCGAGGACGAGGCTTGGCCACAGGACAAGTGGGTGCCTTGTAGAGGTTGATGAAGCCGTCGTTGAGCATGCTCCCCCACGTGGGGATGTTGAGGTCGCCCAAGCCGAGGAATTCCAGGCCGGCCTGGATGGCGATGGCGATGCCAAGGACCATGGCGGACTGGATGATGACGGGTGCGCGCACCACCGTGAGGATGTGGCGGCCGATGATCCGGAAATCACTGAGCCCGGAGACCCGTGCCGCGTCGACGTACAGTTCGTTGCGCACCGCCGTCACGCAGGCGTACACCAAGCGGAAGTAGGCCGGGGAAAGCAGGACGCCGAAGATCATCATGGACAACCACATCGATGGCCCCACGACGGCCCGCGCGGCCAGCAGGATGACGATGCCGGGCATCGCCATGAGCAGGCCGGTGAGCCATGAGGATACCGAATCGAACCAGCCGCCGTAGTATCCGGCCACCAGGCCGCCGGTGACGCCGATCGCGACGGCGACAACCAGCGCCAACAGCGCCCCGGCCAAGCTGAACTGTCCAGCGAAGAGCAGACGACTGAAGACGTCACGGCCGGCACTGTCCGCACCCAGCACGTGGTCAGGGCCGGACTTGGCCAGGACCGCCTGCAGGCTGGCCAGCCCTGGGTCGTGCGTTGCGAGCACAGGTGCCAGCACCGCGGCCAAAGCCACGATCGCGAGGACCAGCATGGATACGGCGCCGGTGGGGTTCGTGAGGAGCTTGCGGAACAAGGAGACTTTGGCTGCCTGGGTGGGCAGTGCGATGGAAGTGTCGATCATGACAGCCGAACTTTCGGGTTGAGCCAGCCTTGGGCGAGGTCGATGATGAGGTTGACGATCACCACGATGGCGGCGGTGGCGACGACGACGCCCATCACCACCGGGATGTCCCCCTGGCTGGTGGCGGCAACGGCGATCTGCCCGAGGCCGGGCAGCGCGAAAATCTGTTCAACGATCACGGCACCGCCGAGCAGGCCGATGAACTGGACCGCGAGGACTGCCAGGGCAGGACCGCCGGCGTTGCGCAGTACATGCCTGTACACCACCCGGTTGAAGGAGAGGCCGCGGGCCCGGAGCGTGCGGACATAATCCTGGCGGAGGGCATCGATCAGGGAGCCCCGGACCTGCTGGACCACCGAGGCGATACAGCCGATCGAAAGGGCGATGATCGGCAAGGTGACCGTGGCCGCCCAGCCGCCGAACGACGTCGTAATCGGTACATAGCCGGTGGCCTTGAACCACTTGAGGTTCAAGGCGAACAGGGACACGAGTCCCAAAGCGATGAGGAAGCCGGGAATCGCGAATCCCAGGACGCCCACGAACTGGACCACGCGGTCCACCCAGCCCCGGCGCACTGCGGCCAGGACAGCGATGACCACGGAGATCACGGCCGCGATGATGGTGGCGCCCAACACCAGGGAGAGGGTCACCGATACCCGGCTGGTGACGCCGGTGCTGACCAGTTGGCCGTTGAACCACGAGCGTCCAAGGTCGCCGGTGACGGCGTGGGTGAGCCAATCCCAGTACTGGACCACGAGCGGGCGGTTCAGACCCAGCTGGGAAGCCTTCAGGGTCACCTGGGCCTGGCTGGCTGTGGGGCCCACGATGCGGCGGGCGATGTCGCCGCCACCCGCGTACAGCAGCAAGTAGGCGACCGTTGTAATGACGAACAGCAGGAGGACGCCCGAAAGCAGGCGGCGCAGCACGAAACGGTACATCAAAGTTCCTTAAGGGAAGGTTCCTGGGGCCGCCGGGCCCGGACCGCGGCTTGGGTCAGCACGTGGTCCGGTCCCGGCGGCTGTCCGCTAGGAGGCGGGAGAGAAGGACCAGATGAACGGGTAGGCGTTACCCGTCTGGACCTCGACCTTAGTCTTGGCGTCGGTGACGAAGCTGGACTGCGGGCGGTACCACGGAGCGAACCATGCCTGCTCCACGATGTATTTGTTCAGTTCCTTCGCGGCGGCTGTCTGCTCATCGGTAGAACCGACGTGGATCTTGTTGATCAGCTCGTCCACCTTCGGGTCCTCGTACTTGTACGGGTTCCACGGGGCACCGGGAGCGATCTTCATGTTGATCAGCTGCCAGTCGGACTGCTGCTCCAGGATCATGTAACTCACGCCATACTTCGGTGCCAGGAGGTCGGCGATGAAGTTGTTGCCCGTGTCCGTGAACTCCGCCGTGATGCCGACGTCCTTGAGCTGCTGCGTGATGAGCGCAGGGAGGGTGTTGCCCATGAGCGCCGAGGACGGCAGCTTCAGGGTCAGCCCGCTGGCGTATCCGGCCTGGGCAAGCAGTTCCTTGGCCTTGGCAGGGTTGTAGGCGTAGCGGGAGTCCAGGGACTTGTCATAGGCAGCCGACGACGGCGGGAACACCTGGGTGGTCAGCTCGCCATAGCCCTGGCCGATTGACTGCAGCATCGCCTTGGTGTCGAAGGCGTAGTTGAGTGCCTGCCGGACGCGGACGTCCTTGAGCGCGGGGTTGGTGGTTCCGGCCCGGTCAAACAGGATGAGCCCTGCCCAGTTCAGCTGGAGTGGGTTGACCTTGTACCCGGCAGCCTGGATCTCGGTGAGCGTGTTGTTGTCGGCGGTGTTGGCGGCGTTGAGCTGTCCGGACTTGATGGCGTTCAGCAGGGAGGTCTGGTCACCGTAGACGTTGAGGACAAGGTTGTCGTAGTGCACCAAACTCTTGTCCCAGTAATTCGGGTTGCGGTGGTAGCTGTAGGACGTGCCGGTCACGGTGGCGGCGGTATCCAGCACATACGGACCGGAGCCGACGGGTTTGGTGGCGATGTCGGCGTTGCCGAAGGACGCCGGGCTCTGCATGAAGGACGCGTCCTTGGACAGGTAGTTCAGGAACGCCGGGTCCGGGGCGGACAGGGTCAGTTCCAGCGTGGTTGCGTCCACGGCTTTGGCAGTCTTCAGTGCCGCCATGAACTGTGCATCCGGAGACGTTCCTGCCTTGAAGCGCTCAAGGTTCTGCTTCGCGGCGTCGGCATTGAAGGGGGTGCCATCGGTGAACTTGACGTCGTCACGCAGGGTGAGCGTCAGGACGGTCTTGTCCGCGTTGTACTTCCAGTCTTTGGCCAGCATCGGCACGAGCGAGCCATCCGGCTTCATCCGGATCAAAGTGTCGTACACGGCTTGGTAGAACGGCGACAGGTTGGCGAACTCGGACTGGTTTGCAGCGAAGGTCTTGGGCGCCAACAGCGCGCCCAGGGTCAGGGTTTGGGAGGACTGGTCCTGGGGGGCGGCGGCTCCGCCACCACCACAAGCAGTGAGCCCCAGGGCAACAGCCGCAATGACTGCGGCCATTCGCTTGGATCGGAACATCTTTGGTCCCTTTCACGATCAGTGGCGTCCACCATGGACGGCCATTGGGAAAGACCGTAACATCAAAAACCTAGTGACCACTAGGTTTTAGCCGAACTTTTTGAATCGTTATGAAATGTGACGACGCGCACAGTGGTTGACCAATTGATGGACTTATTGAAAATCGACGTTGTTAGGGTTGATCCATGAAAGAGACGGCGGGCGGCATCCAGCCCGAAACGGTGCGCCGAGGGCGCCGCGGGACTTATGCCAAGACGGAGGCCCGGAGGCAGGAAATCCTGAAGGCCGCCTTCGACGTCTTTTCATCCTCGGGATACCGCTCGGGCTCGCTGAAGGACGTGGCGGACAAAGTGGGCCTGACCCAAGCAGGGCTCCTGCACCACTTTCCCAGCAAGGAAGCCTTGCTTGAGGCAGTCTTGACCTTCCGCGACGACGAGTCCGCGATCTACACCGGGGCCCTGGATGCCAAGGGTGCGGACTTGCTGCACGCCATGGTGGATCTGACCCGGCACAACACCACCATCCCAGGCCTCGTGGCGCTGTACTGCGTACTGTCCGCGGAAGCCACTGACCCCGAGCACCCCGCCCACGAGTACTTTCTTGAACGGTACGAGCGGGTACGCGGCTTGCTGAGCGATGCTTTCTCGCACATGGCGGACGAAGGCACGTTACGGCCCGGCGTCGCGCCTGCCACAGCGGCACGCCAGCTGACCGCGCTCATGGACGGCTTGCAGGTCCAGTGGCTTCTCGACAACGATTCCGTGGACATGCCCTCCGAAGTCGCGGCCTACTTGAATGCCGTCACGACCGAAAGCTTTTAGCCCAACTAACTCGCAGTAAGTGTCGTTATGAGCCCTCAAAACGACATCTACTGCTAGTCAGTTGGGTGGGCCGGGGGCTCAGGCGTCACAGCGCCGTCAGGCCGCCGTCCACGGTAAACAGCCCGCCGGTGGCGTACGCGGAATCGTCGCTGGCGAGGAACACCATGATGCCCTCGACGTCGGCCGCGGCTCCGGGCCGGCCGAGCATCGTGGAGTTGACCAGGCCGGCACGGCTCACGGGATCGTCCGCGATGGTCTGCACGAGCGGGGTCTCGGTGTAACCGGGCACTACGGTGTTGACCCGGATTCCGGCTGCGGCATAGTCCGCCGCCACGACCCGCGCCAAGCCATGCACCCCGGCCTTGGAACTCGTATACGCGGTGAAGGTCTGCCCGCAGGCCACCACCGCGGTGGGACTGCCGGTACAAATGATCGATCCGCCACGGCCTTCCATGGCCCGGACAGCGTGCTTGAGTGTGAGGAAGGCCCCGCGCTGGTTGATGGCGACGGTTTTTTCCCAGACCGCCAAGTCCAGGTCCCCGACACGGGCATCCTGCCCGAACAGCTGCACGCCGGCATTGGCCACGACGACGTCGAGCGGTCCGTCTTCCGCCACGGCAGCGTAGGCCGCAATGACGCTGGCTTCGTCCGAGATATCCATGCGCAAAGCCTGTGCGAGGGCTGATCCCGTGACAGCGGCAGCCTTCTCGGCGGCTTCCAGGTTGATGTCGGCGAAGTACACGCGGGCGCCTTCGGCGACGAAACGCTGGGCCACGGCCAGTCCGATGCCGGAGCCTGCTCCCGTGACAAGGGCGGTCTTGCCGTCCAGCCGTTTGCTCATGGTTGTTCCTCTTTCAGTTCAGTCGACGCGGCGGACAACCGCAGTCCATGGCTCAAATTCAAGATTGGTGGTGTCGCTACCCGGGAGCCGGACGACGACGCTCAGCGGTTGGGCAGTGAGGTTGGCGGCAAACAAAACCGTCCGGCCGCCGTCGCGCACGGGATACAGCACGACGCCGGGCAC
>NZ_DF952470.1:205436-208907 GCF_001263615.2 Arthrobacter sp. Hiyo1 | reverse complement strand
CCGCCGTCGAGCACCGTGAAGACGCCTTTCGAGGCCGGCCGCGGAACCGCCGTCGCGGACCCGGGAGTCACCGTCAGGAGCACCGACTGGTGGACGCGATCGCCGGCGGAAACTTCCACCGGAAACGGCTTGGACAGCGGCGTGCTGTACGTCTTGAAGGAAGCGTCTGTCCAGTTCCGTTGGTCTTCGGTCTCGAAGACGTCGCCGTGGAAGTCGAGCCTGAACCGGGTTCCGTCGCGCTCCCACTCCATGGAAGAAAGGTCCAGGAAGGGCTGGTGCGGACTGATGTCCACGGGGAAGGACGACGGCGTGCTGGCGCCACCGGGACTGCCGATGGTCACCGCGCGGCCGGCGTCGTCTGGGCGGTGCAGGACCACGAGTCCGATCCGGTTGCTGCGGAAGGCAGCGGGAGCGACGCCGTCGAACGTCACTTTGACGCTGTCCTTGATGAGGTGAATGGCGAGCTCGCCGGTGTAGCTGGAGCCGAAACCGGCGAAGTCGATGTCGAGCAGGAGGGTGACACCGCCGTCGCGGGAGTGTTGCGCGACCCTGCTGACCGTGGGCACGAGGGTGCGCCAGTCGTGGTCGCGGACCACTGCGCGAACGGCCCGGAGTACTGGCATGCCATTGAACGTGATGTCCGAGAGTTCATCGTTGCGCAATTCGGCCCGCCAGGCTGCCGCTTCCACCGTTTCCGATGGGGCGAATAGCCTGGCGTGGTTTTCGTCGTTGAGCACAGCGGGCCTTTGCAGCGGGGACAGAAGTAAGCGGGGTCGGAATCAATTGTGATGGGCGTCATGCGATGAGTCAACCGGTTGACCAATATTTCAGAACTCGCGCGCTGCAATTAGCGTCGCGGGAGGTCACCTGGAGCAACGCCGCGCAACCCGGCGAAAGGCTTCGAAACCATTATTGGTTCGCGCGCCGCGGCCTGCCTAACCTCGATGCACGTGGTGTACCCGAGAGGCCAGGGAGCTGCCTGCAAAGCAGCGCACGCGGGTTCGAATCCCGCCACCACGTCTCGTGTGTTGTCCTGGGGCGAAACGCCCAAGGGCCGAGCTATTGGGCGGCGTCGTAGCCCGCCAGCAGGCGGCGGGACGCTGTGCCCATGTGCGAGACCATGGCCTCTGTCACTAAGTCGGCGTCCCGGGACTCGAGCGCCTTGAAGATCGCGCGATGCTCGGCGAGCGCGGCGGCGGCATGGCCTTCATCGGTCAGTGCCCGGTCCACCCAGATTCGCAAGAGCGACCTAATGCTCTGCAGGAGTTCCTGGAGGACCTGGTTCCCGGAAGCGGACGCGATTTCCTTATGGAACGCGGCGTCGGCCTCGACGAAAACCGCGAGGTTATCCAGCCCGGCCTCCATCGAATCAAGGTTGGCTCGCATTCGCTCCAGGGCCTCGTCGGTAATGCGGGCCGCGGCCAACTGAACCGCTTGGACCTCCAATCCACTGCGCAGCTCCACGAGTTCGCGTGTGCGCGGCTCGCCGAGCATGAGTCCCCAACTGAGGGTGCGGGGCAGAAGTTCGGAGACGCCGTCGCGCAAGTAGGTTCCGGACCCCGGACGGACGATGACGATGCCGAGGATTTCCAACGCGGCCAACGCCTCGCGAACCGCCGAACGCCCGACGCCGAGCGAAGCCGCCAATTGGCGCTCGGCCGGGAGCCGGGTTCCCGCCGCTATGTCGCCGCTGGTGAAGTACGCGAGAAGCCTCTCGGCGACCTCGGAGACGACGGAGCCGTGCTCTATCGGAGCAAGGGCTGCCGTCATGTGGGCCGCTGCGGCGGCGGAATTCGCTGACATCTTCACAGCGTAGCAACCGGATGACCAATTTCTCCCGCACCGAATTCGTAGGTGCGGGGGTCACGCGCGCCCGGCGCGCGAAAATTATGATCAGTCAACCGGTTGACCAATTTACTCTCTGGGGTTTATGGTTTTTATCACACGCTTAGCTCGGTCCTGAGGCATCGAAGTCCACGGATCGGCACTAAGAAAACCCGAGCCGCCTGGTCCACAGAAGGACAACGCGCTCCGGCAACCTCTAGGAGTCAATGTGGACACCACACAATCGGTGGTCGAAAGATCGGCCATCAAGAAAGTCGCGATCCGGCTGGTGCCGTTCGTCGCCTTGATGTTCTTCATCAATTACCTGGACCGGACGGCCATCTCGTTCGCCGGCCCGAACGGCATGAACAAGGACCTGGCGCTCTCCGCAGCGCAGTTCGGTTTCGCGTCCGGAGTTTTCTTCATCGGCTACATCCTGCTGGAGGTTCCCAGCAACCTTGCTTTGCACAAGTTCGGCGCGCGCCGCTGGCTGGCCCGAATCATGGTCAGCTGGGGCATTGTGTCCCTCGTGTTCACCTGGGTGGGCAACGTGGACCAGCTCTACGTCCTGCGCTTCATTCTGGGTGTGGCGGAAGCCGGATTCTTCCCCGGCGCCATCCTCTTCCTGAGCCTCTGGGTCCCCGCAAAACACCGAAGCAAGATCCTCGCCCTCTTCTACTTGGCACAGCCGTTGACCACGGTGATCGGCGCTCCACTGGCCGGAGCGTTGATCCAGCAGCACGGCGTGTTCTTCGGCCTTGAGGGCTGGCGGTTCATGTTCTTCGGTGTCGCCATCCCGGCGATCGCCATCGGCGTCATCTCCTGGTTCTACCTGGCAGACTCCCCCGCCAAGGCCAAGTGGCTGACGTCGGAGGAAAAGACCTGGCTGACCGGTGCGCTCGAAAAGGAAAAGGCGGCGACTTCTGCCAGCAACAAGCACGTCAGCGTCCGCACCGTGTTCGGCAACGGCCGCGTTTGGATGCTTTCCCTGATCTACTTCGGCTTCATTTACGGCCTCTACGCCCTCGGGTTCTTCCTGCCGACCATCATCAAGGGCTTCGAGTCCCAGTTCGGCACGAAATTCGACGTCTTCCAGCAAGGCCTCATCACGGCCATCCCGTACTTGCCTGCCGCCGTCGCCCTGTACTTCTGGTCGAGGGACGCCACCAAACGCGGCGTCAAGACATGGCATATCGCACTTCCAGCACTGACCGGCGCCGTCAGTATCCCGCTGGCGCTGTTCGCAGGATCCCCGGCTGCGACGATCGCCGTCATCACCATCACCGCCATGTCCATCTTCGCGGCACTGCCGAACTTCTGGACGGTGCCCACGCAGTTCCTCACCGGGGCGGCGGCCGCAGCCGGAATCGCGCTGATCAACACCGTCGGCAACCTCGCAGGCTTCAGCGCCGGCTACATCACGGGTTGGCTCAAGGACTGGACGGGAAGCTACGTGGTGCCCATGTTCGTGGTGGGTGGCTTCATGCTCCTTTCCTCGATCCTCATGGTCGTCCTCAGCCGCCGGGGAAAAGCCATCAAGGGCGCCCCTATCGAGACTCTTGACCCTGCAGTCGCCGGCCAGCAAACCCAGCCCTAACCCGCGCCCGGCCCGCCCAACTGACTAGTCAGTTGTTGTCGTTTTGAGCC
>NZ_DF952470.1:203886-204670 GCF_001263615.2 Arthrobacter sp. Hiyo1 | reverse complement strand
CCTGGCGCACGGCGCAGCGATGGGCAACCTCTTCGCCTCGCCGTCCGCGCAGCAGGTCTACAACGTGGCCAAGCGTCGGACAACGGCGGTGGCGTGCTCCTGGGCTACGGCAACTACGCCGGGGATGTCCTGCATTTCACCCAGGCGCAGGAGAAGCTCCGCAAGGAGGGAATCGACTGCCGCAGCATCGCCGTGACGGACGACATCTCCTCCGCCCCCGCAAGCGAGATGCACAAGCGCCGGGGTATTGCCGGGGACCTGACGGTCTTCAAGGTCGCCGCCGCAGCCTCCGAGGCCGGCTACACCATGGACGACGTCGTGCAGATCGCCGAACGCGCCAACCACCGCACCCGTTCCTTCGGCGTCGCGTTCACCGGGTGCACGCTGCCCGGCGCGGAGCGGCCGCTCTTCACCGTCCCCGAGGGCCGGATGGCGGTGGGCATGGGAATCCACGGTGAACCAGGCA
This sequence comes from Arthrobacter sp. Hiyo1, assembly GCF_001263615.2. Classification (NCBI taxonomy): domain Bacteria; kingdom Bacillati; phylum Actinomycetota; class Actinomycetes; order Micrococcales; family Micrococcaceae; genus Arthrobacter; species Arthrobacter sp. Hiyo1. Next base: position 204,204 of record NZ_DF952470.1, on the reverse strand, counting down.
TCGGCGAAACGGACATCCCGACGGCGGATGAGCTCGCCGAGCTGATGGTCGCCAAGCTCCTTGCCGAAATCCCCGAGGGTGTCCAGATCAGTGGTGCCCGCGTCGTCCCGATCCTCAATGGCCTGGGCAGCGTGAAATACGAAGAACTGTTCGTCGTGTACCGCCGCGTCGCGCAGCTCCTCGCTGAGGCAGGACTCGAGGCTTTGGATCCGCAGGTGGGCGAGCTCGTGACCAGCTTCGACATGGCAGGCACATCCTTGACCCTCTTCTGGCTGGACGAGGAACTCGAACAACTCTGCTCGCGCCGGCCGACGCGCC
>NZ_DF952470.1:201692-202433 GCF_001263615.2 Arthrobacter sp. Hiyo1 | reverse complement strand
CCATCGCAGCCAACAAGGTCCCCGGCATCCGCGCCGTCACCGCCCACGACAGCTTTTCCGTGGAACGGGCCGTCCTGAGCAACAACGCGCAGGTCCTCACCTTCGGACAGCGCGTCGTCGGCCTGGAACTTGCCCGCCGCCTCGCCAAGGAGTGGCTCACCTACACGTTCGACGAGTCCTCAGCCTCCGCCGAGAAAGTCACGCTTATTAAGGACTACGAGGGTGTCACTTCCTGCTAAACCCGCCGTCGGCGGGACGAATGAGAAGGCGATCATCGGCGTCAGCCTGAAGATGTATTTCGGCTACGAGCGCACGCTCGAATACTGCCGGGAAGTGGCGTCCATCGCGGACGCGCATCCCGCGGTCCGGAGCGGCGAGGTCGAGTTGTTCGTCCTGCCGGCCTTCCCCGTTCTAGCGGACGCCGGCCGACTCCTCGAAACGTCCGGCGCAGGCACGGGCGCGCAGGACATCTTCTGGGAAGACGAAGGCGCATACACCGGCGAGGTCAGCGGGAAGATGGTGGCCGAGATCGGCGGCAGCTACGTCGAAATCGGGCACGCCGAACGCCGCAGGATCTTCGGCGAGGACCACCGGGTCATCGGGCTCAAGACCGCGGCAGCTACCGCAACGGCCTCACCCCGGTTCTGTGCGTCGGCGAACTGAACTCCGGTTCAGCCGAAGAGGCCATCGCCCATTGCTCCGCCGAGATCGACGCCGCCCTCAAGCGGGCGCAATCGCTCG
>NZ_DF952470.1:199690-201072 GCF_001263615.2 Arthrobacter sp. Hiyo1 | reverse complement strand
CCTACGAACCGCAGTGGGCCATCGGCGCGCCGGAACCCGCGACGCCCGAATACATCAGCGCCGTGGTCCGCGGCCTCGACGAGCACCTCCGCTCGTTGCCGGGACAGGCCGGGAGCCGTGTCATTTACGGCGGCAGCGCGGGCCCCGGGCTGATCAGCCAGTTGGACATGTCCGTTGCCGGCCTGTTCCTCGGCCGCTTCGCGCACGATCCGGAAGCCCTCAAGACCATCCTGGACGAGGCTGCCGCACGCCTTGTTGGGAAAGGGGTGACAGTATGAGCTCGACCATCGGCCTGAGCAGCTACGCGTTCTTCTGGCAACTCTCGGACGCCGTCTCGGCGCCGCTGAGCATCCACAACGCGCTGGCCTGCACTGCGGACCTGGGCGTCGAGCTGTTCCAGATCTGCGACTATGCTCCCCTCGAGCACATGTCCGACGACGAACTCGCCGCCGTCCGCTCAACCGCGGACTCCCTCGGCATCACGCTGGAACTCGGTACGAAGGGCATCCGTCCGGAGCACCTGCGCAAGTTCCTGCACATCGCCCGGATCCTTGGCTCGGAGCTACTGAGGACCATGTTCAACGTCCCCGGCCACGCGCCCGACGCCGACGAAGCCACCGCGATCTTCACCGAGGTCCTGCCGGCCTTCGAAGCGGCAGGCGTGCGGATCGCCGTCGAGACCTACGAACAGGTGCCTACCGCTCGGATCCTGGACGTGATCCGCCGGGTGGACAGCCCGTACCTCGGGATCTGCAGCGACCCCGCCAACACCGTCGCGGCGCTGGAGATGCCCCGCGAGGTGATTGACGCCGTCGCGCCCTACGTCCTGAATATGCACATCAAAGACTTTGCGTTCAGCCGCAAGGAGGGGTGGGTCGGGTTCACGTACTCCGGCGCGCCGCTCGGCGAAGGCCTCCTGGATTACGACTACATGGCCGGCAAGATCCAGCCCTCGCAAAGAAACATCAACCAGATCGTCGAACACTGGCTGCCCTGGCAGGACTCCGAGGCGGAAACCATCCGCCTCGAAAACCAGTGGACCCAACAAAGCCTCGAATTCCTAAGGAGCAAGTGAAATGTCAGCAGAACAATTGACCGTCGCCGTTATTGGAGCCGGTGGCAAGATGGGGATGCGCGTTTCCGCCAACCTCCAGAAGAGCAGCCACACGGTCACCTACAGCGAGAACTCCCCCGCCGGCCAGGACCGCGTCCGCGCCGAGGGCCGCGAGATCACCGCAACGGACGACGCCGTCAAGGGCGCCGACGTCGTGATCCTCGCCGTGCCGGACACCGTCCTGGGGCATCGTGTCCGAAGGCGTCGTCCCACAGATGAAGCCCGGCTCGATCCTCCTCACCCTGGACCCGGCCGCCGCCTACGCCGG
>NZ_DF952470.1:191926-199169 GCF_001263615.2 Arthrobacter sp. Hiyo1 | reverse complement strand
ACCCGTGCCACCCGTCCGTGTTCCTTGAGCGCACCACCAAGGAAGAATGGGCCGACACCTTCGGCGGCCAGGGCGCCCCGCAGAACGTCGTGGCCGCGATCGACGAGGACGCACCGGCGGCGACCCGCGACGCAGCCGAGGCGACCATCCGCACCATCTACGCCCCCGTCATCGACGTCCACTGGGTCACCGTGAAGCAGCTAGCCATCCTGGAACCCACCCTCGTGGAGACCGTGGCCTGCATGATCGGCACCCTGCTCAACGAAGCCCTCCACGAAACCGTGCACACCGCCGGCGTCCCCGAAGAAGCAGCCAAGGCCATGCTGTTCGGTCACGTGCAGATTGCCCTGACCAACGCCCTGCGCGGCTCCAACCCGTTCTCCGAGGCCTGCGAAATCGCCATCCAGTACGGCAAGGACACCATCATCAAGGACGACTGGAAGAAGATCTTCGACGACTCCGAGCTCGACGGCGTCATCGCAAGATGCTCAAGCTGGACGCCGTCAAGCGCTAGGCGATTCATCACCACCCGCGAGATGGCAGTTCACGGCAATTACTGACGCGAAGTGCCATCTCGCGGCGCATTCCAGGGGTTTACTGCCCGCCCCGCGCCAGCCATCATGAAATCAGGCGCAGGACTTCGCCGACCGCTACAGCACGGCCGCTCCTTGCGCAGCGGAGGCGCAGCGACATGTCACCCAGGATCGAGCCCGCGGACCACGCCCTGGGAGGCACTGCCCCGGGCGCCCCGGACCGATTCCTGACCGACTACTACGAACACGTGGCCGATGATGATGTCCGCAACTACACCACGGACACGCTCCTCGAGCGTGCCCGGTACCACCGCTCATTGGCTGAACGGCGGGCTCCCGGGCAAGCTGTGATCGGCGTCCTGAACGAGGCCGACGCGAGCCTCGTAGCGATTGTCACCGAGGACATGCCTTACCTCGTACCGTCGGTCACTGCGGAAATCGCCAGGGACAACGCCTCCATCGGGCTCCTGGTCCACCCCACTTTTACCGTCACCCGGGATCCAGCCACCCACCGCCTGACCGACGTCCGCCGCGGCCCCCTGCGGACCGGACTGCCGTCCGGCCTCGAGCCTTCCGTCCCGGTCACCCCTCTGGAGCACGACGACGGCCGGCCGCTCGCGGAGGCTTGGATCGCCGTCGAGATTTCCCGGCTTCCGGACGAAACGAGTGCCGAACACCTCGTTGAACGGCTGCAGTGCGTCCTTGGCGATGTCCGGGCCGCGGCGGAAGACGCGGCTGCCATCCACCAGGAACTTGCCGACGAGATCGGGGGTTTGGCGGGTTTGTCCGGCGGCGGGGAGGTCCGGGAGTTGCTGCGCTGGCTGGACGACGGGAATTTCGTGTTCCTCGGCTACCGCGGCCGGAGGAGTCTCGGACTGCTCCGGAAGGTGGCGGGCGACGCGTCCGAGGCCGGGCCGCCCGAAGGTGGGCCGTCCGAAGGTGGGCCGAGCGCAAGCCCCTCCTGACGCTCACCAAGTCGACGCTCCGCTCGACGGTGCTCCGGCGTGCCTACCTCGACGAAATCACCCTGGCCGGGGCTGACAAGATCGGCGAGCGCACCTGGGTCGGCCTTTTCGCTCCCAGCTCGGCGTCCCGTTCGGCACTCCAGATTCCCGTCATCCGGGACACTGTGGACGAGGTACTGCGGACGTTCGGCTACCCGCCGGCATCACACCGCGGCAAGGAACTCCTGGCCGTGGTGGAGGCTTATCCGCGCGACGAGCTCTTCCACATCGACGCCGGGCAGTTGGCGGAGCACGCGCGGGACATCTTGCGCCTCCAAGAACGGCACAGCACCCGGTTGTTCCTTCGTCCGGACTCGCATAACCGCTTCATGACGGCATTGGTCTTCCTGCCGCGGCAGCGCTACAGCACGGCCGTCCGGCTCAACATTGAACGCGAACTTCGCGAGGCCTTCGGTTCCGGGGCCATCGAGTTCGAGCTCCGCCTGGGCGAATCCGCCATGGCCCGGGTGTTCTTCCGGGTCCTGTTGCCACGCGAGGGGGCGCCCGCCGTCGTCGACCCTGCGGTACTGGAGCAGCGGATTATCGCCGCGACGCGGTCCTGGGCGGAAGGCCTGGACGAAGCCTTGCGGGCAAGGTTCCCCGCAGACGAGGCCGCCCGGCTGTCCCGGCAATGGGCTGCCGCCTTTCCGGCCAGCTACAAGGCCGATTACGAGGTGGAAGACGCCGTTCAGGACATCGTCCGGTTCGAGAGTTTCGCGCCCATGGACGGGGACCTGCCCGACGGCGACACCGCGGACCCGCTGCTCACCGTCTACAGGCGCCAGGGAACCGCTGTCCTCGCCGAGGATGCGCGGATTCGGCTCTATTTGACCCGCCCGCAGAGCCTGAGCCAGATTCTGCCCCTCTTCCACAACCTAGGCTTGCGCGTCCTGGACCAGCGGCCGTTCGACGTGCAGCGTGCCGACGGGCGGTCCTTCTTCCTTTACGACCTTGGCCTCGTGTATCCGCGCGGAGTTGATCCCGTGCGAACGGGCGAGCTCCTGGCCGCTTCGTTTTGTGCCGCGATGCGGGGAGATGCGGAATCCGACGCCTTCGATGCCCTGGTCATCCGGGAGGGGATCGACTGGCGGCGGACAGCCATCCTGCGCGCGTATGCGAAGTACCTCCGGCAGCTGGGGAGCACCAATTCGTACGGGTTCATCGCGGATACCTTCGTGAGAATGTGCGGGCAACCCGCGCTCTGCTTTCGCTCTTCGAGGCGAAGTTCGATCCGGACCGGTTCGACCCCGATCTGTTCGATCCTGAGCTGCGGGCGCGGCGCCGCTGACAAGACGCCTGCTGAGCAGATGGCGGCTGGAAGCGACCTGTTCGAAACGGACCGCGGCAAGTACAGCTCGCGGACGCAAGCCACCAACGCCGCGCGCAAGGAACTGGCCGAAGCGATCGACGCCGTACCGGTCCTCGACGCCGACCGCCTGTTGCGTTCCCTGGCGAGCCTGGTGGAGGCCACCCTGCGCACTAACTTTTACCTCAACAAACCGTATTTGAGTTTCAAGCTGAACCCCTCCTCCATCCCGGCTGCACCTGCACCCCGGCCACAATTCGAAATCTGGGTCTACTCGCCACGCGTGGAAGGCGTCCACTTGCGGTTCGGCGCCATTGCCCGCGGCGGCTTGCGTTGGTCCGACCGCCGGGAGGACTTCCGCACGGAGGTCCTGGGGCTCGTGAAAGCCCAGACCGTGAAGAACGCCGTCATTGTTCCCACCGGAGCCAAGGGTGGTTTCTACCCCAAACAACTCCCGGACCCCGCCGAAGACCGGGCGGACTGGCTGGCCGAGGGCCAGGAAAGCTACCGGATCTTCGTTCGTGGACTACTGGACATCACGGACAACCTGGTTGCCGAGCGCGTCGTCCCGCCGGCGCGCGTGGTGAGGCACGACGGCGACGACTACTACCTTGTGGTCGCCGCGGACAAGGGCACAGCCACGTTCTCCGACATCGCCAACGACCTCGCCTCAGAGTACGGATTCTGGCTGGGCGATGCGTTCGCGTCCGGCGGTTCCGTGGGTTATGACCACAAGCAGATGGGCATCACGGCCCGCGGCGCCTGGGAGTCCGTGCGGCACCATTTCAGCGAGCTGCTCATCGACTCCCGGGCCGAGGATTTCACCGTGGTGGGCATCGGCGACATGAGCGGCGATGTGTTCGGCAACGGCATGCTGCTCTCGAACCACATCAAGCTTGTGGCGGCCTTCGATCACCGGCATATCTTCCTGGATCCCACCCCGGACCCGGCCATTTCCTTCGCCGAGCGGAAACGGCTCATCAAGCTCCCCCGCTCATCCTGGGCCGACTACAACCCCGCGAAGCTCAGTCCCGGTGGAGGAGTGTTCTCCCGGGCCGACAAATCAATCGGCATCACCGAGCCTGTCCGCCTCGCCTTGGGATTGGCGGAGGGCACGACGGCGATGAGCCCGCCTGAGCTGCTCAGGGCCGTCCTCACGGCCCCCGTCGACCTGCTCTACAACGGTGGGATCGGCACCTACGTCAAGGCTTCCGCCGAGACGCATGCCGATGTCGGAGACAAGTCAAACGATGCCATCCGGGTGGACGCCGCCCAACTGCGTACCCGGATCATCGCCGAGGGCGGCAATCTCGGCATCACCCAACGCGGCAGGATCGAGGCTGCGCTGGCCGGAATCCGCGTAAACACCGATGCCATCGACAACTCCGCCGGCGTGGACTGCTCGGACCACGAGGTAAACATCAAGATCTTCCTGGACCGGATGATCGCCGCAGGCAAGATGTCCCCCAACGAAAGGACGAAATTCCTGCACTAACTCCAGGACGAAGTGGGGAGGCTCGTGCTGAAAACCAACGTTGACCAAAACGTCCTCCTCCTCAATGACAGGCAACTGGTCCTCGAGTGGAGCCCGAGCTTCGAACGGACCATGGACTGGCTCGAGTCAGCCACGGACCTGGACCGGGAGCTCGAATGCCTGCCGACAACCAAGGAAATCCAGGCGCGAGTAAGGACCGGAGTTGGACTGACCTCACCTGAACTCGCAGTGCTGGCGGCCTATGCGAAGATCGAGCTCGCGCGGGAACTGACGGAGGGCGGGCTCGCGGACGATCCATGGTTTTCGAAAACGCTGCGCGACTATTTTCCCCGTCAGCTCTCGGAAGAATTCGGCGAGGACCTCTCCACGCATCCCCTGCGCCGCCAAATCGTTGCCACTGTGGTGGCCAACGACATGATCAACCTCGGCGGCATAGCCTTCGCGTTCCGCGCCATGGAGGAGACCACGGTTTCGGCGGCCGCGGTGGCGCGCGGATTCGTGGTCATGCGCCGAATCTGGGACTTCGATTCGGTCACTGAAGCCATCGCCCAAGTACCGGCAAGCGTCCCCAGCGAACATGGATGCGCCGTGGCCCTGGACATGCGCCGGCTCCTCGACCGGTCCACCCGTTGGTACGTCACCCACGATTTCCGCGACAAGCCCATTGCGGACGCCTTTGCGCGGCTAGAGCGGCCCATGTCGCTGATGCGGGCAAATTTCACGCGCTTCCTGCACGGGATAAACCTCCAACACTCGTTGACGCGCCTTGCCCATTCGGATTCAGTGGGCTTGCCACACGAACTGGGCCTTCGAGCCTCGGAACTCCTGGTCAGCTACGGCCTTTTGGACATTTCCGCGATCGCCGAGGAATTGCAAGAGCCCGTTGAGGACGTCGCCGAGGTGTACTTCGCCGTGTTCGAACGGATTTCGGCCATTCCCCTGTTGGAACACATCACGCTGTTGCCGCGGGACACCCACTGGGAAGCCTTGGCGCGCGCAGCCCTTCGCGACGACATGTATCTGGTCCTTGCCGACATGACCAAGGCCGTGGTCCGGCACACTCCCCGCTCCCCCGAGGCAAGCGCCGACCCCATAGGAAGGATCCAGGATTGGGAACGCGGAAACATCGAACAACTCGCCCGCATCCAGGACACCATCAAGGAAGCGATCAAGCCCGGCCCGGTGGATATAGCCGCACTCTCCGTGGCCGTGAAGCTCTTGCGAGCGATGGTACGCCGGTGATCCAGATCCCAGAATGACAGACATCCGACGACTCTTTGCTATCTTTTATGCAGGAATTGCCGCTCCCCAACGCGGCATCCTGCAGAAGGAGGCCCCCAATGAGCACTGCCACGATAGAAAACAACGAGATCCATTTGTCCTTTGCGTCCGTCGACGAAGTCCATGCCGGACTCGACGAAGCCGTCAGCACGCTCATCGAAGCCGCTGCCGAAGACGGCCGCTGCGGGATCCTGGTGACCCGCCGGGAGCCCGGAAGCTACACGGTCGCCTTGGACGAGTCCGTCCCGTTCGGCCAGACCCGTGAGGTCCTCGCCGCCTAAGGACAGGCCCTGAAATAGGTACAGACAAGAAAAACCGGAGCTTGTTTTCCAGACCACGCCAAGACGGCGCGGAATGGGAAACAAGCCCCGGTCCTTTAACCCGGTTTTTGCGGAGTCCCTACACCCGGCGCAACTCCACGCCGTCGGACTTCATGAAAAGCTGTTTGGCGGCTTCATCGGCGCCAGGTCCTGCGGGTTCAAGCCACACAACGTTGCCGCTGCCCGAGACTTCCTGCACCTCCCCCGCCGCGACCACATGTGCGTGCCTTACGACTTCGATCCGCTCCCCCACCTTCAACGTTCCCCAGTTGGAAACGACGGCGGACTGTGCGATTCGCCTGGACAGGACTGTCCCGCGTGCCTTCATTGAACTTCTACCCCTTTGTGGATGTTCGTTGTTTTCAGTTGTAAACGGATATTCCCCGGCAGGCCCACGACATCGTCGGCGTGGACATGCCGTACCCCATAAGTTCTACTACACAGAAAGCGCCCCGGGGCACGTATTGCCAAACATTTCCGGGGCGCTTCCTATTGTTCACTCGAACAGTATTTTGTTCGGCGTCAGGCGAGAATTCCGACGGCGGATTCGGCGGCCGTCCGCACCTCGCCAGCGCCTACAAGACGGTCTGCCGCTTCCAGTTCAGGTGAGAGGAAACGGTCAGTTCCGGGACCGTCGACGACGCCGCGCAGCACCTCGATCACGGCGGTGCCGGCAGGCCCCGGAGTGAGTTCTCCACCGGACAGTTTGGTGCGGATGTCGAGGGCGCGGGCGCTCGTCACGAGTTCCACGGCCAGGACGCGACGCAGGTTCTCGATGGCCTTCCGGAGCTTACGGGCAGCGTGCCAACCCATGGAGACGTGGTCTTCCTGCATGGCGGAGCTCGGGATGGAGTCCACCGATGCCGGGACGGCCAGCCGCTTGTTGTCCGAGACGAGCCCGGCCTGGGTGTACTGGGCAATCATGAGGCCCGAGTCCACTCCGGGATCGTCTGCGAGGAAGGCCGGGAGTCCGTGCGAACGGGCCGGGTCCAGCATGCGGTCCGTGCGGCGCTCGGCGATGGAGGACAGGTCCGCCACGGCGATCGCCAGGAAGTCCAGGACGTAGGCCACCGGGGCGCCGTGGAAGTTTCCGTTGGAGGACACGCGGCCGTCCGGGAGCACCACGGGGTTGTCGATGGCTGCAGCCAACTCACGGGAAGCCACGAGTTCGGCATGCGTCACGGTGTCGCGGACCGCGCCGGCCACCTGGGGTGCGCAGCGGAGCGAGTACGCGTCCTGGACTTTGGTGTCGTTGACGCGGTGCGAAGCGACGATCGGCGAGTTGGAAAGCACCCGAAGCATGT
>NZ_DF952470.1:190571-191425 GCF_001263615.2 Arthrobacter sp. Hiyo1 | reverse complement strand
CTGAGCGCCGCGGTGATGTCCGCCGTCGTAAGCAGCAGGTGCAGGTCGGCGATGGCCATCAGGAGCATGCCGAGCATGCCCTCGGTGCCGTTGACGAGCGCGAGGCCTTCCTTTTCCGCGAGGACCACCGGCTCGATGCCGTGCGCGGCGAGGAGTTCGGCAACCGGCTTCTTTCCGGCGGCGCCGTACAGCTCGCCGTCGGGGCCGGTGGCTTCGCCTTCGCCCATCAGGACCAGGGCGCAGTGGGACAGCGGCGCGAGATCGCCCGAGCAACCCAGGGAGCCGAATTCACGGACTACCGGGGTGATGCCGGCGTTGAGGACGTCCACCATGGTCTGCAGGACCACGGGACGAACGCCCGTGCGGCCCGAGGCCAGGGTCTTGGCGCGCAGGAACATGATGCCGCGGACCACTTCGCGCTCCACGGCCGGGCCCATGCCTGCGGCGTGGCTGCGGATGAGCGACTTCTGCAACTGGGTGCGGAGTTCATTGGGGATGTGGCGGTTGGCCAGGGCGCCGAAGCCCGTCGAAACGCCGTACGCCGGAACTTCGCTGTGCGCGAGGCCGTCGATGTGGGCGCGGACCTTGGCAACAGTGTCCAGGGCTTCCTGGGAGATGGTCACCTTGGCGTCGTAGCGCGCGACGGCGACGACGTCCTCCGGCGTGACTCCGCTGGAGCCGAGGGTAACGGTCAGCGGTTCGTGGGTAATGGTTGTCATCGGGGTGTTCCTACTTGCTTTCTTCCATGGGGATGCGGACGCCGCGTTCGTGGGCGACTTCGATGGCTCGGTCGTAGCCGGCGTCGGCGTGGCGGATGACGCCCATGCCGGGGTCGTTGGTGAGGAGGCGTTCGA
>NZ_DF952470.1:186982-187702 GCF_001263615.2 Arthrobacter sp. Hiyo1 | reverse complement strand
CTCGTCGACGAAACAGCCTCGATTCCCATGGTCGCCGAGCGCCCATAGCGTCTTGAGGAGGACGACGACGGCGGCGGCGCGCCACGAGCCATCGACCGTCACCGCAGGCCAGCGCTATCATCAGGGATGGTTCCGTTCACCAACCTCCTGGCGTTTGCGCTGGCCGCACTGGTCCTCATCGCAGTCCCCGGTCCCAGCGTCCTGTTCGTGATTGGGCGTTCCCTCGCCCTTGGCCGCAAAGGCGGGCTCCTGAGCGTGCTCGGAAACGCCCTCGGCATGGTTCCGCAGATCATTGCCGTGGCGCTGGGGCTCGGCGCGATCCTTGCGCAGTCGATCGTGCTGTTCACCATCATCAAGTTCGGGGGCGCAGCGTATTTGGTCTACCTCGGGGTGCAGGCGATCCGCCACCGCGGCGGGCGTTCGACGGCGACTGGTCCAGCGCCGGCGCGGTCCATGTGGCGGCTCATCCGCGAGGGTTTCATCGTCGGTGCGAGCAACCCGAAATCGATCGTGTTTTTCGTGGCTGTGCTGCCGCAGTTCGTGGACTATTCGAGCGGCAGCATTCCGCTTCAACTCGCCGAACTCGGAGCTGTTTTCCTGGTGATCGCCCTCATCTCCGACAGCATCTGGGCCCTCGCAGCGGGCACGGCACGCCACTGGTTTGCCCGCTCGCCGCGGCGGATCTCCACCCTGGGTGCCATGGGGGGCGTCATGATGATC
>NZ_DF952470.1:184204-186957 GCF_001263615.2 Arthrobacter sp. Hiyo1 | reverse complement strand
TGATGACTCCTTCGTCTCTGGAGGTTGCTAGGTGGAAGTTCCTTCTGTATCCAGTAGAGCCCCTCCGCAAGGGTCTTGGAATGGCTTTATGGAGGGTGCTGTCCGGAATACCAGACTCAACTAACTGGCAGTAGATGTCGTTCTGAGGGCCCAAAACGACAACAACTGCGAGTCAGTTGGGATAGGGGGTCGGGTTGGTGAGCAGGGCGGGGTTGGGTGCGGCGGGCTAGGACGGGCGGCCGTGGATGCGGATCGAGAGTTCGTCCGCTGTCTTCTGGATGCGGGCGGCCAGTGCGGGCCACTCCTCCACCGGCACCCGGTCCTCGAGGAATGTCACGGCGACTGCCGCCGTCGGCCATCCCAGATGGTCGGTGACGGCGGCGGCCACAGAACCGAAGCCGGGCGTGACTTCGCCGTGTTCGGTGGCGTAGCCGCGCTGCCGGACCTGGTCCAAATGCGAGGACAGGGCCGAGTACTTCATGATGGGCGATTCCATTTCATGCCGGGCCGTAAAGGCTGCAGCATTCGGGTACAGGGCCCTGACCTGCGATTTTGGCAGGGCGGCCAGGATCGCGCGGCCACTGGCCGTGAGGTGGCTGGGAAGCCGGACCCCGACGTCGGTCACGAGGGACGGGCGGTTCTTGGCCCGCTCCTCCACGATGTAGAGCACATCGCGGCCGTGCAGGACGGCCAAGTGTGCGCTCTCGCCGATCGCATCCACGAGGGCGGCGAGCATGGGGCGGCCGAGCCGCGACAAAGGCTCTTGCCGCGAGTATGCCGAACTGAGTTCAAAGGCGCTGATCCCCAGCCCGTAGCGCTGCTCCTCATGAAGGTGCAGGACAAAGCCGTTGGCCTCCATGACGCCAAGCAGGTGATAGACACTGGAACGGGGCAAGCCCAGCGCCGTGGCGATATTGGACGCTGCCATCGGGCCACGCCGGGACGCGAGCAACTTCAGGATGCGCAGGGTGTTCTCGGCGGCCGGGACTTTGGAAGCGGCCCGGCCTTGGGTGGACGGCTGTGTGGTCATGGCTCCTCTTCGAGTGCACGGTAATGCCCGGCCCGCCCTTCTGCCACAAAGCCGGCAAGGCGGGTGTCCGGGATCCCGTACTTAAGCGTGCGCCCCACCGAGCGGATCGGAAAGCCAATCAGAACATTAAGGTGTCTGGAATACCAGACATTTGTGCATGAAACAACCAGTCCACGGCGCAGCGTCTGAGAACCGAGACAACGATGTCCCGTGAGGCCCATCACAGCATGCTGCGGAATGGTCTGCTGGTTAACAGTCCACCCCTCCCAATGACGAGAAGGTATTCGTATGCAGCAAGCCCCAACAGCCGTCAGGACGCCGGCCGCCAAAGTCGTCGAAGGCGTCGAAGGCGCGGTAACAACCGTTCTCAGCCGCGGCCTCAATGTCCGCCACATCCGCTTCATGGCGCTCGGTTCGGCCATCGGGACAGGCCTCTTCTACGGTTCGGCGTCCGCGATCCAAAAGGCCGGCCCATCGGTTCTCTTCGCATACATGATCGGGGGCGCCGCCGTCTTCATGGTGATGCGTGCCCTCGGCGAAATGGCCGTGCGCCACCCCGTCTCAGGCTCGTTCGGCCAGTACGCCAGCCGCTACCTCGGACCGCTGGCCGGGTTCATCACCGGCTGGACCTACGTCTTCGAAATGGCCATCGTGGCGATCGCGGACGTGACGGCATTCAGTATCTATATGGGCTTCTGGTTCCCGCAGGTGGACCGATGGATCTGGGTCCTCGCGATCATCCTCCTCCTCGGAGCCATGAACCTCCTGAGCGTCAAGGTCTTCGGCGAGCTCGAGTTTTGGTTCTCGCTCATTAAGGTCGTGGCGATCATCGCGATGATTGCGGGCGGCGCTGCGATCATCGTGTTCGGCTTCCAGTCCGGCAACAGCGGCGTGGCACCGGGGCTGGGGAACCTCGTTGACCATGGCGGCCTGTTCCCCAACGGTTTCGAAGGGCTCCTGGCCTCGTTCGCCGTTGTCATGTTTGCCTTTGGCGGGATCGAAACGATCGGCATCACCGCAGGCGAAGCCGCAGACCCCAAGAAGGTCATCCCGCAGGCTGTCAACACCGTCCCCGTGCGTGTGCTGCTGTTCTACGTCCTGACGCTCGGGGTGCTCATGAGCTTGTTCCCCTGGAATGAAATCGGGAACAACGGCAGCCCGTTTGTGCAGATCTTCAGTGGCCTCGGCATCCCAGCGGCGCCCCACATCCTCAATGCCGTTGTCATCACCTCGGCACTGTCAGCCATCAATAGCGACATCTTCGGCGCCGGACGCATCCTCTTCGGGCTTTCCCAGCAGGGACACGCTCCGAAGAGCTTCGGCAGGATCTCAAGGCATGGTGTTCCTTGGATGACCGTGGTCCTCATGGGCGGCATCCTGCTGGTGGGCGTGGTGCTCAACGCGGTCATCCCCGAGGACGTGTTCCTCGTGATCGCATCCATCGCCACCTTCGCGACAGTGTGGGTATGGGTCATGATCCTCGCCTCGCACGTCGCCATGAAGCGCGAAATCAAGCGCAAGGGACTTCCGGCGTCGGAATTCGCGTCGCCGTGGTGGCCCGCCGCGTCCGTGGTGACCATCGCCTTCATGGCCCTGGTGATCGTGATCCTTGGCGTCTTCGAGGACACTCGCGTGGCTCTGTACGTAGGCGCCGTGTGGCTCGGACTGCTGGTGCTGGCCTACAAGCTCTGGGTCCGCGGCGGCGGGCGCCTGCGCGCCGACC
>NZ_DF952470.1:177264-182453 GCF_001263615.2 Arthrobacter sp. Hiyo1 | reverse complement strand
AGCGGAAGCGCTGGCAGAGGCGCCGGCGGCTGATGCTGAAGCGGTGGCACTCGGCGTCGTGGCTGGCGTCTTGGTGGGACCGGGCGCAGAAGCTGCCGCACTGACGGTGGCCGACGGCGGGGCGCCGGCAATCGAGGTAGATGATGTCTGCGTCGCGTTGAGGGTGATCGCCCCTGCCAGCCCGACCGCCACCACACCTGCAACGACCATTCCTGCTTTTGCCGCTCGTCGCATTGTTCCCCCTCCCAGACCTGACGGAACATTTGCCTTGAGCGTATGGACTGTTCGCCCGGCCTGGCATGCGTAACCCCTACCCGTCTTTTGACCGGACTACTCGGATCACCACTTGCTCGCCCTGGGGTCCTTGTCCGAGTAGTGGTCCAAGTGACGTGAGTGGCCCGTGGGCCATAACGGGTGCAAGTCACTCATGTGTTGCGTGTGGTCCACGCCTACCGTTGGAAGATCGCGACTTGCAAAGGAGTGATTCCGATGTTCGATCCTTACTCAAGGCACGCTGCTCGGATGCGCAAGCAGCGCCGCCATGCGCTGGCTTCGCGACTTTGCCAGATATTTACCAGGGCAGCCACGCAGGCCAAAAGCACTGCTTCCCCTTTCAAGGTGGGCGACTACGTAGCTGGCGACGACCCCTTCAACGGGTCCCAGGAAGGGGTGGTGGCCGTCATCAAAGGCCCATCGATTGGCTTGAGAACCGTCGTGCCGAGGGGCGGCACCCTGGTCTACTACGACTACCGCCAATTGAGGAGGCCCTGGTGAATATGTCCGCCGCCGGCGTTCCAGCCAACCGGTTCATGACGATCGCCGAGGTTGCCGAGGCCCTGCGGGTATCCAGAATGACCGTCTACCGCCTCGTGAACTCGCACGCCATCCACGCCGTGCGGTTCGGGCGGTCATACCGCGTTCCGGAGTCGGCGGTGGAATCCTACATTGAGCACTCGGCGGTGGACGAGGCTGAGCCTAAGGCAGCCGGTGAGCCGTAAGGGTATTCGGTCCAACCGAGTCGCGTTCCACTGGCGGGCATTCAAGCTTTACCACAGGGCTGCCCGCCGGTTCGTCAACGCCGAGCAGCAAGCGCACGCCCGCGGCGCCAAGCTCGTAGTGCGGCAGCGCGACGGTGGACAGCGGCGGCCGCATGTGCGCCGCGATGACTTCCTGGTTGTCGAACCCCACCACGGCCATGTCCTCGGGAATGGACAGCCCCCGTTGCTTCAGCCCGTCGTAGAGGCCCATGGCCATACGGTCGTTGTAGCAGAAGACTGCCGTGACATCGCGTTTGAGGAGCTCCTCGACTGCTCCGTAGCCGCCCTCCTGGTCAGGATACGCGTCGAACACGAGGTGCGGATCGAAGGCGATTCCAGCAGATTCGAGCGCTTCCCGGTAGCCCTGGAGGCGTCCGTCCTTCGCCGGAGCAGGAATCGTGGCGTTGATGAAGGCGATCCGTCGGTGCCCCTTGCGCACAAGGATTTCAGTGGCTTCCCGTCCGCCGTGGACTTCGTCCGGGACCACCGCCAGGGCGTCGGAGTCCGGGGAGAAGCAGTTCACCAGCACGAAGTCAGTCTCTTGCAACGCAGCGGGGATCTTGGTTGGGCGGTGGAACCAGGTGGAGTACAGGATGCCGCGAACCTTGTGCTCGAGCATCATCGAGATGGCGTCTTTTTCCACGGGCTCGTCGCCCTCGGTGTTGGCGACCAACAGCACGAATCCGTGTTTCCACGCTTCGTCCTGGGCGCCGTGGATGATTTGCCCAGCGAAGGGGGTTGTGGCGATCGCGTCAGCGACGAGTCCGATGAACCGTGAACTGCCGCTCACGAGGTTCTTCGCGAGGGCGTTCGGGCGGTACCCCAGTTCGCGGATGGTGTCCAGGACGCGTTTGCGGGTCGCGGCGCCGATCCTGGCGTCTTTCTTGTTGTTGATAACGAGGGAAACCGTGGCAACGGAGACTCCAGCCCCTTCCGCTACTTCCCGCATCGTCACCGGATGACTCGCCCTCGGAGTCGATGGATGCGAGGGGTTCACCTCGGGTTCTTTCAAGCTTTTTTCAGACGTCATTGGCCCTCCTCCCACAGTCTATCCAGTGGCGGCTTTCTCACCCCTTCGTCGCCCCGCTCTCGAGGCCCTGGATCATCGCCTTGTTGAGGACGAGGAACACGAGCAGCAAAGGAGTGATGGTGATGCAGACAGCGGCGAATGTCGCTGTCCAGTCGACCTTGCCCATTGCTCCGATGTAGTTCTGCAGCCCCAGTGGGATGGTCTTGAGCCCTTCGGACAGAACGAAGGTGTTCGCGAAGATGAAGTCGTTCCAGATGAAGATGCTGTTCACCAGGATCACTGTCACCACCGTGTTGGTCGAGAGCGGAAGGGTGATCAGCCCGAAGATCCGGTACGGGCCGGCGCCGTCCAACGACGCTGCCTCGTAGGTCTCGCGGGGAATGTACTCAAAGAACGACGAAAAGAGGTAGATCGACATGGGAAGGGCGAACCCCGCCAGGGGGATGATCATCGATTGGTAGGTGTCCAGCAGGTTCACGGACGAGTAGTCGATGAACAGCGGCACAAGCGCGATCTGCACCGGCACGATGATGCCGATCAGGAAGAGGCCCCGGACGAATTTGCTGAACCGGAATCCGAGGACCTGCAAGGCATAGGCTGCCATCATCCCGAGAAGGACGATCAGGAGGTTAGCGCCCATCGTGACGATGAAACTGTTCAGGATGTTCTGGCCGAGGTTGCCGGTCTGGAACGCACGGACGTAGTTGTCGAAGCTGATCGAGCTCGGCAGCGCAAAAGGATCACCGGTCGCGAAGTCGTGCTCATTGCGCAGGCTCGTGAGGAACAGCCAGGCGAGGGGGTAGACCTGCACCACGACGATGAGGACGATCAGCACCCTCGACAAGCTTCGGAAGGCGTTTGGTTTACGCCGCCGACGTCGGGGCGCCGGCGGGCTTGGCGGGGCCGGGTTGTTTGGTGGAGCAGGGATCGGCCGGTTAACCGGGGCTGTTTGCGCGGTCATGCGTCAGCCTTTCGTTTGAGCATGAGCAAGATGAATCCGACGGCGACGAGGCACTCCACCACGATGAAGACCGAGATGGTGCTGGCGTAGCCGAAGTCGGTGCTGGTGAATGCGGTTTTGTACATGTACGTCGTCAGGAGCTCGGAGGACTGGCCGGGACCACCGTTGGTCATGAGGTACGGGATATCGAATCCGCGCAGGCCGTAGGTTGTGGCCATGATGGTGGTGGTGATCCACACCGGCCTGATGTGGGGGAACCTGATCTTGGTGAACAGCTGCCATCTGTTGGCGCCGTCCAGGCGTGCCGCTTCTTCAAGTTCCTGCGGGACGGCGAGCAGCGCCGCGTAGATGATGAGCATGTACAGTCCCGTGAACCGCCAGCCTTCGGGTGCCGAAACTGCCGCGAGGACAGTATTGACGTCGGAAAGCCAAGGGCGCTCGAGGCTGCCGAGGCCGATCCAGCCGAGGACTTGGTTGAGGAGACCCACCGGATCGATCGAGTAGATCCGTACGAAAAGGAAGGCGATGGCCACCGTCGAGATCACCGCAGGCAGGAGATACAGGGTTTTGACGAGCTCGCGGCCTCTTCGCAGCGAGGTCAGGAGGCTGGCGACGAACAACGCGCCGCCCAATTGGAGGACGAGGCAGATGGCGAGGTAGCCGAGGGCGTTGAAGAAGGAACGCCAAAACACGCCGTCACCGGTGAGCATGTGCACGTAGTTCGCGAAGCCCACGAACTCCATGTCACTGATGCCGTTCCAGGAGAAGAAGCTGAGGAATAGCGATTGCAGGATCGGGAACAGCACTGCAACGCCGTAGAGAAGCAGCGGCGGGAGCAGGAAGACCAAGACCGAGAGTCGTGATCGATTGGGAAGCATGGGAGGGCCTTTCGGGTGGGGGCCTGGGCCCCCCCACCGCTGCGTCTTATTTGAAGAACTTGGGAGCGTTCTGTGCGATGGTGCTATCCATCGTGCTGGTGAACTCGGCAGGCTTGACGTTGCCCTGGGCCAAGAGCACGAGCTCTTGCTGCAGCCTGCTGTTGGTGGTCGGATCAAGCTGCGTGTCCCAAGGCATCGCGAGCTTCGATCCGAGATCCTTCGCCTGGTCGATCGCCTTCTTGTACAGCGGCGTGGCGTTGGCTGGAATCGTCGTTTGGACATTCGTCGTCGGCGAGAGGGCGCCCGTGGCCGCGTATTCCGAGGGGTACTTGGCGAGGGCGAACTTCAGGAAGTCGCTCACGAGCGGGTCGAAGGTCTTCGAGTTGACCGCCATGCCGATACCTGAGGTTGCCACGTACTCGTTGGCGGCCGTCGCGGAACTCGGCGTGGCCGGAAGCGTGAAGTAGTCGACGTCGTTACGCACCGCCGGGTTCAGCTTGTCGGTCGCGAGGCTGGGCAGTTCCCAGGTACCGATGTTGTACATGGCGGCCTTGCCGGAGGTGAAGAGGTTCTGGGCGTCGGAGTAACCCTGCGAGGAGAAGCCGTCCTGGAAGCAACCTGCCCCTCCGAGCTGGCTTATCCAGTTGACTGTCTTCTGGCCGGTGGCGTCGCTGAACTTCGCGTCACCCTTCTTGAGCTTCTGTACGAAGTCGGGTCCGGCGTCGCGGAAGGGCTGGTAGGAGACGTAGCGCTCAAGGGGCCACTGGTCCTGGCCGTCAAGGGCGACGGGCGTGATCCCGGCCTTGCGCAGGGCCGTGCACATCGCGGGGATGTCGTCGAGTGACTTCGGCACTGATACTCCAGCCTGCTGGAAGAGAGCCTTGTTGTACCAAAAGTACTCGAGCTCGAACTGGAACGGGACCATGTAGAGGGATCCGTCGTCGAAGCGTTGGTAATTCAGTGCGTTCGTCCGGTAGCTGTCGTAGACACCGAGGTCCTTGAGCAGCTTCTCGGCATCCACCATCTTGCCCTGCTTGGCGAGTTGCTGGGCGAAGGGCGTGGCGTCCGTGTCGAACAGCTCCGGGAGCTTGTTCGCGGCAGCGAGGGTTTCGTACTTCTGAATGTAGGAGGGCCGGTCAGGGGTGGTGATCAGGTTGAGGGAAAAGCCGGGATGGGTCTGGGCGTACTCGTCGGCCACCTTTTTCATGACGTTGATGACTGCACCGTCTGCCGGCCGGGACAGCAGCCACGAGATTTGCCGCGGTTTGATGTCCCCGGTGGGG
>NZ_DF952470.1:174313-175823 GCF_001263615.2 Arthrobacter sp. Hiyo1 | reverse complement strand
GCCACAGGCCGCTGGCCTCGTCCTTGAAAACGAAGGGATCGCGCCAGTCGCCGGATTCATAGCCGGCCGGGGCGCCGAACGTCAGTTCCGGATGCTTGATCCACGTCAGCATTCCGTCCGTGCTCGTGGCGTGCATGACGAGTTGCAGGGGGGCACCGTCGGAGCCGAGGTGCCGGGGATTCTGTCCGGTATAGAACAGGTGGTGCATCCCGGACTCGTCGCACACAACACTGCCCGTGTAGGCGTTGAAGTCCGCCTCGCCCTCTCCGCCATGGTGCAGCGACACTCCATGATCCTCGAATCGCGTGAGGTCCTTGGTGGTCACGAGATTCCAGGACGTTCCCGGCTTCGGGTCGTTCCGCACCTCGTGCAGATAGAAAAGCCAAAACTCCCCGTCTTTCTGGAACGGGATCACGTCTCCGACCCATCCATCGGTGGGTTGGAAGAAGACTGAGTAAGTCATCGGCGTTGATGTCCATTTCTGCTAAAGCGTTTGATCACTGCAAGCGTAACCGAGGTCACACTTTTGATCAAGCGTTTAAGCAGATTGGTTTAGCGGACCGATCCCAGCGGTGCAGGATCGGCTCAGCGCGACGTTAGTAGCGCACGACGGCGGTGCGGTGCGCCGTCAGGAAGTTGCGCAGACCGCGCGGTTCCGTCCGAGGGACTTGGCCTGGTAGAGCGCTTTGTCGGCGGCCACGATCATATGGTCCACCTCGGCGTTGGCGAGGGTGCTGGGAGCAATGCCATAGCTAACCGTCGGGAAGGTGACGCCGTCCGGTGGTTCTGCCGCGGCCAGACGGCGGCTGATTTCGTTGGCAATGATTTCCGCGCTCTCCAGGTCGGCCCCTGGAAGCAGAATGGTGAATTCCTCTCCGCCATACCTTCCGACGAGGTCTGTGTGGCGGACCGAAGCCTGGCACGCGGTGGCGAAGGCCTGGATGGCAGTGTCGCCCGCGGCGTGGCCATGGCTGTCATTGAGGGCCTTGAAATGATCGAGGTCGGCGAGGATCAGGGTGGAGATCGACCCTGCAGAGTGCAGCCTGTTGATTTCCTGGGTGGCCAGCTCCATGAAGGCGGTGCGGTTGAGGAGCCCCGTCAGGCCGTCCCGGGTGGCGCGTTCGTTGAGCCCGTTGATGAGCTGCTCGTTGCTCAGCGCAGTCATGCTGAAGGACACGGTGACCAGAAGCACGATAGTGACCACACTGGTGGTTGCCGAGCTGAGATATGTGCCGAAGTCCGGGCCGTCGGGACCTTCCAGGACATAGGCGATTCCACGGCAGAGGAAGAAGGACGCCAGTACTCCCGCGGCGAGCGCCAAGGAGCGGTGGGCCTGTGAAACGCTGGGCTTCAACCGCCAGAGTTCAACCGTTGCCAGACCCATGCCCAAGGACATCATGGCCAAATACACCAGTCCGCCGGACCATGCGTTGGTGGCCGGGTTCTCCAGCGAGGCGGCCACCGCCGTGGCAACGGGTCCGGCGAGAAGCTGCCATCGCGGCGTTGGAAG
>NZ_DF952470.1:173252-174288 GCF_001263615.2 Arthrobacter sp. Hiyo1 | reverse complement strand
CTGCTACGGCGGCCGTTCTTATGAGTTTCTTCATGGGGGAAAATCTCCTTTGATTTGAACGGAGGTCTGGCGCTGGGTATTTAGTTGTCTGTGCGCTTACGTATCTCAAGATCGGTGAGAGTTGCGGTGCCTTCACCGGCGAATACGCCGATGCGGCCGTCCGGTAGCCCGTAGATCCGGGTACTGAGGGCGACCTGCCGGTCGACGACGGCGACGCAGAGGTCCCCGTCGACGACAAGTTCGAGGGTGTGCTCTCCGGAGGCCAGCTCGCAGGGGCGTTCCAGCTCGATCTCGAAGGGGACATCCCCCGAGACGTGCCATTGCGCGTCGCCGCTGATTTCGCGGGGCCATCGGTCGAACACCATGCGGCCGCGCTTCGGTTCCAGGCGGATGATGTAGGACTCGTCTCCGTCCGCGCTTGAGCGGAGCAGCAGGCCGCATTCGCTGGTATCGGCTTCGATCTGCAAAACCGCCCGGGCGTAGAACTGGCGAGGGAGGACCTCATCGGACACCATGGCGGTGTACCCGTCTGGAGCATGCAGTACCAGCGGAAAGTCATCCCCCAGGGATACCGGGATGTCGTCCCAGAAGCTCTCGACGAGTTCGTCGGCGAGGGAAAAAGCGAGGGTGCCGTCGTCGTTCTGGCGGGCCTCGAGGACGGACATCGTGCCCGCCCACTGCCAGGCGCCGTCGTCGTGGTTGCCCTCCTTGCTGGCGACCCAGCCGAAGAAGAACCGGCGACCGTCCCGCTCGGCCGTCTTCGAGGCATAGAAGGCGCGGCCGTCAACGCTGTCCCGCGGCGGCACGGTCCAAGGCCCATCGGGACTTTTCGCCATGCGGTAGCGGGTGGTGAAGGACTCGGAGAATTCCGAATAGACCAGGTACCACCAGTCGCCCCAGGCGAAAACGTCCGGGCATTCGTGCGTGATGTACCGGCGGGGATCCCAGAACGGCTCGGGTATGCTCCCAATCCATCAGGTCCGGGGAAACGCATTGGGCGATCAGCCGCGACGGCGGTCCGGGCCGTCCGCGTGCC
>NZ_DF952470.1:168861-170554 GCF_001263615.2 Arthrobacter sp. Hiyo1 | reverse complement strand
GCCCCGCCGGTCACCAGGGCCTTGCGGCCCTCGAGGCTCATGCGCGGGCACCCATGGGGAGGCCGTGACGAACGGCATCGGCATTGTCAACGTCTTCCAGCGCCACACCGCGGGTCTCTTTGAGCGTCAAGACGACGACGGCGGTAATCGCGCAGGAGATCACCAGGTAGATTGCCGTGGGCATCCAGGATCCGGTGTCCTTGAGCCATTGGGTCGCCAGCAGCGGGGCCAGCGAACCGGCGAAGATCGAGGTGACCTGCGAGCCAAGGGAGACTCCTGAGTAGCGCATGCGGGTGGGGAAGAGCTCGGTCATGATGGCCGGCTGCCCTGCGTACATGAAGGCGTGCAGGCAGAGGCCGATGGTCACGGCGGCAACGATCACCGCGGGATTCTTGGTGTCGAACATGGGGAAGGCGAAGAACGGCCAGGTGGCACCGCTGATGGCACCGATCAGGTAAACCGGCTTGCGGCCCCAGGCGTCTGCCAACCGGCCGATCTGCGGGATGACCACGAAGTGGACAACGTGCGCGATCAGGAGGGCGAGCAGCAAGGACGAGGTGTCGTATTTGTCCACGCTCTTGAGGTACACGATGGAGAAGCTCACCACGAGGTAATACATGATGTTCTCGGCGAGCCTCAGTCCCATGGCCTGCAGGATGCCCTTGGGGTACTTACGGATGACTTCGCCGACGCCGTAGCTGATGGCTTGTTCCTTCTCCACCTGGGCCTTCGCTTCGAGGAAGATCGGGGCCTCGGTCACGTGGGTGCGGATGTAGTAGCCCACGAAGACGATCACTGCGGAGAGCCAGAAGGCCACGCGCCATCCCCAGCCGAGGAAGGCTGCGCTGCTCAGGGTGGTGGACATGATGAACAGGACCAGCGTGGCGAGGAGGTTCCCGACGGGAACCGCGGCCTGCGGCCAGCTTGACCAGAATCCGCGGGACTCCTTGGGGCTGTGTTCGGCCACCAGCAGCACCGCGCCGCCCCATTCGCCGCCCAGCGCGAAGCCTTGGATGAAGCGGAGTGCCACGAGCATGGCCGGCGCCCAGTAACCGAGGTCGGCGAAGCCGGGGAGGCAGCCCATGAGGAAGGTGGACACGCCGACAATCACGATGGTGAGCTGCAGCGTGGGTTTGCGGCCGAGCTTGTCGCCGATCTGGCCGAAGACGATGCCGCCCAGGGGCCGGGCCACGAAGCCCACCGCGTAGGTCAGGAACGCCTGGATGATGCCGTCGAGGTCGTTGCCCGTGGGCGGGAAGAAGTACTTGCCGAAAACCAGCGTTGCGGCCGTGGCGTAGAGGAAGAATTCGTACCATTCCACCACGGTGCCCACCATCGAGGCGGCGACGATCTTCTTGAGGCCTGCGCCTTTGCCGGTGGCGGCCCCTGCTGCGGAGCGTTGTCCTACGCTCATGTCCATCTCCTTAGTGTCCACACTGACACGCGTTGTGATCCACAACACGAAATGCTCCAATGAGTATTGCCGCACATCAGTGCTGCTTCAATGGCCAAAATGGCACCAAGTGTGTGCAGAATTGCAGATATGAATCCGAATCCCGATGACCTCCTCGTCCTGCTCGCAGTATCGCGCTCAGGTAAGTTCACGACGGCGGCCCAAGCCTTGGGACTGAACCACACCACCGTTTCCCGCAGGATCGCCGCGCTCGAAAAGGCGCTCGGCGGCCGGGTCCTC
>NZ_DF952470.1:163577-168330 GCF_001263615.2 Arthrobacter sp. Hiyo1 | reverse complement strand
TCGCTCACATATGAGCCAAACCGGCGGACGCTCGCTCACATCTGAGCCCAAACCGGCCGACGCTCGCTCACATATAAGCCCTTCGGTGAGTGACGGTCAGGCGGCTGGCCGCGGGTCGTGCCGGATCTGCGCGCCGACGGCGAATGCCCGGACTTTCGCGTCGTTCCAGATATGTGCGGGAACCGCCCCGCCGAGGAGCTTCCGGGCCAGTTGCGGATCGTCGCCGAAGGGCTCGTGGCTGCCGGCCATGATCATGTTCCCGTACCGCCGGCCCTTGAGCATCGCGGGATCGGCGATGATCATGGTGTGCGCGAAGGTGTCTGCGATGGTGGCGGCGTCCTCGCGGGCGTTTTTGAGGTCGGGCGCATCTCCGGAATTCACCACGTAGAGCCCGCCCGGCGCCAGCACCCTCGACGCGTGATCGTTGAATTCGCGGGTGGTGAGTGCCCTCGGGGTGAGCGCACCGGCAAAGACGTCCCGGATGATGAGGTCGCGGGTGTCCGGCGTGAGGCTTTCCGTGACTTCCCTGGCTTCGCCCACCCGGATTCGAAGCAGCGGGGCCTTCGGGAGGTCGAACCAACCGCGCACGTAGTCGGCCAGCTTGCCGTCGAGTTCCACCACCACTTGGCGCGCGTCCGGGTAGGCGGCGTGGAAGTACCGGGCGAGGGAACATGCTCCGCCGCCGAGATGCAGGGCCCGCAACTTCGGCTTGGATTCGGGCGGCCATTTGGATTCAACCAGCGCGGCTATCCAGCGCATGTACTCGAAGTCCAGGAACAGCGGCTCTGCAACATCGATATGCGAGCTCATGACACCGTTGATCTTCAGGAGCCAGCCGTTGGAATTGTCGGGGTCGGCAACCAACTCGCAGTCGCCGGTGTCGATGTAGTAGACGCCCTCCATGGGACCGTTCGGCTTGGTGCCCGCGGGCACCTCGATGACCCCGGCAGCTTGCCCGGCTCCCCTGCCCTTGCCACGCTTCGCCACTACTGCCGCCTTCTTCCGGTCATGCTTCAACCCTAGTTGACGCCGCAGCCTTGCGGTCAGCCCTCGACGACGCCGCAGCCTTGCGGTCAGCCCCCGACGGCGGCACGCACCATCCGGATCTCCGGCAGTTCGTGCCATTCGGGCGGCAAGAGCTGGCGTGTTCCGTCAGGCCGGAAGCCGTTCTTGCGGTAGAAAGCCTGGGCCCGCGGGTTGTCTTCGAGCACCCAAAGAAAGGCGGCAGAATTGCCGATCACGGCGTCGACCAATGCTTGCCCCACGCCCAAACCGTGCACGCGACGCAGGGTGTAGATCACCTGCAGTTGCAGCTCGCACGGCCGGTCCTCCTCCGGGGCCTCGCGGGCGAAGGCGATGCCCACCAAGGCACCGCCGGCGTCGTGGGCGAGCATCGGCTTGTATGAGCCCTCCAAGGCTTCCCGCTGCCTCTCGATCCGCGTGTTGATGGTGGCCTCACGGAAGGCGAAGAACTCCTCGGGCAAGAGGTGCCCGTATCTTTCCCGCCAGGCAGCCACATGCATGCGGGTCAGGGGCTCGGCGTCGTCCACGGTTGCCGGGCGGAGGGTAAATTCCATTCGCTCAGCCTAGCGTCACACCACGCGGGCTACCGCGAAGCCATCCCATCCCTTGGATCCAACCGTTTGGATGGCCGTTGCGTCGAGGCGAGGATCCTTGCCCATCATCTCCAAAGCCCCCACGATGCCCGGAGCGTTCACCTCGTCCATGGAAGGATCCAGGATGGCACCCTCCCAGATGACGTTGTCCATCACGATCACCGTCCCCGGCCGCCCGAGCCGGATGGCCCAGTCCAGGTAGTTGGAATCGTTCTCCTTGTCGGCATCGATGAAGACAAAGTCGAATGGACCGTCCCGCGTGGGATCTTCGGCCAGCGCCGCAAGGGTCTCCAGAGCCGGGCCGATCCGGATGTCCACTTTGTGGCCGATCCCTGCCATGTCCACGTTCGCCCGGGCGATTTCGGCGTGTTTCGGGAGGTATTCGCACGTGACCAGGCGGCCGTCGTCGGGCAGCCCCTGGGCCATCCAGATCGCGCTGAAGCCAGCCAAGGTGCCGATTTCCAGCACGCGCCGCGCCCCGGACAACTGCACCAGCATCTTGAGCAGCTTGCCGGCGTTGGGCGCCACCTCGATAGGCGGCATCCCGGCGTCGAGGGCGGACTGCACCGCATGCTTAAGCGCTGCATTCGGGCGGACGACGGCGTTGGACAAGTATTCCTCCACGGCCACCCAGCCGGGCTGGGCCTTGTGTTCAAACATGGCCCCAGTCTGGCACCGGGTGCGGGCCGGAGGGAAGGACCGGCAGCGGAGACCCTCTCAGCCTTCCGTCTGGCGTTCAATGAAGCCAGCCATTCCCGGGACCGTGAACTGAATCGATCCGTATTCGGGCGCATAGACCACGCCCTTTGTAATGAGTCGCTGCCGAATGACCGCGAGCTTGTTCGTAGATTTCCCCAGCCTCGCGGCAATTTCGCCCGTGGACGAAGGCTGTTCACCGTCAAGAGCCATCGCCCTCAGGTATACCCGTTCAGCAGGAGTGGCACGCTGCCATCGAGCCTCAAAAAAACCATGGTCAAGATCGCTTGTTCCGTACCTGACCGCCACCTGGGCGTCCTCGGCGGTAATGACCTTGTCCGGCGCCTCGTCCCACGCGGAACGCCCATAAATTTGGAGGAAGTAGGGGTATCCGTTGGCCGCGGACAACAATATCGACAATGCTTCGGGTGCCGTCGATGCGCCTAGCCTGCTGATCGGCAGGGTGAGGGCTTCTGCGGCCGCTTCTTCGGTGAGCTGGCCGATGGTCTTGTAGAGAAACAATCTCTCTCCGTAAGTCCTGGCCTCTGATATCTTGCCTGGAAGGTTGGGGAGACCTGCACCGACGATGTAGAAGGGCCATCCCCTCTGCCCGGCGAGATGCTGAACCGACAGAAGGACTGTCAGTAGTTCCTCGTCCAGATCCTGCATTTCATCAATGAATAGGCCGAATCCAGCCCGGGCCTTGCGCATGGCCAGGGATACATCTTCGACCAGCTCTTCAATATCGATGTCGAGATTCCCCGAATCGGCCCTGCCCTGATTCGTGGTCACGGAGGCCGAAACGCCTGTAGCGCCGAGGCTGGCGGAGATGTTGCCAATACTAGCCATCGACTCTTTTAGATAGGCCCAAGCGGGCTTGCCCCGAAGCCGCCGAGCACCAACTTCAAGTTCGCGTGCTAGCTTCGCGCGCGTCGCACCCTTACCGGCTTCCCCTGGCTGGGCTTCGAGCTGGATTACGAGCCAGTCGTTCTGCCGGGCGTGCTCAGCGAAGACATTCAACAGGACCGTCTTACCCACCCCTCGCAGGCCCGAGAGGACCATTCCGCGATCCCCAGTTGTGTTGGACCGCGTCCGAGCGATCAGCAGATCGAATGCCCTAATCTCACTGTCGCGTCCAACGAGTTCCGGGGGTCGCACGCCAGAGCCTGGCGCGAATGGGTTCAATGAAGGATCCATGGAGTGAGTACACGAACTTATGCGAACTTATAACAATACTTGTTATCGCGCATCGCATTTTGTTAGCTTAAGCTCCCGACTCAAGGGCGTTTCAATAGTCATCGGAGGCGATTGCCATCAACAACAAGCAGGCATCAGAGACCCCCGGCTGATCAAAGTCCGAGTGTGGAACCTGCGCGCAGTCGAAGGGCCTATTCCCCGCCGGCGATCGCCTTCTCGAGCCGCTCGACCTTGCCCGTAATCTCCCCCGCATATCCCGGCCGGATATCCGCCTTGATCACCAGGGACACCCGGCTCCCGCACTTGCTCACCGCCTCGGTGGCGCGCTTGACGACGTCGAACACTTCATCCCACTCACCCTCGATGGTGGTGAACATCGAGTCCGTCTGGTTGGGAAGCCCGGATTCGCGGACGATCTTCACGGCCTCGGCAACGGCATCGTGCACCGAGCCATCAACGGATGCGGCGCCAGCAGCGGGCTGGCCGGACGGGGCGACTGAAAAGGCAAGCAACATGAATCCAGTCTTTCACGGGCAAGAATGTCACAAAAGTGATTGGAGCCCCTCCGTTGCTACTGTGAGCAGCATGGACCGGCCCTTGGAACGCAAGCCACTTAGAGCTGATGCTGCGCGCAATGTAGACAAGATCATCACGGCGGCGCGCCAGTGCTTCCGCGAGCTGGGCCCGGAGGTTCCACTCCAGACGATCGCCACCACCGCAGGTGTTGGCCCGGCTACACTGTTCCGCAACTTCGCTGACAAGGAACAACTCGTCCTGGCCGCCCTGTCGCGGCAACTCAGGCTTCATGTCGACCCGGTCGTGGAAGAGTCCCTCGCGGGCATGGATGCCGCCGTCGGGCTCATCAACGTGATCGACGCCGTAGTGCAGGTTGCCAGCGAAGACGCCAACCTGCTGGGCGCCGTCGCCGGCCGCCGCGGACTCCTGGTGGGCATCACGGGCGGCTTGATCGATTCCATGGCTGAACTTCTTAGCCGCGGCCAGGGCCAGGGTTCCTTGCGCCGGGACATTTCCATCGAGGACATGGTGCGCCTTGTTGCTATGCTGATCGGCGCCGTGGACACCATGGAGCCGGGGTCCCGTGCTTGGGAACGGCCTGTTGCCCTCCTTGAGGACGCCATCCGCACCGAGCGCCCGTCGCGCCCGCTGCCGCAGCAGACCCCCATCCCCGGATGAATTTCCAGTAACCAGCGCACGACGGCGTTGCGCGCCGCGGCATGGTTGGA
>NZ_DF952470.1:156389-162840 GCF_001263615.2 Arthrobacter sp. Hiyo1 | reverse complement strand
CACCCGCAGCCAGCGCGCCGAGCCGGGCGTCGAAGGCCAGGGACTGCCCGGACGCCACCGCGTTGACCACGGTCAGGGATGCCAGCAGTCCGATGGTCATGGTGCCGGCCACACGCATCATCCGGGGACTCTGCAGCAGTTTCGCCGGCACGAAATAGCCCGAAAGTTTCGTCAGGTACGCCAGTCCGCAGGCAATGAGGATCCAAACCCAGAGGTTCATTCGGCGTTCCTTTCGCGGCTGGAAGCGTCAGCACTGGAATGGCCGCGCGGGTAGGGATCGACGTCGGGCTCCATCCCTTCGTCGCTGCGTCCGTGGCTGAACCAGCCGATGGCTCCGGCCACCACGGCGGCCACGAGGATGGGCACCCCAGCCGGAACGAACGGGACCGCAATGATGGTCGCCAGGGCAGCTGCCGCCGCAATCGCCCATGGCTCACGGCCCTTGAGCCGCGGCCAAAGAAGGCCGAGGAACGCTGCCACGGCGGCGCCGTCGAGACCCCACTGCTTGGGGTCGCCCAAGGCATCGCCGGCCAGTGCGCCCACAGCCGTGAAGATGTTCCACAGCACGAAAATGCCGAGTCCGGCTGTCCAGAAGCCGCGGCGTTGTTCGTCGGAATCGCTTTGTCCCGAGGCAGTGGCCGTGGACTCGTCGATGGTGATGTGGGCTTGCGGGTACTTGAGCCAACCGCTGGGACGCAGCAGCGCGTTCATCTGCATCCCGTAGATGCCGTTGCGCAACCCCAGCAGCGCGGCCGCTGTCATGGCCGCAATGCCGGAACCGCCTCCAGCCACGACGCCGATGAAGGCGAACTGCGAGCCGCCGCTGAACATGAGCAGGCTGAACGCCATGGTCTGCCAGAAACTGAACCCCGAGGCCGAGGCCAATGCCCCGAACGAGATGCCGTAGAGACCCGTTGCAATGCTGATGGAGAGGCCCACCTTCACCGCCGGGGATTCGAGGAGTTTCATGCGCCCCGTTTCGCTCCGGCCAAGCTCCATGCCCACAGGATCAGAGGGATCTGCAAGGGCAGCCGCAGTGTGTGGATCCGCCGAGCGGACACCGAACCTGTAGGCGAGTAGGCGCGGCGGAGCGCGTCCACGTGGCCGGCCAGGAACGCCGTGAACATCAGCGTAGTGCCGCGGGCTGCAGCCCTACGCGTGGCAGGAATGAGGAGTCCGACGGCGGCAACCGCCTCAAGCAGTCCACTCACCGCGATCCATTCCTCCCTGGACATGACCGCCAAGGCGCCGTTGTGCGGTGCGGTTGGTTTGGTCTTGTCCTGGCCGGCTTCAGCGTGCCCGACTGCGTAGTCCTCGCGGCAGAGATAGTCCGGGACCACGGGAGCGAAGAATTTCGGCTGCCGGAAGTGCTTCCTGGCACTGACGAGTAACAGTGCACTCATGGCCGCCGCGGAGATTGTCTGTGTTGTCCGGGCGGACCATGAAAAAGGCATGTATTCATGCAACCACAGCCCTGCCCAGCGCGGTAACCGGAAGGTTTCGGACTGAGTTATGTGTTCAGAGTATTGGACTCAGTTCAGTATGATGTATGTTTCTTTCTAGGCCGTGCCTGACACAGTCCACCGCCACAGTCCACCGCCACAAGAAATTCAACGAGGAGTTCCATGCGCATCGCCCGACTGAAGACCCCTTCCGGCCCCCAGCACGCTGTCCTGCGCGATGGACGCTGGGACCACATCGAGGATCCCTTTGCCGAGGTCCTATCCTTCACCGGAGAATCCAGTTCCGCGGACGACGCCGAGCTCCTCGCCCCGGTCCGGCCTTCCGTGGTGCTCGGAATCGGGCACAACCTGGGCAACAACAACCACGTACTGCCCATCCAGGCCTGGCACAAGTCCGTCCACAGCATCGCCGGACCCGGCGACGGCATCGTGGCCGTGCGCAACGCGGGCACGGTGAACGTGGAAGGCGAGTTGGCCGCCGTCATCGGAAAGCGGGCGGAAAAGCTCACGGCCGAGAACGCCTTGAGCCACGTCCTGGGCTACACCGTGGTCAACGACGTCACCAACGTGGATCAAAACCACGTCGACGAAAAGCTCTTCCAGGGCAAGTCCGGCACCAACTACACGCCGCTCGGACCGTGGATCGAAACCGGGATCGAGGACCCGGACAACGTCAGCACCGAGGTAGTAGTCAACGGCGAGGTCAAGGCCCGGTCCGGGTCCTTCAACCTGCCATCCTCCATCACGGATTGCCTCGTCTATGTCACCGAATGGCTGACCCTGGAGCCGGGAGACATCATCATGACCGGAGCTCCGAACACCTTCGTGGCAGTCCAGCCCGGCGACCGGGTGGACATCACACTGGGCGGCATTGGAACCCTCAGCAACACGGTCATCTGACTCGCAGTTGTTGTCGTTTTGGAGCCCCTAAACGACAACAACTGCGAGCTAGTTGGGTGCGCGTGGTGCCTAAAGCTGGGCGAGGACCTGCGCCGGCTTGTTCGTGGTGATCTCGTGGATGCCCAGGCCTTGGCAGAGGGCAACATCGTTCTCCGAGTCAACGGTCCACACCCGGAAGCGGCGGCCTGATTCCAGCCAGCGCTGGACGGTGCGGGCATGCTTGCGGACGTAGTCGATGCCCGGCCCGGCCAGTCCAACCTCGCAGTCGTCCAGGATCCGTTCGCCTTCCTGCTGGGCTGCCTTCATCACGTTGGCCACGGCTCCCCCAGTGATGACTCCCAGGCCCAGTTCATCGCGGATTTCTTCCACCGTGACGTCGTCCACGAGCTGGCAGATGTGCTCCGCGGGAACGAACTGGAGCAGGTGCTTGACCGAATCCGGGCTGAAACTCATGAAGGAAACCTGGATGTTGTCCAGCATGGAGGTCTCCGCGTTCCACCCTTCCCGGCCGAGAAGCTCCAGCACGCGGTCTTCAAGCTTGAGCTGGTACGGGCTGGGGTGCTTGAGTTCAATGGCCAGGCCGATGGTCCTGCCGGCACCACGCAGGATCTCCAGCAACTCCGGGAGCGTCAGGAGCTGGTCCGATTTTGCGCCGTACTGGTCCGGGATCCGGGCGCCCTTCCAGGAAGAGAAATCCAGCTGCCGCAGTTCTTCGAGCGTCTTCTCGGCCACGGGACCGGTACCGTCGGAGGTGCGGTCCAAGTTCGCGTCGTGGAGCAGGACAACGTGCTGGTCCCGCGTCAGGTGGACGTCGCACTCGACGCCGTCGGCGCCGTCGGCGATTGCCTTCAGGTAGGCGGCACGCGTGTGCTCGGCAAATGCTGCACTGGCTCCGCGGTGGGCGTAGACCATGGGCCGCGTATTTTGCTCCGTGCTTTGGTCTGGGCGACCGGGCTCGTCATTCGTCATGGGGACACGGTAGCCCACGTCCATGACAGCGACGGGGCTACGCTGGGCACATGCAGGTGAACTCTGAACAAATCCCGGTGACGGACAGCGATAGCGACCTGACGGCGGAGGCCACCCGGAACGCAGGTGCCGGGAACAGCTCCACGGTTGGGTCCGGCGTCGGGCAACGGAACGGCGACGCCGAAAAGGCGGCTGCCCTGCGTCGGATGAAGTCGGTGGCGCTGGCGCTCCTGATTGTGATGGCGGTGGTTTTCACGGCCGCTTTCGCCCTGCAGAGGCAGTATCCGTGGCTGGAATACGTGCGGGCCGCTGCCGAGGGCGGCATGGTGGGAGCGCTGGCCGACTGGTTCGCCGTCACTGCGCTGTTCAAATACCCCATGGGCCTGAAAATCCCGCACACCGCCATCATTCCGCGGCGCAAGGACCAGATCGGCGCTTCGCTCGGGGAATTCGTGGAGACCAACTTCCTGTCCGAGCAGGTGGTTCAGGAGAAGCTCGCGAGCATCGACATCGCCCGGAAAGCCGGCACGTGGCTCGCATCCCCGGGTGGCCCGGAGCGCATCGCCAAGGAAGGTTCGGCACTGATCCGCGGGGCGTTCACCGTGCTGAACGACGACGACGTCCAGGCAGTGATCGAGGGCATGGTCCGCAAGCACCTGCTCACCCCGCCGTGGGGACCGCCCGTAGGCCGGATGGCCGAACGGATCTTTGCCGACGGCCACCACCACAAACTCGTCGATCTGCTGGTTGACCGGGCGGCTGATTGGGTGGAAGCGAACCACTCCACGGTGAACCGGCTCGTGTCCGACCGTTCGCCCCTCTGGGTTCCTTCCTTCGTGGACGACATCGTGGGAGACAGGGTCTACAACGAAATCTCCAAGTTCGTCCGGGCGGTGCAGCAGGATCCCGACCATCAAGTGCGCCAATCGATCGATACATACCTCGGTGATCTTGCCCAGGATCTCCAGCACGATCCGGCAATGATCGCCCGCGCGGAGGCAATCAAAACCCAGGTCCTCGGCGATCCCGAGGTCCGCGAACTTGCCTCCCGCACGTGGGGCACTATCAAGGACGCGCTGCTCACCGCCGTCGACGATCCCGACAGCGAATTGGCACAGCGCTTCAAGAGCGCC
This sequence comes from Arthrobacter sp. Hiyo1, assembly GCF_001263615.2. NCBI lineage: Bacteria > Bacillati > Actinomycetota > Actinomycetes > Micrococcales > Micrococcaceae > Arthrobacter > Arthrobacter sp. Hiyo1. Next base: position 158,375 of record NZ_DF952470.1, on the reverse strand, counting down.
GTCCGGGACTTCGGTTCGCGGCTTGTCAACGACGACGAGCTGGCGGGCAAGGTCAATGCCTGGATCGGTGATGCTGCCGGGTACCTCGTCAAAACGTACCGTTCCGATATCGCTGGGGTCATCACGGACACCGTGGCGCGCTGGGATGCCGAGGAAACCTCGCAAAAGATCGAGCTCCAGGTAGGTAAGGACCTGCAATACATCCGCATCAACGGCACCGTAGTGGGGTCGCTGGCCGGGCTCGCGATCTTCACGGTAGCGCACTTGGTGTTCGGCTGACGCAGTCCGGTGGAGGGGACCTTCAGCCGAGGAAATGGATCCGCTGGCCGGGGCGGGCTTGGCCCAGCAAGTCCAGATCGGTGCGACGCACCACGGCAATCACAGGGTAGCCACCCGTCACGGGATGATCTGCCAGGAATACTGTGGGAAGGCCCGACGGCGGCACTTGCAGTGCGCCGAGCACCATGCCTTCGCTGGGCAGTTCCTCGAGCCGGGCCTGGGTGAGCGGGCGGCCCACCAGCCGGGCACCGATCCTGTTGGAATCGGGCGACAGGGTCCATTCCTGGCTGACCAAGCGGCGCCAAGAGTCGGGGTCGAACCAGTCCGCCCGGGGCCGCGATCCACGCGGGCTGTGATGGCGCGCCCCGGATCAGGAGCGCGGCGGATGGCAGGGAGGACATGCGCATTGTTAACGGTCCCCGAACCCGTACCCGAAACCAGGCCATTGCCCGCGGAAACATGCCCGATTCCTAGCTGCTCACCCGATGTCAACGGCGCTGGGCCTTCACCGGAGAGCATGTCCGTGCTGCTTGAACCGAGCAGCTTTGGCGCGTCGATGCCGCCCTGTACCGCCAGGTAATATCGCAGTCCGAACAGAGGGGCACCGAAGTCCAGCACGGCGCCCGGGGCCACCCGGACGGCTTGGTTCAGCGGAATCTCGGCCCCGTTGAGTCTCACGATTCCCTCGGCACCCGCCACCGCGACCGTCGACGCCGTGACGAACCGCAGGCGAAGCCCACCCAGCAATATCTCCAGCCCGGCCGCCTCCGCGGGATTCCCCACCAGCAGGTTGGCAAGGCGAAGCGATTGCCGGTCCAGGGCGCCGGAAGGGCTCAGCCCCAAGGAAGCCCAGCCCTGCCTGCCAAGGTCTTCCACCAAGGTGAGGGGGCCGGGGTTCACCACCACTATCCCCATCAGGCCTCCACGAATCGGACCAGGTCACCCGGCCGGATCAGCGCGGGCTCGGCCTTGGACGCGTCCCACAGTGCCGCCGTCGTGGTTCCAATCAGCTGCCACCCGCCCGGAGAGGATCGCGGGTAGACTCCGCTGAACTCGCCGGCGAGGCCAACCGAGCCAGCCGGCACGGCGGTGCGTGGAGTGTTCCGGCGCGGAACGCGGAGCCGCTCATGCGTGGTGACCAGGTACACGAAGCCGGGCGCAAAGCCGGAAAATGCGGCAGTCCACTCCGAGCTCGTGTGAAGCTTGACCACTTCGGCCTCGCTCATGCCGAGGAATTGTGCCGTTTCGGCAAGGTCCGGGCCACGGTAGGAGACCTCGATGGTCACATCGCGGGCCGAACTGGCGACGTCGTATGCCGGTTCTGCGGACTCCAGCCAGTCGCGGACGTCGGAAGGACGGATCGTTTCGGGATCGAAGGTGACCAGGACAGTGCGGGCGGCCGGCACGACGTCGATGATCCCCTCCGGCATTGAACTGCCAACCGAAGCGCCGGCCCCGGTCAGCCCGCGGTAGTACGCGACGACGGCGGTCAGCTCGGGCAGTTCCACCAAGAAAGCGCTGTCGCCGCAGGGCAAAAGCTCCCGCTCAAGCGAAGGATTCAATCTCCACTCCAGCTTCCTCGAGGCCGGCGCGCACCGCCGCCGCCAGTTCGACAGCACCCGGGGTATCGCCATGGATGCACAACGAATCGGCTGAACCCGCACCACTGTGCCGTCCACGGCCAGCACCTCGCCCCGCACGGCAAAG
>NZ_DF952470.1:155329-156364 GCF_001263615.2 Arthrobacter sp. Hiyo1 | reverse complement strand
GCACCAACGTTCCGTCCGGCATGTAGCCGCGGTCCACGAACGCCTCGCGGAACACCGGGTGGCCGGATTCCTCGGCGAGGCGCAGCAGCGCCGAGCCCGGCAGGCCAAGGACGGGTAGCCCGGGATCGTAGGCGTGAATCGCAGCCACTACTGCTTCGGCCTGCTCGACATCGTTGACGATCCTGTTGTACAGGGCACCGTGGGGTTTGACGTAGTCCACGGAGGCGCCCACCGCGTGGGCCATGCCGTCGAGGGCACCGAGCTGGTAGAGGACGTCGCCGAAGAGCTCATCGAAGGACATGTCCATCGATCGGCGCCCGAAGCCGTGCAGGTCCCGGTAGCCCACGTGGGCGCCCACCCGGACGTCGAGCTCGAAGGCGGCACGGCAGCTGTCCAGCATGGTCACCGGGTCCCCGGCGTGGAAGCCGCAGGCGACGTTGGCGCTGCTGACGATCCGGAACATTGATGCGTCGTTCCCCATGGTCCAGGAGCCGAACGACTCCCCCGAATCAGCGTTGAGATCCACTATTCCCGCCTTCCAGCGCGTTCTGGCGGGCGGCTGGGAGCAGCTCGCCCGGAATGAAGTCCGGCATGGGACCGAATGCTTCCCTCGCCGAGGCCGCTACGGCACGCCCCATGACGCGGTTTCCGACTCCGCCCACCACGGCCCCCACGCCGAAAGGCAGGGCCCGGCCGAGGAAGGCCGCGCCTTGGCGCTTAACGAGCCGCTTGAGGAAGGCGCGCTGGATGGCATCGCGAATGACCCCGAATCCTCCGCCGGGCAGCTTCTTGGTGAGGGTCATGCCCCAGGCCTGGGTGATTCCTTTGCCTCTGCCGAGCGATTGTCCGCTCAGGGCACCCAGCAGGGCCGTGCCTTCCTCGCCGAGCATGATGGCCATGACCATGGTTCGCGCACGGTCCGGATCGGTGAGGCGGATTCCGTGGAGTTCGGCCAAGGAAGCGGCGTACAGTGCGGTTCCTTCCAGGAACCCGATGGTGGCAAGCGCGGAAAGGCCCAGCGAGGCCGCGGTGCCG
>NZ_DF952470.1:150409-154004 GCF_001263615.2 Arthrobacter sp. Hiyo1 | reverse complement strand
GGGCACGACGGCGGTTGCCCCGACGGCGGCTCCCCGCCGGTGACTGCGGCGAGGTAGTCGCGCTCCAGTTTGGCGGCCAGCTGCGCCGCTGTGGCCTGCGGGTGTTTGCGTTGCAGGCGGCGCAGGTTGGCCAGGACAAGGGGACGTTGGACCTCGACGGCCCGGAGCAGCACGTTGTGGACACCGGGTTTGGCATTGCCGCTGGCGTCGAACATGGCGTTGTGGGCCGTTTCCTGCGCAATCTTTACTGCCTGGTTGGGTCGCTTTGCCATTCTTCACCTCTGCATTCAGCCGTTGAATTCGTTGGGTAGTTCCTTGCCTAGCCTAGGCCACACGCCCCCTCCCCGGCGTAGACTTTAAGGCGTTCGCGGGAACAGTCCAACGAAGGACAGGAAGCATCCGGAATGAACAAGGCACCAGATCCGAACGAAGTCCGCCATCACAGCGACGCCCCTGCCGAAGGGGAAACGGAGGGTTGGGTGTCGCACGATACCGGCCTTCACAGCCAGGAACCTGCCGAAGGGCCGGATACTGACGACGCCCCCGCATAGTAGCGTTGAGGCTGCGAAATCGGGGGGCCGAAAGTGGCTTCGCACGGGGTGCTCGTCTCTCCGGGGGATACTCAACCGGGGCAATTGTTGGCGCGCGTCCTTGAGGAATTGCGCGCTTTGGAGAAGCACGACGCCGCGAGCTTCCGCGCCGTCCGCCGCAGGGTTTCCGCGGAAATCGCCACGATGGACGCGGCGGTGGTCTTCAATCTCGCCGAAGGGCTCGTCCAAGCGGGCTTTGACTGGGAGGGCTGGGAGTTCATCAATGCCCACCAGGCGGCTTTCGCTGAGCTGACGCGGGCCCGGCTTGAACACTTGGGAGAAGGCATCACTACGTGGGGGCAGGCTGATGCTTTTGCGACCGTTTTGGTGGGACCCGCGTGGCGCGAAGGGCTCATCTCGGACGCCGACGTCGACGGCTGGGCGCGGAGCCCGGATCATTGGTGGCGGCGCATAGCGCTTGTCTCCACAACGGTGCTCAACACGAGGTCACGCTGGGGAACGGGAGATACGCAGCGGACGCTCGGCGTCGTCGGCATCTTGATCAACGATCGCGACGACACCGTGGTCAAGGCAGTCAGCTGGGCGTTGCGGTCCTTGGTGCCGTGGGATCCGCGCGCAGTCCGAACCTTCCTGGAAATGCATGAGACTGAGCTTGCCGCCCGGGTGAAGCGCGAGGTGCGGACCAAGTTGGAGACCGGGCTGAAATCGCGGCGGCGCAGCGTTCACAGCACCGACCTTTCCCAATGAAGGATCCCCTGTTCTCGGGAGTAGCGTGATGCACGTAGCCTTCATCTGTCTGCCTGCGGCGGGCCATGTGAACCCGACCTTGCCGGTGGTCGCCGAGCTGGTTCGCCGGGGCCACCGTGTCACCTATGCGACGTCGGCAAAGTACGCGAAAGCGGTCGAAGCTGCCGGTGCCGTGTTCTTTCCCAGCGGAGAGGATCTGGCGGCCTTCCTCCCGCCACGCGATCGTTCCGCGAGTGGCAGCCCGACGCCGGCAGACGGCGGCGCAGCGCCCGCTAGTGGAGGTCCGTCACCGATGCCGGGGATGTTCGCGGGAATGCCGTCCGGAATGATGTCTGGACTGCTCGATCGGATTCTCAAGGGCGCAAGGGAGGAATTCCCGGCGCTGCTGGCCCGGCTCGCAGAGGACCCGCCGGACGGGGTGGCCTACGACGCCATGACGCTCTCCGGGAAGATGGCTGCCGCGAAGCTGGCGTTGCCCGATATTGCGTTGCTACCGAGCTACGCCACCAACGAACATTTCTCGATGCGGGACCTCATGCCGGGCCCGCCGCCGCCGGGCATGGTCGAGGCCTGGAAACAGGTTGGCCAACGGATCCATGATTTCGCCGCGGAGCAGGGCGTGGGCCATTTGCAGTTCATGGGCGGACCTCCTGCGTCGTTGAACATCTCCTTCATCCCGAGGGAATTCCAGCCTCGGGAGAGACTTTCGACGGCAGGTTCCACTTCGTGGGCCCATGCCTTGGCCTGCGTGGCAACGAGGAAGCCTGGCGGCCCCGGGCCAAGGACAGGCCGCTGTTGTTCATCTCGCTGGGGACCACCCCGTTGAATGACCGGCCGGATTTCTTCAGGATGTGCCTGGAAGGACTTGCGGGCACAGTCTGGGAAGTCGCCATGGCAATCGGAGAGCGCGTCGAGGAGTCCGAGCTGGGGGATATCCCGGACAACATTGAGGTACGGCCGTTCTTTCCGCAGCTCGAAGTCCTAGCCCGCGCCGATGCGTTCCTTTCCCACACCGGGATGAACTCGACCATGGAGGCGCTCTATTTTGGGGTACCTTTGGTTGCCTTCCCGCTGCAGCCCGAACAGGGCGCGAATGCACGCCGGGTGGAGGATCTGGGACTCGGGCGACGGCTCCCCCTGGAGGGGCTTTCCCCCGAACTGATCCGGGAAACTGTCCTTGACGTCAGCGGCGACGAGGCGATCCGGGGCAAGCTCGAGGCGATGAGTGCCCGCGTCCGCGGTTCCGGCGGGGCACCGGCTGCGGCGGACGCGATTGAGGGGTTCCTGCGCCATCCGCTTCTGGTCTGCCAGTCCAAGCCTGAGGGGTCGAAGAAATTGGCCGCGTCGCGGCGGAGTACGCGTACAGGGGTTCACGCTGCCGGCTTGTCCGCGTGAACCGACGATCACCTTAAGCACGCCCACAAAAGCGAAAATTGCCTGTGACGAGGGTATGGATGTCGATGCGGGAGCATCGGTTATGCGGTGGTTCGGGAGGAGACGTTTTCACGAGACGGAATGGGCGGAATCTGGCGGTTAGGCGGTTATGGCTACGTAGCGGTTCGTGCCATCCTTGGGGCATGGCACGAACCTGGTTATCGGTGACGGTGGAACTGCTCGGCGGTCGTGGGGAGGAGCTTTGGCCGTGGCCCGGGCGCGTCTTCGCGGTCGGACCGTCGCATACCTTCATGGATCTCGCCAATGCCATCAATGATGCCTTCGCCCGGTGGGACCGCTCGCACCTGTCACTGTTTACCCTGGCCGATGGCCGGGTTATTACTGATGAAGAGACGGGTGCTGAGATGGCCGGATCGATCGGCGGCCCGATCATCGCGCCGATGGACATTGCTGCTGTCAAGGTCGTCCGGACGGTGGAGCCGGGGGCTGAGTTTCAGTTTACGTTTGACCTCGGTGACGCTTGGATACACCGGTGCGCGGTCGGGGAGGTGAAGGTGGACCCGTTGGATGTGTTGGGTATTCGCCCTGAGGTCCCCTTGCCGTACTGGGGTTGGGGCAGTATCCCGGACCAGTACGGGCGCCGGTGGGCAGATGACGACGGGGAAGGCCGGGCGCCGCGGAAGCCGAGCCAGTCGCACCCTATGCAGCTGCATGCCTGGCCCGAACAGGTGCAGGTGCCCAGGATTGACCTGTCCGAACTGCGGGGAGCCATCGCTGCGGCAAATGCGGCTCGTTTCCTCGCAGCGGTGATGGGACACGATATCGATGACGTTCTGCAGCAGGTGGGGGCCGGGATACCAATGGCCCTGGAGCAGCGCCGTGGGGAGGCCGAGCCGGTGGCA
>NZ_DF952470.1:146173-149220 GCF_001263615.2 Arthrobacter sp. Hiyo1 | reverse complement strand
CGCGATCGCCCGTGGAACGTTGCCCTGGACATGCCGAGACCGCGGGCGACCTGCGCGGCAGGCTCGCCACCCACGACCAGGCGGATAGCGTTTCGAATCTGGCTGTCGATGATTCGGCGGGGCCGGCCACCGATAAAGGTGAGCATGTCCTGGGTGGAGCGCCCGAGCCGGTCCAAGGTGGTGATGACGGGAGTGTCTCCTTCGATCAGCGCATCGAGTCCGCGGTCGAACTGGGGTCGTGATACCCAGGCCCGGGATACGCCGTGGTCCGCGTCGAGGTCGCGTCGGACGCCCGCGGCCAACAGGTCCGCCTGATGCCTGTCAGTGGACTGAGCCCGGATTGAAACTCGCATACCCGATGCGCTGCCTGTCATGTTTCCGGTCCTCACAAAGATCGTCAGATTGAAATCCAAGACGTCGGAGGACGGGCGTCAATAAAAAGAAAACAGATCCTAACCTGACATGCAGGACACTCTGTCCTGACGTCAGTTTGGGGTATACCCCAAACTGACGCCAAAGGCTTAGCGTGCAATTTCACGTCGTTACTACTCGAACCCCAACACGACCTCGACTGGGTGATAGGCCTGATGACTCGTTACTCGGGTTTCGGTATTGGCACCCAACTTTTGATACGCACCATTGGCCCTCCGAGCCCTTGCGATCACAAGTCTGACGTCCTGGCCTCGCCCTGGGAACGGTGGTCTTTGCCTATGACACATCCAACGACGGTTGTCATCTCCTCATCGAACCAAATGAAGACCATGGTTCCGCCGACCGAGATCGCGGTATTAAGGACCTGCTGACTAGGGTACTCCTCGAGTCGTGATAGAAATTCGTGATCACCAAGCACGTTTGCACCAGTCTTTGCACGGCTCTTTACACGGCGCCTGTATATGCGAATCAAATCCGGGACGTCCGTCAGCCCGAGCTCGAGCATTCCTGATGGGTCAATCGACCTAAGCGCCAAGGCGGCGGTATCAGCCACTGTTATGTTCTCCGGCTTCCATTTGTCGATCAAGGTTAGGACCGTTGTGACGGAAACTTGCCTGGTCGTCATTACCGGATCACCTCCGCTCCGAACACCGGGCCTCGAATTAGGACTTCACTCTCATGGTAGATGTCTGGCGACGGCACACGAACGTATCCTGGCCCATCTGCATCCGGGATACGAAGGACAACACCGGGGCCGTTTCCTTCACTCGCCACGTCCCGCGCGATCGATTCATCAGTGGTCCAGGAGGTGAACACGCTATCATTTCTTCCGCCGTTGTGGAGCGCCGGATTTGAGTGGCCACCCTGAGGCCTTGCTATGCCATTAAGCGCATCGTCATAGGCCGGATGTCCGTAATGCAATCCGCGATATAGGGAGACAGAATCGCCGGCAACGTCGGCAGTAGCCTCCGCTGCGTGGCGGGCTGCGAGTTGCTCGGCGGCCTCTCGTTGAGCGGTCTTGATACTCAGGGCTGCCAGCCCCTCGCCTGCGGGAATGATCGCGGCGACGGTTCCCCAGAAGCCGATGAACTTGTCGCTCACTCGCCCGGAAGACGGCCGACAACTTCGACTGGGTCTATCGCCACCACATCGACTGGGATGCGTCGGAGACGGTGCCTGCCGTCCTTAATCGATCCGCTGCTGAGTAACTGGCGCTATGGGGTTCCTCATTTGAGAATCCCTTGAGTGCCGGGGCCGAATTGAGTTTGAACCCAGCTGAACTGGTCCTTGGTGAGTATGCCCTGGGTCAGGACGGGGTTGAGGATCTGTCCTTTGAAGCCCTCACCAAGGCGCACCGGCTGGGTGGTGGAAGGAAGGTGGGTTTGCGTCGCGGCGGCTGTGGTCCAGGTCCCTGAGTAGCCAGCGGAGCTTACGGTCATACGCAATTGCTGGTTGACCTTGTCATAGACCGCGGTCAGAAAAAACCATTGGTTTGATGTCTGTCCTGTCAGGATCTGGACCTGATTGAGGGTGCCGCCTGTTGTCCAAGTATCCAGTTCAGGCTGTCCGTCCGTATTCAAGCGGACCGCCGCGGCCAAGTCTCCGGTGTCGGAGACCTGCGCTATGAGCGACTGGATGGTGTTTCCGCCGGGCGCCGGATTGGTGGGGCAGAACCACCCGGAGACGCTGAAGCTCTCCGCCGTATTTACAGCAGGCGACGCAGTCGTCCCGAACTGGTCAGGAAGGCCGTTGACTTGAAGGGCATTCCTCGTAGGGCTCCCAGAGTAGCCCGCGCTTGCGTCTCCCTGACAGGACTCCGTCGCATAGGGCGTCCCATTGGCCTGGATCGCAACGGGAACCCAACTTCCGTTACTTGGTGCAGTGATCGGGAGGACGGTAGCTGGAACGGGCACCGTATTTGCCACCCTGAACTCGTAGTCAGCTGGATAGCTGACATTGCCGACGTAGTCAAAGGCCCACACCTTCAAGGAAGTAGAGCGGTCGGCGGGCCCCACCGTCACCGTTGCCTTCCGCCCCTCGGCTGGACAGACCACAACGAATTCATGAACCCGCGGGGTGTCGCAGCTTAGATTGACCGGCATTGACGTCGGTCCGGGCGCGTCAGTTACCGCATACGCGAAACCCTTTGCCGGATACGTGCCCGGCTCACTAATGGTGAAATCGTATTTCCCTTCACCGACAGTCCCTCCGCCATTGACCGTCCCGGTATTGGTTCCTGGGATGGTCGTAATGCTCGCGGGCGGTGTGATGACCGGCGTCGCCGGCGGCATGAGTTGGCCCATGAAGTAACCCGCAACGTCCGCAATCAGGTCGGTAGTACCGGATGAACGGTTGAACAGCGTCACCTTCCCGTCAGCACCCACCGGCACCGTCACCGAATTCGCCACCGTCTGCCCAACGCCGAAATTCACATTCGACGCATTCGGACGCTCAGTCCCGGAAGCAAACGCACTCACAAACCCGAACGACTTGGGCCCCGTCACCGTCAGATTGAACACAACAGCCGAAACATTCGCCGGAATCCCCGACACACCACCCACCTGGAACGACACAGGCGAATCAGCACCCGCAGCCGAACCGCCACGCGTATCCAG
>NZ_DF952470.1:142417-143587 GCF_001263615.2 Arthrobacter sp. Hiyo1 | reverse complement strand
CAGGCTCCAGCGCACGGCCTGCTGCTGTTCGGGCTGGCCGCCAATGGTGATATCCGCCGTAGACCAGTAATCCCGGTAGTGCGCCGTGCCTTCGGCGAGGAGCGCGTCAAACGGCACGAGGCCCAATTCGGCGTCGGACGCGAGGATCTCGCCCGGGTCTGATTCGCTTGCATCGGCGCTGTTCACGACGTAGCTGACGCTCTTCTCCAAGCGGAACGTCTCGCCTTCATTCACGGCCATGACGTAGCGGACCGTTGACTCGTCCTCCCCCACCACGGTTTCGAAGGGCTGGCCTTCGGCGGATATCCAATGGTCCACGGCCATGCCGATGCGCTGCCGGGATTCAGCGGTTTCCCAAGCCATGCGCAGCGATCCGTCGGAGCCCTGGAGGTGGAGCGGAAGCAACACCCGGCCAGCGTGGCGGCCGGAGCGGCGGGGGTCGTGGGCCGAGTGGTCCTCCACAGGCTGGTCCTGCCGATTGATCACCAAAGACGTGATGTCAGCGGACACCTGGCGGTCTGCGGTGAGGCTCAGCTCGATGCCGAGGGAACCCCTTGAATCGATCCCGACGGCGCGGCGCTCCAGGGTGGTGACAATGGCGCCTGAACGGCACTCCCAGGTAACGGCGCATTCGTACACACCCGTGGCGAAGTCGATGCTGCGGCGGTAATTCTGCACCGCGGACTCTGTGAGGCTCAGCTGCTCGCCGTCGATGACAACGTTGAAGTTGTTGGCATCCGGCACATAGACGATCCTTTGTCCCGTGCGGGCGAAGCCATACGCGTTCTCGGCGTGCTTGATGTCCCACGTTTCGTGGAAACCGTTGATGAACGTGCCGGGGAGTTCGGCGTCCGCCCCGGCCCAATGGGCACCGCGGATGCCCAGGTGGCCGTTGCCGAGGCTGAAGAGGGTTTCGAGCGTACCGGCGTCGCCGGGAACGTGGATGCTCTCCACGAGCTTCCACGGTTCGCAGGGGAAGCGCAGCCGGTCGGAGCTGATGAGTGCCATGGACTGTTGGGTTCCTTCTGTTTCTGGTGAAACGGCTTGGTTAGAGGAGGTCATCGAGGTCGTCGACCACGAACGTTGCGCCGGCGTCGAGCAGGGTCTGGCGGCCGGCTCCCCGGTCCACCCCGATCACGGCGCGGAAGTTCCCGGCACTGCCGGCCTGCA
>NZ_DF952470.1:141163-142392 GCF_001263615.2 Arthrobacter sp. Hiyo1 | reverse complement strand
CTCCAAAGGTGCGGAACCGGCGTCGGACCCTAGCCCAGGAGAACCTGAATCCGGAACCAGCGCAAGGCTGATGGTCGCCGGCCGCAGCTCGACGGACAACAGCCGCCCGCGGATCTTGAGCCGGAAGGACAGGCTGTCCCACTCGGCCGGCAACCGCGGATCGAAGTGCGGGACCTGGCCCTGGTCACGCATGCCCGCGAAACCGCACACCAGGGAACTCCAGATGCCGCCGGTGGACGCGATGTGCACGCCGTCGACGGTGTTGTGGTGCGTGTTGTCCAGGTCGATGAACAAGGCCTCGGTGAAGTGCTTGAGCGCGACGTCGGAGTAGCCCACCTCGGCCGCCATGATGCCCTGCACGCAGGCGGACAAGGTGGAGTCGCCGGTGGTGATGGGATCGTAGAAGTCGAACGCGCGCTGCTTTTCCTCGGCCGTGAAGTCCTGCCACTGGAGGAACATCGCCAGTACCGTATCCGCTTGCTTGAGGACCTGGTGCCGGTAGATCACCAGCGGGTGGAAGTTGAGCAGCAGCGGGTACTTCGACTTAGGGGTGTTCCAGTCCCACGGCTCCAGGGTCATGAAGTCGTTGTCCTGGCTGTAGATCTCCATGTCCGGATCGTAGGGAAGGGACATACGCGCGGCGGCCTGCTGCCACACCATCCGCTCGGTGTCGGGGACGTCCGGGTGTTCCAGTGCCGCAGCGGCCCGCAGGTTAAAGCGGGCCATGACGTTGGTGTAGAGGTTGTCGTTGACCACCGCCGTGTATTCATCCGGGCCGGTGACGCCGTGGATGTGGAACAAGCCGTCCTTGCCGAAGAAGCCCAGCGAAGCCCACATGCGGGCCGTCTCGATCAACAGGTCGGCGCCCACTTCGGCGCGGAAGCTCGCGTCGCCGCTGGCCCACTGGTACCGGTTGGCTGCGAAGGAGATGGCGGCGGCGATGTGGAACTGCGCCGTGCCAGCGGCGTAGTACGCGCTGGCCTCGAGCCCGTTGATGGTGCGCCACGGGAACAGTGCACCGTCCACGCTGAGTTCCTTGGCCCGAATCCGGGCGTCGGGAAGCATGGCGTGGCGGGATTCCAGCACTTGGCGCGCGGCGGCCGGGTTGGTATAGGTCAAGTACGGCAGGAGGTACACCTCCTGGTCCCAGAAGTAGTGGCCCTCATAGCCGGAGCCGCTGACGCCCTTGGCCGGGATGCCCGCGACGCCGGCCCGCGCGGTGGCCTGGG
>NZ_DF952470.1:132202-139217 GCF_001263615.2 Arthrobacter sp. Hiyo1 | reverse complement strand
CGGCCGCCACCTGGCCGTCGACCACCACCGGGAAGTAGCCATCCAGTCCGGCCGCCTTCAGCACGGCGGGCGCGTTGCGGGAAGAGGACACGACGGCGAGCTTGAGTCCCAGCTCCAATGCGGCGTGGATGAAGCGGACGGAGCCCGCGTAGGGCTCGACGCCACGCGAATCCACGATCTCGTTGAAGATCCGGTTCTTGCGGTTGCCCAGGCCCTGCACGCTGGTGTTGGCGGGATCGTCGTCGGTGGGTCCTTCCGGCAACGTGATTCCACGGGAGGTGAGGAAATCACGCACGCCATCGAAGCGCGGCTTGCCGTCGATGTGGTCGAAGTAGTCGCTCTCCTGGTAGCCGTCCGGATGGCCCGTTTCGGCCAGGTAGCCGTCGAAGAGCTCCTGCCAAGCCTGCTCATGCACCACGGCGGTGGGCGTCAGCACGCCGTCGAGGTCGAAAAGGAGCGCGGTGGCGCCCGTCCAGGCGGTCTTCTGGGTGGCTCGGGTATCAGTCATGGTGTGGAGTGGTCCGTTCAGCGCTGGCGGCGCGTGGTTTTGCGTTCAATGAGTTTCGTGTCAAGGAAATGATGGGAGGGTTCGTTGGGGGCGTCGGCGTTCTGGAGCCGGTCCACCAGGAGGTTGGCGGCGAAGGCACCCTGGTCCGCCACTGGCTGCGCCACCGTGCTCAGGCCGAGGAACCAGCTCATGGGGTGGTCGTCGATTCCAATCACGGAGACATTCTTTGGTGCGGACAGCCCATGCTCTCGCAAGGCCATCAGTGCCCCGAACGCCGCCTCGTCACAGTGCGCGAAGACTGCGGTGGGAAGGCTCCTGTGGGCAATGAGTTCGTTCATGGCTATACGGCCGCCGTCGATCGTGGAATCCGAATTGATGACCAAGTCCGGATGAACAGTCAGGTGATGGTCCTTCAATGCACGGCTGAATCCCTTGAGCCTGTCGCTGGCCGTCAACACCGAGTTCTCCTGGGTTTCGCGGCCGGAAAGCACCGCCAGATCCCAATGGCCCAGCCCCAGCAGGTGGGAGGTGGCCTGCCAAGCTGCGAGTTCGTCGTCGATCCCTACGTTGTCCCACGGTACGGAAGTCATCCCCACGCTCGCAACTGCAAGGCCGGACGCGGCCAGGAGGGCAACCTCGGATTCGCTCAAATCGACGTTGAGGAGCAGCACGCCATCCACGCGTTGGGACAGTCCAAGGAGGTCGCCAAAGATCTTCCGCTTGACGCTCGACTTGCCGCGCAGGCTGATCAGGACGGTGTCGAAACCGCTGTCTCCGAACACTTCCTCGGCCGCCTCAACGGCCTGGGCGAAGAACCACGCGGTGGCGGTAGGAGTGATGATGGCGATGGAACCGGTATTTCCGCCGGCCAGCCGGGCCGCCGCGGAGGATGCCTTGTAGCCGAGCTTGGCTGCGGCGTCGGCCACTTTGGCTTGTGCTTTTTCGGACACGTTCGGCAGGTTCCGCAGGGCGCGTGAAACGGTGCAGATGGACAAGCCCGAGAGGACGGCAACGTCCTGGATTGTCACGCGGTGAGCCTTAACCATTCAACACGGCCTCAACCCTTTCATCTTCTGGATTTGGCGGCACATCCTTGCACCGCCGAAGAAGAGTGTAAGCGCTTACAATTTTGGCAATCAAGAGTTGTTTTCCGGCATCCCCGAATGTGACGCGGACCTCACTTCAACGAAGGACGTAAAACCGCAGAAACGCGCTCACATCCGCCATTTCCCGGGCCTCGATCCGATGGCCCATGCCGGGGTAGGTTCTCGAGGTGAGAGCCATGTTCTTGTTGAGCCATTCCTCGGTGTGCTCAATGGCATCCCTGAAGATCACGGGATCGGCTTTGTCCCTGCCCCAGAAGAACGGCGGCGGCGAATCGAAGGACTCGCTGAGCGCCAGAAGGTCGTTTTCCAGCACGAATCCGGAGAGGCCCACTGTCGCTTTGAAGCCTTCCGGACGGAGACGCAGAAGCGTGCTGGCCATGGCCATGCCTTGGGAATAGCCCAGGAGGCTCACGCTGCTGTGATTCCGCTTGACGGAGTCGATCCAGGCGAAGACCTTGTTAGTGGCCGTGATGACGTCCGCGAAGTCGTTGGCGAGGAAGTAGTCCAGCAGGAACCAGCCGTAGTGGTCCCCTATCGCCACGGGCCCACGGAGCGCAGCGCAAGTGAATTCTTTGGGGAGCTGCGGAAAGAGATTCACCATTCGCTGCTCGTCCGTGCCGTATCCGTGCATCATCACCAGGAGCGGCGTCCCTGCGCGCTCATTTTCCGGTCTGGACCAGACGACAGTTTCCATGGGCCACAGCTTAGTGGGGGCCGGCGGCCCGTTCGACCGCACGGGCCTCGGTTCAAGGCCGCCTCTAGCGGCTGGCTACTGCCTTGTGATGACCTGTCCGGCCTTGATGACCGTACGTGTGCGACTTTCGTCCCAGAGCACCGACGGTTCATCGACAGGGTTTCCGTCCAGGATGACCAGGTCTCCAAAGGCTCCTTCGGCTATGCGGCCCAGGTCATCGCGACGCAACAGGGCTGCGTTGGTCGATGTCGCAGAGCGGAGCGCATCGTAGACACCCAGTGCTTCGCATTGCAGGCGGAGCCCGGCCAATTGCTCGTCCTCCAGCTCCCCCATGAGGTCGGTACCAAATCCAATTCGGACCCCCGCGTCGCGTGCTAACACGACGGCATTCCGGCCGGCATTCAGCACTTCCCGGTTCTTGGCCGCCCCTATCTCCGTGAGACCGATTTCTTCGCCGCGCCGTGCCATCGCGTCGTAGGTCGCCAAAGTCGGAACCAGGTAGACCTCATTGTCAGCCATCAAGCGGGCAGTTTCGGCGTCCAGCAGATTGCCGTGCTCAATACAGCGCACCCCGTTGAGCACCGAATGGCGGATGGCCTCGGGCGAGTAAGCGTGGGCCGTCGCATAACTGCCCCGGCGGGAGGCCTCTTCCGTTACAGTGCGGATTTCGGCCGAGCTGTACTGCGGAACCCTGATGGGGTCGACGGGCGAAATGACTCCGCCGGACGTCATGAGCTTGATGGCCGTGGCTCCGGTGCGGAAGCGGTTGCGCACGGCCCGCAGAAGCTCATCCTCGCCGTCCACCACTTCGCACATGTGGCCGCCATGGAAGCACCCGCCGTCGTCCGCGGCCCGGATGTCACCGTGGCCACCTGTCTGGCTCAGGGCCGGTCCGGTAAAGAAGTACCTCGGACCTGCGTACAAGCCTTCGTCGATGGCATTGGCAAGGCCTATGTCTCCCCCGGCCACGTCACGGACGCTCGTGAAGCCCCGGTTCAAGGCTGCCCCAAGTCGCCGGGCCCCTGCGAGCGCAGAGTAGCTCAACGGCCCCGTTTCGTTCTTGGCGGCAGTCAAGCTGAGCGCGTAGGCATGGAAATGCGCATCGATGAGCCCGGGAATCACGGTACGGCCGTCGGCGTCAACGATCTTTCCGGCCTCTTCCACGTCTCGCCCCACTTCGGTGATCCGGCCCTCGCGGACCGTGATGGAGCCTTCGATCAGGTTCCGGGTCTCGCCATCGAAGATGAGGGCGTTCCGGATGGTCAGTGTTCCCGGCGGCGTAGTGGTCACGTGTGGAGATTCCTTTCCTAGTTAGTGGTGGCAATCGCTTGTTCGAACAGCGGGACAGAGCGCTGGGCGATGTCCACGGCCGCATCCACCGATGTCTGCCCGTAGCTACCCTCAGCGGCAAGGAAGTTCATGGATCCGATGGTCTCACCGTTGCTTACCACTGGAACGTTGACGATGGCGCCGCAACCCAGCGACTCAATGGTCGCGGAGTCGAAGAAGAATGCCCGGACTGCTTCCTTGTCCGCCCCAAGGAACGGCTGCTGGCCCTTGAGGACCTGCTCGAGCCACACCGGGTTGGTGTCCCCGCCCAGGGTCTTCCTTCCGCCCACGGGGTAGACCCCCGGGTGGCTTGTGTAAATGCGCGCCATGCTGGTGCCTGCGTCGGCGACGACGGAAGCGGTGAACAGGATGACGCCGGGCGTTTCCTGTGCGGCGGCATAGACATCGTCAAAGTTTTCGAACTGGGAACTCATGGGAGTCCTTTCTGGTTATAGCCGGGATTGGCGGAACTCGTCTTGTTGTGGATTGAGCGACGAAGTGTGCTGAGGATGAGATGGACGGACAAGAGCTTGGCTGGGGTGTCGAGGGGGACGCCCAGTTCGCGGGCACGGTTTAGCCGGCTCTGCAGGGTGTTCCGGTGCAGGTCAAGGGAGCTTGCTGCGAGGCTGACGGAGCCGTGGTGGTCGAGGAAGGCCCCTGCAGCCGCAATGACGAGGTCTCTGTCCGGGCTGGCCATGAGCAGCGGCAGCGTCAGTTCGGCCACGAGCAGGACCGAGTCCTCATCGACGAACGTCGCGGCCGCCGCAACGTCGAGGTTGGCGAAGCCTGCCACGGTGCCGGGTCCCGTCGAGAGAGCGGATTCAGCGGCCAAACGGGATTCACGGACGATATTCGGCAGTGCCACGGGTTCCTCGCGCCACCGAGAGAGTCCTGCCCCCAGCCCCAGTTCCTCTAAAGACTTCCCGAGACGGACCCGGATCCGCGCTTCGAGCTGGTCCGCCGACTCTTGGTATCTGACGGGAACAAGGGCGAGCCAGCCACCGTGGACTTCGGCCAGGGGGCTGCGGACTGTGACCTTCCGCCAGAGCAACCGCAGCACCGCTGTGAGCTCCGGGCGATGAGCTTCCAACGACGCCCTGCGGATCCACACGGCCACATATTGCTCCTCCCCACGCCAGCCCAGCTGGGAGAGCAAGTGCCGGTGACGTTCCACGAACGTGGTCCAGGAGGAGCCGGGGTCGTGGTTCAAGCCGACAAGGGCCGCCGTGGGTACTGCACGCGCAGTGTCGAGGACATCTCCCAACAGCCACGCAGCGTTTACCGACGGCGTTGCCACCTCGAGGATCGACCGGACGAGCTGCAGGTTGTGGACTCCGGATCTTGGTACCCTCGCGGTGAGCCTGGACGGGATGGAGCTATTCGAACCGCGAACATCCACGGTGATGATTTCGACTGCCTCCCGGGTGGGCGTTCCCGCGGACGCCAGGCTCACGCCGTCGTACTCTAGCAAGATTTCAATACCGTCCAGCTCCCTGGAGATGGTATTCAGGACAGCTCCCAAGGTCGTGTCCTTCGCGACCGCTCGGGCAAACCGCGCCAGCTCAGCGTCCACCACGGAAAGGGCAGCGCCGATTTCAGCGGCGAGTGCGAGGGCAATGCCTGACGTGTCGCCCTCGGCGGCCAGCAAGGTGATACCCAGCCGCTCGGCGAGGCCGATCACTGCGCTGGAGTAGGTACTTCCAGCGACGACGACGGCGCTGGCCTTCCGCTCCCAGGCGTGCCGCAGAGCTGCGGACACCAGCCAGCCGCCGGAGCCCATCTCCGCTGAAAGGACGATGACGGTGTTGGGCCGCACCCGCTGGATGGCATCGAGCTGGGAGACAAGAACGACGCCATCGATTGCCGCGCTGGACGGAGTGAGATACAGCGGGGTGGTGCCGCGGAGGGAGCCGTGCGCCAGGAGCGCGGCGACATCCAGATGGTTCTCGCTTTTCGACCTACGCATGTTGCCGCCTTGGGTGCTCGATCGGAATACCAAAGGCCTTTGGTTCAGCAAGATCAAGGCCTGCCTCCGAGTACCACTGCGCCGCGGCCTTGATCTTCAGGACGTCAATGACATCGCCCACCCGCACATCGTCGATGTTGACGACCGTGCCGTGCTCGGAGTTGAGCAGCGAGACGATGTCCGGGACGGCAGCTGCGATGGCGCCGTCGACGAGGGCCAGCAAGATTTCGTTCTGGATCTCCAAGCGGATGATCTGCCCGGATCGTTCGTCCACGAGCGTCACGCTGGACGGCAGCGCCGGAAGGCCTAGGTCCGAAGGGCGCGACAGGCCTTCGACGTGACTCACCCGGGCCCGGGCAATCCGGGTGGCACCCAGAAATTCAGCGAGCTGCTGGAACTTGCGTCCAACCGACGTTTCGCCGTCGAGAATCTCCCCGATTCGGATCATCCGGCTGATGGAGCCGTGGACTCCGTGCTCGCGCATTTGGCCCGCTGAGCACGGATACATGGCTGTAGCGGCCCACCCACCCATCTCCGTGACGAGTGCCCGCACCAGGGTTTCGGCCCGCTGCGGTTCTCAGCCTCCACCACAGCCCGTTCGCCGGTAACTCCCATGAGGGCGATCGGACTGATGGGGACGTGGCCGATGTTCAGCGTTGTTTGGCTGATCAAGGGAAATACACGGCCCATGGGGTCGGAATCAATCACCGGCAGCGAGGACTGCAGCCCGACCATAAGGGGAACAATTCCGTTGATGTTGGCGGCGGCGAGCGAATAGATCGCCCGCACCTGCCGGCCAAGGTTGGCCTCGATGGCACGGATGCACCCGATGAACTCATCACCTACAGGAGGCATATCCGCGATGAGGAGACCCTGAGTGACCATTCCGATCGCAACCACGAGGTCATCGGGGGCCAGCTCGTCAATCGAGATGAGTTCCAACACGCGGTTTTCCATGGCCCTTTCAATCATCTCCGCGTAAACGTAGATGGCTGTCGGGTCGATGGTGCAGGCCAGGAAGTGGGCGCCGGTCCGCAGGTGCCGGACATCCTCCACCGTCAGCAGGGCGCTCATCGAATGACACCCTCTTCCGCCCCGAAGGGTGCCCGTCCTTGTATTTCGGGGGCATCTTCAATCGTGTCCCCGGAGGCTTCACCAGCGGCTTGGACCCTGATCCGCACGATGCCGGGGTTGCCATACGGCATGGCATAGACGTTCGATTCAATGATCCGCGTGAGCCCGGGGCTCGCCCCCAACTGAACGGCTGCCGACTCGGCATCTTCTTCCGCGCGACGCTGCACCAACTGGAGGTCCGCCCGACCGCTAACAGTCTCCAACCTGTCGATCCAGGCGGTCAGGGGCGCGACGGCGGAGCCACCTGCGCGGCGTCGTGCTCAGCTGCCAGCGTGGGA
>NZ_DF952470.1:124670-132089 GCF_001263615.2 Arthrobacter sp. Hiyo1 | reverse complement strand
CGGTTCGACGACGGCGGCGTTGCTGGCGAGGCTCGCCTCGTACCCTTGGCGGATGACGCTTCGCGTAGCAGGGAGACCCCCGCGGATTTGGCCCACGGTGACCCCAGAGTCCGCACAGATGACGACCTCCCCATCCGGGGCGCCGGCCAAGTAGCCGCGCCGAGGATCTGCATAGCGGGTTCGGGGCGCAACCCGTGAATCGGAATCACTGCCAGCCGCGCGAGCGGCGCGCGGCCGCCGTCGTTCTTGGCGAACCACATCGTGGCGGAGGGAAAATGCCGCCGTCCCGACGCTTCCAGCATCGCGACCAGGTCCTCTCCTGTTTCCATGAGGGCGCTGTTGAGGATGGCTGTGTAGTCACGGTCGCGGAAAACACTGGAATAGAAGTCGCTGGAGATGCTGATGCGCATTTCGCTGTCACTGGACAGGATGGCATCGGCAATGCGCGTTTCGTGATCCTTCGACGCTGTCGACCCCACGGAGGTGATTGCAATGTTCCGTACGTCTCCGGAGAGGATGTCCGGAAGTTCGGCCAGGAAAGCCTCCAAACCTAGCGGAGCGAGGGGGCGTCCTCGCAGGTCGTGGCCTCCGCCGACGTGGACTGTCCGGGCCACCACGGGTACCACGAGTGCCGGCAGCCCAGTCACGTGGAACGCGTCCGCAGGCGGGCGGGGCGAAATCCGGATCGCGATGACCGAGGCTAGTTTCCGCGCAGCGAGGACGCTTCCGGCGTCGGAGGTAATATCCGTTACTTTCGTAATTTCCGCACCAAGCTCGTGGCGAAGCTCTTCGAAGGTGGTGTCGACGGCCTCCGCAAGCGTGCTGCATCGCTCCGCAGCCGCGGCGGCCACCACGCTGTGCCCGTCGAGCACCAAGGTCCGGCAGCTTGTTCCCTGCAACCGCAGCCCTATGCGCATTGTTCGGCCTCCTGTTCAGCCTGCCGCAGTTCCCTCACCGGGTCATGACCATGTTCCATGTATATAGCGTCCCCCGATAGGGCCTAGCCCGTGCGCTTGCGGAAGAACAATCCGTCCGCGGCGACTGCAAGCAGGATGAGGACGCCGGTGACAACCTGCTGGTAGGTGGTGTCCCAGTGGAGCAGGTTGAAGCCGTTGCCGATGACGGTCAGGATCATGACTCCGACGAATGCCCGCCACATAGCACCGTGTCCGCCGAGAATGCTGGTGCCTCCGATGACCACGGCGGCAATGGCCGTGAGTTCGATGCCGATGGCCATGGCTGGCTGGGCTGAGCCTGCGCGCGAAGCAAGAATCATGCCGGCCATCGCGGAGCACAGGCCGCTGATGGCAAAGACGGCGACGTGGATGGAACCGGTGCGGATACCGCTAAGGCGTGCCGCTTCCTTGTTGCCGCCCACGGCGTAAATCCTGCGGCCAAACGTAGTGCGCCAGAGGACGATGCCTAGGACGATCGTCATGGCTACCATGAGCACGGAGCCCGCAGTGAGGCCGAAGAGACTGGGCCAGGTCCACGTCTGGAAGGCGGCAAGTTGCTCGGGCAGCGGCGCGACGATGGCTCCGCCCGTGATCACGATGGCCAGGCCGCGGTAAATGATGCTCACCGCCAGCGTGCCTATGAAGGAATTCACCTTCGTACTGACCACGATCAGGCCGGTGACGGTTCCCAGGGCGGCTCCCACCAACAATGCGCCGACGAATCCCGCGATCACCCCTAAGTGCTGGGTGATCATCACTCCGGCGATGGCGGAGACAGCCAAGTTTGCGGTGGAGGAAAGATCGAAGACACCGCTGACGATGCACAGTGTGGCGGCAGCGGCCAACAGTCCCACGATGGCAGCTTGGTCGAACAGGTTGATGAAATTTCGGCCCGTGAGGAACGTTCCGGTATTGAGGGTCAGTAGCAGCATGATGGCGATCAGTCCGAAGACGATCCCGAAATCCCTGACATTGAGCTTGAATTTCTTCTCGGCCGGCTCGGACACGGCAGCAGTAACTGTGGTCATTTGATTCACCTATTTCAGAAATGCGGAAGCCATGACTTCATCGCGGGAGGCGTTCCGGTCGAATTCAGCAACGATGCGGCCTTGCCTCATGACATGGATACGGTGGGATAGGCCGATGACTTCCTCGAGTTCGGAGCTGACAACGACGACAGCCGTGCCCTTTGCTGCGAGGTCAGCGATCATGCCGTGGATGCGAGCCTTGGCCTCGATGTCGACACCACGCGTGGGTTCGTCCACCAGCAGCACCGCCGGAGGATTGAGCAGCCACTTGGCGAAGAGCGCCTTCTGCTGGTTTCCTCCGGACAAATCGGCAATTAGCGAGCCGCGGCGGGCGCCGCGCAGGTCGACGGAATGGCTGATTTCGGATACGGCTGCCTTTTCCCGGGCTACCCTGACGAAACCGCCCAGTGATCGGCCCGACAAGGTGGAAAGAGCGATGTTTTCGTCCACCGGCCGGCACATGACTAGGCCCTGTTCTTTCCGCGACTCGGGGACGAGGGCCATTCCGGCTTTGATGGCTTGCCGGATGGAGTTGGCACGGAGGCGTCGGCCGTTGATCTGGACATATCCACTGGTGGTTCGATCAGCACCGAACATGGCGAGCAGGGTCTCGCTGCGGCCACTGCCCACCAGGCCAGCGATACCCAGGATTTCGCCTTGGCGGACCGTGAAGGAGACGTCTTTCACTTTTGAGCTGCTCAGTCCCGCCACTTGGACCACCGTTTTTGCTTCCGGGGGTACCGGCTGAACCTCCGGAATGAGGAAATCGACCTCCCTGCCGACCATCAGGCCGACGAGCGACTCGGGCGTGTGCCCCGAGGCGTCCTCAGTGGTGATGTGCTGTCCGTCGCGGAGAATGGTCACTCGGTCCACTAAACCCAGGACTTCCTCCAGATAGTGCGATACGAGGATGACGGTGGTGCCTAAACGCGCGAGGCTCCTGATCACCTTCAACAGCTTTGCTTTCTCGGCCTCGTTCAGGACCGCCGTCGGCTCGTCCATGCACAGCACCTTGGCGCCACGGGCGAGGGCTTTCAGGATTTCGACCTGCTGCTGCTGACCGATCGGGAGGTCCCCCGCCATCGCCCGGGGGTCAAGCTCAAAGCCGGTCTCGGCCAGGAGGCGCTCCAAGTGATCGGCGTCCCGCCGCGAACGGAGCAGGCTTCCTGTGTTGGCCCATCGGCCCAGGAAGACGTTCTCCAGCACTGAAAGGCCAGGAACGAGTGCCAGCTCTTGGGATATAAGGGATATTCCTTGTGCGATGGCGTCCCTGGGCTCGGCGATCTTCACCTCCCGGTCATCAAGCTTGACGACGCCGAAATCTGCCGCGATGGCGCCGCCGAGGATCTTCAGCAGCGTGCTCTTGCCAGCACCGTTTTCCCCCATGATGCCGTGGATTTCCCCCGGAGCCACCGACAACGTGATATCGCGGAGCACAGTGCTGGCACCGTACCGCTTTCCGATTCCGGAGACGGTGATTTCCGGAGCGGCACTCCGATTGACTCGCTCTGGTGTATCCAACTGTTGTATAGCCATTTTGACCTCGGGAGATGGAATGGACGTTTGGCCGGTCCTGCCGGGACCGGGGCGGGGGCTCCTGCCCTGCCGGGATTTCAGCCCCGGCAAGACAGGACCACGAGGGTGATAAGTCGGCTAGTCAGAGTACTTCGAGACGTAGTTCACGGCGTCGAGGGCTTCCTTGGTGCCCTTGGCCTTGTTGGGAGCCAAGCTCGCCTCGTCCACTGCCGTCTCCACCTGCTGTCCCCGGGCCTTGGCAAGGCCGAGTTCCGTGGCCTTGGCGCCGTTCGCCACCACGTCGCTGACGTAGATGGAGAACCATTTACCGGATCGGACGGCCTCGACATTCGAAGTAGATGCACCGTTGCCAATGAACTTGATGTTGCTATTGCCAGCCGCAGCGGCCGCACCCGTGATCGCCTGGGATGCACCGATGACGACATCGACGTCCGGGTTGGCCTGGGAAACGTTCTGGAACGCCTGCCGGCCGCTGTCTTGGGTGTATCCGCCTTCGACACTGGCCACCAGCTTGATCTTCGGATCAGTGGCCAGCTCAGCTTTCACTGCTTCGGTCCGGGCGTTATCCAGCGGCAGGGACTTGAATCCCTCGAGGTAGGCCACCTTGCAGGTGTCTTTGGAGACTTTGGCGCAGGCATCCTTGCCCATTTGGCCGAGCATCTTGCCGTTGCTGGTGGGAAGGTCAACGATGCTGATCGCACCGGGGACCTGGGGCTGGATAGTGTCGAACTTCGGACCGATAACGGAGAACTCGACCACCACCGTTATGCCAGCTTGGACGGCCTGCTGCAGTGGCGCAATGAGGGCCTGGTTGTCGTTCGCCTGGATAACGATCACCTCGAACTGTTTTGAGGTGACCGCGTCCTGGATCTGCTGGACCTGGGTCTGGGCGTTGAAGTTGGGGTCCACGAACGTAGCGCTGGCGTTGTTGGCCTTGGCCGCCTGCTGGACGCCGAGGAAGGTTCCTTGGGCGAAGCCGTTCGACTTGGCGAAGCCGAAGAATCCGACGTTGAGGGGTTTGCCGGCGTCCGCCGTCGAAGCTGGTCCCGCGGCCGCTTGCGTGGGTGGGGTGCAGGCTGACGTCAGGAGCGCTAGCCCGATGAGCGCCGCGGCTGCGGCTGATTTCTTTATGTTTTTCATTGGGTGTCCTTCTGTGGGCGGGGCTTAGTATCCGTAGTGGGTCTTGGCGAAGTCCTCGGTGATGAAGCGGTTGACGATGTCGTAGGTGATCTCGTCCCGGGAGCGCTGGGAGACGTCCCCGAAGCCGCCGCCGCCGCCGACTGCGAGCCGGACGATGTCGCCGGCCTTGACCTTGCGGGCGTTGGCTTTCAGAGTGCGGACCTCATCGCTGCGACCTGGGTTGAACACAACCTCGGGCCCTTGGGCGTCTGAGCCGCCGAACAGTCCCCAGGCCGGGGTCTTGGACCTTTCGAACCAGAGCCCCACGACGCAGTCGGCCAGGAACTCGTATTCACGGATGACTCCGTTTCCGCCGCGCCACTGGCCGGGGCCGCCGGAGTTGGGTCGGATGGAGTATTCGTTGATGCGGAATGGGTAGCGGGTCTCCATCATTTCGATGGGCAGGTCCTTGAGGGAGCCGTTGACGTTGTTGATCATCGCGGACTCGCCGTCGGTGCCTTGCCAGGCTCCCCAACCGCCCAGTGTGGCCTCCATGGTCACGAAGTTCCGGCCGAAGCGAGGATCGAAACCGGCTGCAGTGATGATCATCGAGTCGCCGTGGCTGGCGCTGGCAACCCGCTCGGGCATGGCCGGTGCCATGGCCTTGGAAACCAGGTCGATCAGTAGTCCGAGGTGGGAGAAGTACCACTGGCACGGGGCTGGCGCCACCGCGCCGAGAACTGAACCTGAACGCACCTGGGTGGTCAACGGCCGGAAAGACCCGCCGTTCGAGTTGGAGTCCGGGCTGACAAGGAGCTTGTAGCCGACCCGCAGTGCGGAGACTGCCTGGGCGGCGCCACAGTTGACGGGCCCCATGGTCTGGTCAGCCGATCCGGTTACGTCGAAATCAACGGTGTCGCCAGAGACTGTGATCTTTAGCCTGATTGGAATCGGGGTGTCCAGGTTGATGCCGTCGTTGTCCAGGACGCCTTCGGCTTCGTAGACGCCGTCGGGAATGTTGCGGACGGTCTCGCGCTCGATTTCCTCCGTCTGACGGAAGATCTCATCCCGGGCAGCGTCCAGTTGGTCCATCCCGTAACGGCCCACGAGCTCCTTCATCCGGGTGGTGCCCATCCGAAGGGCGGCGATCATCGCGTGCATGTCACCGATGGTCTGGTAGGGGAAGCGGACATTGGTTCGGATCAGATCCACGACGGAGGTTTCAATGCCTGCATCGATCAGTTTGACCGGGCCCATCCGGAAGCCCTCCTGGAAGATGTCCGTCGCATCCATGGAACCGCCGACGTCCTTGGAGCCCATGTCCATCCAGTGCGCACGGGTGGCTGCGAAGCCGACCACAGCGCCATCGTCGAAGATCGGGGCAAAAATGGTGACGTCGTTCAGGTGGG
This sequence comes from Arthrobacter sp. Hiyo1, assembly GCF_001263615.2. Classification (NCBI taxonomy): domain Bacteria; kingdom Bacillati; phylum Actinomycetota; class Actinomycetes; order Micrococcales; family Micrococcaceae; genus Arthrobacter; species Arthrobacter sp. Hiyo1. Next base: position 126,041 of record NZ_DF952470.1, on the reverse strand, counting down.
TTCCGCCAAGATAGGAATCGTTGAGGATCCAGACGTCCCCTTCCTTCCAGACGTCGCGGCCGTACAGTTCTTCCACCGCGATGGAACAGGTTTCCAGGTTGCCCAAGAACAGTGGCAGCCCAGCGGACTGTCCGAGCACGCGGTGCTCGGTGTCCAGGAGCGCCACGACGCAGTCCCCTCCTTCGTAAAGGATGGGTGAGTAGGCGGAGCGGATGAGGGTGGCGTTCATGTCGTCCGCGGCGCTGGTGAGCGCGTTGCGGATGATCTCCACGGTGACTGGATCCAGGGTCTTGACTGCAGTGATTGTCATTGTTGGTACCTCAGTTTCCTTCGACGTCTTGAGTGCGGATGATCAGTGAGCCGAATTCGTCGACGATGACGTCGAAGCCGGGGGGCACCACGGTTGTGGCGGTCTGTTCCACGATGATGGCGGGGCCTTCGAAGGCATGGCCGGCGGCCAAGTCGTCACGGCGGACCACGGTGGTCTGGTGTTCGATGTGCTCAAACACCACCGGGCGGATTTCATGCTTGAACTCAGCGCTCTGTGCGGTGGCGAAACGTGGCGCATCAAGACGGCCCAGGTCGCCGACGGCCTGCGTCCGTAGCGCCACGATTTCGATGGGCGCCCCGAGGTTGGAATGCCCATAGCGCTCGTGGTACATCGCTGAGAAACGCGAGGCCAACGCGGCAACGAAGTCGGTGGATTCCGGTTCGTCAGCGGAGGCGAGCGGAACGTTCAGGGAGAATTCCTGCGATTGGTAGCGGACATCCACTGATGCATTGGTGAGGCGGCTGTCCTCCGGCACGCCCTCGGAGGCCAGGGAGCTCAGGCCCTCAGACTCCATCGACCGCAGCACGCCGGCCATGTGGGCCACGTCGATATCCTCGTCGAGGTAGAAATACGGCTCCGAGAAGTCCTTGCGGATGTTGGTCTGCAGCATGCCCCAGGCCGAGAACGCTCCGGGGAACCGGGGGACGACTGTTTCCGGGATGCCCAGTTCCTTGGCGAGGAAGACTGCGTGCATGGGACCAGCACCCCCGAATGCCACGAGCGCGAAGTCCCGGGGTTCGATCCCGCGGGAGATCGTGATGGTCCGGATCGCCTGGGCCATCTGGGAGTTGGCGACGTCGCAGATCCCTTCGGCCATGGCAATGGGGTCCAGACCGAGCCGGTCGCCAACCGTTTTCAGGGCGGCGATCGCCGCTTCCCGGTCCAAGGACACCTGTCCGCCTGCGAACCAGTCAGGGTCCACGCGCCCCAGCACCAGGTTGGCGTCGGTGACGGTAGGTTCCGTGCCTCCACGTCCGTAGCAGGCAGGTCCGGGAGTGGCTCCCGCGGAACGCGGGCCGACCCTGAGGCCACCGGCTTCG
>NZ_DF952470.1:120666-124501 GCF_001263615.2 Arthrobacter sp. Hiyo1 | reverse complement strand
CCAGGCGACCGAGCCGCCGCCAGCGCCCACGGTGTGAATATTGACCACGCTCATGAGCATTGGAAGGCCTTCAAGATGTGCCTCCGTGGAGACGTCGGGCTTGCCGTCGACTACCAATGAGACATCGAAGGACGTTCCGCCCATGTCGACGCCGATCAGGTTGCGGTTTCCCGAAACGCCGGCCAGTTCGACGTCGCCCATGGCGCCCCCCGACCGGGCCCGAGAGAAGGGTCTGGAGCGGGCGCTTCCGTGCGGACTCAGCGGTGAGCACCCCGCCGGAGGACTGCATGATGTGCAGCGGGGCTTCCACACCGCGGTCCCCGAGCTTCTTTTCGAGGTCCAGGAGGTAGTTGCGGACCACTGGTCCGGTGTAGGCCTCGACGACGGCGGATGAGGTGCGCTCGTATTCGCGCCATTCCTTCGCGGCCTCGTGGGAAAGCGAAACGGTGAAATCTTCGCCTAGTTCTTCGAGCAGGATTTCCCGGGCCCGAAGTTCGTGAGCGGGGTTCTTGTAGCTGAACAGGAATGCGACGGCGACTGCGCCATAACCTTCGGCCACTGCCCGACGGCCTGCCTGACGGACGGCAACTTCGTCCAATGGCCTGATCTCGAGGCCTTGCCCATCCAGGCGCCCTCCCACGCCGATGACGTCCTTGCGCTCGAGCAGCGGGGAAGGCTTGCGGTACTGGGCGTTGTAGAGCTCAAGGCGCGGGCCGCGGGCAATGTGATAAGTGTCTTCGACTCCGGCGGTGGCCAGCAGCAGCACCGGTACGCCGCGACGCTCAAGGAAGGCATTCAATCCCTGGGTGGTGCCGTGGACCAGGAACTCGATGTCGGACAGGTCGTCGACAATGGACTCGAGGCCGGCGATGACGCCCGCGCTCAGATTCCCCGGCGTAGTGGATGATTTGGTGGCCGTATAGGTTCCGGCGTGCTGATCGTAAGCGACAATGTCGGTAAACGTTCCACCGATGTCCATGGACACCCTGTAGTTCGGCATGTATGTCTCCTCATGGTTCTGAATGGGAACTCGATGTGTGAGACATCACGCTACGGACCCGGCTTTTCCGGACGTGGGCAAACTGCACGATGCTGCATCTACCCCGAGGGCGAACTGCCTAACGACCATCGAAATCCGACTATCGCCGCAGTTCAGAGCCACAATTCTGAGACGTGCTGCGAGCCTAAGAGAAAACACCCTGAATCTCTTGACGTGACGGAGAGCGCAATTCGGCATCTCTCCGCCGGCCGTCGCTCCCGGGCGTAGACTCTGTTGCGCCGGCGCCCGGACGCCGACCACGTGAAAAGGAGATGGACATGGCAGGCAACTTCATTGCGAGTTCAACCATCACGATCCATGCAAGCGCCGATCGGGTGTGGTCGGTACTCACCGATCCCCAGGCCATCAAGGAGTTCATGTTCGGGACCGAGGTGGTCACCGACTGGACGGTTGGCGGACCTATTGTTTGGCGCGGGCTCTGGAAGGGCAAAGACTATGAGGACAAGGGTGTCATCCTTGAGTTCGAGCCAGGGAAGCGGCTGGTAAACACCCATTTCAGTCCGTTGTCCGGCCAAGAAGACACTCCCGGGAACTACCACACGCTGACGTGGACTTTGGAGCCGGAAGGCGGGATGACCAAGCTGACCTTGGCGCAGGACAACAACGCCAGCGCGGAAGAAGCGTCGCATTCGAAGGGCATGTGGGACAGCCTCGTGGAGAGCGTCAAAAATATCGCAGAGCGCAGCTAGCGGGGCCCTCTATGCGTCGAAGTGTGAGACGGGCGTTTCGTTCGTCAAGGACTGGAGAAGGGATTCCGCAACGTCCCTCAGTTTCTGGTTCCTGCCGTTCGAGGCCTTACTTAGAATCCTGAAGGCCTCCTCCTGGCTGCACCTGTTCTGGCCCATGATGACGCCGGTTGCCAGATCGATGGCGGTCCGGGAACGCATGGCCTGCTCGAGGTCCTCTGCGCGTTGCTGCCTGGCACCGATTCGGACCGCCAGCCGCAGAGCCTTTTCTGCCTGGCTCGCGAATTGCTCGCAACTGCGGATGGAGGCCTCGTCGAAGGCATCGGAGTGCGGAGCGAAAAGGTTGATCGCCGCCGTCGCGCCCTCTTCCAGGCGCAAGGGGACGCAGAGCACCGCCAAGTGCCCGCGCTCTGCGATCGTGGAACAGTATTCAGGCCACCGGGAGTCCGTCGACGTATCCCGGACGAGCACGGACTTCCCGGTTCTCATCGCCTCGAGGCATGGCCCGTCTCCATAGGCTTGCTGCACTTCGTCAATGAGGCGCGCTTCGTGGCTGCTCCCCGCGACCGTCATCGATCGGCGGCGCCGGCTCAACGTGACCCCGCACAGGACGTCCTGGCCGCGCGCAGCGGACACCGACGAGGCCGTGAACACCGCAAGGTCTTCGAGGAAGCCGCTGACGTCTTCACTGTCGATGACCAAATCCTGGAGTTGTCCCACTACCGAGGCATTCAGGCCCATTTCGTCCATGGCTCAGTCTAGGAGCAGCAGGGCGGCAATGGCAGAAAAAGGCGCACGATGCAGCGTCCACCAACTGGACAAACGTTCCGCCGGTCTTGCGCGCCGGGGGTACAGAGTGCACAATTCTTCTACAGTCCGTGCAGAACTCCGGACAAGGGCCGAGCCTTCGGCCTGTTTTCGCTCAAGCAGCCGGGCGCCATGTCACTCAATGTGAAGGTGCTGCCTGATGAGCAAATGCCTGTTACCGGCGCGGAGCTAGTCGATGTCGACCGTCTCCGAATCCGCCGTCCCCCACGAACCACATCAGCCTGGGGCTACCCCCCTTTGGTGTGCCCGTTGCGGAACGGACAGGCACCTGATCATCGAGTCCATCCAGGCCCGGTCTCCAAGGTCTTCCCAGCAGCTTGCCGTGTTCTACACGTGCACTTCCTGCGGGTTTTCCTACAGCCACGCGGCCACCGTCCAGCAGGCGGGGGCCATCCTGAATCGTCGGGGGATTCAGGATGGCCTCCTGGAGTTCGGAAGCCACTATTTCCATTGCAGCGAACCACTCCGTGAGGTGAAAACCGCGCTGCGAAGCTTCAGGGCACCGCCGACGGGCGTGCCCCGATCGCGCAGCTCTCCCCCGGAAGCCCGGCTCCACACCAAGGTCTTGAGATGCAGTTGCGGGTTCGAGCTGGAAATACCTGCTTAGCCAACAATGTGCAGCATTACCCGAAGGAAACACCATGAAGCTTGAAAGTACACAGCAGCGCCGGCCCGAAGACGACTCCCCGCAAGATTCCGATGGACTGGACCAAAAGAGGAACAAGAACCGGCACGAACCGGATTCCCCTACCCAGTCCCGCTTGCCCGATCCCCCAGACCCGGACAACCTCCCCATCGACTACCCGGGCCTAGGGGAGATCGAGTGGCCATAGGGCGGCCTCCGGTCCGGCGTTAGCACCCAAACCACACCTCAACAAACCCAAACCAAAGCAAAGATCTTTGTTTATGTTGTTTTCTGTTGACAGACCAACATGAACAAAGATAGAGTCAAGCAATTCCACATCATGTGATGACTGTCACTGGTGTACTTACAGCTTGTACGCAATGGAGGGTATGTGTTCGCCGAGGAGCGCCAACAGCTGATCTCCGAGCTCGTCGCCGAGCGTGGGCGGGTCAGCGTCACGGACCTTGCAGACCGATTCAGCATCACCACAGAGACGGTCCGCCGTGACCTCGCTGCCCTCGAATCCGCCGGCAACCTTCGCCGCGTCCACGGCGGGGCCGTCCCGTCGGACCGCCTCAGCACCCGCGAGGAAAGCGTGGTTGAGCGGGCCATCCAGCGCCAGCCGGAAAAGGTCCG
>NZ_DF952470.1:115201-117360 GCF_001263615.2 Arthrobacter sp. Hiyo1 | reverse complement strand
CGCATCGTCGCCGTCACGGCCTGCCCCACTGGCATCGCCCACACCTACATGGCAGCCGATTCCCTCGTGGCCGCTGCCAAGGAAGCGGGCGTCGACCTGCAGGTTGAAACCCAAGGCTCGGGCGGATTCACCGCGTTGGACCCGGCTGTGATTGCCGCCGCCGACGCCGTGATCTTCGCGGTCGACGTCGATGTCCGCGGCAAGGAACGCTTCGCGGGCAAGCCCGTCATCAACGCTCCCGTGAAGCGCGGCATTGACGAGCCGGCCAAGATGGTGCAAGAAGCCCTCGCCGCCGCATCCGACCCACATGCACACCGCGTCCCGCATTTCGGTGCCGAAGAGAGCGCCGAACAGGCATCCGCAGCTGCAAGCGAGCACCTCGGCACCAAGGTCAAGAAAGTCCTGCTGACCGGCGTCAGCTACATGATCCCGTTTGTCGCCGGTGGCGGCCTGCTGATAGCCCTCGGCTTCCTGTTGGGCAGCTACGAAATCGCCGGAGTTGCGGACAAGATCCTTGCCGCGAACACCCTCGTCAACCTGCCCACCGATTACCCGGTCCATGCATGGGGTCCGTTCGGCGCCTACCTCGGAGCCGTGCTGTTCAAGATCGGCGCGTTGTCCCTCGGCTTCCTCGTCCCTGCCCTGGCTGGCTACATCGCCTACGGCATCGCGGACCGGCCTGGTATCGCCCCGGGCTTCGTCTCCGGTGCTGTCGCCGGCTACATGGGCGCCGGCTTCCTCGGTGGCCTGGTAGGTGGCCTGCTCGCTGGCCTCACGGCACACTGGATCGGCACGTTCTCCGTTCCACGCTGGTTGCGCGGCCTCATGCCCGTGGTCATCATCCCGCTCGTCGCCTCGATCGTCGCTTCGGGCGCCATGTTCCTCTTCCTCGGCGGCCCGATCGCGGCCATCTCCAAGGGCCTCAGCACCTGGCTTTCCGGGATGACCGGTACTTCGGCGATCGTGCTTGGCATCATCCTTGGCCTCATGATGTGCTTCGACCTGGGCGGTCCGGTCAACAAGGTTGCCTACTCCTTCGCCGTAGCCGGCCTCGGCGCCGGCAGCCTCGCCAACCCGGCCCCGCTCCAGATCATGGCTGCCGTCATGGCCGCCGGGATGGTGCCGCCGCTCGCCATGGCATTGGCAACCGTGCTCAACAAGAAGGGCTTCAGCCTCGCCGAGCGCGAGAATGGCAAGGCCGCCTGGCTGCTGGGTGCTTCCTTCATCTCTGAAGGCGCCATCCCGTTCGCCGCTGCCGACCCGCTCCGCGTGATCCCCGCAAGCATGGTGGGTGGCGCCGTGACCGGTGCGCTGAGCATGGCCTTCGGAGTTACCTCCCAGGCACCCCACGGTGGCATCTTCGTCTTCTTCGCTATCGGCAACGTGTTCATGTTCATCGCATCGATCGCAGTCGGCGTAGTCGTCACCGCCCTGGTCCTGCTCGCGCTCAAGCGTTGGGCGGTCCGGAAGCCGGTCGAGGCAGAGCAGGCTCCTGTTCCCGTCGCGGCCTGAACAACCGCTAATAAGCAAGTAGAGGACTATTCCATGCAGACCTTTTCAGGTGTAGGCGTTGCCCCGGGGCGTGTTCTGGGGCCGGTGCGGCAGATGCCGAAGCCGGTGCAAGAGCCCCGTGAGAACGTCAATATTCCTGCGGACGTTACCGTCGAATCGCAGGGCCAGCGCATCAAGGATGCCGCCAAGGCCGTGCAGGCGGAACTCCGTGCCCGGGCCGCGACGGCGTCCAGCGAAGGCAAAGAGGTCCTGGAAGCAACAGCCCTGATGGCCGCCGATCCCATGCTGGTGAAATCGGCCATCAGGCTCCTCTCCCCCGAGGCTCCGGGCGGCGCACGCACCGCCGAACGGGCCATCTGGGAGGCCGCTGCAACGGTTGCAGACTCGTTGAAGGCCCTTGGCGGCTACATGGCAGAGCGCGTGGCCGATGTCCTGGACGTCCGCGCCCGCATCGTCTCTGAACTGCGCGGTTTGCCCGCGCCGGGAATCCCGGCGTCGGACGTTCCGTTCATCCTGGCCGCCGAGGACCTAGCCCCGGCAGACACCGCCACCTTGGACCCGCCAAGGTGATCGCCCTGATCACCTCGAGCGGCGGCCCGCAGTCCCACACCGCCATCCTGGCCCGCGCCCTCGGCCTGCCCGCGATC
>NZ_DF952470.1:109150-114559 GCF_001263615.2 Arthrobacter sp. Hiyo1 | reverse complement strand
CGTTCGCGCCCAGCTGCCTATCCTGGACGAGTTGGGTCTCTAGACTTTCCCCAAGCCCACAATCGAAGGAGCAACAATGTCCGAACGTACCGCCACCATCGCCAGCCGCGTCGGCCTGCACGCACGCCCGGCAGCCATCTTCGCCGAAGCCGCCGGCGAGCTGGACATCGAGGTCACCATCGCCCGCGAAGGCGAGCCCGCCGACGACGCCATGGATGCCGCGAGCATCCTCTCCCTGATGAGCCTCGGAGCTTCATTCGGCGACGTCGTTGTCCTGCGTGCCGAAGGTGCCGGGGCCGACGAAGCCCTGGACCGCCTCGTGAAGATCCTCGAAACGGACCACGACGCCGAGTAACCCCCCTGAGCATGCTCTCCCTTGGCACTCGGGGATGGACATATTCCTCATCTGTCCATCGCTCGTAGCCAACGGGGAGCATGCTCTTTTGTTTTTCAGGGCAAATTATTCAAGGCAGTGACCCCAAGTAGGCCGCGATATCCGACTCGCTGGCCTTGAGCTGTTCGAGATCACCCGCCAGGAAACCCTCCACGATCCGAGGATCGACGTAGGCTGCCCTCGCCACCGTTGGCGTGTTGCCGAGAAGTTCGGCGGTTTGCTTGATTGCTTCGAGGACTCGTTTGCGGGCAGGCACTTTTGAAGCCGGGCCTGCGAGCGCCATTCCGGCCGCTGCAGTGCCTTTCCACGTGCGGAAGTCCTTGGCCGTGTAGTCGCCGCCGGTGATGTGGCGAAGGTACTCGTTGACCATCGCGGCATTCAGGGAGACGCTTCCCTCACCATTCTGGAAGACCAGTAGGGGCTCCTTGCCTGGCCTGCCTGCCAAGGGTCCGAGGAATCGGGCGAGCACCGGGTCCTCGATGGTGGAATCCCAGGTTTGGCCGCTTTTCCCCGGGAAATGCAGGGAGACCGTTTCCCCGTTGACCTTCACGTGTCTGCACCTCAGCGTGGTGAGCCCGTATGAGCCGTTGCGGCGCGCGTAGCCATCGGAACCAACGCGCAAGGCACCGAGATCCATGAGCCGTACGGCCGCGGCCAACGTTTTAGTCTTCTCGGAAGGTGACTCCCGCAGATGCCTGGAGACCAGGCGGCGCGCCTGCGGCAGGATGGACCAAGCCGCGCGGCCCGGGCGAACTTTTCAGTATCCTGGCGGGCACGCCACTCCGGATGGTAGATGTATTGGCTACGTCCGGCGTCGTCCACTCCCATTGCCTGGATATGTCCGTTCTCGAACGGACATATCCAGACATCGGCCCATGCAGGAGGTATCGCCATCGCGTCGAGGCGTTTGCGCTCCCCGCCCGAAATAAGCGATCCGTCCGGGTGGTAGTAGCTGAATCCGCGGCCGGACCTTCGCCGGGAAATGCCCGGAGTGCCCGGTTTACTGCGGCGGAGCCGTGGCATGCACTGACGCCGTTCGCCGGGTTCCTAGGCTTCCTGTGGATCTGCCACGGACGCACTGGCCGACATGATCTCGGCACTGATCATCCAAGCGAGCTGCTCCAAACGGGCAATGAACGCGTGGAGCAGGTCCGCCGTCGTGGGGTCTTCTTCGTCTACTGCGTCGTGGACATCACGCATGGTCTGGACCGTCCGCTCCAGGCGATCGGTGATCAGCTTCACGGCGTCCTTGGTTTTGGTCAATCCAGCGGGGAATTGCTCCAGCCTTGTTGAGGCGGCGATGGTGGTGCTCCGGCCATCGGGAAGGGCATGGAGCGCCCGCATCCTTTCGGCGGTTTCGTCGGCGAACTCCCGGGCGGCTGCGACGAGTTCGTCGAGCTGCAGGTGCAAGTCCCGGAAATTGGGGCCAACAATGTTCCAATGGGCCTGTTTTCCTTGGAGCTGGAGTTCAATGAGATCCGTCAGGACCAACTGGAGGTTATCTGCCAGGGTTTGCGATGCTTTCACGTTTTCTCCTCCTAAACGACCGTCCGATGCGAGCGCAGGAAACCTGCGCTCGACCTTCCGTTTAGCCTACGACGATATCCAAAAATCTTTGTAAGCGTACTTAGTACTTGATTTGATAAGGGTGCTTAGTAGTACCATGGAGGAAGTCGATGCCGGTTCTTACCGGACGAAAACCCTGAAAATCCGGGGCGGTATCACTACAGCAAGACCTTGCACGGGGCCTTCGGGCCTGGCGGGGAACAACGGTTCGCAAGCGAACTGACAACCGAATACATCGCAAGGGACCCGGGCGCTTGCCAGCGGTCCCGCTGAAGTAAGGAATGTGTCATTGTGAACACTCTTCTGATCATTGCAGGCGTTGTGGCAATCGTTCTTCTGCTCGTCGGCGGCTTCTCGCAGGCCGTGAGCTGGCTCCTTTGGGTCGGCGTGGTCCTCCTGATTGTCGCGGCCATCGGCTGGCTCCTTAGCTTCATGTCCGGCCGCAGGTCACACGGAGTTTGACCGGCAACTGCAGTGAGGACGCCTGGCCCTGTCGGCCAGGCCCCACACCGTTTGGCGAATCGAAGAAAGTCCCTTTACCAGCAAAGGAGTACGTCCATGGGTGCAGATGACAAGATCCAGAACGCCGGAGAAAAGCTTGCAGGCAAATCCAAGGAAGCGGCTGGAAAGCTGACGGGTAACGAGAGACTCGAAGCCGAAGGCAAGATGGATCAGAGCAAGAGCGACCTGAAATCGGCCGGTGAAAAGGTCAAGGACGCTTTCAAGAAGGATTAAATCCGCTCGAAGTGCGGCTTCCGCCTCGCGCGGGAGCCGCACTTCCTGGTTCAAGGAGTTAAGTCGATGCCGACTATCTCTGACCCGCTTGTTCCCAACGGCGCGCCCCTCCCCAAAGGGGAACGAATCTGGTGCGGCCATTGCGGCACCGCCGAGTACGTGATTCTCGATTCCATCGAGCCCCTGAAGCCACCGTCGGCAGAGTTCGTGGATGTCGCCTACACCTGCGTGGAATGCGATATGTTCTACGCCCATGCCGCGACATTCCAGGACGTCGCAGCCATCCTGAACCAGCGAGGCACGGTGTCAGGTGTGCTGCAATTCGGCGGCGAATACATCCACTGCGGCGAACCCATGAAGATCTCAGGAACCGGATTCCACAGCGTGTATGCACCGGTGTCCACCGAAGACCCCGCCGTCGACCTTCTCGACGTGTACCTGGCCACAAAGGTGTTGCAGTGCCGCTGCGGGTTCCGGATGGAGCTTCCGTCCTAGCCCGGATCTTGACCAAAGGAGGATCGCATGCCAAACAAGAAGAATCCCAGCCTCAAGTCCGGAACTCTACGAAAGCCTCCGTGAGGATGGCGCCTCGAAGGAAAAGGCCGCGAGGATCTCGAATGCCGCTGCCAAGGAGGGCCGCAAGGAAATCGGCCGACGCGGCGGCACCTCGGGCGACTATGAAGACTGGACTGTGCCCCAATTGAAGTCCCGGGCGAAGGAACTGGGGCTCACAGGGTACTCAAGCAAGAAGAAATCCGAGCTGATCTCTGCGTTGCGAAACCACTAGGCCATTCATGGGACATGTGCCTTGCTCCGGCGCAGGCCACTTGGAGCATGCCCAGCTTTCACGAAGCGCACGACGGCGGCGCGTCAGGCTTTCTTGACCCTCGCCCTCGGCTTGCTGGCCGCCTTGGCTGTGGCGCCGTCGTCGGACCCTTCAGCGGAGGACTCGTCGGACGAGCCGGCAGACGCTTTGCCGCGCTTCTTGTCGAGACTCCGTTTGAGGGCTTCCATGAGGTCGATGACCTCGCCACCTTCCCCTTCGCTGGCTGCCACACCGAACGTCTCCTCGGTGTCGATGGAGTCGCCCTTTTCGAGTTTGGCCGCGATGAGTTGGCGCAATTGAACTTGGTAGTTGTCGGTGTATTGCTCGGGCTCGAAGTCGCGCGCCATGGAATCCACCAGGGCCGAGGACATCTCAAGTTCCTTGTCCGAGATCTTGACGTCGGTTTCCAGCGAAGGGAAGTTTGCTTCGCGGACTTCGTCGTCCCAGAGCAGGGATTGCAGCATCAGCACATCGCCCCGTACCCGCAGTGCGCCCAGCCTGGTCTTCTGCCGGAGGGCGTACTGCACAATGGCCACGCGTTCGGTGTCCTGCAAAGTGCGCAGAAGAAGCATGTAGGCCTTGGGCGACTTGGAATCCGGCTCGAGATAATAGGGCCGCTCGTACATGATGGGGTCCAACTGCTCAGCTGGAACGAACTCCACAACCTCGATTTCGCGGCTGCTCTCCGCAGGCAGCGACTTCAAATCGGCCGCCGACAGCACCACGGTGCGGCCTTCCTCTTCGTAGGCCTTGTCGATATCCTCGTAATCCACAACAGAGGCGCAGATTTCGCACTTCCGCTGGTAACGGATTCGGCCCCCGTCCTTGTTGTGGACCTGGTGGAGACTGACATCGTGGTCCTCGGTGGCGCTGTAGAGCTTGACGGGTACGTTGACCAGCCCGAACGCGATAGAACCCTTCCATATGGCCCTCATGCACTAAGTGAACATCACAACACGGCGGAGGTGAAGAGGTGGCAACCAGCCAGAAGGAACGCGTCAACGTTGAAGGCCATGAACTGACGCTCACCAACCTGGGCAAAATCATCTACCCGGAGACTGGCACCACCAAGGCCGAAGTGCTCGAATACTATGCCGCCGTTGCCCCGTTCCTGATCCCGGCTGCCGCCAACCGGCCCGCCACACGGAAGCGCTGGGTCCACGGAGTAGGGACCACGTCGGATCCCGGGCCTATGTTCTTCCAGAAGAACCTGGACGACTCCACGCCGTCATGGGTTCCCCGGGTCACCATCCAGCACAGGGAACACAGCAACGTTTATCCGCTCGTCAACAACCTCGCCACGCTCACGTGGCTGGCCCAGATTGCAGCCTTGGAAATCCACGTGCCGCAATGGCAAGTGGACGCCGACGGGACCATGCTGCCGCCGGACCGCCTTGTCCTGGACCTCGACCCCGGTCCCGGCACCGGCCTTTCCGAATGCGTCGAAGTCGCCAAGTTGGCTCGCAGCATCCTGCAGGACATCGGCCTCGATCCGGTTCCTGTGACGAGCGGCAGCAAAGGGATCCATCTCTACGCCGGACTGGATGGCACCCGCAAATGGGAGCAGGTCTCCGCGTTCGCGCACGAATTGGCGCGCTCGCTTGAGGCCGACCATCCGGACCTCGTGGTCAGCGACATGAAGAAAACCCTGCGCAACGGCAAGGTGCTGGTGGATTGGAGCCAGAACAGCGGGAACAAGACCACCATCGTGCCGTACTCCCTCCGCGGTCGGGCCCACCCCATGGTCGCCGCCCCGAGGACGTGGCGCGAACTCGCCTCCCCCAAGCTCGAGCATCTGGACTTCACGGCCGTCATGGAGCGCGTCAAAGAGGGAAAGGACCCTTCGCCGCGGTGGCGGGCGGGCACGCCACTTCGCACTCGAACGGGG
>NZ_DF952470.1:107411-109119 GCF_001263615.2 Arthrobacter sp. Hiyo1 | reverse complement strand
GGACCCCCGAACCGTTTCCCGCCGTCGAGCACCAAGCCGGTTCGCGCCCCCTCCAGTCCGACGCGGAACCCAATCCGCCCGGCGGAATTTTCGTCATCCAGGAGCACCATGCCCGCCGTTTCCACCTGGATTTCCGGCTGGAGCACAACGGCGTCCTGGCGTCGTGGGCCTTGCCGCGGGGCGTGCCCGACACTCCGGACAAGAACCACCTCGCGGTGCGCACGGAGGACCACCCGATGGAGTATGCGCAATTCGCGGGCATCATTCCGAAGGGCGAATACGGTGCCGGGACGGTCAGCATCTGGGACAGCGGCGAGTTCGAGTGCGAAAAATGGCGCGACGGCAAGGAAGTCATCGCTACCCTCACCGGAAAGCCCGGCGGCGGATTGCACGGGACCCGCCGCTTCGCGCTCATCCACACCGGGGAGTCGCCGTCGCAATGGCTGATCCACCTGATGAAGGACAAACCGGGCCATCGGACGGTGCTGTTGCCTGACTCCCGGCCCCAACCGATCGGGACCCCCAGCTACGCGCCCATGCTCGCAACCTCCGGGACAACCGCCGATGTCTCCTCCGGCGACTGGCTGTTTGAGCTCAAGTGGGACGGTTTCCGGGCGATCGTTTCAGGCTCGGGCGGCAAGATCAGGTTGACCAGCCGCTCGGGGATCGACATGACACCCACCTACCCCGAACTGGCGGATCCGCGCTATTGGCCTGACCACGACTTCGTGGCAGATGGCGAAATCGTCGCACTCAGCAAGAACGGCCGGCCCAGCTTCGAGCTGCTCCAGAAGCGGATGAACCTCTTCAAACCCGGCGACGTCGAACGTGCCCGGGCCGCGGTCCCCGTGCAGCTCATGGTGTTCGATCTCCTGTACGACGCCGGGTCCCAAGGCGGTGCCGACCTCACCTCCCTGCCGCTCAGCGAGCGCCGGGAAAAGCTAGCGGAGTTCCGCGCCAAGCTGCCGGCCCAGGGCTCCCCTATCCATGTGTCCGAGATCCTGGAACATGACCTTGACGACATCCTGGCCACTGCCGGCGAGCTTGGCTTGGAGGGCGTCATGGCCAAGCGCGCGGATAGCCGGTACCAGCCGGGGCGGCGCAGCAGGTCCTGGATCAAGCTCAAGTTGGAACGCACGCAGGAAGTGGTGGTGGGTGGCTGGCGGCCCGGCTCCGGGGCGAGGCTGGGGACCATTGGCGCGTTGCTGGTGGGGATTCCCGACGGCGACAAGCTGCGCTACGCGGGCCGGGTGGGCACAGGGTTCAAGGACTGGCAACTGCGCGACATCCTGAAGCGCCTGCAAGGTCTCGATCGCCCGGACTCTCCGTTCCACGACATCCCGGCCGAGGACGCCGCCACGGCGCACTGGGTTTCGCCCGAGCTCGTGGGAGAGGTGACGTTCGGCGATTGGACCGGCGCCGAGAGAATGCGCCATCCCGTCTGGCGCGGCTGGCGCCCCGACAAGTCTCCCGACGACGTCGAGCGCGCATAACCCAGGCCCGCACGCTTACGCCTCCCGCACGTAACTCAGCCCAACTAACTGGCAGCAGATGTCGTTATGAGGGCTCAGAACGACATTAAGTGCGAGTCAGTTGGGCTGAGGAGGGTGGTTCCTAAGAGGAGTGCGGCATCTGCGGACGGCTGGTGCGGTGGACCGCGGTGACTGCCGCCTGCTGGCCTACGCGGCCGTGGCTTGCGCCGCGGTCC
>NZ_DF952470.1:106332-107386 GCF_001263615.2 Arthrobacter sp. Hiyo1 | reverse complement strand
CTTGGGGTGCTTGGCCTTGCCGCTGACGTCCGGCCAGGCCGGTCCTTGGGTCGAGCCGAGGGCCATGGCCACCGTTGCCGGGGCTGGCATGGGCGCTTTATCCATGGACTCGACCAAGTGGCTGGCCACCTCGGAGTTGATTTGTTGCTCAACGTGCTTCGCAGCCATTGTTCTTCCTTTCTGCATTGAAACGAAGGGATTTTCCATACTAGGTGGGAGCGGTCCGCTTGTCTGCAGGATCTACCAGCGGACTTTCTTCTCGGACTTGGCCAGCTTGCCACTCGCCTGAGTGGGTTTGTGTCCTTTTCCGGTGCTTTGCCAGCCGTTCCCTGCCCCGCCACGGGACTTGCTGGCTAGCATCTCCTTCTGGGCGTCAGTCAGTTTCGATCTGACACCGGCAGCCGGGGCGACGGTTTCCTGCGCTTCTGGTTCCTGCCCGGCGTCGGTTTCGGGTGTGTTCGGTGTCATGCAGCGGACTCCTTAAAGCTCTTGATGTGCCGGAGGAGGTATCGGGACGCGACGTCCGCTGCGAGACCCTGGGTCTAGTGAAAGCAACAGGAACGGCGCGGAGGCGAAGCCTCAACAGGCATGGATTTTTGTCGGTTCAAACTCAGCGGTGACCCGCTGGCCTATTCAAAAATCAGTGTTCCCATGCACCCACCCTAGACACTCCGGGCTGTGTTTGTGAACCCCGGCTTTCGTCGAAGCCGTTTCAGGCGTAGTTCCCGCCTCCACCCTCGGCTAGCATGGCCCGGAGAGCACCCCTCGGTACCCCGAAAGGCTCTCCTATGTCAGCACCCACGTTCCAGCCGTCCCATTCCGCCGTCACGGCACGGCTCCGTTCTGCCGGTTGCGTCTTCGCCGAAGAAGAGGCCCGGCTCCTGATCGCCGCGGCGCACGCTCCCGAGGAGCTTGACCGCCTGGTAGAACAACGCGTCTCGGGTTTACCCCTTGAATACCTCCTGGGCTGGGCAGAGTTCTGCGGCCAACACATCGCCGTGGACCCTGGCGTCTTCGTCCCCCGCGCGCACGGAGTACCTCGTCCAGGCGGCGG
>NZ_DF952470.1:102945-105649 GCF_001263615.2 Arthrobacter sp. Hiyo1 | reverse complement strand
GGGCGGCATCGAGCTTCACGCGGCCGACGTCGACCCCTCTGCGGTCTGCTGCGCCCGCCGTAACCTCGGCCCGGTGGGCGGCCAGGTGCACGAAGGCGATCTCTATTCGGCGCTGCCGGATGCTCTTCGCGGCCGGGTTGACGTCCTAGTGGCCAACGCTCCCTACGTCCCCACGGACTCGATCGGGATGATGCCGCCAGAGGCCCGACTGCATGAACCGCGGGTGGCGCTCGACGGCGGCTCGGATGGTTTGGATGTGCAGCGCAGGATCGCTGGGGAGGCTCCGTTGTGGCTGGCTCCCGGTGGTCGGCTGCTGATCGAAACGAGCGTCCGGCAGGCCGCGACGACGGCGGCCCTGTTCGAGGACGCCGGGCTGTCCGCTCGGGTGGTCCATTCTGGAGAATTCGATGCCACGGTGGTGTTGGGAAAACAACGGGCAATCCACCGGAAATGATCAGCAAACTGTGCGTTCCGGGGCCCTGAATCAAACAATTTGGTAACGCACCTCCGGAGCACGCCAAAATCCGCGTGATTCCGGGGCTGCAGGGGGTCCGTGGATGTCAGACATTTGTGCCCGAAAGGGCCCGGAATGGCCCCGAAATTCGGAGCCCAACTCTAAGATTGGGCGAATCTCGCGTAAAATTGAAACCCTGCCCAGAGCGGAGCAGCTGTATGTCGCAAGCAAATGATCTCCCTAGGAGAAACACAAATGCCCACAGACCGAAGCATCACCGACTCTTCAGCAGGCGCTAGGAACGCCGCTGCAACGAGCAAGAACGCACCACGCGGTGCCTCAAAATTGAAACTTCCAACACGCCGTCGACTCAAAGTATCCGACGTCAACGTCGTTGACCAGCCCATGCTGAAAAAAGCACTCGGCGGCACGATCGTCGGCAACACGATGGAATGGTACGACGTCGGCGTGTTCGGCTACCTCATCACCACGATGGGGCCGGTCTTCCTGCCCGAGGCGGACAAGTCCGTGCAGACCCTGTTCCTGCTGGGAACATTCGCCGCAACCTTCGTGGCACGCCCCCTCGGCGGCGTTGTCTTCGGGTGGTTGGGCGACAAGGTGGGCCGCCAGAAGGTGCTCGCCACAACACTCTTGCTGATGGCGGCAAGCACCTTCGCCGTCGGACTCCTGCCCGGTTACGCACAAATCGGTATCTGGGCAGCGGCACTGCTCGTCATCCTGAAGCTTGTCCAGGGTTTCTCCACCGGCGGCGAGTACGCCGGCGCCACCACGTTCGTGAGCGAGTACGCTCCGGACAAGCGCCGCGGTTTCTTCGCGAGCTTCTTGGACATGGGCTCCTACATCGGCTTCGCCCTTGGCGCGGCGCTCGTGTCCATCCTGCAGCTCACCATCGGCCAATCGGCCATGGAGGACTGGGGCTGGCGACTGCCCTTCCTCATTGCGGGTCCGCTCGGCGTCATCGCCGTGTACTTCCGTAGCAAGATCGAGGAATCACCCCAGTTCCAAGCCACTTTGGATGCCCAGGAAGCCCTCGCCGCGGACGCCGCAGCGGGCGACGCCGCGGTAGCCAAGGGTCCCATCGGCATCGTGAAGGCTTACTGGCGCCAGATCATCCTCGCCATGATCCTAGCCGCAGCCGCCAACACGGTGGGCTACATGCTGACTTCCTACATGCCCACGTACCTGACCGAGTCCAAGGGCTACGACCCCGTTCATGGCACGCTGCTGACCATCCCCGTTTTGGTCGTCATGTCAGTCTGCATCCCGTTGACGGGCAAGCTCTCCGACCGGATCGGCCGCCGGCCCGTCCTGTGGATCGGGGCCGTCAGCACGGTCGTGTTCGCTGTTCCGGCCTTCCTGCTGATCGGCATCGGCGACATTTGGTCCACGCTTGCCGGCCTGGCCCTGATCGCCTTCCCGGTCACGTTCTATATAGCCAACCTCGCCTCCGCGCTTCCGGCGCTGTTCCCGACCTCGAGCCGTTACGGGGGAATGGGCATCGCCTACAACTTCTCCGTAGCGATCTTCGGCGGCACCACGCCATTCATTGTCGCCGCCTTGATCCAAGGCACCGGCAACGACATGATGCCCGCGTATTACCTCATGGGAACGTCCGTGGTTGGCGCAATCGCCATCTACTTCCTGCGCGAATCCGCACAGCGGCCACTTCCGGGCTCCATGCCAAGCGTGGACACGCAGGCCGAAGCCCGCGAGCTGGTTGCCACCCAGGACACCAACCCGTTGATCGACCTCGACGAAATGCCGTTCGACGACGGTCCCCTCGTAGCGGCGGATCCGGACCGGGACCCCGTTCCGGCCTAGGCACACTGCCGGTCCAGACACAGGGCGGACGGGGGCTGCGGGCGGCCCGCGTCTGCACAACAAGGCTGGTTATTTGTGGCGGTCCCGCCACAAATAACCAGCCTTGCCGCCGTTTAAGCCTTGCGGTCGGCTTTCTGCTCCTGCATCCGCTTTGCCTGCGCCTGGATCTTCGGGCCGTAGCCGCCGTTCAGGGCTGTGTCCCTGATGTGGGTTGCCTTGGCCACCCGGTCGCCGTCGGCTGCGTCCTTCAGCGCTTTCAGGTCCGCTTGCAGCGCGGCTGGAAGCTTCGCGGCCACTTTCGGGCGCTTGTCCAGGATGAACGTGGCGATCTTCGCGGCGCGTTGGCCGTAGTTCGGTTTGCTGCTGTCACCGTTCACGAAGAACCGCAGGGCCGCCGCGAGCGGATGC
>NZ_DF952470.1:100198-101550 GCF_001263615.2 Arthrobacter sp. Hiyo1 | reverse complement strand
TGGCGGCGATCACGCCGCCGCCCAGCAGGAGGCCTGCTGCGAGGACGCTGACGACGGCGGTGCGCGCTTTGGTACGCTTGCGGCCCTCAACGGGAGTGCTGGAGCTCGGGATGGTGTTGTTCATGGTCCGTGTCCTTTGTTCCGGCCGGTGGTCGATCCGCCGGCGCTCTTCACCACACTCTGGTCCGGCCGCATGAATTGATTGTTCGGCCAATGTTCGAAGAATGTAAAACCGTCCCCGGCGGCCGACGAGGACGCTCCACAGGCTTGATCCTTGCTGTTGAATGGACGCATGGAAGACAGCCGCGGATTGGTGCTGATTGCCGAGGATGAACGGGCAATTGCCGATATCCAGCGCCTCTATCTGGGCCGCGCGGGTTTCGGTGTACACGTTGAGCGGGACGGGGTGTCCGCGTTGGCACAGATCAAGCGGCTCAAACCGGTCGCGGTGATTCTCGACGTCGGCCTGCCCGGTCTGGACGGGATCGAGCTTTGCAGGCAACTGCGGCAGGCAGAGGACTGGACGCCGGTACTGTTCGTCACGGCCCGGGATGAGGAGGTGGACCGCGTCCTTGGCCTGGAATTGGGCGCGGACGACTATCTCACCAAGCCGTTTTCGCCCTCCGAACTGGTGGCGCGGGTCAAGGCGGTCCTGCGCCGGACCGAAGGAACCCCACGTTCCAAACCGCTCGTGCTGGGCAGCGTCGAACTGGATCCGCTGAACCGGACCGCACGCGCGGGAACCGAGGAACTCACCCTGACGGCCACCGAATTCGACCTCCTCGCGTACCTCATGGCGCAGCCTGGCCGGGTCTTTTCCCGGGAGCAGCTCCTGTCCGCCGTGTGGGGGCAGGCCAGTTATGCCGCCGGGCGGACAGTGGATGTGCACATCGCGCAGCTCCGTGCCAAGCTCGGCGAGCACTCCCCCATCGCGACGAGCCGCGGCGTCGGCTATTCGGCCGCGCCTCCCCATTCGTCCGTGCTCCGTCCCGGCGCCGGAGGAGCCACGTGAGGCGCTGGTTCGGCACACTGGCCGGACGCACGACGGCGGTGATCGCCGCCGTCGCGACCGTCGCCGTCGTACTTGCCGGCCTTCTGGCGGCGCAACTGGTCAACGCCACGGCGGTTGACGAAGCCAAGAAGTACCTCGCGGTCGAGGCCGATTCCCTCAGCAAGCAGTCAAGCCTTGGGAGCCTGCAGGACCTGCGCACAGATCTGCTCACGCACGGCGCGAGGCTCGCGCAAATCAGCACCGACGGCCGCGTGACAGGCGGCGGGGCGAGGCTGGTGGATGCGAAGACCGTCGCGGAGGTATTGACCGGAAAGTCGGTCTCGACGTCGGTGAACGGTCC
>NZ_DF952470.1:95697-100173 GCF_001263615.2 Arthrobacter sp. Hiyo1 | reverse complement strand
ATGCCGCGCTCCGTACCAGCGAGGGCCGCCAACGCGAGTTCCTGCTCTCCATTTCGCACGAAATCCGGACACCACTTACCGCGCTGCGGGGCTACGCCGAAGCGCTTGCCGATGGCGTGGTCAGCGGAGACGACGTGAGCGGGGTCGGACGGACGCTCGTGGCCGAAACCAACCGCCTGGACCGTTTTGTCCGCGATCTCCTGGAATTGGCACGGCTTGAGTCCGATGATTTCCGCGTGGAACTCCAGCCTGTGGACGCATCCTTGATCCTGCGCGAGAGTTGGCAGGCCTGGCAAGCGGTGTGCGTCCAGAACGGAATTGCCGGTCGGCTCGAACTGCCTTCCGGGCCATTGCCGGTCCGCAGCGATGGCCAGCGCCTGCGCCAAGTGGTGGACGGCTTGCTGGAAAACGCGCTGCGCGTGACCCCTGAAAGCGCTCCCGTTGTGCTCGCCGCTTACCTTTCCGGCAACGGACTCACCGTTGAAGTGCGCGACGGCGGCCCTGGCCTCACGGAGGCGGATGCCTCCGTCGCGTTCGAACGCGGTGCGCTCTTTGCCAGATACAGCGGAGAACGGCCGGTTGGAAGCGGACTCGGTTTGTCCATCGCGGCAAGGATCGTGCAGCGGATGGGCGGCCGCATCAGTGTGCGTGCGGCGCGTGAGGGCGGCGCGGCATTTGTCGTGGAGTTGCCCGGCATTCCCGCGGGCCCCCGTCAAACGTAGACTCTGCGCATGGCTGATGTTCCGGTGGGTTCGCTGCACCACGTAGAAATTTGGGTACCCCACATCAGCCGGGCGCAGGAAGAATGGGGCTGGCTGCTGGCCGAACTGGGCTACGAACAATTCCAGGAGTGGCCCGAGGGCTGCAGTTGGAAACTCGGAGGCACGTACATCGTGATCGAGCAGTCCACGGCCCTCACGGGAAGCACGCACCGCAGGACGGAGCCCGGGCTCAACCACCTCGCCTTCCATGCCGGCACCAGGGAGAACGTGGACCGGCTCCGGGAGCTCGGCGCGGACTCGGGCTGGTACGAGATGTTCGAGAGCAAATATCCCCACGCCGGCGGGCCCGGCCACTACGCCGCCTATCTGGTGAATACCGACGGCTACGAGGTGGAGCTGGTGGCCGGCTGATCAGCCGTCTGCGGCAGTGGGGCTGAATTCGGAATCGTCTTGTTGATCTTTCCCGGAGTTACGGGCATCGGTGCGGAAGATCCAGTATTTGTAGAGGAAGAAATTCCAGGTCATTGTCGAAACCGTGGCCACTACTTTTCCACCCGCATAGGTGAGGGCGAGGCTATCGAAAAGATTGACGATGATGTCCGTTGCGAAGACGTTGAAAACGACTAGGAGGCCGTAGCGGAACATGCTGACGTGCTGCCGGTTATTGGACTGGAAAGTATATGAGCGCTGGACGAAATAGTTGAAGACGAGGCTCGCGAGGAAAGCAGCTGGCGTGGCAAACCACAGGTCAACTCCAAAGCCTTCGTGCAACAGAACCAGCAGGCCAAGATCAATGGCGAAGGAGAGCCCTCCCACGATCAAGAATTTCAAGAGGTGGCTACGGTGGACAAAGCCCACCATGCGCGTCACTTGAGCACGCGGGTCTAGCGCCACTGTTAGCACCCCAAAATCGTCAATGTCATATAAACTGCGGCTTCCGGCGGAGACAGCCTCGCCTCAGCGACCGCAAGGCTCGATCAATCATAACGGCTCCGGTTCCAGCGAAACGCCGCGCATCGAACCGCCAAACCGTGCCGATGGCCTGTTTCGAACGGCTTCAGGCGGTCTCGTCCAGCCGGGTTGTTGGCGACCGGGTGCGATAACGTATCAGGACGATGGTTACCAATTCTCCAGCCCTGCCAAGCGCAGCACGCAGGCCGGGCACACTGCCCACATTGCGGTTTACGTTCATTGCGTTCCCCATCATTGCCGTGCTTTCCATGATTTGGGTGTTCGCCTCACCCCTGATGTCAGTACCCGACGAGCCGGCCCACACCATCAAAGCCGCGGCAGTCGCCCGTGGTGAGCTCACGGGAAGCTCAACAGGCAAGCAGGGCGAGCAGACTATTGTCACGGTTCCGAGATACATTTCCACCATCAGCGCCCAAGGTTGCTTCGCTTTCAAAATCGCCATGACGCCTGCGTGCGCACCTCCACTCGACCCCGCAGCGCGGGACCTCGTGCAAGCCCAAACGAGCGCCGGCAATTACAACCCGATGTACTACGCGATGGTCGGCCTTCCCTCACGGTTCATGGCGGGCGAGCCCGCGATCTACCTGATGCGCCTGATCAGTGCCCTGATCTGCTCAGTGTTCCTTGCGGCCACCATCGGCGCTGCGGCGTCATTGCGCCGTCGCTTCTGGCCAGTGGCGAGCTGCCTGGTTTTCATCACGCCGATGGTGCTTTTTCTCAACGGCTCGATCAATCCCAACGCGCTTGAAGTGGTTACGACTTCTGCCTTGTTTCTCAACCTATGCGTCGTTCTCGAGAATTACCGGAATCTCAAGAACGTTCGGACGAGCATCGTTATTGTCGGGATTTCCGGAGCCGTTTTGGCCAATACCCGCGCTCTTTCGTTGCTCTGGCTGGCGGTGGCGGTAGTTTCAGCCGTGTTGATTTTCGGAATAAAGCCGATGGTCGCCGTCGTGAAGAACCGATTGGGCCTGGCCATGACCGCGCTCATCGGCCTTGGTTGCGCTGCCAGTCTCGCCTGGCTGGTCGCGGCAAATAGCCTGAGCAGCCTGACGGGTACCCCCAGTGATGTGACACCGGACCAGGCCTTCGTCACGATGCTGGACCGCTCATTCGACTATGCGTCCGGCTATATCGGAATCATGGGCTGGCTGGACACCGGCGCACCCGCCGCGGTCTACGCCTTCTGGCACTTTGCCTTTGCGGCCGTCATCATCGGCGGCCTCACCGCACGGCCTCTGCGGGCCCGGCCCGCAGTCTGGATCCTGCTTGTCGCTGTATTGATCCTGCCGCCCATCCTTCAGGCCCAGGTAATACAGCAAATTGGCTACATCTGGCAGGGCAGATACTTGCTGGCCCTGTTTGTCTTGCTTCTGCTCGCCTGCGGAGTGGCCATGCGCATGCGCCCGACACCACGGGGACCATGGGCGCGTTCCCTGTCTCCGTGGCTCTTTGCCGGAGCCGTTGGCGTACACGTTTACCTCTTTGTGTTTGTCCTCCGGCGGTACACGATAGGTCTCCAAACCCATACGAACTGGACGGAAATGTTCGATCCGCTGTGGCAGCCGCCCTTCACTTGGGAAGGGCTGACAACTGCATACCTCCTGGTACTTGTTGCGGGTGCAGTCATCTCACACAGGATCCTCTTTCCGCGCATCCCGCGTTTTCCCTGGAATGTTGAGCGCAGCGAAGCCGAACTCATCACTACCTAGCGCACGGACCCCCCATCCGGGTCAGTCGAGGATGCGACAGGGGAGCTTGACGCCTTTGATCGACCAATCCGTCGGGGCGATCGGAACGATCTGCTCCGGTTCGGCCCCGGGCGTCCGGCATGCCGCTCGGGCCTGCTCGAGATGGTCCGCCCAGATTGGTCCGAACTCGCGCCCCACGGCCACGGGGAAGAAGTAGACGAGCATCAGCACGGCCAAAACGCCGAGCGCCGCCGGCCGTGCAGAGCGCCCCAGAACCTCGCCCAGAAGCGGCAAGAGTGCGAACAGGAACATGGACGGCGCAACAGCGTACCGCCCGAGGTGCAAGGCGTTCCAGCCGGCGTCGTCGAAAGCGGCGTAGTCGAGGAACGGCCGGAAGTTCAGGGCCACGGCTGCGCACGCTATGACGACCGAGCCGCCCAGGAACGCGCCTGCGGCAACCCTCTCGCGCGTTCCACCCCGAACAAGGATGAGCGCGGTCGCTGCAAGGAAGAGGACCCCCGCCAGCACCACGGGCACCCAACCGAAACGGACTACCACGCGGGATATCTGTCCGGCGGTACCGAACATTACGGCGGACGGGCCGTCGACGAACCACCCGTATACGACCGATAGCCAATTCACCGGCGGTGCGGCCGGGTTTTCGCGCGGGAACGCCAGCGTCGTGAAAACCTGCGCCCCAACGCCAACGAGGAGGGCTAGCCTCGGACCCCAAAGGCGTGCGTCCCGCAGCTGTAGAGAAACAGGGGGACGAACACTGCGGCCTGTATTTCGGTAAGGCCCACGAGCAGCGCCGCAACCGTCAGGAGGACACCCTCGGCCCATGTCCGGGGCCGTTTCAAAAGGAGCCACGGCGCCAAGTACAGGAAGTACCAATGCAGGTTTGCGAGGTTTCCGAGGGCCTCCTCCGGGCTGGCAGCGACCAAGACGGGCACCGCTGCGAACCCAAGCCGGACCCAGGTATTACTGGACAGCGCGGACGAGCAGTGGAACACGAGCGCGGCCACGCCGCCCACGATCAGGCACGCCGCCACGGTCACCGCGATCGCCCACGCGTCCACAGGAAGCAGTCT
>NZ_DF952470.1:90631-94892 GCF_001263615.2 Arthrobacter sp. Hiyo1 | reverse complement strand
CGACCAGCCACGCCACCCCGCGGGGCACGACGTGGAGGTAGCCTTGGTAGGGGGCGAAGATGCCCCGGAGGCCTGCGTCCTTGAGCACGTCATTGATGAAGATCCCGCCATCTTCGGCCCACAGGGTTCCGATAGCCGGGCCCGGGAGCCGCGCCAGCGAAATCAGTGTCGAGACCAGGACGATCGACGCGTACACCACAGGGTTCCGCGAGCGGACAGTAGGAGCGAAAAAGGCGCGACGGCGCACGGTCAGGACAGCCAAGCGGGGACCCCCAAAAGAAAATTGCAGACAGGAGGCCGATTCTACATCCTCAGCGCTTAACGCTTAGTTCCTGTTGAGGTTCGGGTTGTTGTACCTTCAACGCCGGCCTCTTCAGCTTCATCGCCGGGCGCTCTACAAAGTAGTAAGTCAAGGTGGACAAGGACAGTGTGATGGCCAGGACGAGGAGCCCGTTCAGCGGCAAGGCGAGAGTGTTTTGGCCGAACGTCCGGTGATGCCCCATTAGCCAAAAAATTACGGGCAGATGCCAGAGATAGATGCTGTAACTCATGACGCCCGTGAAGCGGAATGGCAACCATTCGAGAACACGGGCCGTCCGATTCAGGTCGTCTCCCCGGGATGACGGTAATACGACTGCGAGCAATACCAACGCCGCAGCCACCCCGGAGACCGTGGAAATTACGGGTCGGGCGAATTCAAGGGCCAGGAGCTCGATCAGCGCCGCGACCAGGACTAGTGCTGCCTTGACCCGGGTCTGCACCCGCTCCACGCCGCGTTCGTGGATCACGACCACTGCCACGGCGGCGAGCATTCCGTATCCAAAGAGATCCGCCTGCGCAAGGAAGCTCCGAAGGAAGACTGCACTGCCAGTCTGCCCGAAGCCGAAGTTCGCCGCATCGATCGGGCTCATTCGGCTTGCCGCGTCACTGGCCCAAAGCGTAATGCCCAGGCCGACGATGACCATGGCAAGCGGCGCGCACACCAAGGCGGCAGTCTTCCTCGATCCTTTTCGAATCCTCCACAGGGCAAGAAAGGCCACCAAGGCAGAACAAAATAGAAGGTGATCTCAGCCGTCAATGACCACGACACCGGCAGGCCGCTCATGACGTACTCCGGAATGAACATGTGAACAAGAAGTACGTTGGCTGCGATCTTGAGGGGATCCGTGAGCCTGCCGATGTTTTCCGGGCCGAACCCGTGAGTGCTGCCGTGAAGGTACACGGAACCGACGAAGAGTCCGGTGACAACGAAGATCACGATGTACGCGGGATAAATCCGCAGCAGCCTGTTGTATGCATAGCGGCGGATGGACGGCAGCTGCCTGCCCTGCACGATCGCGGAAACGAAGGGCCTGTACAACAGGAAGCCGGAGAGGACGAAGAACAGGGTGAGGCCCTGGTTGCAAAGCGAAAAGAGAATTTCCAAGGGCCCGGTCTGCACTTGGAATGATGTCGTCAAAGCAAGGTGGTAAACCATCACCGATAGGGCCGCAATGCCTCGGAGGCCTTCGATTCCGGCAAGGCGACGACCCCACGATGGACGTACGGTAATGGTGTCCTGCACGGGCGGTTCCCCTCAAAAGGCGGCTGCGTGATCCTGTGGGAGCTTACAGGATTCACTCAGCTGTGGTTCACTCGAGCGGAATATTGCCGCGCAAAACAATCAGGTTCGGGCCGCCTCACTCAGTTCCCGGACCTGGGTTCTGCAGCCTGTCCTTGAGTGCCGCGGTATCCACGCCCAGGTTATGGAGCAGGACGGCGGCCGGATCCGGTTCGCGCCGCTCCAGCAGTGCGAGCAAGAGGTGCCGCGTGCTGATCCTGCGGGCCTTCTCCCGGGTGGTCAGCATCAGTGAGTCCTGAATGACTGAGCGGGCGGCCGAGGTGAAGGTAGTCCGGCTGCTTCCCTTCGGCGCATTCAGCGGGCCGAAGTCCCCCAGCGTCACGCCAACGGCTTCCAGCGCCTGCTGGTCGAGGGCATCGAGCTGGGCGCGGGCGGATTCGAGGTCCGTTTCCAACGTCCGGCAGCTCCCGGGGTCGTGAAGCAATCCCAGCAGCAAATGGTCCGTGCCGATTCTCCGGTCTCCACGGCGTTTGGCTTCCTCGGCGCCGGCATGGACAGCGGTCCTGGCTTCGCCGGCAAATCGTTCAAACATGGCAGACTCACTTTCCGTATTTGGCGTGGACCGACTGCTTGGAGACGCCCAAGGCATCACCTATTTGCTCCCAGGACCAACCGTGCTCCCGCGCGAGGGCCACGTTGGTGGCCTCCACCTTCTCAGCCAAGCGATGCAGGGCACCAACGGCGCGGAGCCCGATTACCGGGTCCGTCGCCGGGATGTGGGAAGTCAGCTCATCACCATTCATGCTGTCAGTTTGGACTGACGGCACAGGCCTGTCAATACAGACTGACAGAATCTTCCTGTCCGCGGATCGGCCTGACGCGCCGCCGCATGGCGATCCTGGGCCAACGACTCAGGCCCACCAAGCCCTCGCATTCGAGGATGCCCCGGAGTCCATCGTCCAACAGCTCCGGGCCCAGCTCCTCGAAACCCAGCCTGCGATAGTAGGGCGCATTCCACGGAACATCCCGGAAAGTGGTCAGGGTCAGCCACTCCAAGCCCTGGGCCTGAGCCCACTTTTCGGCAACATCGAGCAGCTCGCTCCCCAGACCTTGCCGCGCATGCGACGGATGGACGCTCAATTGCTCCACGTGCGCATTGCCGTCGAGGTGCTCAATCAGAAGATAGGCCACGGGAACATCTGACGTGTCGGCGAAGACCAAGGCACCCCCGCGCGCCTGGTAGAGAGCCATTTCCGTGACGGTCAATGGCTCGTCATCTGCGATGGCGTCCATTCCACAGGAGCGGAAGATCTCCCCCGCGGCGAACTCGATCCCCCGGAGCCGTTCCAGTTCGTCCGCGCGGGCCGTCCTGATCATGCGGCGGCACCGTTGCGGGCAAGGTATTCGTTGCGCTTTTCGATGAGGTTCCGCAGGTATCGCCCGAGGAAGGCCTTCTCCGCAATCCGGCCCACAACGCCGAAAGGCGCCGCGAACTCGACGCGATCGATCATGAGCGTGCCGCCGTCGTCGGGAATGAACTCGTGCATGTGCCGGAAGAAGCGAAAGGGGCCACGCACTTGCTCGTCCGTAAACGATTCAGGGAATCGAAACCGGGTGATGCGGCTGCTCATTCGCAGAGGTACAGCGAAATGCCAGGCCTGCCAGGTGACCTCGTCGCCTTCCGAGAGCAGTCCGGACACGACGCCGGCAACCGCTCGTTCCCGGGACTTGGCCATGGAGCCGACGTGCGCGTCGACATTGCGGGAGAGATCGAAGAGCTCCCCCGGTTCCATCCCGATACGCGTGCGGCATGTGAACGACACAGTCATGCTTCGATCCTGCCACCGTTTCGAAACACCCGTCGACCCGACTAGCTCGCAGTTAATGTCGTTATGGAGGCTCAAAACGACATCTACTGCGAGGGCCCACGCCACCAGGGTTCCCTGGCCGAGCTTGCGAGGCGAGGGTGGCGGTGGGGACTAGTTGGGTGGGGACGCACAAGGAAACGTTGTGACCCAGCTAATGGCGCGGATCGTGGGGTGCTGATAACTTCCCAATGATCGGCTGAGTTGATTGGTGGTGTCCCGTTGCGATCAATCATTGCCCATGCCCGTGCGCTTCATACCGTTCCACCGGCAAGCAACGATCACCTGGCTGCCGTCCGCGTCGCACTGAGCGTCGCCGTGCCGGCCCTTGTGCTTCTTGCGATTGGCCGGGCGGACCTCATCATCTACGCCGTGTTCGGCGCCCTGACCGGCATGTACGGTCGTGCCGAATCGCATCAACTGCGGCTCAAGCACCAGGCCCAGGCCGCCGCCGTGCTCCTGGCCGGCGTCTCGGTGGGCACGTTCTTGTCCGTCTCCCATATCCATTCATGGGGATTGGTGGTAGTCGAGGCGCTCCTGGCGGGTGTTGGCTCGCTGTTCTCGGACAAGGTACGGCTCAAACCAAATGGCCCGTTCTTCGGGATCCT
This sequence comes from Arthrobacter sp. Hiyo1, assembly GCF_001263615.2. Taxonomy (NCBI): domain Bacteria; kingdom Bacillati; phylum Actinomycetota; class Actinomycetes; order Micrococcales; family Micrococcaceae; genus Arthrobacter; species Arthrobacter sp. Hiyo1. Next base: position 90,858 of record NZ_DF952470.1, on the reverse strand, counting down.
GGCCCTTGGAGCATGCGCGTCCGTCCCCGCGCACGTCCCGTTCCTTGCCGCGGTCCTGATCTGTGCGGCATCGGCAGCGTTTTCGATGGTGGTGGGTTTTGCCGGCTGGCTTCGGTACCGGGTGTGGGAACGTGGCGCCGTCCGGGACATTCCTGCATCCTCGGCGCGGCTGCGCCAAGCAGCCGGACTCCACGCGGCCCGGTATGTGCTCGCCGTCGGCGCGGCAG
>NZ_DF952470.1:88073-90606 GCF_001263615.2 Arthrobacter sp. Hiyo1 | reverse complement strand
GGGCATCCGCACTGGGCGATGGCCGCGGCCGCCGTTCCGCTGGCCGGAGCCGATGTGCCGAGCCGCCTGCACCGCGGCATTCACCGTATCGTGGGGACGTTCCTCGGATTGGCGATTGTCGCCGTCGTGCTCTTTCCAGGACCGCTGTCCCCGCTGCACTATTTCCCCGGGCAAACCACCCTCATCCTTGCCCTGCTGGTGATCGGGTTCCAGTTCCCCACCGAGTTGTTCATGGCCCGGCATTACGGCTGGGCATGGTGTTCTTCACTCCGGTCATTTTGCTCATGACTCAGTTGGCGGCGCCCGCGGATCCCGGCGTGCTCGTCCTGGAACGCGGGGTGGAGACGTTCGTGGGAGCCGTGATCGGGATCGCGGTGGCGGTGCTGGTCCAGGCGCCCCGGCTTACTTCGCGGACCCGGATTGCTTCGCGGCGAGGCGGGGCGGACCCGACGTAAGCTTCGCCGGCAGGAAGCGCATGACGGCGGTGATCGCTTTGTAGCGCTTCGACGGAATGGAAATCCCTTTGCCCTTGGCGTTGTCTTCCAACCCTTCCCGGACAACGCGCTCGGCGTTAAGCCACAAAAAGCGCGGAGCCACCGACTTGTCCATGCCCATGCGATCGTGGAACTCCGTGTGGGTGAAGCCCGGGCACACCGCGGTGACTTTCACGCCGCTGCCGGCATACGCGGTGTTCGCCCAACGGCTGAAGCTGACCTGCCAAGCCTTGGCCGCCGAATAGCTTCCCCGGTTCGCGAATGCCGCAACGCTCGCAACGTTGATGATCCGGCCCGACTTGCGTGCCAACATCACCCCCAACGCCGCGTGGCACAGCTCCATGGGCGTCTGGACATGCAGCCGCAAATGCCGCTTTTCGTCGTCCACATCGTTCTTCTCGAAAGAATTCAGCAAACCGATTCCGGCATTGTTGACCAGCACGTCCACCGGCCGCGAAGCGTCCCGCAGCCTGGCCACGACAGCCGCAACCCCGACGTCGGAGGTCAAGTCGGCGGGCAGCACCTCCACAGAGATGCTGAAGTCCCGTTCAAGCACCTCGGCGCTTGACCTCAGCCGGGTTTCGTCGCGGGCCACGAGGACCAGGTGGTGGCCGGATTCGGCCAGCTGACGGGCGAATTGCGCACCGAGCCCGGCAGTAGCACCGGTGACCAGGGCGGTGAGTTCGTTGGCACGAGTTGTCATGCGCCCAGACTAGCGCCGTTGACGCTCCGTGTGGTGATGCACGTCCCGGCCGTCAAATGCCATCTCGACGGCGGTACTCGTACGTTTTCGGTGCTCGCGGTAGAGTGCCTCAAAAGTGCGCCTTTCGAGCCTCTGTGGGGGCCACGGCACACCAACCGGGAGGAACAGACCATGGACGCGGCTCATGGCAGGATTGAATTCCGCGAAATCGACGAGCACGGGAATGCGCTGGAGCATCACCTAGGCGCGGTCGAGGTACCTCAGCGGAGGGCCGCGGTGAATCCGTTCATCATCGGGCTATGGGTGCTCGAGCTGGCGCTCGTCATAGGCATCATGGTGATCATCAATGAGGCGATGGCCCCGCTCACCCCCACTCCGGGAAATACGATGCCGTTCCCGTTCATCCTGATGAACATGACCCCGCAGCTTCTCCAAGCCACCGCTCTGATCCTGGCGACGCTTCTGTTCTGGCACGCCTGGCAATGGCAGAAAAGGAAGGCACAAAAGTAGGCACCTACACCGCGACGGTGGCCCGCCCGGGGCGGCAGTTCGGCCCGATTACAGCAAAGACGGAAAGTGGCGTGCGGCTGGGGGTGTGAATCGTGTCGCGAACTTCGCAAATTGTTTCCGAATCAGAGATCGGCTGGCTCAATGCCGGGGCCATGACTTAGTCAGCAGGGTGGTCTTCCGGCGTTTTCTTGGGCATAACCGCGTCTGACTAATCGTTGTCCGGTTCCCCTACCGGCGGTTCCGGCGGCCAATCGACGTCGAGCTCGTATCCCTCATGCCTGCGCAGATAGGCGGCGATGAATGGGCAATGCGGGATGATCCGCTTGCCGGAGGCGACGACGTCGTCCAAGGCAAAATGGGCCAGGACCTTCGCCAGCCCGCGGCCCTTGAACTGCGGGCGCGTCTCAGTGTGGAGGAAATCGATGTGGCCGGGTTTGTCCATAAACTGCGAGATCACGGCTACTTCACCATCGACAAGAAGCTCGTAGCGGTGGAATTTGTCGTTCCTGACCGTTGTCACGTCCGGGCTGAACGACTCTGCGGTTGAATCCGTGAACTCAGTCATGAGTCGAGATTCGCACGTAAACCGGGCTCTGGCAATGGCCCCGCAGGGGCATCGGGAACGGCCGCGGACGGGAGTCCGGCGGGTATCCGTCCCAGGAGCAACACTCCCAGCGCGAAGCACGCCGCTCCCCCACCCAGAAGGGTCAGCGTAAGTCCGTTGAACGCGGCGTCCACCACCGGAATGAAGACCACGACGCCGGCAGTCACCACCGCGACGTGCGTCCTGCCGCGCGCGTGGCTGGCCGCCGTCGGGCGCTCTTCA
>NZ_DF952470.1:86542-88048 GCF_001263615.2 Arthrobacter sp. Hiyo1 | reverse complement strand
TGCCGCGCGCGTGGCTGGCCGCCGTCGGGCGCTCTTCAAGCCTTCCGCACAGCAGCAGGACCGGAATCAAGAGCAGGAGGACGCCCAGCAGCACCAGCGGGCGGGCCCACCACCATTCGGCCGTACCTGCCGCTGGCTTGGGGAAGTCCGTAAGCAGAAGCAGCCCGGACATGGCTGCGAGCAGCGGCAAATGCCACAAGTAGACCGTCATGGACCGCCGGCCCGCCACGGCCACCATCCAACGGATCCAGCGCACGCCGGCCGCCCAGGCAAGAGCGGGGCGGAGCAATTGGAGGGTTGCAGCCTGGGACAAACCCAGAAGCAGCATGCAGAAGTTGGGCGGGTTCAGGTCCACGATCATGTTTCCTGAGTAGACCCCGATTCCAGTCACGAACCCCAAGAGCAGGTTGCTGCCCACGATCAACCCCGCGAACCAGCCCCGGCTGCGTCCAGCGAAGATGCCGTCAGCGATGAAGAAGCCGAATTGCTGGACCGCGCACCACACGAAGAGCATGTTGACGAAGGCGAGCATCGGGAACGCCCCGCGCAAGGAGTCCAGGGTGATCACGGCGGCAACGAGCCCGCCGAGGGTCAACCACGGGGAATGTCCGTGCAGCCGGGCCAGCACGGGAACGCTCAGTTGGGTGGCGAGGTAGGCGGCCAGGAACCACAAGGGCATGCCCGCGCCGGTCGCGATGAGCTGGACCACTTCCGGGTCGACGCCAAGCAGGCTCGCGGCCCAGAGCCCCACGAACATCGACGCCAGCAGCGCAGTTGCCGGACGGATGAGGCGCAGGAGCCGCAGTTGCGCGTAGTCGATGCCGGATCCTCCGCGCGCACGCAAGCGACGCCACGATTCCAGTCCCGTGATCCCGCCAAGGACGAAGAACAGCGGCATCACCTGGAACACCCACAGGACAGGTTCAAACCAGTGCTGTTCCATGAGTGTGTTTTCGGTGGTGACGGTGCCGTCCGGGTGCAGGACCGGGCTGACCATCATGCAGTGCGAGAGCACCACCAGAACGAGGCAGAAGAACCGGGCGAGATCGATCACGGGATCACGAGGGCGGCCAAATGCGGCCATGCCCGGCGCCGTCTTTTGTTGCCTCGAGAATCCCATTGCGCTCCTTTGCGAACTGCTGAGATCATTGTCCGCCCGCTCGACGGCGGGAACCAGAGCGGGCGACGGGGTGAATTCGTGGGTGCGGCCCGCCCTCCCCGACGCTCGCTCACCTATGACCCGAATATCCCGACGCTCGCTCACCTATGACCCGAATATCCCCAACGCTCGCTCACCTATGACTGAAAGCCCCGGGACCGTCGCTCAGATGATCTGAGCGAGGGATCCCGATTTTGGCATCATAAGTGAGCGAGCGTCCCTGCAGGGGAGTTCAGTTGGTTCGGCGGGTTAGCAGCCGTTCCCGTTGCCGCGGATCGCTGGCCGCCGCGCAGGCAGCCAAGGCCAGGCCGAACGCGCCGTCCAAGACCGCCCGGTCCGCGGAGGCC
>NZ_DF952470.1:81153-84293 GCF_001263615.2 Arthrobacter sp. Hiyo1 | reverse complement strand
CGGAGGCCGACGAGCCGTGGGCAGCGAACTCGGCGGTGTGGTGGGCGGCCCCGCCGACGTCGTAGCCGAGCAGCGGATGGATGCTCGGGACCAGTTGCGAGACGTTGCCCATATCTGTGGAAGCTACTGGATCTTCGTTGAACTCAACAGCCCTCCCCCGGGTGGACATTGCTGTCCGGTACGCCTCGGAAAGGTACCGGTCCTGCCTGAGTTCAGCGTAGGCATTGCCCGTGGGGGTGACCTTGAGCGTGCTTCCGCTGGCAAGTGCACCCGCTTCCAGGCAGCGCCGCACGCGTTCCTCGATGACGCGAAGATTCTTGATGCTGGGTGAGCGCATTTCGACGCTCGCCCGTGCCCGCTCGGGTATGACGTTGACGGCGCTCCCGCCTTCGGTCACGATCAGCGAAACAACCGAGCCGGGCGGAAGTTGCTGCCGGGCCAAGGCAATCGCCGTCTGTGCGATCACGAGGGCGTCGAGGGCATTGACACCCTCTGACGGAGCGGCGGCGGCATGCGCAGGCCGCCCTTCATAAAGCACGTCCCACATACCCATGGCCAAGGATGAGCCGCCGACGACGTCCTCGGCACCGGCATGGGCCATCATCGCCAGAGACACGTCCTCGAAGAAGCCCTCACCAATGAGATCGACCTTGCCGCCATTTGTCTCTTCCGCAGGAGTGCCGAGGACCTTGACGGTGATCCCGAGCTCGTCGGCGACGGAAGCGAGCGCGAGTGCCGCCCCCACGGCGCAGGCGGCGTTCACATTGTGTCCGCAGGCATGCCCGATGGTCGGCAAGGCGTCGTATTCGACGCACAGCGCGACCACCAGCTCACCCGTCCCGAACCTCGCGCTGAAAGAAGCCGGGAGCACAGGCTGCGGATCGTCAAAGCTGAAGCCCGCGCTCCGGAGCAGCCGGCTAACCCGCTTGGCGGCCCGGAACTCCTGCCCGCTGAGCTCGGGATCGGCGTGGATCGCGTGGCTCAGGCCGAGGATTTCCGGCTCCCAGCGTTCCAGCGCTGCGGAGATGGAGCGCCCGACGGCGGCCGAAGAGGTCGTGACGGGCGTTGCGGTTTCGAGGGAGGCGGCTTTCAGAGCCGCGGCTTTCATACGGCGACCCCTGCAGTTGTCGCCGCGGCTTTGCGCTTCGGGTAGCGGGCGGCAGCTGCCGCGGCGACCAAGGCCGCGATGGCCAGGGCAATCCAGATCGACAGGAGCCCGCCCTCGCTGATGTGCCCGGACTGGACTGAAGACGAGGAGATGAGCTTCACGACGGCGGCGCCCACCGCGATGCCAACGGACAGCGCCAGTTCGTTGAGGCCGGCCGCCGTCGAAGTTTCCTCCAGCGGAACGCCCTCAACAGACAGTGCCCGGGTTCCTGCCTGATACATGCCAAGGCTCAAGTTGAACATGGCGAATCCGGTGCAGTAGCCGGCCAGGGAGCCGTGCGCAGCCGCCATGACCAGGAAGCCGCCCGCCAGGAGGAGACCGGCGAACACCAGGGTGGCCCGTTCGCCAAACAGACTGAGCGCCTTTGAGGTCAGAAGCGAGGAGAACAGCGAGAGCACCGATGCGGCAGCCAGGACGATTGCGATGATGAGGGGGCTCAGCGCGAAGCCGTAGCCGGTCTTGTCCGGGTTTGAGTACAGGAAGATCCCGTTGGTGCCGAAGTAGCTGATGGAGGCAAAGCCGAAGAAGAAGGTGGCCAGCGAGACCGTCCGGATCCGCGGGATGGCAAGCATCCGCAGGTCCATGAAGCGCTTCCCGTTGACGCGTCGAGCGTCCAGGACCACCCAATAAGCCAACAGCGCGAGTCCGATGATTCCGGATCCCAGGGTCTTGGCATCCAACCAGCCCCAGTCCGGGCCCATCGAAAGCGCCACCACGAAGCCGATGAGTCCCAGGGAACATGCCATGAGCGGCACCAGGGCGAGTCCCTCGCCCGTGGGGGTTCCGGCGTCGGGCAGGACGAAGGAGCAAAGCAGCCCGGCAACCGCGAACGGCACCGCAACCCAGAAACCGAGGGTGGGATCGTCGACGCCGATGATCCCGGCAAGCAGGCCGCCTGCGCCGACCATGATCATGAGCATGCCGATCATCACGCTGACCCCGGTGCGGGTCTGCGCCGGGCTGCTCACGCGCAGGATGCCCATCATTAGAGGGATGAAACCAACCACGCACGTGAGCATGACGACGCCGATCGTCACCGTCCACAGCGACGGCCACATCGCCATCATGACGACGCCGGCCGCGACTACAGCCGTCGACCAGCGGAGGACGAGCCTATAGCCGTAGCTGTCGCCGAGCCGCGAGATGATCGGCGTGAGCACCGCGAAACTCACGTTCGAGATGAGGAAAATACCGTTGATGGTGGGGTCGTCGATCGAAAAGGCCGGCCCCAAGGCGGGGAGGATGGGGTTCAGGTATCCCTGGGTGACTCCGCTGAGGGATTCGATCAGGGCCATCGCCACGATCATGCCGGTGATCGTCCGGCGGGCGACGGCCGCAGTCGCCGGAGGTGCTGTCTTGCTTGCCATGTGCTTCCTTGAGTGTTGGGGGGCTTCGTTGCCTGGGTCTTCGGATGCGAGCGGGTGATGCGAGTCACAACGTTAGGTCCGCCGTCTACACTGGCTAGGAATTTGTTTGAAATCATCTGAGAACCGCGAATTTTGAAGGAATCAGCCATGATCTCCGAAACTGACCTTGAAATCGTCAATGCCCTTCAGATCAATCCCCGTGCCGACTGGAGCCGCGTGGGGGATGTCCTGGGCTTGTCCGGGCCAACCGTCGCGCGCCGCTGGAACTCTCTTGCGGAGCAGGGACTGGCATGGATCACCCCGGCCCCGGGTCCGCGCTACCTGAGCGCGGGGTGGTCTGCGTTCATCAGCCTTTCGTCGCTGCCAAGCGAGAACGAAGCCCTGGTCCACAAGCTGTGCGCGGAGCCGGCCTTCGGCACCGTTTCGCTGGTGTCCGGCTCGCACGATCTCTTCATCGACTGCTTCGCCTCAAGCCACGAAGAGCTCATGGAGATCGTCACCGGCTCTTTTGCAGGCCTCCCCGGAGTGACCCACCGGGAGGTCGTTTTCGTCACCAAGCTGTACCGGCAGGCCTCCGACTGGCGCAGCGGCACCTCGAACCGGCG
>NZ_DF952470.1:75182-77560 GCF_001263615.2 Arthrobacter sp. Hiyo1 | reverse complement strand
CGGCGGGCCCGGTTCCGGCGTCGGGCACGTCAGCGATGAGCTGCTCCTGAAGACACGACTGCTGCCCGATCCGGCGAAGGCCCGCGTGAGGGTCTACTCAACGCAGTCGACGCACAAGACCCTGACGTCGCTCCGGCAGGGGTCCATGATCCATATCCATGACCAGGACTTCGGCCAGTTGAACGAGGAGAGCTTCCGGGAGGCGTACATGACGCACACCTCCACGTCCCCCAACTACCAGATCCTGGCTTCCTTGGACATGGGACGGCGGCAGGTCGAGTTCGAAGGATACGAACTGGTGCAACGGCAGGCAGATCTCGCGGTCAGCATCGCCCAGGCCGTGGCGAGGCATCCCTTGTTGAAGAAGTACTTCCGCGTCCTCGGCACCAAGGACCTCATACCGCCTCAGTACCGCGAAACGAGCCGGCAAATGCCGCTTCGCGACGGGCTCGCGGCCATGTCGGAAGCCTGGGAGCGCGACGAATTCGTTGTTGATCCGAGCCGGTTGACCCTGCATATCGGCCTCACCGGCGTGGACGGCGATACCTTCAAGCACGACTTCCTGATGGACAAGTACGGGATCCAGGTCAACAAGACGTCGAGGAACAGCGTTCTCTTCATGACCAACATCGGCACCTCGCGGAGTGCCGTCGCCTACCTCGTTGAGGTCCTGGTCAAGCTGGCCGAAACCTTTGAAGATGAGCAATCCGGCCTGAGCGGTCTGGGTCAGCGAGCGCGCCTTGCCCGTGTCGCTGCGCTGACCAGCACACCGCCACCCTTGCCGGACTTCAGCCGCTTCGCCGAACGATTCCGGGTAGATGCGCAGACGCCGGACGGCAACATGCGGGACGCCTACTTCGAGAGCTACAAAGCCGGATCCTGCGAATACTTCAGTGCGGCCGAACTTATGCGAAGGGTCGCCGCGGGAGAGGAAATGGTGTCTGCCTCCTTCGTCACCCCCTATCCGCCCGGATTCCCTGTCTTGGTTCCCGGGCAAGTGATCACGGAGGAGATCCTGGCTTTCATGTCGGCACTGGACACGCGGGAGATCCACGGATTCAACCCCGAATTGGGGTTCAGGGTGTTGACGGGTGAGCTAGCGTCACGCCAAAAGCCTGCATAAGTGAGCGAGCGACTGGCCCGGAGGGCACATATGTGAGCGAGCGTTTGCCTCGTAGGACTCGCTCACGTCTCACGCCATTTTCGCCAACGCTCGCTCACATCTCACGCCATTTTCGCCAACGCTCGCTCATATCTTTAGCCGAGCGCCACGGCAAGGATGCCGAGCACGACGGCGAGCAGCGGCGTCGTGCCCTGAAGAACCGCGGGGCGGAGGTACTTCTTGCCGCTCAAGGCGAGCACGATTGCCGCCAGCAGCATGGAGCCGCACGAGCTGAAGACGAGGGTCCAGCCGACCTGCGGATGACCAAGAGCGACGAAGACGATCCCGGCGATCGCCCCGATGGCAAGGAAGAGGTTGTAGAAACCCTGGTTGTAGGCGAGGCCCTTGGTGGTTTCCGCGTCGGACTGGGAAGCGACGCTAAAGCGCTTCCACGTGGCCGGACGGGTCCAGGTGATGGACTCCATGCTGAAGATGTAGACGTGCAGCAAGCCGGCAAGGAGGGCAAAAATCAGGGAGGCTACGATCATGGCTGATCCTAGCTCCCTGCGTTGCGCGGAGGCGCGGCGGCGTGGCCACCCCGCGAGCCGCGCCTAGCGACTCAGCATGTCCAGTGTTGCTCCGGCGAACGCCCCTGCCGAGGAACCCCAGCGCCCCAGCAGGCCCTGGAGGTTCTCGCCGTCGGCCCGGTGCGGGGTTGTCTCGGCTTCGAGCGTGGCGAGGATGCCGGTGCGGAGCTCCGTGTTGAAGTTCACCTTGCCCACGCGCATTGACGTGGCCTTGACCAGGTCTGCCGCGGGAATGCCTGACGCGCCGTGGAGCACGAGCGGAAGCTCAGTGCGCGATGCAATGTCCTCCAGCACATCCCAGTGCAGCCTGGGCTCGCCGGTGTAACGGCCATGCGCATTCCCCACGGCAACGGCCAGGAGCTGGGCACCAGTGCGGTATACGAATTCCAGTACCTGGCCCGGGTCGGTCAGGCCCGCCGGATGGACACTGGCCGGATGAGCGTGAACGTCAGCACCGAAGGCCTTGTCCTCGTCGCCCGCCAGCCCGCCAAGTTCCGCTTCGATGACGATGTCCGAAGCACCGGCGTCTAGCACGACCTCATGTACGGAGCGGACCAAAGCGATGTTTTCCTCGAATGGGAGGGAGGAACCGTCGGCCAGGACGCGTCGGCACCGGCTGCCACCGAATCACGGATGACCTCGAGGTCCGAGGCGTGGTCCAGCTGCACCGAGACCGGCACGCGGGCGTC
>NZ_DF952470.1:73398-75157 GCF_001263615.2 Arthrobacter sp. Hiyo1 | reverse complement strand
CCGCGGTCTTCGGAGCAACCAGCAGAATGATTCCGCGGCCGGACTCCTCTGCTGCGGCCACCACCGCGAGGGCGGTGGTGAAGTCGTAGCAGGTGAAGGCCGGAACCGCGGCTCCTCGCTCCAGCGCGGAGCCTACAAGGTCGTCAAGGCGTACACGCATCAGTGGGCCAGGCCTCCCACCAGGATCCAGGCGACATAGCTGAGCAGGAAGCCCGCGACGCCCAGGATGGTGGTGAGCACGGTCCAGGTCTTGAGGCCGTCGGACACCGTGAGGCCGTAGTAGCGCACCACCACCCAGAAACCGGCGTCGGTCACGTGGGACAGGCCCAGTCCGCCGAAGCCGATCGCGATCACGATGACGGCGATCTGCGCGGGGGTGTAGCCGCCTTGGGCGACGGCAGCCGAGAGGAGGCCGGTGGTGGTGACGATGGCGACCGTGGCCGATCCCTGTGCGGCACGCAGTGCCAGGGAAATGATGAAGCCGAGGAGGATGATCGGCACGCCCAGGGAGTCCAGCGTCTGGGACAAGGCCGCGCCGATGCCGGAGACCTGCAGGACGCCGCCGAACACGCCGCCGGCAGCAACCACCATGAGGATCGAGGCGATGGGAGGCAGCGCGCCTTCGAAGATTTCGCCGGTTTCCTTGAGTGACCACTGGCGGCGGACCGCCAGCAGGAAGAACGCGAGCGCAACGGCCACCAGCAGGGCGAAGAACGGGTTGCCCACGAAAGACGCGACGCCGTACCAGTAGTCCTTCTTGTTGATCAGGAGGGTACCGGCTGTGCCGAGCAGGATCTGGACGATCGGGGCGGCGATGAGGAACATGATCAGGCCCGGACGCGGCGGAGCGACTGCGCTGGCACCGGGACCGTCGTGGCCGACGCGCACCAAGGAATCGGAGCCGAATTCTTCGATCTGGTCGCGGACGCCCGGGAGCAGTTCGTAGTCCTTGCGGTTCATGATGCTGGCAACCCAGTAGGACAGGAAACCGAGCGGCACGCAGATGATGAGCGAAATCATCGCGATCAGTCCGATGTCGGCACCCATGACGCCTGCCCCGGCAACGATGCCCGGGTGGGGAGGAACGGCGACGTGGATCGAGAGCATAATGCCGGCCATGGGAAGGCCGAACTTGATGGGGTGCAGCTTGGCGATCTTCGCGAAGGCGTAGACGATCGGCACCAGGACGATGATGCCTACTTCGAAGAACACCGGAATGGCAACGAGGAAGCCGACGGCGGTCAGTGCCACGGCGACGCGCTTGGCACCGAGCTTCTCGGTGAAGTGGTTGGCCAGCGATTGCACGCCGCCGGACACTTCGATCATGCGGCCCAACACGGCGCCGAGGGCAATCAGCAGTGCGACTTTGCCCATGGTTCCGCCCACGCCGTTGGCCACGACGGTGAATACGTCCGCCAAGGGGATCTGCGCGGCGACGGCCACCAGGATGCTCACGGCCAGCAATGCCACGAAGGCCTGGATCTTGAAGCGGATGATCATGAGCAACAGCAGCGCGACGCCCGCAACTGCAATGGTCAGCAGCAGCGGGGTCCCAAGGGCTACGGACGGTTTGATGGCGGGGGCATCAGCTGCCCGGACCGCCAAGGAATTGATGAGGGGAATCATCAGGGGTGTCTCCTTTGACAGAGCCGGCCTGGACTCGAGGCCGGCGAGAGGGGCGACGACGGCGGAGGGGGGACCGCCGTCGTCGCACGTTTCTTTGGGGGTGCTTTGCTAGACAGTGCGCCTGGTGGGCGCG
>NZ_DF952470.1:54219-70670 GCF_001263615.2 Arthrobacter sp. Hiyo1 | reverse complement strand
ATTGGGAGCAGCCGCGTGCTTGCGCCCGCGCGCTCGGCGCGTTTTGGAACGAAAGCCGGCACCCGCCAGCGTAAGATGTCAGACATCTAGGAACGGAGCACCATGGCACGCAAGTCGCTGGTCGGCGTCGTCGCTGACGAGCTGCTGGACCGCATCGTCGCGGGCGAATTTCCGCCGGGCACAGTGGTTCCCGGCGAACTCGAACTGAGCGCCAAGCATGAAGTCAGCCGCATGACGGTCCGCGAGGCCATGAAGACCCTCGAGGCCCAGAGAATCCTGAGCGTGGAGCGCGGCCGGGGGACTTTCGTCAACCCACTGAACCGCTGGGCTTCCCTCGAAGCTGTGCTGCGTGCGGCTTCGGAAGGAAAGAACGACGCCGCGGCGGCCGTCCAGCTCATCGAGCTGCGCCGCATGCTCGAGACCGGTGCCTGCGAACTGGCCGCCTCACGGGTCTCCCCCGAAGAAATCGACCAGCTGCAGGTTCACGTGTCCGCCATGCAGAAGGCCCACGATTCCAACGATGTGAGCGCGTTCGTCGAGGCGGACCTGGGCTTCCACGATGTCATCCTCCACGCCTCCGGCAACGTCTTCGTCGCTGTGCTCTTCGAACCCCTGCACCGCGTCTTGGAAACCCGGCGCACCCAGACCTCGCAAATCCCCGATATCCAGCGGCACGCGATCGGACATCACCGGGCCATCCTCAAAGCCCTCGAAGCCGGCGACGCCCCCCGGGCCCGCGAGGCCATGGACGCGCACATGCAGCAGACCCTCGACGATCTCAGGACATACGTCCTGGAGGCCTAGGCAGGCCCGGCTCCCCCGCCCCCCTGAGTTCTCGGACGCCCGCTCACATATCAACGGTCGCGGGCGGACCCTCGCTCACATATCAACGGTCGCGGGCGGACCCTCGCTCACATATCAACGGTCGCGGGCGGACCCTCGCTCACATATGAACGGTTGTGAGCGAACGCCCGCTCACATATATCGACCGATCCCAGCAATATCCTGCGGTGTCGTCCTGCAGCACCCTCCAATAAGCCGAGCGCCAAGTTCTTGCCAGATGCCGGCTCCTTCCGCAATGCTTGCAGGTTGCTTGCCATCAGCACCGCCCACGGCCGGGCCGGGCGTCCAGGTCTTGGTTAGAGCGTCATAGCATTCGCCGGAATTCGGATACGCGATCAACGGGATTGAGGTGACTTTGCGGAGGGCTCGAAGCGACGGAGAGACCAGTTCCAGAGGCACGCAATTTACGCCGATCGCGACGACGCGCGGCTGCGTTGCACAGAGCCTTGCGACGTTGGCCAGCGTTGTGCCGTCGCTGATGTGCTCCCCGTCCCGTAGCGTGAAGGAGAACCATGCTTCGACGTTGAACTCTTCTACGAGTGCCAACAGTGCCTTCGTCTCCGAAACCGAAGCAACGTCTCACATGCCAGCAGGTCCACTCCCGCCTCCACCAGCGCCGCGATCCGGGGCCTGTGGAATTCCATGAACTCGATCCGGCTGAGGGTGTAGTCCCCGCGGTATTCCGAACCGTCAGCGAGGTAGGCGCCATAAGGGCCTACTGATCCGGCAATCAGCAGGGGTCCCGCTTCCGGGTTTTCAGCCAAGTATTCGCGCCTCGCGTCGTCGGCCAGGCGTACGCTCAATGCCACCAGCCCCAAGGCTTCCGCTTCGCCGATGCCGCGCTGTCTGAAGCCTCGCGGCGTGGCCTGGTAGCTCGCAGTGATGGCTACCGTGGCTCCTGCATCGAAATAGTCGCGGTGCACTTGCTTGATCAGCTGCGGTTGTTCCAGAAGCACCTTGGCCGACCAAAGTGGGTCCTCCAGATTGCAGCCCCGCGCCTCGAGCTCAGTGGCGAGTGCGCCGTCCAGCGTCAGCTTCGAGCCGGCGTCGAGCATGCGGGACAGCGTGATCTTACTGGGCATCGTTCGGGGCTCCAAGCAGTTGATCTTCATTCGTGCCTATGTGGGGACGAGATGGTCCAGCGTGACCACCCTCTCACTATATTGGTCATTATGAGCATTTGAAAATGCTTGTAATGATCAGGCCAGTTATGCCACCATGGCAGTCAAGCAATCGGCGCCAAGCGCAGGGAAGAGGACCCCTTGAAGATAGAAATGAAATCAGTGCGCAAGCTGCGCGTACATTGGCCTATCGCGTCCGAGACTTTCGCTGGGCTCGCTGAGGGCGAGGCCGGTGCGTTCCGGAATGACCACGGCATTACGGCACTGCTTCAGGCCTTGGCGGACTCCCCGGAGTTGGGGGACTTTGGAAACTACAGGCACGTTTTCGAGTCCGGCGTGGGATTCGAAGGATTCACCGTGGCTGAAGGCGCCAACCCCACCTTGGGGCAAGTGGGCCAGCGGACCATTTCGCCGACCTTTGTCTTCACGACATACTTCGATGCCGCCCTGGACGACGAGCGGGTGGATCGGTTCATGCGTCACCTTGTGGAGATCCACCTTGGGAAGTCCCTGTCATAGAGCTATCCGGCGTCGTGAGCGTCTCATCCACCGCACTGGCAGAGGCCCGCGAGAGCGGGGTCGCATCATGACCGACAACGCCACGACGGATTTTTGGGACGGGCTCCAGCCCCTCATAGCGGGCAGGACGTTCGCCGATTTGACGCATGCATTCCACCCAGGCCAACCGCACTTCCCCGCTTTCCCCGACGAGATCAGGGAAGCCGTGTTCGATCTGGAGAATGGCGACGGATTCACCGCGCACCGCTATTCGATCATCGGGCAATGGGGAACACACGTTGATCCCCCCTCACATTTCATCCGCGGCGGCCGGTCTTTGGATCAGATCCCGGTAGGGGACATGATCCTTCCGCTGGTCATCCTGGACATTTCAGAACGGGTCAAGGCTGATCCCGATGCCACCCCCACGGTGGCGGACATCCACGCATGGGAAACCCGAAACGGCACTGTCCCGACGGGTAGCTTTGTGGCACTGCGGACAGGCTGGAGCCGACGTTGGCCCGATGCCGACGCCATGGCGAACAGGGACGACGAAGGCATCAGTCACAGTCCGGGCTGGTCGCAGGAGGCCCTCACCTTCCTGATTGAACGACGGTCGATTGCGGCTGTAGGTCATGAACAGACAGACACGGACCCGGGGCTGGCCACTTCCCGCAAGGACTTCAGGCTGGAGACATACGTGCTGGGACAGAACCGTTGGCAGATCGAGCTATTGGCGAACCTGGATGGTCTTCCGGAAAAGGGTGCCGCCCTGGTTGCGACGTGGCCAAAACCCCTTGAGGGCAGCGGCTTTCCCGCCCGGGTGTTTGCTATCCACTGAGTCACGCCCGTCCGGTGGCTAGAATCAGATCCATGCCTAAGACATCCAGCATGGGACGGGGAATCATGGCTGTCCTTGCAGTCGGCTCCCGTAACGCCGAAGGCCTCGCCGGCGGCACGGTCGCCGATATTGCAGCCGATTTAGGCAAGGATCGCAGCCAGGTCTCGCGGAGCCTGCGAGTCGCGGAACAAGAAGGGTTCCTGGAACGCGCCGAGCGGCGGTCCTACAACCTGAACTGGTCACTTTTTACCGACGCCCAGCTTTTGACCGAACAACGGCTGCAGACGGACGGGATCACTGCCCTGGAGGGCCTTGCCGGCGAAACGAACGAAGGATGCTTCCTCGGAGTGCTGAGCGGTGACAGCACGGTGACGGTCGGTGAGCGTATTCCGGCGAGCAGCAACATGGTCGGTTCGTGGTTGGGCCGGCCTTACCCGGCCTACTGCAGCGACGCCGGCCAGGCATTGCTGTGGGAGGCGTCCGACGCCGAGGTCCGAACCGTTTTCGCGTCCTCTGCATTTGTTCGCCACGGCCCCAATACTCCGGTCAATGTCGAGGACTTCCTGACGCGGCTGCATGAGGCTAGGGGGCGGGGGTATTCCATCGTGGATGAGGAAGCAGAACCAGGCTTGTATTCCCTAGCCGTTCCCGTACGGGATTTCAAACGCGAAGTGGTGGCTGCCCTGCAGGTCGTGGGTCCTAAGACACGGCTGGCAGCGCGGCGGGAACTCTGCGCCTCGGCTCTCGTGTCGTGGGGAAAGTGGCTCGAATCGACGATGGGTCAGGGACTGCCGCAGGCGCTGGCCTAGCTCGCAAGGCCCCTTCCTCCCGTATTGTCCCGAGTACTGCGACCGCATGATCCGAGCCGCGCGGCGGCTTCCGTGAGAACCTTCGCGATTTTCCCGGCCCTGGGCTCGATCTGGGGCCGGTTGCCCAGAACACTAAGTGAAGCAAGAATCGCTCCTTCCGGGTCACGGACAGGAACGGCCAATTCGTAGACGCCATGTTCGAATTCTTCGGCCGCCACTATGAAGCCCCGGTTCCGGTCCCTGTCCATCAGCTCGCAGACCTCCTCGGTCGAGTGGGCCGCGCCCGGACCGCCGACACCGATGAAGTTGGCGTCCTTGAGGAGATCCTGAATCGCGGCCTGCTCGTGATCCCACAAGAGTGCCCGGCCTGATCCCGTGCACCATGTCGGCGTCACCATTCCAGGTTTGACGAAGCTGCCAGGGAGCGCGTCATTGCTAGATGCGCGCAGAAGAATTACCCGGAAGCCCTCGCGGACAGAAACCCTGGATCGGAGGCCAAGCGTGGCCACCAGCGCCTCCAACTCGGTTCTTGATTGGCGAACCCAGCCAGTATTAAGCGACGCCGCGAGGCCGAAAAATTGCGGGCCTGTCCGGAACGGACCGCGTTCGACCCTTTCG
The DNA here is from genome assembly GCF_001263615.2 of Arthrobacter sp. Hiyo1. NCBI lineage: Bacteria > Bacillati > Actinomycetota > Actinomycetes > Micrococcales > Micrococcaceae > Arthrobacter > Arthrobacter sp. Hiyo1. The sequence continues at coordinate 65,940 of NZ_DF952470.1, read as the reverse complement.
AGAAGTCCCAGATCACACAATTCCTGGGTCAGCCGGGATACGCGGCTTTGCTCCATGTCCAGCTCGGAGGCGAGCTGGGAGACGCCGAGGAGCCGCCGGCCCCACTTCTCCCGGTCCGCGACCAAGCGCACAATACGAAGTCCTTGTGCCATGGACGACGCTTCCGAGGAAGAATCCATTGTCAATGCTCCTTCCGAGCTTCATCAGGCCCTATTCTCACACGTCCCCGTTGACCGGAACGCGGCTTCCTCCTGCCCACACGGTGTAGAGATCGGCGAGGATTGCCGAGTTCGCCGTCTCCACCCCCTCAACGGTGATTTCTTCGGCTCCTTGCTTTCCGAACAGCACAACTTCGTCGCCCGGAGAGGCGTCAGCGATGTCGGTTACGTCAACAACCATGGAATTCATCGAAACAAGGTCGACGATGGCGACACGCCGGCCACGGACGAGCACATGGCCTCCACGGGCCAGCGCGCGGCGGTAGCCGTCGCCGTATCCTGCGGTCACCGCTGGCAACTTTGAGACCCGGTCCAGCGTGTGGGCGAGGCCATACCCGACTTTGGTGCGGGCAGGCTAGCTATCGATATGGCGGTTGTCATCTTTGGGGAAGTGGGTCATGATCCCGGCCAGCTGATGCCTCGGATGGCTGACGATCCGTCGGACAGCCCTCGGCCAGGGACAGCAGTCCCCGGCCGAGAGCTGGGTGAACGATGGTCAGCGATCCAGCAAAGACGGCGCGGCCGTGCGCGCCTTGCGTCCGTACTTGAGATAGAACAAGGCGTAGCAGGCTCCTACGAAGGGGACCCCGAAGTAGAGGGCGGCTACCTGGTTCGGGTCAAACGCGATACCGATCAACGAAATGAAGCAGAGCGAGAACGCCAGGATCGGAACTAGGGGAAACAGCGGGGCCTTATAGGGAAGGGCGGCGACGTTGCCGCCATTCTTGACGAAAGTCCGCCTGTGGAAGAAATGTGATGCGGCGATGGACATCCACACGCCGACGACGGCGAACCCTGCGACGGACACAAGGGCCAAATACACCGTCTCGGGCGCAACCACGCTGCTGATGAGCGATGCCAGGCCACCCACCATGCTCACGGAGAGCGCAACCATAGGGATGCCGCGCCGGGTCAGCTTTCGCAACACGCGAGGGGCATGTCCTTCGTCCGAGAGAGAGTACAGCATGCGGGCGCACGAGAAGAGACCGCTGTTGCCGGCGGAAAGGAGCGCGGTGATGATGACGAAATTCATGGCGTCGGCGGCAAACGGGATGCCGATGGAGGAAAAGACCGTCACGAACGGGCTCTGGTCCAGGCCGACCTGATCAAACGGGATGGTGGCGGCGATGACCGCGATGGCCCCGACGAAGAAGATCAGCAAGCGGACGACGGTACTGCGCATGGCCTTCGGAATGCTCTTGGCAGGATCCGCGGTTTCGCCTGCCGCTACGCCGATGAGCTCGGAACCGGAGAAGGCATAGAACACTGCAAGCGCGGTGACCAGAACGCCAGTGAATCCGTTGGGGAAGAGACCCCCGGTGGTGTTGAAGTTCTCGAGGAGGAAGGGATGGTTGCCGGTCTCGCTCAATGGGTGGAAACCAAATAGTGCGGCACCCCCGAGCACGATCAGGACGATGATGGCTCCGACCTTGATGATCGCGAACCAGAACTCCGACTCTCCGAAGAACCGCGAAGAGACGGCGTTGAGGCCGAAAAGAACGGCGGCAAAGATGACACACCAGACCCACACGTCGATGTTTGGAAACCATCGCTGCATGAGGAGGCCGGCCGCTGTGAATTCCGAGCCGATGGCCACGGCCCAGCAAAGCCAGTAGAGCCACGCCGTGGTGAATCCCGTGGCTGGTCCGATCGACCGCGATGCGTAGATGTGGAAGGCTCCCGAGACTGGGTACGCGATGGCAAGTTCGCCAAGGCATGCCATTACCAGGTAGACCACGAAGGAGCCAATCAGGTAGGCGATGACCGCGCCGAGCGGTCCGGCCTGGGAGATCGTGTAGCCGGAACTCAAGAAAAGTCCGGAGCCGATCACCCCGCCCATGGCGATCATGACGAGGTGCCTGGGCCCCATGGACCGGCGTAGCCCGGATTCAGACAACGGAGGGGATGAGAGCTGTGGTTCTAGCGCGACGGGTAATGAGGATTCCATGGTGCCTCCGGGGTCGGTGGTCAGGTTGGTGGTCGAATCGGTGCGAAGAATGCGCGTGATACCTCGGGGGTCGAGGGGTGATCCGGATTGCCGGAGGTGCGCAAGGGGATGGTGATGAAGATAACACAGCGTAGTCGAATTGGTCATTAAAAACATTTGGACATGCACATGTTGCACGCATGTTACTTGCGGGCGCTGATGTCGAATCGCCATGCGGATGGTCGATTCGCCCTATTCTTCGGCCGGAATCACATGCCCTGGCTGACATGGAATCCGGTCAATATTGGAGGACCGATGTAACTGACTGAAGGAGCAGCATGACCACCTATGACATTGCCCTGATCGGCTTTGGCGGCGTCAACAGGACCCTGGCCGAACTGATCGCAACACGCAATGAGGCACTTCGTTCCGGGCTGGGCTTTGGCCTCCGGGTCGTGGCAATCACCGACCTTCGCCTCGGATCCCTGGTCCAGCCTGATGGTATCGACCTCTCCATGGCCCTGGGCCTTGGCGGCGGGAGCGAAACCTTCGCCGAACACGGGGGATCCGCGGACACCAACAATGAGTCGGTCATCCGCTCGTGCACAGCAGACATCATCTGCGAAGCCACCTTCACAAACCCCGACGACGGCGAACCTGCGGTCTCCCATGTGCGGTGGGCCCTCGAATCGGGCAAGAGCGTCTGCACCACGAACAAAGGACCGGTTGCCCTCCGTGGGGCCGAACTGAATTCCCTAGCCGCGCAAAATGGCGTCTACTTCGAATACGAAGGAGCCGTCATGAGTGGCACGCCGGTGATCCGTTTGGCGAAGAAGATGTTTTCAGGACTCCGGTTGAATGGTTTCGAAGGCATTCTCAACGGAACCAGCAATTACGTGCTCGGTCGGATGGAAGCCGGCCTGGACTTCGAAGCTGCCGTCAGCGAGGCACAGGAACTCGGTTACGCCGAGGCGAACCCAGCAGCAGACATCGAGGGCTACGATGTCCAGCTCAAGGTCCTCATCCTCGCCAACGAACTGCTTGACGCGGGCATCGAACTCAAGGACGTCCGGCGGCAAGGGATCTCGACGGTCACGGCGGAAGATGTCCGAACGGCATCCCGGAACGGACGCCGCTGGAAGCTCGTCGGTTCGGCACGGCGGAATCCTGACGGGACCGTCACCGCAGGTGTAGCCCCGGTCGCGGTGCCCCTTGACCACGGACTTGCCGGCGTTTCGGGCGCTACGAACGCCGTCTCCTTCGATACCGATCTACTTGGCCCGGTTACCGTATCGGGACCTGGAGCAGGTCGCGTGGAGACCGCCTACGCCTTGCTCTCAGACATCATCGCCATCCACTCAGCAAAGACAGGGGCGGCCGCACATGTCTGAGTCCACACTCTGCGCCACGGAAATAGCGCTGCCACGATTCCGTGAAGTGACGAGCCCCTACGATGGCAGGATCGTCGGCACGGTCCCCCTGACCGACGCTTGTGCCGCCGACGCCGTGCTCGAAGTGGCCCGGGCCGGCGCGCGAAAAGCACGGGCGCTGTCCCGCAACACCCGGGGGAAAATCCTCGACACTGCTGCCACCGACATCGAACGGCGAAGCGAAGAGTTCGCCCGGACCATTGTTGCCGAGTCAGGCAAGACCATCCGCCAGGCCCGAAAGGAAGTATTGCGAGCCGTCAATACCCTTCGCCTGTCCGCGGCCGAAGCGCGCCGGAACGCCGGAGAGGTCATTCCCTTTGACTCATACGAGGGCTCGGAAGACCGGACCGGATGGTACTCGCGCGAACCGCTTGGCATCATTGCAGCGATCACGCCCTTCAACGACCCCCTCAATCTCGTGGCGCACAAGATCGGTCCGGCCATTGCCGGAGGCAACGCAGTGGTCCTCAAGCCCTCCGCCCTGACTCCCCTGTCGGCCCAACTCCTCGCGGACGCCCTCGTGGATGCTGGGCTTTCGCCTGAAGTCCTGACTGTTGTTCACGGGGATCGGGAGGTAGCCGAAACCATCATCCGGTCCCGGGATGTGAGAATGGTGTCCTTTACCGGCGGGTTCTCCACTGGGGAAAGCATTGCCCGCGCCGCCGGCCTGAAGAAGCTTTCCATGGACCTGGGCGGAAACGCACCTGTCATCGTCCTGAGCGATGCTGACATTGACGACGCCGTGGAATCTTGCGTCTCCGGAGCGTTCTGGGCCGCTGGCCAGAACTGCGTGGGGGTGCAGCGAATCCTTGTAGCCACACCGTTGTACGCCGATTTCCGCCAGCGCTTCCTGGAAGCGACAGCCCGATTGGTATCCGGAGATCCGTCGGATGAGCGGACGGACGTCGGGCCGATGATCAGCCCCGCTGCGTTAGACGAACTCAAAGCCAAGCTCGACGAGTCCATCCATGACGGCGCTGCACTTCTCGCAGGCAACGTGAGGGTAGGCAATGTGCTTGAGCCGACTGTGCTGGAAGCGGTCCCGGCGGACAGCAGGCTGTGGAGGGAAGAAGTGTTCGGGCCTGTTGTCATGCTGCATGCTTTCAATACGTTCGAAGAAGCCATTGAAGTAGCAAATGCCATCGAATTCAGCCTTCACGCCGGCATTTTCACGGACTCCCTGAGCAACGCCATGGACGCCGCGCGCCGGATCGACGCAGGCGGAGTCATGATCAATGATTCCTCGGACTATCGGTTCGACGGCATGCCGTTCGGGGGTTCCAAATACGGAAGCCTCGGCAGGGAAGGTGTCCATTTTGCTTACGAAGAGATGACCCAGCCCAAAGTCGTCTGCATCAAGAACCGTGGGATATAGAGCCGTGACCAGCCGCATCGAGACCGATTCGCTCGGGAACATTCCCGTACCCGCCAACGCCTACTGGGGAGCACACACTGCCCGGGCATTGGAAAACTTCACCATCAGCGGCATTCCGATCTCCAGGCATCCGCACTTGGTACGCTCCCTGGCAATGATCAAGAACGCCGCGGCGCAGGCCAACTGCGAACTTGGGGTGCTCTCGCCCCGGCAGGCGGCAGCAATCCGCGAATCGTGCCGGGAAATCCAGGAAGGGCATCACCTCGAACAGTTCTGCGTTGACGTCATCCAAGGAGGGGCCGGCACCAGCACGAATATGAACGCGAATGAAGTGATCGCGAACCTCGGGCTGGAAAAACTGGGCCAGCGCCTCGGCGACTACCAGCACCTGCACCCCATCGACCATGTCAATCGTTGCCAATCCACCAATGACGCTTATCCAACCGCCATCAAGCTGGCCCTCATTTTCGCCATCGCGGAACTCAATCAGGAATTGGGCAAGCTTGCCGAAACCGCCAGAAACAAGGGTGCCGAATTTGCCGATGTCGTGAAGATGGGTAGGACCCAGCTTCAGGATGCTGTCCCGATGACCCTGGGGCAGGAGTTCAATGCCTTCGCCGCCACGTTGGAGGAAGATCGCTCCCGGCTCCTGGAGTCCACCGATCTGATGCGCGAATGCAGCCTGGGGGCCACCGCCATCGGCACCGGCATTACCGCCGAACCGGGTTATCAGCAACTGGTGCTGCGGGCACTCTCCGAAGTTTCCGGCGTCGACGTCCTTCCTGCCAACGATCTGGTTGAGGCGACGTCCGATGTCGGAGTTTTCATGCACGTGTCGGGCATGCTCAAACGGACCGCAATCAAGCTATCCAAGATCAGCAGTGACCTCCGATTGCTGTCCAGCGGACCGCAGAATGGCTTTGGCGAGATCACCTTGCCTCCCCGTCAAGCGGGGTCGTCCATCATGCCCGGAAAGGTGAACCCTGTCATCCCCGAGACCATGAATCAGATCGCTTTCGCGGTTGCCGGAGCGGACACCGCGGTAACGATGGCCGCAGACAATGGCCAACTCCAACTCAATGCCTTCGAACCTGTCATCGCTCACGTCCTGCTTCAAGCCGTTTCATGGCTCAAACAAGGAGCTCGCGTTCTCCGCACACACTGCATGGAAGGCATCGAAGCGAACACCGACCGCCTCGCCCGCCAGACGGCAGCTTCGGTGGGCCTTGCAACGGCACTGGTTCCGGCCATCGGCTACGCGGCCGCGGCGGCGGTCGCCAAGGAAGCCCTGCGGGACGGATCACCCGTTCTCGACGTCGTTACCGGCAAGAACCTCCTGGACCGTGCCACCGCTCAATCGATGCTTGAATCGGCTGCGCTTCCGGTCAGGGGTACCCGCATATCAGCGGTCTGATCGCCAACTCCTCACGCGGTCGGCACTGCGCCACGCCGGATAAGACTGGAAAGCGTCATGGCCGTCACGGTATCCGTGACGCCCGGAAGTGCGGCGATCTGCTCCCAGATCTCTTGGATTCTCTCCAAGGACCGGGCTTCAAGCCTCACGAGAAGATCAAAGTCCCCGCTGACGACGTCGCACAAAACCACTTCCGGAATGGACCGCAAAACAGCAATGACATCCGAACCACGCACCCGGTCCTTCCGGTAGACCATAAGGAAAGCCGAGACGGACCCTTGCCCGGGTAGGCCAGCAACCAGCGTATATCCCTGGATGTATCCTTGCCGTTCCATCCGGTCGACGCGCTGGCGCACAGCATTCCTTGAAAGCAGGACTTTGCTCGCCAGTTCGGCATGACTAATGCGTGCGTTTTTGGTGAGCTCCGCAAGGATCCTCTGGTCTATGTGATCGAGACTCACGCGGTCCATGCCCACCCTTCAAAAAGTAAATCCCTGTGCACAACCCAAGCAGAACCCGATCCACAACCGAAAGCTCCAGAAAAGATGATACTTCCGCATCACAGCCATCCAACGTTCGGCGCCATCACCTGCGTCCTGTTCGACATGGACGGAACACTTATCGACTCTGCCCGAGGTGTTACCTCAAGTGCTGCCCGGGCTTTGGAATCCGTGGGAGCGCCGGTCCCGAGGCCGGACGAACTACTCAGGTTTGTCGGGCCACCGATGGTCGAATCGTTCAGGGCAGTCTCCGGGATTGACGAAGCGACTGCCCAGAGAGCCCTCCAACACTATCGCAAGGCATACGCGGATCACGGCGCTGAGCAATCGAGCCTCTACGAAGGAGTCACAGAACTGCTGGAGCAACTACGCTCAGCCGGTATCCCCATGGCTGTTGCCACGTCCAAAGTGGAAGATCAAGCACTACGACTCGCACGACGCTTTGGAATCGAAAGCAACTTCATCACCATATGCGGGGCATCGGACGTTGAAAGACGGGCGACCAAGGCGGAAGTCATCGGTGAAGCACTGCTCCGCCTTGCCTCCCTGGGCATCGATATCTCCAACCCGGCAATGGTCGGCGACAGAAGTTATGACGTCGCGGGAGCCGCTGAGCATGGAATTTCCACCTTTTTCGCGCTCTGGGGGTACGGGGGAAATGAGGAGGCGTTGCACGCTGCTGCCACTGCCATCTCACCCACAGTTTTGCTGCCGATGATCCTGGCCACATCAGTGAGCGAGCGTTCCGCCGTTTGGCGTCATAGGTGAGCGAGCGTCGGGCGAAAGGGCGGTACAGGTGAGCGAGCGTCCGCCGAAAGGGCCGTATATGTGAGCGAGCGTCGGAGGGGACCAGACCCCTAGTCCGCCGGCCCTGCGTCGGCTAGTCTGCTTTCACGGCCTGCCAGGCCCGCAGTTCAGGCATCAAGGACGATCATGAGGAGCAAGAATGGCTGACCACACATATAGCGTTTCCGAAATTGTTGGAACTTCGTCCGAGGGCGTCGACGCCGCCATCAGGAACGGGATTGCGGCCGCGAGCCAGACCCTCCGGAACCTCGACTGGTTCGAGGTCAAGGAAATCCGCGGCCATCTTAGCGAGGGCGCCGTTGCCGACTGGCAAGTAACCATCAAGCTCGGATTCCGCCTGGAGCGTTAAGAAGCCCCCAAAACCCCAAAACGACGATGGCCGCCAGCCTTTCTGTGGAAAGGCTGGCGGCCATCAGTTGCGAGGCTGGACTCACCCGCGGGTCCAGACTTGGACGGGGTCACCGCCACAGAGGAGTCGCCGGCCGCGGCCGGCAAATTCGATCCACAGGAATTCGTGGTCCGACGAAACTTCGTCCACAAGGCCGGCGTCGAAGCCCCATTTGTCCTCGTGGATCCAGACGGTTTCGCCGCGGCTGAGCTCCGACCATTTCGACGGCGGCAGGCGAAGTGCCGCTCCAGCGGGCCGTTGCGCCGACGTCGTGAAGTGGCTTGGGCCCCACGCCCCCAAGGTTTCGGGACTCATCGGGACTCGGCTACCAGGTACTGGCGGTGCCAGACCGTTGCCGCACCGTTATGGGCCGGGAAGACGTGGCCTTCGAAGAACGTGTGCACCACGTGGGGTTCACTTTCGGGGCTCCACTGACCGGATGCCGGGCAATGCGAGCCCGTGGATCCCGCGGACCCGGCGGTGGTTGCCCGTTCCCTCAGCAGCGCGATGCGTTTCATCGTTGAATTCCATCCTTGATATGCGAAAAGGTCTGGATTCAGCGTAAACGCGATTCAAAAGCCGCCCAATGGGCACATAGACAGAATCACGCTGATTCACTATGCAGCAGCACAGTGACGTGGAGCACTTTTGGCTGAAACTCCCTCAGCTCTCGTCCATCGCATGACGCTCGGACAACTCCGCGCCCGGCGCCGTTCCGGCAGCAAACGCCGTTCCGGCAGCAAACGTCGTTCCGGCACCAAACGCCGTTCCCGCACCAAAGCTGCCCAGCAACTTCAAGGCATCGTCCGACGGCGAACCCGCCTTCGCTGAATAGACCCGCAGGACCTGGTCCGGGTCCTCCGGCAGGGCCAAATTCTCGAAGTTCAGTTCCACGTCCCCCACCGTGGGGTGGTGCAAGCGGACCGTGCCGGCCGAGCGCGCGGCCACTCGATGCCCTGCCCACCATTGGCGGAAATGTTCGCTGTTCACGGCGAGTTCGCCCACGAGCTGGTTCGCTTGTGGATCGTCGGGGTGCCGCCCGGTATCCGCACGCAGGGAGCCGGCGGCTTCCGCGGCAACCGTCTTCCAGTCCCGGAACAGTTCGCGTGCCTGCGGGTCCAGGATCAGCCAGCGAGTGAGGTTCCGCTCGGCGGGAGGCATGGACGGGAAGTCGGCAAACAGCAAGACCGCCATGCGATTGGCTCCGAGCACGTCGCTGCGCCGGCCAAGCAGGAGCGCCGGAACGTCGCCCACGGCGTCCAGAAGTTGGCGCAAGGCCGGCCGCACCCGTGGTGCGGGAGTCGGCGCCTTGGCAGTCGACGCGCAGTGCTCAAGCAGGTCCATCATGTGGGTGTGCTCGCTTGAGTCCAGACGAAGAGCCCGCGACACCGATTCGAGGACCGCCCGCGAAGGATGGATATGCCTGCCCTGTTCGAGGCGGGTGTAGTAGTCCGTGCTGACATCGGCCAAGCGGGCAATCTCTTCCCTGCGCAGTCCTGGAACGCGGCGCGCGCCGGACGCTTCCGGCAAACCGGCGTCCTCGGGCGACATCCGGGCACGCATGGCTTTGAGGAACTTTCCGAACTCGGCACTTTGACCCATGTGCCTATTCTTCCTTCCCTCAGGGCTTGTTTCTACGGCCAAGGTAGGACTCCGAGTCCTAGGAAAAACAGGGGGCGTCAAAACTACTGATTGTTGTGCCGAAAGTGCATAGGCTCGAAAAAGCCAGTCAGGCAATCCACCCACCAGTGACGAAAGGGCAAGACATGTCCAACGCTCAGAATTCCACCGTTCCCGGGCTCGTCCTGAACAACTCGGTCACCATCCCCCAGCTCGGCTTCGGCGTCTTCCAGGTCCCGCCTGCCGAGACCCAGAAGGCCGTGGAGGACGCTCTGGAGGCCGGTTACCGGCACATCGACACCGCCGCGGCCTACCGGAACGAGTCCGGCGTCGGCGCCGCAATCAAGGCTTCCGGCATCGCCCGGGAAGAACTCTTCATCACCACCAAACTCCGCAACGGCGAACAGGGACGGGCGGCGGCGGCATTCAACAACAGCTGCCGCGAACTCGGCCTCGACGTCATCGATCTCTACCTGATCCACTGGCCTGTCCCGTCTCAAGGCTTGTTCGTGGATGCGTGGAAGGCACTCGAAAGGATCCATGCCGACGGCGGCACCAGGGCAATCGGCGTCTCCAACTTCCTGCAGGATCATCTCGACACGCTCCTGGAGTTCGCCGACGTCGTTCCCGCCGTCAACCAGATCGAACTGCACCCGACCTTCCAACAGCGGGAACTGGCGGCGAAGAGCCGCTCGCACGGAATCGCCGTCGAGGCGTATAGCCCGCTGGGGCAAGGAGCGGACCTGGGGTCGCCAACGGTCACCGAACTTGCCGAAACGCACGGTGTCACCCCCGCACAGATCGTGCTGGCCTGGCACCTCGGAACCGGCAACATCGTCATCCCCAAGTCCGTCCACCCCGAGCGGATCCGCCAGAACCTCGCGGCGGCGGCGCTGCAGCTCACCCCGGACGAACTGGCAGCCATCAGCGCGCTCGACGCCGGTACGCGCCTCGGCGCGGACCCCGCCGTCGCGTCCTTCAGCCAAATGTAGAAACCACCAGCGTAAGGAACCCAAAACCATGCAGTACACCCACTTGGGCCGCTCAGGGCTCAGCGTCTCCCGCTTGTGCCTCGGAACCATGAACTTCGGCCCGCAGACGGAGGAATCCGCAGCGCACTCCATCATGGACTCCGCACTGGACTCGGGCATCAACTTCTTCGACACCGCCAACGTCTACGGCGGCCACGACAACCGGGGTTGGACCGAGGAAATCCTGGGCCGCTGGTTCGCCAAGGGCGGCGAGCGCCGCGAGCGCGTCGTCCTCGCCACCAAGCTCTACGGAACCATGACTGACCGCCCCAACGAGTCCAAGCTCTCCGCCCTCAACATCCGGCGCGCCTTGGACGCCAGCCTCAAGCGCCTGCAGACCGACTACATCGACGTCTACCAGTTCCACCACGTGGACCGGAACACGCCGTGGGACGAGATCTGGCAGGCCATCGAGGTAGCGGTCCAGCAGGGCAAGATCCTGTATTCCGGAAGCAGCAACTTCGCTGGCTGGCACATCGCCCAGGCCCAGGAGGCTGCCGCGCGGCGCAACTACAACGGACTCGTGAGCGAGCAGTCCATCTACAACCTGCTCACCCGCAATGTCGAACTGGAAGTCATCCCGGCCGCCCAGCAGTACGGCCTCGGCCTCATCCCGTGGTCGCCGCTTCACGGCGGGCTCTTGGGCGGGGTGCTGAAGAAGGAACGCGACGGCGTCCGTCGCCTTGAGGGCCGCGCGGCGGAGACCCTGAAGAAGCATGAAGACCAGATCCGCCAGTACGAGGACCTCGCCGACGACCTTGGCTACGAGCCCGGCGACGTTGGCTTGGCCTGGTTGCTCCACCAGCCGGCTGTAACCGCGCCGATCGTGGGTCCGCGCACGCAGGAGCAGTTGGACGCCGCCATCAGGGCTTTGGATGTCACCCTCGACGCCGATGCCCTCAAGCGGCTCGACGACATCTTCCCGGGCCACCGGACCGCGCCGGAAGACTACGCGTGGTGACGTCGGCACCGTTGCGCCTGCTGTTCATCGGCGGGACGGGACCATCAGCG
>NZ_DF952470.1:52178-54194 GCF_001263615.2 Arthrobacter sp. Hiyo1 | reverse complement strand
CGCGCCGTCGCGCTGGGTCATCGGCTCACCGTGCTCAATCGCGGAGTGAGCTCGGAAAGGCCGGCACCTCCGGGCACGAAATTGCTGCAGGCGGATATCCGCAACCCCGCGGAGGTGGCGGAGGTGCTGAACGGCCGCGAGTTCGACGTCGTCGCGGACTTCATCTCTTTCACGCCGGAGCATGTGGCCGCCGCGGTGGAGCTGTTCCGCGGCCGGACCGGACAGTACGTGTTCACCAGTTCGGCCTCGGCCTACCAGAAGCCGCCCGCACACTTGCCGATCCTCGAATCGACCCCGCTCAGGAACCCGTTCTGGAAGTACTCCCAGGACAAGATCGCGTGCGAAGACTTTCTCGTCCGCGCCTACCGCGACGAAGGATTCCCCGTGACCATCGTCCGGCCTTCGCACACCTACGACCGCACGCGGATCGCCCTCCTGGGCGGCTGGACGGACATCCATCGGATGCGGGAAGGCCTGCCCGTGATAGTCCACGGCGACGGTACCTCGCTGTGGACCCTCACGCACGCGGATGATTTTGCAGTCGCTTTCGTCGGCCTCCTCGGCCGGCCGCAGGCTGTGGGTGAAAGCTACACCATCACCTCGGACGAAGCACTCCCGTGGGACCAGGTATACCGGCTCTTCGCCACAGCGGCAGGGGTGCCGGAACCCGAACTGGTGCACATCGCCTCGGACACCATTGCAGCGCACTCCCCGGAGCTTGGCCCTGGGCTTCTCGGGGACAGGTCCCACTCCGTGGTCTTCGACAACACCAAGATCAAAACGCTGGTGCCCTGGTATCGGGCAGAAATTCCGTTCGCGGCGGGCGCACGGGAGATCGTCCGGTGGCATGATGAACATCCAGGCATCAAGCACGTGGACCAGGACTTCATGAAACTCAGCGATCAACTGGTCCAATGGGCACGGAGGCCGATCTAGCAACTGAAAGGACAGGACCATGGCACTTGCTCCGACTGTCAGGCTCAACGACGGTAATGCCATTCCGCAGATCGGCCTCGGAACCTGGCCCCTCGACGACGCCCAGGTCGCCACGGCGGTGGTGTCCGCCGTCGAGCTTGGCTACCGGCACGTCGACACGGCGTACCGCTACGGTAACGAGGCCGGCGTCGGGCAAGGCGTGCGGGACTGCGGGGTCCCGCGGGAGGAACTGTTCATCACCACCAAACTGGACGGCACCCACCAGGGCCGCGATCGCGCCGTCGAGGGCCTTGAAGGATCCCTCAAGCGCCTCGGGCTGGACTATGTGGACCTCTTGTTGATCCATTGGCCGCTCCCCCAACGGAATGAATTCGTGTCCACCTGGGAGACATTCGAGCGGCTCCAGGCTGAGGGGAAGGTGCGTTCGATCGGCGTGTCCAACTTCAAGCCCTCGCACCTTGAGCGGCTCCTCGAGGAAACCTCGGTGGTGCCGGCCGTCAACCAAATCCAAATCTCGCCATCCATCACCCGGATCGATGAGCGTGCCTTCAACGGCAACCATGGCATCGCCACGGAATCGTACAGTCCGTTGGGGGCCGGCCGCGATCTCCTGAATGCCCCGGTGCTGGCCGCCATCGGGAAGAAACACGGAAAGACTCCCGGTCAGGTGGTGTTGCGCTGGCACGTCCAGGAGGGGCTCGTCGCCATCCCGAAGTCCGCCAACCCCGCGCGCATGAAGGAAAACCTGGACGTTTTCGGCTTCGCTTTGGATCATGACGACCTGTCCGCGATCGCCACTTTGGACGCGGGCGCCGATGCCGGTGTCGACTCTGACGTACAGGGACACTGATACAGGTTTCACTCACCAACACTGAGGACGGCATGGCAGAGAACATCGACGGAACGCTCATCTGGACGGGCGCGTACACCGCGGACAGCGACGGGAACGGATGGGGCATTGGGGCAGTCGCCGCGCGCGAAGATGGCAGCCTGAGTTGGCTTGGCACCGCCGTCGAAGCGCCGTCGCCGTCGTTCCTTGCCGTTCATCCCACGCTGCCAGTGGTCTATGCAGTGGCCGAG
>NZ_DF952470.1:50851-52080 GCF_001263615.2 Arthrobacter sp. Hiyo1 | reverse complement strand
CGGACCATCGCTTCGTCTACACGGGCATCCGCGGTTCCAACCGGATCTCGGTATTGGCTGTCGAAGGCAGCGGAACCCGGCTCCGGCCCGTGGCTGACGTGCCCAGCGGGGGAGACTGGCCCCGCCATCACCTGGTCCGCGACGGCTGGCTCCATGTGGCGCACGAGCGTTCCAACCAAGTCACAACCTTTGCACTGAACCCTGCCACGGGTATACCGGGGGATGTCCTCGAGCAGGTGGACGTGGGTTCCCCTACCGTTTTGGTCATCGCCCCCTGACGGGCCAAAACAGCGACGCTCGCTCACAAATGCGGCCAAAATCGGGAACGCTCGCTCACCAAGGTGAGCGAGCGTTCGAGGGAAAAGGCCCAAAGGTGAGCGAGCGTCGTGGGGAAGGCCAAAGAGGCGAGAACTCACGTCTCGATGCGTTGCCTATCCCCGCACAGCCTCGTCCACTGCCGCCAGCAGGGAGTTGAACCGCGGGTTCGCGTCAAGGTCATCGATCAGCACCGCGCGGCCGTGGTCGTCGGCCAGCGGTACTTGCCAATTGGGGTAGACCTCCGACGTCGTTCCCGGTTGGTTCTGCACACGCCGCTCCCCCACGGCGTCCACCAACGCAACGCCGAGCAGGACCGATGGCGCGAGGGCCAGCAAGCGATGGAGCGCCTCAATGACCTGTTCCTCGCCAAGCACCTTTCCGTCGGCCGGCAGCAGACCGCGTTCCCGGAGCAACCCCATCATCTTGTCCAGGCTGGCCTCGTGCTCGGCCCGTTCCTCGGCCACGCTCCGTTCAAGCAAACCCAGTTGGCTGCGGAGTTCCACGTGATTGCCGGCGAGGTACCCCGCAGTCGGCGGGAGGTCGTGGGTGTTGACGCTGGCGAGGGCCTGTGTTCGGTAGCGTTCGGGCGGGAGCGGCGAGTCGCCGTCGTACTCGAACCAGAGGATCGAGGTGCCCAGGATGCCGCGGGCGGCAAGGTAGTCCCGCACCCACGGCTCGAAGACGCCCAGGTCTTCGCCGATGACCACGGCACCCGCGCGATGCGCTTCCAAAGCGAGGATGCCGATGAGGGCCTCGTGGTCGTAGCGGACATAGGCGCCGTCGCGGGCCGAGTTGCCGGCGGGCACCCACCACAGGCGGAACAGCCCCAGGATGTGGTCCACGCGGATTCCGCCGGCATGGCGAAGGACGGTGGAGAGCATCGCGCGCAAGGGCGCGTAGCCCGCCTCTGC
>NZ_DF952470.1:49458-50257 GCF_001263615.2 Arthrobacter sp. Hiyo1 | reverse complement strand
CTGCTTGCGCAGGGTCCAGGCGTCGGCGCTGCTCAAGTCCGCCCCGACGGCGAGATCGTGCACTACTCCCAACCGCATGCCGGATCGCTTCGCCGCGACCTGGGCCGACTCGAGTTGCTCATCGCAGATCCACTGAAGCCAGCGGTGGAAACCGATCCGGTCGGCCAAAGCCTGGCGCATCGACTCGACCTTGGGCGAACCGAGGGTGGCCGCGGGGTCCTGCCAGAAGGGGTCGTCCGGCGACCGGTCTTCACGGATCGCGCACCAAAGGGCGAAATCGTCCAGGCCGGGGCCGGACTCGCGGCAGAACTCCTCAAAGGCGCGTTGCCGGGCCGGAGAGAGCTTGACCGTGTGAAGGAGTTCCAAGGCAGCGAGCTTCGCGGCAAAGATCTGGTCCCGGTCCAGCCGTTCGGCGTCCTTGTTGAGCGCGTGGACGTGGTCCAACAGCCGGTCCACCGTGGCGCGCTTGCGAGGCTTAACGTATGCCAATTCGGGAATGGATTCGACCCGGATGTAGAGGGGGTTGAAGAATCGCCTGGTGGAGGGAGAGTACGGCGATGCTTGAATGGGAGGCACCGGATCTGCGGCATGCAGTGGGTTCACCAGGACGTAGTCGGCCCCTCGCGCGCCGGCCAACGATGCCAAATCGGCAAGGTCCGCGAAATCCCCGATACCCCATGAGCGCTTCGAGCGTACCGAGTACAGTTGCGTGGCGAGTCCCCAGCCCCGTCGTTCCTCAAGCCCTGCCGCCGTCTGCAACGAGGCTGGAACCACGGCGAGCGCGGCGGTGGCCGTCACG
>NZ_DF952470.1:45194-48820 GCF_001263615.2 Arthrobacter sp. Hiyo1 | reverse complement strand
CGCCGCCACGGCGCCACTTCCGCGTCCGCAAGGGCCGCTTCGATCTGCTCGTCGGAATGGGCGGCGACCCCCAGGGCACCAAGCACCTGGATCAACGTGGTGGGCGAAACGTCGTGCTGCAGCCCATCCCAGCCATGGAACGACGTCCCGACGCCGTGAGCATCCGCGAGCCGGTGGAGCAGGTCCTCGTCAATGGCGGGGTTGGTAGCGGGTGGAATCGCCGTGGTGTCGGTGGCCTGCTGGATGGGAGTGTTGGTCATGTCCGCCTCGTCTGCGATGTGATTCGTCCGAAGGTGCATACCGCCCCGCGTGCAACTCAAGCGAGGCAACTGGTTCCGATTATTGCAGGGCGGTGATGGCCGTCCCACTTATTCCGGCAGCATGACGCCCCCAACCCGAAACCCTCGCTCACATGATCTGAGCGAGCGTCGGTCGAAACACCCGCATACGTGAGCGGCGTCGGTCGAAACACCCGCATACGTGAGCGGGCGTCGGTCGAAACACCCGCATACGTGAGCGAGCGTCAGTCGTAGACCCTACATATCCGAGCGAGCGTCGGAAGTCCCGAACCCTCGCTCACAAACAACCACCAAAATCCGAACCCTCGCTCACATACGTATGGGCGCGGCGTGGTACATGATTGAGCCATGGACGCCATCGACGCGCTCAATGAAACCGCCTTCTGGCTGGAACGGGAACTCGCGGACAGCTTCAAGGTCCAGGCCTTCCGCCGGGCTGCGGGAGTCATCGCCGGACTGAGCCACGAGGAACTGACTGCCCGGCTCAAGGATGGCCGCCTCAAGCGGACCAAGGGAATCGGCAGCCGGACCTTCGAGGTGATCAGCCAGGCCCTGGGCGGCGCTGTTCCCGACTACCTTGAGAACCTCCGCCGTCGCGGCGCCGAACCTTTGGTCAACGGTGGACACGAGCTGAACGCCGAGCTCCGGGGCGATCTGCATAGCCACAGCAACTGGTCGGACGGCGGCTCGCCGATTGAGGTTATGGCCGACGCGGCTCGTATACTCGGCCGGGAATATATAGCATTGACCGATCACTCCCCCAACCTCACTATCGCCAACGGGCTCAGCCCCGAGCGCTTGATGGAGCAGCTCACCGTTGTGGATGGAATCAACGAACGGTGCGGGCAAGAGTCGGGCTTTCGGCTATTGGCCGGCATCGAAGTGGACATCCTTGAAGACGGAGAGCTGGACCAGTCCGCGGAACTGCTGAGCCAACTGGACGTTGTAGTGGCCAGTGTCCACTCGAAGCTCAGGTCGGACAAACGGCTCATGACCCGGCGGATGCTCACTGCCATCGAAAACCCGCACACGAACGTCCTCGGGCACTGCACCGGCCGCTTGGTGAAGGGATCGCGAGGAACGCGACCCCCATCGGAGTTCGACGCCGAAGAGGTGTTCGCCTCGTGCGCGGAACACAGGGTCGCCGTCGAGATCAATTCGCGGCCCGAACGCCAGGACCCGCCGGACGAATTGATTCAAATTGCCCTCGACGCCGGCTGCCTCTTCAGCATCGACAGTGACGCACATGCCCCCGGCCAGCTCGACTTCCTCCAGTACGGTGCGGAGCGGGCGGAAGCCAACGGGGTACCCGCCGATCGCATCATCACGACGTGGCCGTTGGATCGCCTTCTGGAGTGGCTCCAGCCCGGCTAGCGGCGCCGCGCCGCCCGGAACCGCAGGGCCGCAACCACCCACACGACGGCGAACAGCCCAATCAGCACCAGCCCGGCGTCACCGAGGTCTATTTCGCCCAGCCACGTGGTGACCGGATCGCTCAGTCCAAAGGCCGCATTGAGGAAACCGCCCAGTGTGATGACCGAGATGAAGAGCGCCGAAAAGGCCGAGATACCGGTGATAATGGCGTTGAATCCAAGCTTGCGCTGGGGATCGTGGATGGCGGATTTGTACATCCGCATCATGGCCACGCCGTTGATGGAATCGCAGAGGGTCATTGCCGCGGTGAAGGCCAGCGGCAGCGCCAGGAGGGCAAGAACAGACACGCCCGCGAGCGACGCCGCCGTCGTGAGCACCAGCAGCCCGATGGTGGTGGCGGTGTCGAATCCAAGCCCGAACAAGAACCCGATCACGTAGATGTTCCGCGGACGCTGGACCTTGGATAGCGGCTTGGCCAAGAGCCGCGCGATGAACCCTTTGGTTTCGAGGTCGTCGACGGCGATCGCGCCGCCGGCCTGGGCGGCGCGGTACAGCTGAATCGTACGGAGGAACGCCGACCCGTTGAAGATACCCATGGCCAGCAGGAACATCCCGGACACGCCGCTGCCGATCAGCCCCAGCACGAGGTGTCCGGTGGTGCCGTCCTCCATGAGCTGGCCCACAAGGCTGGCGCCCCCAACCACCATCACACCGGCCAGGATTACCACGGAGCTATGGCCCAGGCTGAAGGCAAAGCCGACACTCACGGGGTCCTTGCGCTGTGCCACGAATTTCCGTGTGGAATTGTCGATCGCCGCGATGTGGTCCCAGTCGTAGCTGTGTTTGATACCGGCCACATAAGCCGTCAGCACGAGACCCAGCGCCAGCGGCTGCCCGCCACTGGCGCCACCCACCAACAGGAGTACGACGGCGGCAAGGTGCAGGAGGACGACGGAGCCGAACATGAACGCGAGGCGGGACTTCATCGGGAGATGCTCACGCCACCGGTACATCGAGGCGAGTTCCGCGAGTGACGTCATCAGTACTTCCTGAGGTTCAGCGGGGCCCTGCCGTACCAGCGTCCGCGCAGAAGCTGTACAGGCACCGAGCAATCGATTCAGTTCCTCGGTGCTGTTCGAGAGGGACCGCAGGACCAGGCCCGTCGTGCCTGCAAGGGTTCGGCTCAACGACAAGCCCGAGTACGCCTCGTACCCCGCCGTCAGCCGGTGCAGTTCATCGGCGAGCGCCTGGTCAACCCGCGGATCCACCACAACGAGCGAACCCAGGTGGCTGTACCCCTCCATGAAGCCCATTCCGGTCACATCCCCCAGGGGTGGCCGGATCAGGAGGTTGTCGAGCGCAAGCAGCAAGGCGCCGTCGTCGCCCTCCACCTGGATCTCGTTCCGGAGCCGGAGTTCCCGGTACTTGAAGGAAGCGCCGTCCGGGGACCAGCCCGGAGTGATGACTTCCGCCATGATGAGGCTCGACGTCGGATGCACACTGATGTGCGTATCCTGCCGATAGCTGGCCTCCCGGTAGGCGATGAGCTGGTCGGGCGCCAACTCCAGTTCCGCCCCCTCCCCCAGCCGGATGTTCATCCGCTGCTCAGCAAACGATCCCGGAGTCCGATAGATCTTCGTGGCAGACTGCGTCGTCAAAAGCAGCGAAGCCCCAGCCTCGACCTCCACATCCACAACATAGAGATCCGCCCCCAAATACGCCCCGCCCGGATTGACCACGACATAACAAACCTGCCCAGACCCATCCAAGTAGTGCGGCCTCAAAACCCGCAAGGCACCCTGATGAAACTGCTGCACGGCCACGGAACGACCAGCACGAAGGGCGACAACGAGGTCGAGGCGCCCCCGAGGTGAGACGACAGCAGCAGCGGAGCCGGATATAGAGGGCCGCGGCGTGGCGGGCACCGCGAAGGGCCCACTGCCGCGAGGGCCC
>NZ_DF952470.1:42782-43687 GCF_001263615.2 Arthrobacter sp. Hiyo1 | reverse complement strand
CTCTATATCCGGCGAAGCGCCGCAAGCAGCGCCAGCAAGCGGGTCCAGCGCCTCAGCCGCCGTCGCCGTCGTGCTCATGACGCCAGGTCGAGCATCAGGACATCGTGCCGCATCCATGCGATGACCTTGTCCAGCCCTTCGTCGGTCTTCAGGTTGGTGAAGCAGAAGGGCTTGTCGCCGCGGAATTCCTTGGAGTCCCGTTCCATGACGGACAGGTCTGCGCCGACGAATGGGGCGAGGTCGGTCTTGTTGATGATGAACAGGTCCGACTTGATCATGCCTTGGCCGGCTTTGCGGGGGATTTTCTCGCCCTGGGCGACGTCGATGATGTAGATCGAGAAGTCCACGAGTTCTGGGCTGAACGTGGCGGAGAGGTTGTCGCCGCCGGATTCGACGAAGATGACCTGCAGGTCGGGGTGGCGTCTCTTGAGTTCCTCGATGGCCGCCGTGTTCATGGAGGTGTCTTCGCGGATGGCGGTGTGCGGGCAGCCGCCGGTTTCGACGCCGATGATGCGGTCTTCGGGCAGGATGCCGTTGGCCGCGAGGATTTTGGCGTCTTCGATCGTGTAGATGTCGTTGGTGATGGCGGCCATGGAGATTTCCCGGCTCATGTGGCGGGTCAGGCGCTCAACGAGCTGCGTTTTGCCGGCACCTACCGGTCCGCCGATGCCGATCTTGATGGGTTCAGACATGTGTCCTCCTATGGTTCTAGCTCATGAACATGCGCGCACGTTGCCATTCGTGCCGCATCTGCGAAATTTCCAGGCCAGGGCTGACGGCTCCGAAGTCGTCCCAGCTGAGGTGCCGGACATGTTCGACGGCGGCAGCGACGTCGTCGTGCGCTTTGCGCAGCAGCCGCTGCCCGGAGTTCTGGCCGAGCGGGATGGCGCGCACGGCGTTCTGGG
>NZ_DF952470.1:37657-41772 GCF_001263615.2 Arthrobacter sp. Hiyo1 | reverse complement strand
CCGCGGTGTGGAGGGCACCGCGAAGCGGGCACGGCCCCAAATCCGTGGCGGCGCCCCAACCCGACCGCCCGCCGCGGCCAACGAGCTCAGTGCGTGTGTTCAGCATGGCGGAAAGGCACCGGCATTACGCGTTCCTGGCGGTCATAAGGCACGCCGACGTGTTTGAGGTAGTCCTCGACCGTGTGGTCGTACTGGCACACCATGACTTCGGCCCCGTATTCGGAGTCGCCGTCGAAGAACTGGGCCTGCAGGTGCCTGTTGCCGAGAGAGTGCGCCACTACGCCCATTTCGTAGATGCTGCTCGCGGCGATGACCAGGACGTCGCTCGGCAGCACGGAGACCACGATGAGGTTCGCGTCCTCGACGGCGAGGATGTCGCCGTCGCGCAGGTCCCCGGATCCGGCGGGGAGGCGGATGCCGAGCTCCTTCCCGTGGTCCGTGGTGACGCGTTGGATGCGTTTGACCAGCTGGGCGCTGGGTAAGACGACCTTCTCCTTGTGGAGTTTGGCCAAAGCCGCGGCCTCGGCCTGCGGCAGTTCATGTAGGTTGCCGAGGATCTTTTCGATGATCATGTGGTTCTCCTCCCGGCGATCTAGAAAAGGAAGTAGCGCTGGGCCATGGGCAGCACGTCGGAAGGCTCACAGGTGACGTCTTCGCCGTCGACCGTCACTTTGTAGGTTTCGGGGTCGACGGCGATATCGGGAGTTTCGCCGTTGAACTTGAGGTCCGCTTTGCGCAAGTTCCGGATACCGGAGACCGCCCGGATGACGCGTTCAAGGCCAAGCTCTTCCGGAACGCCGGCGTCGATGGCCGCCTTGGACAGGAAGGTAATGGACGACTGCTGCAGCGCTTTGCCGTGGGTGGCGAACATCGGGCGCATGGTACGTGGCTGCGGTGTGGGGATGGAGCCGTTGGAATCGCCCATGAGCGCGTAGGCGATCTGCCCGCCTTTGAGGACCAGTTCAGGCTTCACACCGAAGAAGGCCGGATTCCAGAGGACGAGGTCGGCGAACTTTCCCACTTCCACGGAGCCGATGGAGTCTGCCATTCCCTGCGCGATCGCGGGGTTGATGGTGTATTTGGAGATGTAGCGCTTGATCCGGAAGTTGTCGCTCTCCGCGCCCAAGCCGTTCGGAGCGCCGTGGCTTGCACCTGACGCATCCTTGAGGACGCCCCGCTGCCGCTTCATGGCGTCGGCCACTTGCCAGGTACGGATGACCACTTCGCCCACGCGGCCCATGGCCTGGGAATCCGATGAGGTCATGGAGAAGATGCCCAAGTCCTGGAGCACGTCTTCGGCGGCGATGGTTTCGGCCCGGATGCGGGAATCAGCGAACGCCACGTCTTCCGGGATGTCCGGGTTGAGGTGGTGGCACACCATGAGCATGTCCAGGTGCTCTTCGATGGTGTTGCGCGTGTACGGGAGCGTGGGGTTGGTGGATGCCGGGAGCACGTTGGGCAATCCGGCGATCTTGATGATGTCCGGAGCGTGGCCGCCGCCGGCGCTTCGGTATGGAAGGTGTGGATCACTCGGCCGTCGATGGCCTTGATGGTGTCCTCCACGAATCCGCACTCGTTGAGGGTGTCCGTGTGGATGGCTACCTGTACGTCGTATTCGTCGGCTACGCGCAGCGACATGTCGATGGAGGATGTCGTGGCGCCCCAGTCCTCGTGGACTTTGAGGCCCACTGCTCCTGCGCGGATCTGTTCGGCGAGCGGCTCGGTGGCGGACGCGTGGCCCTTGCCGAAGAGGCCTAT
Source organism: Arthrobacter sp. Hiyo1 (assembly GCF_001263615.2). Taxonomy (NCBI): domain Bacteria; kingdom Bacillati; phylum Actinomycetota; class Actinomycetes; order Micrococcales; family Micrococcaceae; genus Arthrobacter; species Arthrobacter sp. Hiyo1. Next base: position 40,014 of record NZ_DF952470.1, on the reverse strand, counting down.
ATTGATCGGCAGCCCTTCCGCGGCTTGCAGCATCCGCGAAATGTGCCATTTGCCGGGCGTGATGGTGGTGGCCTTGGTACCTTCGGCTGGTCCCGTGCCACCGCCGACCATAGTGGTGATGCCGCTGCACAGGGCCGTGGGGACTTGGTCCGGGGAAATGTAGTGGATGTGGGTGTCGACGCCGCCTGCAGTGAGGATCTTGCCTTCCCCGGCGATCATCTCAGTACTGGCCCCGATCACGATGTCCACGCCGTCGGCGATCTGGGGGTTGCCGGCCTTGCCGATCTTGAAGATGTGGCCGTCTTTGAGCGCCACATCGGCCTTGTATATTCCGGTGTAGTCGAGGACCACGACGTTCGAAATGACGGTGTCCGGGACGTCCTCATCCCGGGTCACTTGGCCGTTCTGCCCCATGCCGTCGCGGACCACTTTGCCTCCGCCGAACATGACCTCTTCGCCGTAGACCGTGTAGTCCTTCTCGATCTCAAGGAAAAGTTCGGTGTCCGCCAAGCGGATGGAGTCGCCAGTCGTCGGGCCGTAAAGGTCTGCGTACTGCTTGCGCGAAATTTCGAAGCTCACTGGGCTGTCCCTTCTGTGCTGGCACCGGGCCGGTCGGTGTAAGCGGCAGCGTCGCCGTCGTTCTTTCCGGCGTCGGCGTCAAGGGGGCCGTTGACTGCGTTCCGCAGGCCGTAGACTTCGCGGCTGCCCTCAAGCGCGATGAGTTTGACGGTCTTGGAATCGCCGGGTTCGAAGCGAGCAGCCGTTCCGGCAGGGATGTCCAGCCGGCGGCCGTACGCGGCTTCGCGGTCAAAATCGAGCGCGGGATTCGACTCGGCAAAGTGGTAGTGCGAGCCCACCTGGACCGGGCGGTCGCCACGGTTGACGACGTCGACGGCGATTGCCTCGCGTCCGCTGTTGCAGGCGATGGGCTCTGCTTGGAGACGGTACTCACCGGGAATCATGTTGGCCTCCTAGCGGATCGGGTCGTGGACGGTGACGAGCTTGGTGCCGTCGGGGAAAGTGGCCTCGATCTGGACGTCATGGATCATCTCTGGCACGCCCTCCATCACGTCTTCACGGCGAAGCAAGGTGGTCCCGTAGCTCATGAGTTCTGCGACGGTTTTGCCGTCACGGGCGCCTCGATCAGTTCGTAGCTGATGACGGCCACGGCTTCGGGAAAGTTGAGCTTCAAGCCACGGGATTGCCGACGGCGGGCGAGGTCGGCCGCGACCACGATCATGAGCTTTTCCTGCTCACGGGGCAAAAGATGCATCGGTTCTCCTTAAAAGTTCTGTGCTGCAGAAGCGGACATCAGATCACTCGAGGCTCTGATAAGCCGAGGACGTCGGGGCAGCTACTACGGTTATAACGCCAAACATCAGACATATCCAGTTGGACCATTCACCGCCCCTCCCGAACGAATTGTGACCAGCCTAAAGCCTTTAAGTTTCCGTCGGATTTCCGTGATCCCGCGGCATCAGGCCTTCTTGGCGCGGTGCTTCCTGACCTGCCAGACAAGCACAATCGCCACTACAATGACTGCCACCACGGCCGCTGCCCCCCGGCCCACCACGCGGGCCACTTCTTCGTACGAATTTCCGGCCACAAAGCCGAGCGTTACGAACAAGGACCCCCAGATAATGCCGCCGCTGAAATTCCAGAACGCGAAGCGCCGGTAGGGCATGCGGCTGAGTCCGGCGAGCGCAGGCATCACGGCACGAAAGAAGGCGGTAAACCTGCCCAGGAGCACCGCGACGCCGCCTTTGTCCTTGAGGAAGTCTTCGGCCCTCTGCAATTGGGCGCGTCTCTTGTCCAGGATTTTCAAGGCCATCACCCGCGGACCGAAGTGTTTGCCTATTTCGTAACCCACGGTGTCCCCCGTGATCGCGGCCGTGACCACAATGGCGATCATGGCCCACAATTCGAAGAGCCCGCGGCTCGAAATCACCCCGCCGACCACTGCCGCCGTTTCACCGGGGATCACAAAGCCCACAAAAATTGCATCCTCAGCGAACACGAGGGCGAAAACGATGCACGCGATCACAAGCGGGCTGGTATTCAAGAGTCCGTCCAAAAGCGCTTGCATGAAGAACAGTCTGGCAGTTGGAGGCCCACTTGGGCAGGAGGCGTTAGATCCGGCTGCCATTGCTCGTTTCGTGTGGCCCCGTCAAGAATGGTGAGTGTGAACGACAGCTTCGTTGATGTGACTTCCCGAGTGTGGCACGCAATCGGCGCCGATGATGCGGATTGGCCGGCCACCCAGCTAACGACAACAGGGCCCCGGGCCGTTCTCCCGGCCGCTTTCGACGTGACAGGACTGGCGACGGGGGCGGTTGTGGTCGCGACAGTGGCCGCTG
>NZ_DF952470.1:27032-36129 GCF_001263615.2 Arthrobacter sp. Hiyo1 | reverse complement strand
CGAAGCCGCTCACCTTGCCGCCCAGGCGCTCGTGCGGCGAGGTCGGGACAGCGATGACCCCAAGATCACCAGGCGCCTCGTGAAACTCGCTGACGAGCAAGGCCTGGAGCCATTGCCGAGATGTGGGCCGAGAGCCCCGCCCGGTCTTTGCCCGGCGCATTGTGGCGGCTTTATGCATTGCGCGCGGCCACCATGCAGAACTCCGAGCGCATTTCCGTGTACTTCAAGGCCGGCCGGGACACCGCCCAGGTTTCCCATGTTGTGGCGGGGGCAGCCGAGCCGCCGGGAGCGGACGAAATGAAACAGATGGCGGATGCCATCCTTTCGGGAGCGTTCGACGGCGATTTCGACGTCGCGCTGGAACGCTCAGCCGCGTTTTGCCGCGTCGTCGCGTTGGGCCAAGCCACCCTGGCGGACAGTGCAGAGCATTCCAACGAAGGCCACGCAAGCAAGCTGACCCGGAACTCCCACCAGCTCGTGAAGACCGCGGAAGATCTCGAGCACGCGGCCAATGCTTGGCGCCTGGGCGAGCTGGACTGACGTGAAATATAAGGGTGCGGGACTGTCACAACCACCCCTGCCGCCAGCTGTCAAGATTGACTTAGCTCGGATGACGTAGAAAACTGAAACTGGTGTCGAACCGCGAAACCCCCGGGCTTCAACTTATAGCCGCTTCGAGCGGCCTACCGCCGAGAGGCGTATCCGGTTCGGCACCATTTTTATGCCCTTCGGCGAAGACGCCGCCCCACCCCTATCCCTCCCGCCTACCGGAAGCCAAATGAAGCTGCGTCTCTTCCCCCAAGAACCCGCCGGGTTGCAATTGTTGTCGCAAATGGCCCGCCAGATTCTTGAGGCAACCGGGACGCTTTCTGAGATCTTCGGAGCTCCCGTCTCGGAGCACGAACGGCTTGTGGAGGAGATGCACGAACACGAGGCGAAATCCACGGATCTGCATTTCGCCCTCTTGACCCACATGCGCACGAGCTTCGTGAACCCGCTCCCCCGCGAGGACATGTACGCCCTCTCCCGCTTCCTCAACGAGGCGATGGAAAAGCTGGATGCCGCGGGTGAGCTCGTGGCCCTCTACAAACTGGATCGGGTGCCCAAGCGCGCGGCGGACCAACTGGAGATCATCAGCCGCCAGGCGGAACTCACGGTTGATGCCATGCGCCAGCTGGACGATCTGGACGAACTCGAGGATTACTGGATCGAGGTGCTGCGGCTGGCCAAGCGTGCGGAGCGCAGCCACCGGACCTGGGTGGCCGAGATGCTCCGCGACATGAAGTCCGCCCAGTTTTCGCGGAACCGTGACGTGGCCAATCAACTGGTTGACGTCACCAAGGACATGCGGCGCATCGCCACCCAGGTAGGCAGCATCATCGTCAAGGAAGCATGAGGTGGCAGTCGCGTTCTTCGCCCTTGTGGTGGTGCTGGCGGCTGGCTTCGCATTCCTGAATGGCTTCCGCGACGTCTCCACCGCCGTCGCGCTCTCCGTGCGGACCCGCGCCCTCACTCCGTCAGTCGCCGTTGTGTTGGCAGCGGTCTTCAATTTTGCCGGCGTGCTCCTCAGCGGCGGTTTCGCGCTGGTTTTCAGCCAGTCCTGGGTGGTTCTCCCCTCGGGAATGAACGGGCTGACCATGCTCGCCGCGGGGCTGTGCAGTGCCATCCTTTGGGGAATCTACGCTTGGTGGCGCGGTGTGCCGCTCTCGTCGACCCATGCCTTGGTAGGAGGCCTCGTGGGCGCCGGAGCCGCAAGCGCAGTGATGGGAGGCAGCTCCGTCAACGGGGTAGACGGTATTTTGCTGGCGCAAGTGGTCCTGCCGTTGCTGCTGTCCCCCGTGATTGCTTTCCTTGGTGCCTATCTTCTCGTGTGGCCTGTCACATGGGCCGCCCGCTACACCCAGCCCGATGTCGTGCATGGCCGCTTCCGCCACGCACAGTCCGTCTCGGCCGCTGCGGTCGCGCTCGGCCACGGACTGCAGGACGGGCAACGAACCGTAGCGGTGATCCTGTTGGGCGCCGTGGCTGCCGGAGTGTCCGACTCCAGCGACCTCCCGTTGTGGGTCATCCTGCTGACGGCCGTCATGCTCACGGCGGGAACGCTTTGTGGTGGTTGGCGCATCTCGTACACCTTGGGTTACAAGCTGACGCGGGTAGACCCGATGCGGGGATTCATCGCCCAGAGCCTGACCTCACTGATGTTGTTCATCGGTGCCATCGGCCTCCATTTGCCGCTTTCCACCACGCACACTGTGACGTCGGCAGTGCTTGGTGCGGGAACCAACCAGAACTTTTCCGTCACCAACCGCCGGATGGTGCTGCGGATCCTGGGGTTCTGGGTCGCGACGCCGATCGTTACCGCCGCCGTGGCGTTCGTCCTCGGGCTGGCGCTCTCACCGCTTTCGCACTGAGTCCGGCTGTAGTCTTCCAAACACGAAAAAGCCCGACGGCGGCAGTCACCTATCCAGGTAACTGCCGCGTCGGGCTTTTCGCGTGGTTCCCAGGGAGCCGAGTGGTTACCCGAACCGGCCGGAGACGTAGTCTTCCGTGGCCTTCTGGGACGGGTTGTTGAAGATGGTGGTGGTGTCCGCGAACTCGATGAGCTTGCCCGGCTTGCCGGTGCCGGCGATGTTGAAGAACGCGGTCTTGTCGGAAACGCGTGCAGCCTGCTGCATGTTGTGGGTCACGATCACCACGGTGTACTCGTCCTTGAGCTCGTTGATGAGGTCTTCGACGGCCAAGGTGGAGATGGGGTCAAGCGCGGAGCAGGGCTCGTCCATGAGGATGACCTGCGGTTCCACGGCGATGGCACGGGCAATGCAGAGCCGCTGCTGCTGGCCGCCGGAGAGTCCGGAGCCGGGCTTCTCGAGGCGGTCCTTGACCTCGTTCCACAGGTTGGCGCCGCGCAGGGACTTCTCCACGAGTGCGTCGGCCGCGCCCTTGCTGATCCTCTTGTTGTTGAGCTTCACGCCCGCCAGCACGTTGTCGCGGATGGACATCGTGGGGAACGGGTTGGGCCGCTGGAAGACCATGCCAACCTGGGTGCGGACCGTCACGGGGTCCACGCCGGGGCCGTAGAGATTGTCGCCGTCGAGCAGGACTTCGCCTTCAACGCGGGCACCGGGAAGCACCTCGTGCATGCGGTTCAGGGTGCGCAGGAAGGTGGACTTGCCACAACCGGACGGGCCGATGAATGCCGTGACCGATTTGGCTTCAATGTTGATATTGACGCCCTCAACGGCCAGGAAGCTGCCGTAGTAGACGTTCAGATCCTTGACGTCGATCCGCTTAGACATGGTGTTCCTTCGGTGCTGTGGTTGGAAGTTTGCGTGTGGCCTGGCGGCTCAACGGCCGGCCTTGGGGGCGAAGATCCGGGCGATCAGCCTGGCGCCGAGGTTCAGGAGCATCACCAGGATGATCAGGACCAGCGCGGCACCCCATGCCCGCTGGCTCGACGGGTCCGGGTTTGACGGCGAGGTCGGGTTCAGGATCTGCGTGTAGATGAACGTAGGCAGGGAGGCCATCCAGCCGCCGAACACGTTGTTGTTGATCGTTGTGGCGAAACCTGCGGTGACCAGGATCGGAGCCGTCTCGCCGATCACCCGGGCGATCGCCAAGGTGACGCCGGACGCGATGCCGGAAATCGCCGTCGGGATGACCACCTTGAGGATGGTGCGCCACTTGCGGACACCCAGTGCGTAAGCCGCCTCACGGAGCTCGTTCGGGACGATCTTGAGCATTTCCTCGCTCGAGCGGACCACCACCGGGATCATCAGGACCGAAAGCGCGACGGCGGCAACCGCACCGGTCTTGGTGCCGGGGCCCACCACGGCGAAGAAGAAGGCTGCGGAAAAGAGACCTGCGACGATCGACGGGATGCCGGTCATAACGTCGACGAAGAAGGTGATGGCACGGGCGAGGGCCCGGTCGTTGCCGTATTCCACCAGGTAGATTGCGGTCAGCAGACCCACAGGAACCGAGATGACCGTCGCAAGCAGGGTGATCTGCACGGTGCCCAGAAGCGCATGATAGATGCCGCCGAGGACCTTTGTGCCTTCATCGACGCTCTTGTTGTCGAGGGAACCTGTGACGCCGTTCATGGAAGTTGTCAGGAAGCCTGGGGTGATGATGCCCGGGATGCCGTTCACGAGGACGGTCCAGATCACCGAGATCAGGGGCAGCAGCGCCACAAGGAACGAGCCGACGATCAGGCAGGTGGCAAGCTTGTCGCTCGCCTTGCGGCCGCCTTCGACAACTGCGCTCCAGCCGACCAGGCCGATCGCGAACAGGATCGCGGACACGAGGCCCCAGCCGAAGGCGTTGAAGCCGATCAACGCAAGGATCGCTGCGCCGAGTACCAGGGCGACGGCCAGGACGACGTACGGTGCGAAAGCCGGCAACTGGCCCTTGGTCAGTGCGGAGCGTTTGCGCGCCACGGGGGCTGTGACAGTCATTAGTTGGCTCCCGAGAATTCTTTGTGCCTGGAGATGATCCAGCGTGCAATCATGTTGACACCCAGGGTGATGACGAACAATACCAAGCCCGCGGCGATCAACGTGCTGACCTTGAGCCCGCTGGCTTCAGGGAAGTTCAAGGCGATTTCAGCGGCGATGGTCTGGTTTCCGGTCTGGATCAGGCTTGCGGTCAGGACGCCGGAGGACAGGACCAGGGCGACGGCCATGGTCTCGCCAAGCGCGCGGCCCAGGCCCAGCATGATGGCGCTCACGATACCGGGGCGGCCGAACGGCAAGACAGCCATCTTGATCATTTCCCAGCGGGTCGCGCCGAGGGCCAGGGCGGCTTCCTCGTGGAGCTTCGGGGTCTGCAGGAAGATTTCACGCGAGAGTGAAGTGATGATCGGCAAAACCATGACGGAGAGGACGATACTCGCGGTCAGGATGGTCTTGCCGGTAGCGGAGGCCGGGCCTTGGAAAATCGGCAACCAGCCCATGTTGCTGGCCAGCCAGCCGTAGGCGGGCGAAATCTGGGGGGCAAGGAACGCCGCGCCCCATGCGCCGTAGACCACGGAGGGAATGGCCGCGAGGAGGTCCACCACGTAGCCGAGACCCGAGGCAAGCCTGCGGGGAGCGTAGTGGGAGATGAACAGCGCGACGCCGATGGCTACCGGAGTAGCGATCACAAGCGCGATGACGGCGGCAATCAGGGTCCCGACGACGATCGGCCCGATGTAGCGAAGAAGCCGTGGCCGCCTTGGATGTCCGCGGGTGGAGCCACAAGGGCCGGAATGGCCTGGATGACAAGGAAAAGTGCGACGCCGAAGAGAACCGCGAGGATCAGGCATCCCGCGGCCAGGGTGGCTCCGGAGAAGACCTTGTCCCCGGCGCGTCCGGCACCTTGGGAAGTGGTCAAGGAGTTGGTGGTCACTTCACGATCCTTCAGATTCACTCAAAAATGGCCAAGTTCCCCGCCCCGTCCGGTGATGTTTCACCAGCGCGGGACGGGGAACGTTGATATTCAAGGGTAGTGGCGCCGCGGTCCGCGGCACCACTACTCCATTGTGGTCCTTAGGCCTTGGCCTTGATGGAGTCAACAGCGGCCTTTGCCTTGTCCTGCAGCGCCTTGGAGAGCGGAGCGGACTTGGCGGAGCCGGCAGCGGCCTGCTGGCCGGCGTCGGAGACTACGTAGCTCTCGAATGCCTTGACCAGGTCAGCGGTTTCCTTCTTGTCGTAGGTGGTGCAGACGACGTGGTAGGAAACCAGGACTACCGGGTAGGCGGAGGAATCCGTGGTGGTGCGGTCAAGCTTGATGGAAAGGTCGCCGGTCGGGCGGCCTGCAACGGGCTTGCCCAGTTCAACAGCCTTGGCGGCAGCGGCCGGGGAGATCTTGACGAAGTCCGAGCCAACCTTGATCTGTGCGGTGCCGAGCTTGCCGGAGACTGCGGAATCGTCAGCGTAGGTCACGGCACCCGGGGTGTCGGTGACGGTCTTGACGACGCCGGAGGTGCCCTTGGCGTTCTCGCCCTTCAGGGACGCGGGCCACAGGCCGGCAGCCTTGTCGGTCCAGACAGAGGGAGCAGCAGATGCCAGGTAGTCCGTGAAGTTCTGGGTGGTGCCGGAGTCGTCAGAGCGGTTGACCGGGGTGACCTTGAGGTCCGGAAGGGTGACTCCGGCGTTCAGGGCGGCGATTGCCGGGTCGTTCCAGTTGGTGATCTGGCCGCGGAAGATCTTCGCAACGGTGTCGGCGTCGAGCTTCAAGTCCTTGACGTTCGGGATGTTGAAGGCAACGGCGATCGGGGAGATGTACACCGGGATGTTGATGGCGCCGTCGGTGCCGCACTTGGTCTTGGAGGTGGCCAGTTCAGCGTCGCTCAGGTAGGCGTCGGAGCCTGCGAACTGCGCGGAGCCGTCAAGGATGGCCTTGCGGCCTGCGCCCGAGCCGTCCGGGGAGTACTGGACCGTGGCACCCGGGTTCGCGGAAGCGAAGTTGGTCTTCCAAGCGTCCATTGCGGCGCCCTGCGCCGAAGAGCCGATGCCGGTCAGGGTGCCGGTGACCTTGACGCCTGCGGCGCTCTGGGTGGCTGCCGGGGCGCCGGTTGCGTTGTCTGAACCACAAGCGGTCAGCGCAAGGGCGCCGACTGCGAGGACCGCGATTGCCGCGTTGCGGCCGAAGCGAGTTGCCTTCACTGGGATGTACCCCTTCCAGGGATTCTCTGATGCGTACCGAGGGAGAAAGTCGGCATACGAAAGATTTGCGTACGTGTTTGTACCTTTATCGACGGTAGGAGTCGCAGGTAAAGGGATCGGCGGTCCAAAGTGAACGGGAGGTGAACGGCTGTGGACCATTGGCTTACATGTGCAGCGTCACCCTTGCGCTTGGCGAGTCATAAGGGATTAAGTGACGCCCCTCACTTTGCGGTTCCTTCGGCGAGCCTCATTTACTAGGCAGCTCCTGAATAGACTTGAGCCATGACCGCCCCCCAAGGACTTTCAGCGAGCAAGAAATTCCTGCGGGCGCGGCTGCGAACTGGCTTCGTCCGCAGCCGGAACTCCTTGGTCCCGGCCGTCCAGATGACCGTGTGCGCCGTGGGCGCCTACGCGTTCGCTGAATACATCCTTGGGCACTCAGGACCCCTTTTCGCCGCGACTTCGTCGCTGATCGCGCTCGGCTTCTCGCGGGATCCGCGGCTTCGCCGGGTCGTGGAGGTCGGGCTTGGCTGCACCCTCGGGATCGTCATCGGCGATCTTCTGCTCCACTGGCTGGGTTCGGGAATCTGGCAAGCCGCCGTCGTGCTCCTTTTCTCCATCCTCCTGGCCCGGTTCCTGGACAGTGGCACCATCTTCACCACCCAACTGGGCCTGCAATCGCTTCTCGTGGTCTTGCTGCCCGCGCCGGCCGGCGGGCCGTTCACCCGAAGCATCGACGCCGTTGTGGGCGGGGTTTTCGCGCTGCTGGTTACCATGCTGGTCCCGAAGGACCCGCGCAGGGAGCCGCGCCAGGACGTCCGCAAACTCCTGCACGAACTCTCGGAGGTCCTCCGTGAATGTGCCGACGCATTGATCAACAGCGACTCCACCCAGGCCTGGCATGCCCTCATCCGGGGGCGGAATTGCCAGCCGCTCGTGGACCGGATGCGCCAATCCCTCAAGGCATCCGGTGAAGTGGCCACGCTCGCCCCGGCGTACCGGCGGCACCGCGACGAGCTGACCATGCTGGAGGAGTCGTTGGATTCCATCGACCTCGCCCTCCGCAACAGCCGGGTGTTCGCGCGGCGGCTCACGAGCGCCATCAACCATGCAGCATTGACCGACGAGGCGACGGACAGCATTTCGGAGGTCCTGCAGGACACGTCCGCCGCCGTCGAGGAACTGTCGCTCGGCCTCGCGGAAGTGCACGACGGCGCCCGCCGGGCCCACCTGCGCGGCGCACGGCAGGACTTGGCCGACATTGCCACCCGGCTGCACCCCAAAATGCTTCACGTCCAGAAGCTCGAGGGCGAAACAGTGGTGATGCTCTTCCGCCCGCTCATGGTGGACCTGCTCGAAGCCGCGGGCATGGACCCCCGGGAAGCCCGGGACGTGCTTCCTTCCTTGCAGTGAGGCGCGCTTGACTGTCCTACCCCTCCACTAGCCTTGTACGCATGGCTTCCAAGACCTCACGCACCTCCAAGACACCCGCGTACAAATGTGCCGAATGCGGGTGGACAACTGTCAAGTGGGTGGGGCGCTGCGGCGAGTGCCAGGCGTGGGGCACTGTGGAGGAAACGGGCGCCACAGTAGCGCGTACGACGGCGGCCACAACGGTTTTGGAGCCGGCTCGCCGGATTGCCGAGGTAGACGGCACCACGGCCGCATTCCTGCCCACCGGAGTCGACGAACTGGACCGCGTCCTGGGCGGAGGGCTGGTTCCCGGCGCGGTGATCCTTCTTGCCGGGGAACCCGGCGTCGGGAAATCCACCCTCCTGCTCGATGTCGCGGCGAAGTTCGCCCGCACCGGCCAGGACGTCCTGTACGTCACGGGTGAGGAATCGGCGGCCCAGGTCAAGCTCCGCGCGGAACGGATCGACGCGGTCGCTCATACCCTCTATCTCTCGGCGGAAACGGACCTCGGGCAGGCCCTGGGGCAAGTGGAGAAGCTCGAGCCGAAGCTGCTGATCGTGGACTCGGTACAGACCCTCAGCAGCGCCGACGTCGAAGGTAGCGCGGGCGGAGTCTCTCAGGTCAGGGAAGTCGCGGCGTCCATCATCGCCGCCGCAAAGCGCCGCAACATGACCACCCTCCTGGTTGGCCACGTGACGAAGGACGGCTCCATTGCCGGTCCGCGTCTCCTGGAGCATCTGGTGGACGTCGTGTGCCAGTTCGAAGGCGAGCGCCATTCGCGATTGCGCTTGTTGCGCGCCGTCAAGAACCGCTATGGGGCCACGGACGACGTCGCTGTTTCGACCTGAACGAAGCCGGAATCGAAGGCCTCGCCGATCCCAGTGGCCTTTTTGTGTCCCGGACACGCGAGCCGGTGTCCGGCACCTGCATCACCGTGACCATGGAAGGCCGGCGCCCGCTGTTGGCCGAAGTGCAGTCGCTCCTGGCCGAAAGCGCCAGCTCACAGCCGCGCAGGGCCACGAGCGGCCTGGACAGCTCGC
>NZ_DF952470.1:23857-27007 GCF_001263615.2 Arthrobacter sp. Hiyo1 | reverse complement strand
CTTCAACAAAGGGCCGGTTGCATCCTGCACAAGGACGACTCCTACGTGGCCACAAGTCGGAGGAGTGAAATTGAGCGAACCGGCCACCGACCTTGCGGTAGCGCTTGCCGTGGCCTCGGCGAAGGCGCGGAAGGCACTGCCTCAGAGGCTCATTGCCTTCGGCGAGGTCGGCCTGGCCGGCGAGGTCCGTCCCGTTCCAGGGATCAACCAGCGCATCCACGAGGCGCAGCGGCTTGGGTTCACCCACGCGGTGGTGCCCGCCAGCCCCAACGGACCGGGGCCCATCCCGGAGGGTTTCTCGGTCCGCGAAGTGGCACACCTGGCCGAGGCCTTGGAACTGCTGATCACCTAGCGGCTGGCTTGGTCTCGGAGTGTCGGGCGCGTGCCTTAGCCGTGGCCACCGGAAGATTGTCCCCATGACCAAAAGAAATGTGCTCATTGGGGGACGCCTCTTCTTTGCCCTCCTGACCCTTGCAGCGGTCGGGACGCAGCTCACGGTCCACATCGGCCTGGGCTTCGATCCGTGGAACTTCTTTAGCTACTTCACCAACCTGTCCAACATCTTCGCGTCGGTGGTGCTGTTGATCAGCGGCTACCGCGTGCTGGCTGGCAAGCGGCCAAGCGAACTCGACGACGCCACCCGGGGCACTGCCACGATCGCCATGGCCGTTGTGGGACTCGTCTTCGGCGCGCTCCTCGCAGGACAGGACCTCGGCTCCCTGCTACCGTGGGTCAACTTCGTAGTCCACTACCTCATGCCGGTTGTCATGGTGGCCGACTGGCTGTTCCAGCCTCCGCGATCCAGGCTGACCGTCAAGCACCTCTGGTATTGGTTGCTCTACCCGGTTGCGTACCTCGTCTACAGCCTGGTCCGCGGCTCATTCGTCAACTGGTACGCCTACTGGTTCATCGACCCTGTGCGCGCCGGCGGTTGGGGCGGAGTGGCGGTCTTCGCCGTCGCGATCTCCATAGGATTCCTCGTGGTGAGCCTCGCCACGCTGGGGCTGGGAAACAAGCTCGAACGCCAAGTAAGCTACTGAACTATTTCGCGGGGTTGTGCGTGCCGATCGGGACCAGCGTGAGCTTCGGGTGGTTCTTCTCGATGCGGCGGAGAGCCCAGACATCGTTGAACAACGCGAGGTATTCGCCGTCGGACCTCAACAGCACCTCAGCGCCCGGGACGTTGGCAAGCGCCGGCATGGCCTCCGCCGTCGAGATCCTCGCCATTGAGTACGGGAGGCGCTCCAAGCGCATCGGGGCGTTGAAGTCGTGGGCCATGCGGTCTTCAACCACTTCGAACTGCATGGGACCCACAGCGGCGAGCACGGGTGCCTGGTCGCCTCGGACGTCGGAACGGAGCACCTGGATGACGCCTTCATGCTCAAGCTGTTCGATGCCGCGGCGGAACTGCTTGAAGCGGCTGGGGTCCTGGGACCTGGCCACCTGGAAATGCTCGGGGGCGAAGAGCGGAATGGCGGGGAATTCCACGGGTTCTTCCAGGAACAGGCTGTCTCCAACGCGGAGTGAGGACGCGTTCACCAAGCCGACAACGTCCCCGGGGTAGGCCTCGTCGATGACTTCGCGTTCGCGCCCGAACACCTGCTGGGCGTACTTGGTGGCGAAGGACTTCCCGGTGCGCGTCTGCGTGACCACCATGCCGCGCTCAAAGACGCCGGAGCACACCCGGATGAAGGCAACGTGGTCGCGGTGGGCCTTGTTCATGCCGGCCTGGACCTTGAAGACAAACCCGGCAAAGGGAGCGTCAACGGAACGGGGCTCGCCGTCAACGTCGGGGCGGGGTGCTGCCGGGGGCGCGAAGTCCACCAGGGCATCCAGGATCTCCTTGACCCCGAAGTTCAAGGCCGCCGAGCTGAAGAGGATGGGCGTTGCCGTTCCGGCGTGGAAGCTCTCCACGTTGAACTCGAGGTTTGATTCGATCACGAGTCCGGCTTCGTCGACGGCGTCGCTCCAGTTGTCGCCCTGGGTCTCGGCTGCTTCTTCCGGGGTGAAGTACTCGGTGATGGCGATGTTGGCGCCGGCGTTGTTGCGAGCGAACCGTGCGAAGCGGTCATTCCGCAGGTCCCAGACTCCACGGAAGTCGCCGGAAATGCCCACGGCCCACGTCAAGGGCATGGGCTGGAGTCCGGTGCGTTCCGTGATCTCGTCCATCAGGGCGAGCGCGTCGAGGCCCGGGCGGTCCCATTTGTTGATGACCGTGATGATCGGCAGGTTGCGCTGCTTGCAGACCTCGAAGAGCTTCATGGTCTGTGTTTCCAGGCCCTTGGCGGCGTCCACCAGCATCACTGCGCAGTCGACGGCGGCCAGTACGCGGTAGGTGTCCTCGGAGAAGTCGGCGTGGCCCGGGGTGTCCAGCAGGTTGATCACGGTGTCCCGGTAGGAGAACTGCAACGCCGCGGAGCTGATGGAAATACCGCGGTCCTTTTCCATCTGCATCCAGTCGGAAACAGTTTCCTTGCGGTTGGCCTTGCCGCTCGACGCACCGGCGGTGCCGATGACCTTGGCATGCAGGGCGAGGGCTTCCGTGAGCGTGGACTTGCCGGCGTCCGGGTGCGAGATGACCGCGAAAGTCCGACGCCGGGAGGCCTCATGGTGAATTTCCTGGACTCGGGCGGGGCTCAGGACTTCTTGGGACACGGTGCTACTTTCGCTGCGATCTGGGCGTTGCCCGCACTGGAACGACGGGCCGAACGTGGAATGGAGGCTGGATACGGGCCCCGCGTGGGCCGGGGCCAACTCAGGGAGTGGCACGATTTGCGCGCCAGCCAAGATACCAAGTTTATCGCAGCCCGGGACCACGCCGGAGGCAGCGTCCCAACCCAGCGCTTAACAGGATCGAAACGAGGTGCACAAACCTCCGAAATCACCGGCCGATAGTTTGGAGCAATGGCGGACGCCTCCGGCCCGCGTTGGAGCCGTCCGCCCGGAAAAACTGAGCAGCCGACGATGGCATGAAAGGAACAGGGCATCAATGAAACCAGGGAATGGCTTGTTCTACGATCCCCTCGGCCCCTCCCCCGCGGCGAACTCCACAGGGTTCACGCCGGTGAACTCCACAGGATTCACGGAATCGAACTCCGCCGCGGCCAGGAGCTGGCCCCAGCAAGGACACCGCCCGGACGCGAGCACGGG
>NZ_DF952470.1:17829-20067 GCF_001263615.2 Arthrobacter sp. Hiyo1 | reverse complement strand
GCCGTGCCGCTAGCTGCCCTGCACCGCTTGAATTCGGCCCCGGAGCAGTTGGAACGCGCTCTTGAGGGGCTTCTGCGCGACGGTTTAGCCGAGATGCACGACGGCGGACTGCGGCTCCCGGCCTAGGCTTCCGTTTGCGCCGCGTCCTTCACGCCGTGGACGGCTTGCGGGCTAGAAGGTAGGCCTGCGGGGTCTTCTCGTACCTGTCGTCCGGTTCGCGGAGAAGCTGTGCCTCGACGACCAAGCCGGCCTGAAGGAGGAGTTCCGAGATGTGGTCCGGCGGCAAGCGGTAGGCATCGAGGTCGATCTCGTGGCCATACGCGAAGCCCAAGTGCCTGGGCTCGTCACCGGCTTGGAACGCGAGCAGCAGCAAGCCGCCGTCCAGGAGGGTCCGGTGGAATTCCCCGAACACCCGCGGCAAACGGGCCGGCGGCGTGTGGATGATCGAATACCAGGCGACGATGCCGTCCAGGGTGCCGTCCGCCAACTCCAGTGCCTCCATCGACCCTTCACTGAACTGCAGGCTGGGGTGATCGCGGCGGGCTACAGCCACCATTTCCGGCGACAGGTCGATGCCGAAAGCCGCCAGGCCGAGTGAACGCAAGTGCGCCGTGATCCGTCCGGGCCCGCAACCAATGTCGGCAACTGCCTCGCCGCCCGAGGACTGCACAAGCTCGGCAAAGGTGCCGAGCATGGCCCGGTCATAAGGTTTGGTGTGGAGTTCGTTGCGCAGGAGTTCGGCGTAATCGACGGCTACCGTGTTGTATGCGGCGCGAGTGGCATGCACATCCGAGGGTTCAGTCATGGAAAGAACCCTATTCTTTGTGGCCGGCTTGCTCCTGGACTCCACGGAAAACCCGGCCGTTACTTAGCCCGAGGTCGCGGAGCCACAACGATCCGCAGATGTCGGTAACGATGTGCCTGCCAGTTGCGGGCATCCCGTTCCGGGCGTCGGCCGCGGGATTATTCTCAAGTATGCGCAGGTTGTGGGCCGCCATTGCATTGACCACGACGGCGGCGCTCTGGTCGGGATGCGAACCCCAAGTCACCGTTTGCCCGGCAATTGCGATGGCCCCCGTGGTCTCCCTGACAATCACGGCAGACTACGCGCCAACGGTCAAAACCGTCCATTTGAAGGCATGCCAGGACGGGAAATGCCGCGAGGGCGATGTGGATCTGCGCCCGGGCAGCGTGTCGCTCCCTCAATCCTGCGGGCCGGAACCTGAAGGGTCATGCTCTGCCGTCGCGTCACCGGATGGCACCCGCTACGGCTTCCTCAACATGGGAACGCTAACCTCCTCGCCCATCGATGCCGAAGTGACTGGCCTGGACACAAACGGCGGGACCTTGCCCACCAGGACGCTCAACTTCACGCCGAAAAGTACCAAACCGTGGGGCGAGCAGTGCCAGACCGCCATTACGGCGAGCCTCTTGCTCGATGCCCATGGTCTGCGGCAGTCCTGAACACCTCCGCGGCACGGCAAATCTCGGCGTGCGGCGACATATCGGCGTGCAGGCACATATCGGACGACGTCAGATCTCGCCGAATCCCTGTTCCACCAGCCGCCTGACGTAGTCCACGGCTTTCGATGAGTCTTTGCCCCAAGCCTCGACCCTGAGTTTGCCGCCATGGCCCACGGCGAGGCCCATGAGTTCCATGATGGAGGTGCCATCGACGCCGTTTACCGTTGCCTCGACATCCATCCCGGCCAGTCCGCCCGCAATCTTCGCCGCAGGCCTGGCGTGCATTCCCATGGGGTTTATGAGCTCGAACTCGCCGCTTTCCGCCGGTTCGCCCCTTCCTTGGGATTCGGCTGTCCCCGCGGACTCAAAAACAGGCTCCGGGCCGAATCGAACCGACTCCGCAGCGGCCTTCACTGCGGCGGCCATGGCACCACCCTGGGTGGCCACCGCTGCGGCGACCAGGCCCTCCACCAAGGGAGCGTCGGCGAGGAGCACTTTGTCCGGTTCGCTGCAGAACTCGGCCGCTGATTCTGCCGTCATGACCGCGGAACCAAGGTCCGTCAGAACCACCACGCCATCCCCTGAAGCCTCCCCAAGTCCTGCCTCGAATGCGGCGATCGCTTTCTCCAGGTCGGTGCCGATCCGGCCATCCTCCGTCCCGCCGACGGCGTAGAACCGCACATCGGGGGCCATCTGCGCGGCCAGTTCAACCGCGCCCTCCGCGATCTTCCGACTGTGCGAGACCACCCACCAAGCCCACCGTCATTCAGCGGA
>NZ_DF952470.1:15305-17804 GCF_001263615.2 Arthrobacter sp. Hiyo1 | reverse complement strand
CTGCAGAGTGTGCGGCGCGACCTTGAGCGACTCGCGCGCCTTCGGACGGCTCCATGACGGTCCCGGGGACCGAGCCCAAAGCGGCGGTCCGGCGACCGCCGTCGAGCGCGTTTCCGGGGCCTCGTCACCTAACCTTCTTTGGGGCACTTTAAGGCTTGCCCGTGCGGTTGTTGCCGGTCTATACCTCTATCATTGAGCTTGCGGGAAACATGGCATTTTGATCCCGCCGACTTATTGCTGAAAACCGGCACACTTGCGGGCGCGCCTGCGTGCACCTTTGAAGGGAACACCTATGGCTCGGAGCCCCGAAGATTCGCTCAAGGCGACTCTGGGCAGGGTGGCCCCCGGAACACCGTTGCGCGACGGCCTGGAACGCATCCTCCGTGGGCGCACCGGTGCCCTGATTGTGTTGGGCACGGACCGGACCATCGAATCCATCTGTTCAGGCGGCTTTGAAATCGGCATCGATTTCTCCCCGACGCGACTGCGTGAGCTCGCGAAGATGGACGGTGCCATCATCTGCGACAAAGACGCCGGGAATATCCTTCGTGCAGCAGTACAGCTTGTGCCGGACTCCAGCATCGAGACCCAGGAATCAGGAACGCGTCACAGGACGGCCGAGCGCGTAGCCATCCAGACAGGTGTTCCGGTGATTTCGGTCAGCCAGTCCATGCAGATCATCGCCCTCTACGTCAACGGCCTGCGGCACGTGCTGGAGGGCTCCGAGAAGGTCCTGGCCCGCGCCAACCAGGCTCTCGCAACCCTCGAACGCTACAGCGCCCGATTGGACCAGGTCACCAGCGCCCTGTCGGCCCTCGAAATCGAGGCCATGGTCACCGTCCGGGATGTGGCGGTCACCCTCCAGCGCCAGGAAATGGTCCGGCGCATCGCCGAGGAAATCGCCCAGTATGTCCTGGAACTGGGTGAGGACGGCAGGCTGCTCTCGCTGCAGTTGGAAGAGCTCACCACCGGCCGCGGCCCGGGCAGCGACGTGATCATCCGGGACTACGCCGGTGCCGACGCTTCGCCCGAGGACATCGACGGCGCTGTGCAGGCCCTTTTGGATCTTGGCCCGGCGGAGCTGATCGACCTGGGCAAGATCGCCGGAATCATCGGTTTCGCCGGAGGCATGGACGTGCTCGACGCCGGTGTGCAGCCGCGCGGCTACCGCCTCTTGTCCGGGCTGAAGTCGGTTCCGAAAGCCGTGGCCGACCGTTTGGTGGAGCACTTCGGCGGACTCCAGTACCTCATGGCCGCCACTATCGACGATCTCATGACCGTAGACGGCATCGGCGACCAGCGCGCCCGGACTGTCCGTGAAGGGCTCAGCCGCATGGCCGAAGCCAGCCTGCTGGACAGGTTCCTCTAGCCGAGCTGGAACACGGCTTTCGTGCTCGCTTTGTTTCCCAAGACGGCTTTGAACGTGTAGGTGCCGGTGGCCGGCTTGGCCGAGATGACGCCACAACCCTCCGTCGTCCGGTTGCGTTGCCAGGGGAAGTTGGCGATCTCGCTCTTGCCCGGATCGATCTGCTTCACGAGGTCATCGCCCTTCGCTTGGCAGTCCTTGGAGGAGAAGATCCGGTCCTCGCCGCTCATTACCAGGAACTCCATCTGCGACGTGCCTACGTTGACCTGGCACGGCGCTGCTCCGCCGTTGGTGATCTTCATGCTCAACACGGGGTTCTGTCCGGCCGCATAAGCGGGCTGGTCCGTGGACGCCGTTACCGTCACAAGGTTGAGGTCGCACACAGGAGTGGCCGTGGGTGTCGTGGTAGCCGCGATGGGATCCGTCGATGGCGTCTGGCTCGCAGGAGCGGCTCCCACGGCTTGGGTCTTGGCTGCGCCGGGATCAGCCTTGCCTGCAAGGGATGAACTCATGGCAACGACCCCGGCAACGAGCATCGCCAGGACCACCAGGAGGGCACCGAAGACAACCAACCTCCGACGCCGGTAAACGGCAGGGCTTGTCCGCCGCCTTTGGGGCCCGACCCCATTCGCGGAACGGCTTGCTCCTGCGGTCCGGGCAGGGCTTTTTGCCGACGGCGACGTGCGCGCCCTCGGCGGTTGCTTGCCCTTGTTGACCATGCTTCTAGGCTAGGCAACGCAAGGCCCGGATGGCACCGCACCACGCCGCCGGGGCCTGATCGGGGCCAGTATGACCTACGTCATTCCGGGCCGGCTCCACTACAGTGGATGGCAGGAATCGGCCGCCAACAGGGCCCGCCACGAACCGCAGCAAGGATCTTCATGTCACTGCCCGGCTCCGCCGAGATTGCCAGCGCCGCTGAACTTGCCGGCACCCCTCACCTCACGGACTTGCACCACTCCATGGACCGTTGGTTCTCCGAGGTGGCCCGCGTATTGCCGTGGAGGGCCCCGGACTGCAGTCCATGGGGAATCCTGGTCAGCGAGGTGATGCTGCAGCAGACTCCGGTGGTTCGCGTCCTGCCGGTGTGGGAAGACTGGATGGATCGCTGGCCGGAACCTGCGGACCTCGCG
>NZ_DF952470.1:8913-12538 GCF_001263615.2 Arthrobacter sp. Hiyo1 | reverse complement strand
TTGCGCGCCCCTTGCGGGCTACCAACGGATCAGTCGTCACGGCCCCGACCTCGGCAGCCTCGGCCGCCGCGGCCAGCACCGCCACAGCATCTCCTCCAGCCACGAGGACCTCGTCCGCCGCTTCCACGGCGGGAGACCAGGCATCCACCATGGTTTTGTCGCCCAGCTCCGCTTTTCCGCGGGCAACAATTCCGTCCCGAGCCGCAGTCAGTGCTCCTGCAAGCGCCGCTGCATCAACGTCCGCGCTTTCTCCCAGCGCCGTTGCCGCCCGAAGATACGCGGTTCCGTACAGCGGTCCGGCTGCCCCGCCCACCTTGGACATCAAGGCCATCGCCGCCAGCTTCAGCGCTGCACCGGGCGTTTCGGGTGGAGTCTGGGCAAGTTTCTCCATGACGGCCTGGAATCCCCGGTCCATGTTTTCACCGTGGTCGGAGTCGCCGATCGCGCGGTCCAGAGCAATCAACTCTTCCCGGTGCTCGGCCATGAGCCGTGCGGAGAGCGTCAACCATTCGACCGCCCATTCGACCCCCAGGCCCACTGTCACATCCCCCAACGCAGGGCCGGAGTATGGACGGGCGCGTCCCAAAGGGCCGTGAGTTCGTCATCAAGACGCAGTACCGAGATGGAGCAGCCCTGCATCTCGAGCGACGTGACGTAGTTGCCCACGAGGGAGCGTTCCACTTTGGCTCCTCTTTCCGCGAGGATCTGGGCGGCCCGGCGGTAGACGATGTACAACTCGCTAAGGGGCGTACCGCCCATGCCGTTGACGAAGAGCAGCACTTCTTCACCGGCCTTGATCCCAAGGTCCTCCAGGACAGGGTCCAAGAGGCGGCTGGTGATGGCGTCGGCGCCCTCCATGGCGATCCGGTGCCTGCCGGGTTCACC
The DNA here is from genome assembly GCF_001263615.2 of Arthrobacter sp. Hiyo1. NCBI lineage: Bacteria > Bacillati > Actinomycetota > Actinomycetes > Micrococcales > Micrococcaceae > Arthrobacter > Arthrobacter sp. Hiyo1. Next base: position 11,653 of record NZ_DF952470.1, on the reverse strand, counting down.
GTGAATGCCTATGCCGATTTCGATTTCATCCTCGGCGAGCTCGAAGCTGGGTACCCCGGCATGCGGCACGGTGCAGCCGGAGAGGGCGACGCCCATGGTGCGCACGTTGCGGACAACTCCCTCCGCCACGCCCGCGACGGCTTCCAGCGAATCCCCACGCTCCGCTGCTGCGCCGGCAATCTTTTCGACCAGCACGGTGCCGCCCACGCCGCGGCGGCCTGCCGTATACAGGGAATCCTCCACCGCGACGTCGTCGTTGACGAGAACCGAGCGGACGCTGATTCCTTCAGCCTGGGCCATCTCTGCCGCGGTCTCGAAGTTCAGCACGTCACCGGTGTAGTTCTTCACGATGTGAATGACGCCGGCCCCGGAATCGACGGCCGCCGTGGCCGGAATGATTTGGTCAGGCGTGGGCGAGGTGAAGACGGCGCCCGGCACAGCGGCGTCGAGCATTCCGTGCCCCACAAAGCCGGCATGAAGCGGCTCATGGCCGCTCCCTCCTCCCGACACAAGCGCCACCTTGCCGGCTACGGGCGCTCCTTTTCGAACGACGAAGATGGGGTCCGTATGGACATCCACGAGATCGGCATGGGCCATGCCGAAACCCTCGACAGACTCGTCCACCACCGAGCGGGGATCGTTGATGAGCTTTTTCATGGCGCGCTCCTGGGGCGTTGCTGGTAGGTGATTTGACCCTACTACCAGCGCCCCGGGCACGGTAGGGGAACGGTCCGTATGTGCGAACGTGCAACACAGAACCCAGCGACGGAAAGGCAAAAGGGACAACCCCCAATGGTTGTCCCTTCTGAAAAACCTTCCGGTATCCGCCTGCTTAGTGGGGCGGTCCGCCCACCGTCAGACGGCCGATGCTGAAGTCTTGGGCTGTTGCGTCCTTGGCCATCGAGTCGGGCCAAAGATCGGTGCACGCGGACCGCATGCACCCGCCGGTCCCCTGCTTGCGCGACTCCGGTGTGGAGCCGGGACGCGGCATGTCGATTTGGAAACCTGAAAAGTCCGGAAACATAACGTGGTACTTCATTTCTCGCCTCCACAGTATGGTTGGCCCGCCGCAACCGAGCCTCAACTAGTTTATCCATCAAGTTGATATACGTAAAGACTTTGGGGACCGGCACATTCAGGGACGGGGGAAGAACCCGGAGCTAAAGGACCTTGATCATGCGGGTGTTGCCCAGGGTATTGGGCTTCACGCGGGCCAGATCGAGGAACTCGGCCACGCCTTCGTCGTGGGAACGCAGCAATTCCGAGTAGACCTGGGGGTCGACGGCGGTTTGGTCCGCCATGACTTCGAAGCCGTGGCGCTTGAAGAAGTCCACTTCGAACGTCAGGCAGAAGACCCGCGCAACGCCCAAGGCCCGGGCGTCCTCCAGGAGTTGCTGGACAAGGACATGACCCACGCCCTTGCCCCGCCAATTGTCGTCCGCCGCCAAAGTGCGCACCTCTGCCAGGTCCTCCCACATGACGTGCAGCGCACCGCAACCGATCACCTCGCCGTCGGACGATTCGGCAATCCGGAACTCCTGGAGGCTCTCGTAGTAGGCAACGGTCTCCTTGGCCATCAGGATTCGCTGCTCTGCCAGTGGCGCTACAAGCCTCTTGATCGCGGCAACATCGCCGGTGCGGGCAGGACGGATACTGAAGGTGGAAGTCACAGCCCCAATCTTACGAGGCGAAAGGCGCCTAGAGCCCCAGGTCCCCAGGAACAGGAACCTCCTGTCCAAGTACCTGCCTGGCAAGGAAGTGCTCCACGACGCCGTACCAGACCTTGGCGTGCTGCGGCTGCAGGATCCAATGGTTCTCGTCAGGGAAGTACAGGAAGCGGTGCTGGGTTTCACCGCTCTCATCGGCGGGCAGCCCGGAACTGGAAAGAAGTTCGTACCAAAGCCTCAGGCCCTCGCCGATCGGCACCCGGTAGTCCTTGTCACCGTGGATCACCAGCATGGGCGTCTTGATTTTGGCGACATGGAGATGGGGCGAATTGTCCAGCGCCATCTCCGGGGTCATTTCCTTGAGCCAATACTGCGAAGCGTCCGTAGTGGGCCCGAACTGGTCCATGGCCCACAGACTGGCGTGCGTCACGATCGCCTTGAAACGGTCCGTGTGCCCGGCCACCCAGTTGGCCATGTAGCCGCCGAAGGAGCCGCCCATGGCGGCTGTCCGCGTCTGGTCAATGTCGGACCGCTGGACCACCGCGTCGGTGATGGACATGAGGTCCGTATACGGCGCCTTGCCCCATTCACCCCAGCCGCGCTGGATGAATTGCTGGCCATATCCGGTGGACAGTGCCGGGTCCGGTAGCAACACGGCATATCCCTTCGACACGAGCAGCCATGGACTCCATCGCCAGGTCCAGGCGTTCCACGAGCCCAACGGCCCGCCGTGGATCCACAACAGCAGGGGCGCCGGGTTCGCCTCCGACGCGCCCTCCGGGAGCGCGAGGTAAGCCGGAACCCTCGAACCATCTGCCGCACTCGTTTCCACCCGTTCCAACGAACCTTTGATCCGGGGACGTTCAGCCGGTGCGGGAAGCCGCTCGACGTCACCCGAAGCGAGATCGATCCGGACGGCTTCAGCCGGGAATTCATACGAGCTGCGCAGCGCAAACGCGCTCAGCCCATCCGGGGAAACCACGACGTCGGTGTACGCTGCGGCGTCCTGCGTCACCCGGGTAACCGTACCGTCGGCGACGGCGACCCGGAAAACCGGCGTCGCGCCGTCGTCG
>NZ_DF952470.1:6376-8888 GCF_001263615.2 Arthrobacter sp. Hiyo1 | reverse complement strand
GAGCTGGTCCTCGATCTCACGCTGGATGGTCCGGCGCAGCGGCCGGGCACCCATGGCGGGATCGTAGCCCCGGGTCGCCAGGAGGACCTTGGCGGCCGTGGTGAGCTCGATGCCCATGTCCTTGTCCTTCAGGCGGCCCTCGAGGCGCGTGACGAACAGGTCAACGATCTCGATGATCTCGTCCTGCGTGAGCTGCGGGAACACCACGACGTCGTCAACGCGGTTGAGGAACTCGGGACGGAAGTGCTGCTTGAGCTCCTCGGTGACCCGTGCCCGCATCCGGTTGTACCCGGTGGTGGTGTCCGTGCCGGACTGGAAGCCCGTTGCGACGCTCTTGGAGATATCGCGGGTGCCCAGGTTGGTGGTCATGATGATCACCGTGTTCTTGAAGTCCACCACGCGGCCCTGGGAGTCGGTCAGGCGGCCGTCTTCCAGGATCTGCAGCAGCGAGTTGAAGAGATCGGCGTGGGCCTTCTCCACTTCGTCGAACAGCACCACGGAGAACGGACGACGCCGGACCTTCTCGGTCAGCTGCCCGCCTTCTTCGTAGCCGACGTAGCCCGGAGGGGCACCGAAGAGACGCGAGACCGTGTGCTTCTCGGAGTACTCGGACATGTCCAGCGTGATGAGGGCGTCCTCTTCACCGAACAGGAATTCGGCCAGCGCCTTGGCCAGCTCGGTCTTGCCGACGCCGGTGGGGCCGGCGAAGATGAACGAGCCACCCGGACGCTTGGGGTCCTTCAGGCCGGCACGCGTGCGACGGATCGCCTGGGAGAGGGCACGAATTGCCTCGTCCTGGCCGACGACGCGCTTGTGCAGCTCCTCCTCCATCTTGAGCAGGCGGCTGGATTCTTCCTCGGTGAGTTTGAAGACCGGGATGCCGGTGGAGTTCGCGAGAACTTCGGCAATCAGCTCCTCGTCGACCTCGGAGATATCGTCCATGCCGCCGGACTTCCAGTTGCGCTCCTTCTCGGCGCGCTCGGCAATGAGCTTCTGCTCCTTGTCGCGCAGCGAGGCAGCGCCTTCGAAGTCCTGGGCGTCGATGGCGGATTCCTTCTCCATCTTCACCTCGGCGATGCGCTCATCCATGGCCTTGAGCTCCGGCGGAGCCGTCATGCGGCGGATGCGAAGACGGGCACCGGCTTCATCGATCAAGTCGATCGCCTTGTCCGGCAGGAAGCGGTCCGAGATGTAGCGTTCGGCCAGCGTTGCCGCAGAGGCAAGTGCGCCGTCGGTGATGGTCACCCGGTGGTGCGCCTCGTAACGGTCACGCAGGCCCTTGAGGATTTCGATCGCATGCGCGACGGAAGGCTCCTTGACCTGGATCGGCTGGAACCGGCGCTCAAGGGCGGCGTCCTTCTCGATGTGCTTGCGGTACTCATCCAGGGTGGTGGCCCCGATGGTCTGGAGTTCACCACGCGCCAGCATCGGCTTGAGGATGGACGCGGCATCGATGGCACCCTCGGCCGCACCGGCACCCACGAGCGTGTGGATCTCGTCGATGAAGAGGATGATGTCCCCGCGGGTCCGGATTTCCTTCAGGACCTTCTTCAGGCGCTCTTCGAAGTCACCGCGGTAACGGGAACCGGCCACGAGGGAGCCGAGGTCAAGCGTGTAGAGCTGCTTGTCCTTGATGGTCTCCGGGACGTCTCCGCGGACGATCGCCTGGGCAAGGCCCTCGACGACGGCCGTCTTGCCGACGCCGGGCTCGCCGATCAGCACGGGGTTGTTCTTGGTACGGCGGGAGAGGACCTGCATGACGCGTTCCATCTCCAGCTCGCGGCCGATCACAGGATCAAGCTTGTTCTCCCGCGCGGCCTGGGTGAGGTTGCGGCCGAACTGGTCCAGCACCACCGAACCGGCCGGGGTGCCTTCCTGCTGGCCTGGGCCTGAGCCGGGACCCGCAGTTTCCTTGCCCTGGTAGCCGGAGAGCAGCTGGATGACCTGCTGGCGGACGCGGTTGAGGTCGGCGCCAAGCTTGACCAGGACCTGCGCGGCAACGCCTTCACCCTCGCGGATGAGGCCGAGCAGGATGTGCTCTGTACCGATGTAGTTGTGGCCGAGCTGAAGGGCTTCGCGGAGCGAGAGCTCAAGTACCTTCTTGGCGCGCGGGGTAAAGGGGATGTGCCCGGACGGGGCTTGCTGGCCCTGGCCGATGATCTCCTGTACCTGCTCGCGGACGCCATCGAGCGAAATGCTCAGGGACTCAAGCGCCTTGGCGGCAACGCCTTCACCCTCGTGGATAAGACCCAAGAGGATGTGCTCGGTACCGATGTAGTTGTGGTTGAGCATGCGTGCCTCTTCTTGGGCAAGCACAACAACGCGACGGGCACGGTCCGTAAATCTCTCAAACATTTCGCCACACTCCTAGCTACGACGTACTTTGATGCTACGTGGCAACGCTCGAATTTTGGGGCGTGTTCGCCACAGGGGAAACATGGCCGCACCCGGGAATAAGTTCGCTCAACCCGTCCGCCGGCCCCAGGACCGCGGCGGAGACCGCATCCGGGGC
>NZ_DF952470.1:0-2574 GCF_001263615.2 Arthrobacter sp. Hiyo1 | reverse complement strand
CCCGCTACTCCGCCGCAACGGAGACCAGCGACTTGCTTTCCGTGATGGAAGCGAGCGGATCCACCGATGTTGTCGGGCACAGCTATGGCGGATTCGTCGCGCTCCAGGCCGCGCTGCGCGCCCCCATTTCCCGCCTCGTCACTTACGACGCCGCGGTTTCCCTCTCCGGCAACTTGAACGGGCGCTGGCGGCCGCAATTGGAAGAGGCCGTCACCGCCGGCCAGCTCGACAACGCATGGGCGCATTTGGTCCAGGGGCTTGGCACGGCCGGCCCGATTTCCTATTTGCCGCTCGGGGCACTGCGGGTGCTCAGCATCCTCTCCGCGAAGACGAGGTTGGGTTCCGAGATGAGGGAATTGCTGCCGACGGCGGTTTTGGAGATGCGGGCGATCATTGACGCCGACTCGCACATCCAAGACTATGCGGAGTTGAAGACGCCAACCCTGATGCTCAGCGGCGGGTGGAGCCCGGCGTACTTTGCCGAAACCGGCCGGCAGCTTGCGGCCGCCATTCCTCCGGTGGACTTTGCGGTAGTTCCATTGCAGTTCCACGAGGGTCCCCTCCGGCCGGGCAAACAGCTCGCTGTGAGAATTGCCCGCTACCTGGCGCGGGGGACGGCGAAGGCGCCGTCCCCCTAGGATGAAGCGGTGAGAGAACGTGAGGTCCCGACGCCCGACGGCGGCAAGCTCGCCTTGTACAGTTACGGCTCGGTGGACGCGCCAGGAGAACGCCGCGTGGTGCTCATTGGGGGCGCATTCCTGACCGCGCTCATCTACCGGCCTTTTCCATGGCGCTATCGAAGGGACTCGGCGAGGGCTGGGCAGTCGACGTCTACGATCGCAGGGGTCGCGGCAGCTCTTCGGAACTACCCGCGAACTACTCGATGGACACGGAGATAGCGGACGTCCGCAGCATTTTGGACGCCACCGGCGCCAGGAACCTCCTCGGCCACAGCCTTGGCGGATCCGTGGCATTGAATGCCGTCCAGGAGTTTGCGGGAACAAGCTACGAGCCGGACAAACTGGCTGTGTATGACGCGGCCGTGAACATCGACGGGAGCATGGACACGGGCTGGCTGGACGGCTTTGCCCAATCCGTGGACAGCGGGAATGTGGGGCGTGCCATGGCCAGGATGAAGCGGGGAATGCAGCCTGGCACCGCTTTGGCGCGAATCCCGGAGCCCATCCTGGCGGGACTCATGGCCCTTGTTTCCCGCACCAAGGTCAACAAGGTCCTCAGGGGACTCATGCCAACGGGCGTGGCCGAACTCAAGGCCGCCTACGACGAAGCCGCGCATCCCCGGGACTTCTCGGTGCTCCCCCGGAGCACGCGATTCATCGTGGGTAGCAAAAGCCCCGAATACTACAAGGTCACCGCAGAGCGGCTATACGCAGCCGTCCCGGGAAGCACGCTGGTGGTATCGCCGAAAGGCTTCCACGGATCCATTCCTGCCGCGGTCAAGGAACTCGTGACGGACATTTCCAGCTATTTCAAGGACTGACGGAACCCCGCGGCTCCGTTAGGCTCGAAGCATGACGCGCGAGAACATCACAACGGCCGACGGCGGAACCCTCGAGCTCTTCACGACGGGCGGTGAGCTTGCCAACGGCGGCTCAGGCGTCGTCGTCGTGCCCGCATCCATGGTGACCGCCGCAGACTATTCCAAGTTCGCCCAGAAACTCAGCGCCGCCTTGCGCCGCCCGGTCCACACCTTCAACCGCCGGGGCCGTGGTGAATCATCGCCCCAGCCCGAGGACTACACCCTCGACGTCGATATCCGGGATCTTTCCGAAGTCATGAAGCACACGGCCAGCACCGACGTCTTCGGCCACAGCTTCGGAGGCGCCGTGGCCCTGCACGCGGCGCGTACGCTGCCGGTGGAACGCCTGGCGGTCTACGACCCCGCTGTCTCCGTCAACCACAGCGTGAAGGCGGACTGGACGGGCGAATACGAACGCGCGACGGCGGCTGGAGACTTTGACCGCGGGCTTGCTGTGCTCGTGAAGGGCGTCGAAACAGAGGGCGCCTTCGCGCGGATGCCGCTGTCCATGCTGACGCTCGTCACGAAGCTGACCTCAGGCACCCCCATGGGCAAACAAATGCGGGAGCTCATGCAGGCCGGCGTGCGTGAGATCAAGCAGTCATCGCCGCGGACATGCCCGCAGAGCCTTTCCTTGAGCTGCCGCTGGAGACGCTCATTGTGGTCGGGGAAAAGAGCCCCGCCTACTTCGGTGTGGCGTGTGGCCAGATCCACGACGTCCTGTCCGGATCGAGCTACACCATCCTGCCCGGCCACGGCCATGATGGTGTGATCCGCGCACCGGACAAGCTCATCGCCGAGCTCTCCGACTTCTTCTCGGGGTAGACGCCCGCTCACATATAGGGGGTTCTGAGCGGACGCCGGCTCACATATACCGGGTTCCGGCGGGACGCCCGCTCACGTATGGCGGCTCCCGGCGGGACGCCCGCTCACATCTAGCGGGTCCCGGCGGGACGCCCGCTCACATCTAGCGGGTCCCGGCGGGACGCCCGCTCACATATAGCGGGTCCCGGGGGGACGCCCGCTCACATCAT
>NZ_DF952469.1:1025945-1029174 GCF_001263615.2 Arthrobacter sp. Hiyo1 | reverse complement strand
TATGGCCCGGTTTCCCCGGACCCCCGCTCAGATATAGGGCCATTTTGGCAGACCCCGGCTCGGATATGGCAGGGAAATCCCAAACCCCGGCTCACCTATCCAGGTTCCACGACCGACGCCCGCCGCCATAGTGAGCGGGCGTCCCGCCGGGAGCCGGTATATGTGAGCGGGCGTCCTGCCGGGAGCCGCCATAAGTGAGCGGGCGTCCCGCCGGGAGCCGGTATATGTGAGCGGGCGTCCTGCCGGGAGCCGGTATAAGTGAGCGAGCGTCCGGTCGGGACCCGGCACAGGTGAGCCGGCGTCAGGGGCGAGCGCGCTGGATCCGGAATCGGGGGTGCCGCTGGGCGGTAAAGTTGGTGCACATGGAGAGCCTCTTTAGTCACCTCGCGCCGGACTCCGAACCCCAGCCGGAGCAATCCGGTGAGCTGGACCCCGTGGTGTGCACCGTCGTCGTGCCTTCGCCTGTGGCGCATGCTTTCATGGGCTTCACCGACCACCCGCATCTCTGGTGGCCGATGGAGGACCACAGCGTCTACGGGGCGGGCTCGCACGTTGAGTTCGAGGAGAATTTGATCCTGGAGACGGCCGACGACGGCCGAACCTCGATATGGGGGACCATCGACGACTGGCAGCCGCCGTTGTCCTTCCATGCGAGCTGGTATCCAGGCAGTACCGCGATGTGGTCCACCGAACTTCGTCTGGCCTTCCGTGCTGTTGACGGAGGAACGGAGGTTCGTCTGGTCCACGACGGCTGGGAAGGTGCCGAACACCCCGCGCAGACCCGTGCAGACTACGCGGCTGACTGGCCTGGAGTTCTTGAGCGCTATGTCCGGTTCATGGGCGGCGCAAGTGAATAGAATCCGTCGCCTCCAAGCGACTGACTGGGAATTGCTTCGCGACGTCCGGTTGGAGATGCTGTCGGACACCCCGATGGCCTACGTGGAGAGCCTCGCGGCCGCCCGGCGCCAGACTGACACTCAATGGCAAGAGCGAGCAGCCACGATGTCGGGCGACTCGAGTATCACCCTGATAGCGGACGACGGCACGGACGGTAGCCCGATCAGCGGACTTATGCGCGTGGTCATCAAGCAGCCGCAGGATCCTTCCCGGGCTCTACAAGCCATGCTGATCAGCGTCTACGTCGCACCCGAACACCGTGGCCTGGGCCTGGCCGACCAGTTGCTTGATGAGGCTTGCGCCATAGCAGGCGCCGAGCTCGGAGCAGGCGTGATCGAACTGGGCGTCCACGAGGACAACGCCCGAGCGAAGGCGTTCTACGAGCGGCACGGATTTGAATACACCGGTGCCAGCCGGCCTTATCCGCAGGACAAGGCCAGGTTGGAGATCGTTATGGCCCGCCGGCTTCCACCCGCGGGTGAAACCCAGCAAAGCGAAAGCCCGGGCGCGTTCATCGATGATCTAGGGGCCGCCCTCGCTCCGGGGCAAGTCGCCGTCGACGAACAGACACGCACCACCTATGCCGCAGACCTGGGACCTGTCCTGGACTTGCAGCTGCCCTTGGCTGTGGTGTTCGCCGAATCCGTCGAAGACGTGCAGCATGTGGTGCGCAGTTGCGCCCGGCACGGAGTTCCGATCGTGGCCCGCGGCGCCGGCACCGGGGTTTCCGGCGGCGCCCACGCCAGCCAGGGGTGCATCGTCCTCAGCTTGGAACGCATGAACCGCATCCTGCAGCTCAACGCGGACGATGAGACCGCCGTCGTCGAACCTGGCGTGGTGAACGCTGACCTGAATGCCGCCGCGTCCGAACACGGCCTGATGTACGCGCCGGACCCAGCGAGCTACAAAATGTCCACGATCGGCGGCAATGTGGCCACGAACGCAGGCGGCTTGCGTTGCGCCAAGTACGGCGTGACGAGGGACTCGGTGCTGGCGCTCGACGTCGTCCTGGCCGATGGCTCGCTTATCCACACAGGTCACCAGACCTTCAAGGGTGTGGCCGGGTACGATCTCACAGCGCTGTTTGTGGGCTCCGAGGGCACCCTGGGGATCGTGGTGGGTGTGACGGTGCGCCTGCGCTACCTGCCGCGCGAGGTACAGACAGTTGCCGCCTTCTATCCGGACTTCCGCGGTGCCGCAGCGGGTGTCCTGGCGGTCGGAAGGACCCGCGTCCAGCCCGCCATCATGGAAATGCTCGACGCCGGAACGCTGGCCCAGCTCGACGAACTGTACGGCTCGGACCTCGGAGAACGCGGACAGGCGCTGCTGTTGATCCAGACTGACGGCTTTGGAGCGGCAGCGGAAGCAGCTTTGGTACGGGAAGTGCTCGCCGCCGGCGGCGCCGCGGTGACGGCGGAGTCCAATGCCGAAGCGGAGCGCCTCATCGAGATGAGGCGCTCGAGTCGAGGCGACGAAGTGGACAACGAATTCCGGGTTGGCGAGGACGTCGCTGTTCCGAGGTCGCGGCTTGTCGACTACGTGGCCGCGCTCGAGGCCATGGCCGTTACCCACGAGGTCCAGCTCAAGGTGGTGGCCCATGCCGGCGACGGCAACCTGCACCCCACCTTCTGGGTGGACCGCGTGGACAGGGAAGTGGACGCCGATGCCATGTCCCGCCTCAACCAGGCCCTGGACGACTCGATTGACGCCGCGCTGGCGATGGGCGGGACCATCACCGGCGAGCACGGGGTGGGGCAGTACAAGCTGCGTTGGCTCGGACTTGAGCAGCCTGAGCCCATCCGGGAGTTGCAGCATCGCATCAAAGAACTTTTCGACCCGGCCGGAATCTTCAACCCCGGCAAGGCTATCTAAAGCTCTGGTATTCCAAATCTAATCGTCAGGGTCCAGCGTCACACTCAGCTGCCCCTTTAGCGGCAGTTTACTTTGCCATGCAATGCCCCTAATCTTATTTGGTATACCAAATTAGGATTCCAGGGAGGCAACCAATGGAACAAGCACAGCCGCCGCGCCGCGGTACTTCCGCGTACGCCGCTCGACGGACTGCCTGGATACTCGTTGCACTGGCACTTGTCTCCATCAACCTCCGTCCGGCCATTACGACGATCGCCGGCACCATGGGTCAGCTGCAGGCAGGCTTTGGACTCGACGCGCATCTGCTGCCGCTGCTTGGCGCCTTGCCTGTACTTGCCTTCGGCGTCTCGGCCCCTTGCGGTCCGTGGCTGGCCCGTCGCCTGGGCAGCGGAAGGGCTGTGGCAGCGGCGCTCCTGGTGCTTGCCGCGGCGCTGATCCTCCGCGTATTCGTGCCCGGACT
>NZ_DF952469.1:1015430-1024346 GCF_001263615.2 Arthrobacter sp. Hiyo1 | reverse complement strand
CCGACGCCATGGAGATGTCCAGTTCGGCGAACTCGTCGATGAGGCGGCGCGTGGTGGCCTCGGAGACGCTGCCCAGCTGGTATGCGTGGGACATGGTGACCTTGCCCTGCATCCCCAGGGCGCGGGTGCGCTCGATCACGAGGTCCGTGCTGAAGACGCCGAGTTCGCCGGGCTCGTGGAGGTGGATATCAATGGGGACCTGGTACTTTTCGGCCAGTCCGAAGACGATGTCCAGATGCCGGGCCGGGTCGCGGTCCAGGCTGCACGGGTCGATGCCGCCCATGACATTTGCGCCGGCCTTGAGTGCCTGGTCCATGAGGGGGACAGTGCCGTCCTCGAGGAGAAGGCCCGCCTGGGGGAACGCGATGATGTCGACGTCGGCCTGCCCTTTGAACTGCTCCTTGGCGGCCATCACGGCGTCGAAACGCTCAAGGCGGCAATCGACGTCGATCTGGGCATAGGAGCGCACACGCGTGGTGCCGCGGGCGATCATCCGGCCGAGGGTGTTGTTGACCCGTTCCTGCAGCGGAACCTCGGCGTTGCGCCAGTTCTTCCGGTCGTTCATCATCATGGTCCAGACGCCGGGGCCGCCGGTGTGTTCGCGGAACGGCAGTCCGATGCGGGTCGAGTCCAGGTGCACATGGACGTCCGAGAACGACGGCACGAGAAGACGGCCGCGGCCCTCGACGACGGTGGTGTCGCCAGTCGCCGCAGCGCGTGCAGGGTCATGGGGTTCGACGCCGGTGATCTTGCCGTCCGTGACGAGGACGTCGCTCAATGCTTGTCCCCAAGGACGGACGGCACGAATCAGGGTGTTCAATGTATTGCTCCTTTGATGTTGGATCTATTGCACACCAGCGAGGGCTGCGGATTCCAGACCTGCGTGGTGGCAGGCCGGGGCAGTCGCGCTGGCGGGTCGGGGGATTTCGCTGATGCAGCGTTGCTGCTGTTCCGCGCCCAAGGTGCCGAACAACGGACACCGGGTGCGGAAGACGCAGCCGCTGGGTGGGTTTGCCGGCGACGGGAGATCTCCGCGGAGCCGGATCTTTTGCTGCTGGCGGGCTGCCCGGGGATCCGGCAGGGGCACGGCGGACAGGAGAGCCTGCGTATAGGGATGCCGGGGCTCCCGGAATAACTCCTCCCGGCTTCCTTGCTCCACGATTTTGCCGAGGTACATCACCGCCACCCCATGCGAGATATGGCGGACCACGGAAAGATCGTGCGCGATGAAGATGTATGCCACTCCGGTGTCCCGCTGGATCTCCTGGAGCAAGTTGACCACCTGTGCTTGCACCGAGACATCGAGGGCGGATACGGGTTCGTCGCACACAATCACGGAGGGGTTCAGCGAGATGGCGCGCGCGATGCCCACCCGTTGGCGCTGGCCGCCGGAGAACTCGTGCGGGAAACGGTTGTAGTGCTCCGGTTTGAGGCCCACCTGCTCGAGGAGTTCCTTCACCCGGTTCTTGAGGCCGCCGGCCGGGTTGATCTTTCGCGCCAGCATCGGTGCGGCGATGGCGGTGCCCACGGTTTGCCGTGGATTGAGCGAGGCGAAGGGGTCCTGGAAGATCATCTGGACCTTGCGGCGGAAGTTGTACAGATCGCGGCCCGCCAGCTGGCTGATGTCCACGCCGTCGATCAGGATCCTCCCGCCGGTGGGATCCATGAGCCGCGCGATCATGCGCCCGGTGGTGGACTTGCCGCAGCCGGACTCACCCACGAGTCCCAACGTGTGGCCGCGCGCGAGGCTGAAGGAGACGCCGTCGACGGCTTTGACGGTCTTGGATCCCTTGGGGGAGAACAGACCGCCTTTGATGGGGAAATGCTTCTGGATGTTCTCCACCTGGAGAATTGCCTGCGTGTCCATGGCGGGTCCTAACGCGTATTCCGAATAGTGACGATCTGGGGGCCGCTCAAGTGGCAGCGCTTTCCGTGGCCGTCTTCGACCACGAGCTCCGGGCGCTGGCTCGCGCATACGCCGTCGCCGGCAAGGGCCGCGTACTCGCACCTGGCGCTGAAAAGGCAGCCTCTCGGGAGGTCAAGGAGCGACGGCGGCTGGCCCGGAATGGGGTTGAGCCTGCCCGAGCTACTGCTCAGCGTGGGCATCGATTTGAGCAGGCCAAGAGTGTAGGGGTGCCGCGTGTCGTAGAAGATCTCGTCCACCGGTCCCGATTCGACGCATTGCCCGCCGTACATGACCAGCACGGAATCGCACACTTCGGCCACCACGCCAAGATCGTGGGTGATCAGGATCAGGGCCGAGTTGGTTTCCTGCTGGAGCTCGGACATGAGGTCCAGGATCTGTGCCTGCACGGTGACGTCCAGCGCGGTGGTGGGTTCGTCCGCGATGAGCAGTTCCGGTTCGCAGATCAGTGCCATGGCAATCATGGCGCGCTGGCGCATGCCTCCGGAGAAATGGTGCGGGTATTCGTCGTAGCGCTGCTCAGGACTCGGAATGCCTACCCTTCCGAGCATGTCGACGGCGGCCGCGCGGGCCTGCTTCTTGCTCGCCTTGTTGTGGACGAGGTACGCCTCGGCGATCTGATGGCCCACAGTGTAGAAGGGATGCAGGGCCGAGAGCGGATCCTGGAAGATCATGCCGATGTTCCGGCCGCGAAGCTGCCGCATGCCGGACTCGGGCAGTGTGACAAGGTCCTTGCCTTGGAACAACGCCTGGCCGGTGACCCGGGCTGAGGTCCCCTTGAGGAGCCCCATGAGCGCCTGGCTGGTGACCGACTTGCCGGACCCTGACTCCCCGACGATGCCGAGGGTCTGCCCGCGCTCCAAGGAGAAATCCATCCCGTTGACTGCCGAGACAAGGCCGTCGTCGGTGGGGAACTTCACCGAAAGGTTCCGGACGTCGAGGAACGCGGTGGCTTCCGCGGCCTGATGGCCGGTTCGCGCGGCCTGATGCGCGGTTCGCGCGGCCGGTTGTCCGGCCGGACTGGGCTGGAGCTGGGTCATTGGAGCCTCACTCGGGGATCGATGGCAGCGTAGGCGAGGTCGACGACGACATTCGCGACGATGACGAAGAAGGCAGCCAGCATGGTGATGGCCATGGTGACGGGGAGGTCGCCGGAAATGGCAGCCCGGACGGCCGTGAAACCGAGTCCCGGGACGGAGAAGATCTGCTCGGTGAGGACCGCGCCGCCGAGGAGAAGTCCGATGTCCATGCCAAGCATGGTCACCACCGGAGTGATCCCGGCCCGGACACCGTGTTTAAACGTCACTGTTCGGGGCGCCAGGCCCTTGGCACGGGCCGTGCGGATGAAGTCGTCGCTGAAGGTTTCGATCATGTTGGTCCGGGTGACCCGGATATACGCCGCGCTGAAAAGCACCGCGAGGGCGACCCACGGCAGGAAGTAGTTGAGTACCCAGGCCCCCGGACCATGCGGACCGAAGGGGCTGTTGATCTCGTTCGTCGTGAAGGGCAGGAGATGCAGCTGGTTGACGAAAACCAGCAACAGGAACAGCCCGGTGACGGGGATGGGCAGCGAGACTCCAACGGACGCTGCGCCGACGATGAACTTGTCCGTGGCGGATCCCTTGCGAAGGGCGGCGAGCAAACCGAGCCCGACGCCGGAAACGGTCCAGAGCACCAGCGCGCCGACCGCCATGGAGAGCGTGTAGGGCAAGGAGCGGGCGATGATGTCCGAGACGTTTTCATTGGTTTGGAACGATTTGCCGAGGCATGGCCACTGGCAGATCGATTCCGCTCCGGGAGCACCGATCATCCGCGGCGAGACCAGACCGCGCATGTAGTCGATGTACTGGACCAGGAAAGGGTGGTCCATGCCAAGGGCCACGCGGGCTTCCGCGATGCGTTCGGGAGTGCACTCCTGGCCGCAAGCGGCGGACGCAGGATCGGCAGGACCCAGCTGGAACAGCGTGAAGGTGATGAAGCTGACGGCGACGAGAAGCAGGATCAGGGAGCCTGTCCGGCGAAAGATGAATCTGATCATTGTGCTGGTTGCGGGCCGTCCGGTAGTCGCCGGACGGCCCGCCTCCCTTCTGGGCTGGCCTGATTGGTGTGAACAGGCCCGGTTGTGTGTATTTGGTCTGGTTAGTGCTCGACGCCGACGATCGAGAGGTCGATGCCGCCGAAGAAGTAGCCCACTTGGGCGTTGCGGATATTGGAGCCAACCACGCTGTTGGTGTGGCTGCGGACGAGCGGGATGATCGGGTAGGTCTTCAGGGCCTTGCCGAACTCCTCAGACCATTTCTTGCCGAGTTCCTCCGAGGTCCCGGAAGTGTTCCGGAGCTCGAACATGGCTTTCGAAATCTGCGGATCGAAGTAGCGCGACGTGTTGGAGAAGCCGTAGCTGGTGCCGTCGTTGTTCGGTCCGAGGATGGGATCGGCGGACGTACGCACCGACGCGGGGTCGGCGCCGCCGCACCAGCCCGAGCGCGCAATGTCCGGCAGCTGGTCACTGGCCAGGACGGAGTAGTAGTTCGGGGCCGGGATCGGCACGAGCTGGACGTCGATGCCCAGGGCCTTGAGGTTCTGCTGGATCACGGTGCCCGTGTTCTTGTAGGCGTCGCGGTTGTTGGCGTACCCGTAGGTGAGGGTCTTGGGGTAGTTCTTGCCTTCGAGGAGCTTCTTGGCTTCCTCCAGCTTGGGCTTGCCGGTGGGGTCGATCTCCAGGTCCTGGGCTACGTAGCCGCGCATCTTGGCGTTGAGCGGGGTCTGGGTGAGTTCGCCGAAGCGACGTCCGCCGTACTGGACCAGGATGGACTGACGGTCCAAGGCCAGGGCGATTGCCTTGCGGACATCGGGATCGGAGATCTTCTCGGTGTTGAGGCTGAGGACGTCGTTGCAGCCGAGCAGTCCCGATGCAACGCGGTCCTTGACTTGGGCATCAGCGAGCTTGGCGGAATCCGAGGTCTGCAGTGCACCGTTGGAGTCCAACGTGAGGGCATTGGGATCGGAGTTGGCCAGGAGCTGCTGGCTGATGGTGGCCTGCGAAGTGGAGAGCGTGAAGCTGAAGGTGTCCGGAAGTGCCGTGCGGTTGGGGTCGGTGGACGGATCCCAGTTCGGGTTGCGGACCAGTTTGAGCGACTTTCCGCGACTGTACGAATCAACCATGTACGGGCCTGTAGACACCGGGTGGTTGGTGTAGTCCAGCTTGGTGTCCTTGTCCTTCGGGACAGGCGAAGTGTTGGAACGGGAGGCCAGCGCCGGGAATTCGGCGAATGGCTTCTTCAAGTGGAAGACGACGGTGCGCTCGTCCGGAGTTTCCACGGCCTTGAGGTCAGCGGAAGGATCCTTGTACGGCCCCTTGTAGCCGCCGGCGTCGAGCGCTGCGTTGAGCTCCTGCGGGGCCTGGGTGTAGACGTCCTGGGCGAAGGTGCGTTCGATGCCGTACTTGACGTCGGCGGAGGTGATGGGGCGGCCGTCTTCGAACTTGACGCCCTTCTGGAGGGTGAATGTCCAGGTGAGTCCGTCTTTGGACACCTGGCCCGTGTCCGTGGCGAGGTCCGGAACGATGGTGGGCGGCTGTCCGGCCGTCTCCTTCGCCATGGTGAGGTTCCTGTAGTACAGCTGGCCGACGTTGGCCGTCTGGACGTAGTTGCTGTTGCCCGGGTCCAGGGTTTGGAAGTCCGAGGACATCAGGACGTTGATGTTGCCGCCCTTGGTGGTGAAACCGGACTTGACCACTTCGGGAGCCTGCTCGGTGCTGGAAGCGCCGGAGGCGGCAGTTCCGGGCTGGTTCTGTCCCGCCGCGCAGCCTGTGGCGGCGGTGGCGATCAGCACGGCAAGGGCCAGCGCTCTGGTGGGGGGTATTCATTGTGCTCCTCATTTGGGTGGGTGGAACGGATTTGAAGGGGGATTAGTGGCGGGATGCCTTGGGGTCCAGGGCATCCCGCACGGCGTCGCCGAGCAGGTTGAACGCCAGGACCGTGACGATGAGCATGGCGCCGGGGACTGCCAGGAACCAGGGATCGCTGAGGTACCAGTTGCCGGATTGGGCGGCGTTGAGCATCTGGCCCCACGACGGCGTGGGGTCCTTGACGCCGACGCCGAGGAAGGACAGTGCCGCTTCTGCGGAGATGTTCGTGGGGATGAGCATGGTGGCGTAGACCAGTACGACTCCCATGACGTTGGGAATGATCTGCCGGAACAACACGCTCAGGTGCGAGGCGCCGAAGGACCGCGCGGCCTCGACGAACTCGCGCTCGCGGAGGCTCAGTACTTGGCCGCGGACAATACGGGCGAGGTATGCCCAGCCGAAGAAGCCCAGGATGATGACGAGCGAAGCCATGGGCAGGAAGCTGCCCTGGCCCAGCGCGGTGTCCCGCAGCCGTGACTGCAGGATGGGGGTCAGTGAAAGGACCAGCAGGAGGTGCGGAAAAGCGAGGAAGAGATCCATGATCCGGCTGATGATGGCGTCCGTTTTGCCCCCGAAGTAGCCCGCGGCCGCACCGATCACGGTTCCCAGGACCACCGAGACCGCAGTGGACAGCAGGGCAATGGTGAGGGAAACCTGGCCCCCATAGGCGAGGCGGGCAAACAGGTCACGGCCCAGTCCGGGTTCCACGCCCAGCCAGTGGCCGGCCGAAGGGTACATGTATCCGGGGAGCGGCAACCCGGGAGTCTGGAGGTCGTCCAGGACATCGGGGCTGGTGTTGGACGTGAAGGGATCGTTGCCGGACATGGCACTGAGCAGCGGGCCGAGGATGGCGAACAACATGATGGCCACCACCACGCAGAGGCTCAACAGGGCAATCTTGCTCCGGCGGATCCGCAGCCAGGCCGTCGCCAGGAGCGACCGCGCCTCGGCAGTGGGTCTGCTTGGGGGCGTACTGGGGGATGGACTCTCAGCCGTAGCTTCGGCGGTGGACTGTAGCTGGGTCAACGGGGGTGCTCGATTCATGATCCAAGGAGTAGGCTCCGGACTTTTTGTATACCAAAAATAGACTAGAGCAGGTTCGATGGGATGTAAATCACAAATATTGCACTATCTGGAATACCAAACAGCTCTGTTTCCTCCCGTGTATGCTCGGGTGGAACGTAAGACGACGGGGAAGGGAAGGGTGGCCGACGCCGATGCCCGAAACGCTGACTGGCCGCGACGACGAAGCCCGGGCCGAACAGGTCTACCAGCTGGTCCTTGAGGGAATCGTGGCGGGGAGATACGAACAGGGCGCGCGGCTGCGTGAACGGGAGCTCTCCGAGCTCTACAACGTTTCACGAATCCCCGTGCGGGAGGCCATCCAACGCCTCGAGCAGGATGGCTTCGTGGAAACCTTCCCCCGCCGGGGCGCCGTGGTGCGGCAATTGACGCTCACCGACGTCAATGAACTCTTCGACGTGC
This sequence comes from Arthrobacter sp. Hiyo1, assembly GCF_001263615.2. Taxonomy (NCBI): domain Bacteria; kingdom Bacillati; phylum Actinomycetota; class Actinomycetes; order Micrococcales; family Micrococcaceae; genus Arthrobacter; species Arthrobacter sp. Hiyo1. The sequence continues at coordinate 1,017,030 of NZ_DF952469.1, read as the reverse complement.
GGTTGTGCCTGGAAACGTTCGCCGCCCGCATGGCGGCATCCGGGTCGCCGCGGGCGAACCGGGAGGCCGTTTGCAGGAACTCCTCGACGACACGAGGCAAGCGATCGACGACGACCGGACCGACGACGTCGTGCGCCTCAGTGCGGCGTTCCACGCCGAAATTGTCCGGCTGTCCGGCAACCGGCTGCTCATCGAGTCGGTCAAGCCGTTGTTCGGCCGCATGCGCTGGATCTTCGGGCTCGCCCACAACCGCAGCAACGAACTCCAGCGCGATGAGCACATGGAACTGTGCAACGCCATCCTCGGCGGCAAGGCCGAGCTCGCCTACACCCTGGCGTACTCCCATATCGAGCTCGGGCGTGAACCCGTGCTCAAGGGACTCGCGGAGACGCTGGAGCCCTAAACCCCTGCGTTAGTCGTCGGAATCCGGGTATTCGTCCTCGTCGTACCGGGATTCCTCGGTTTCGGCTTCCAGGATCTTGAGCATCGCCGTGTCCGGATTGAGCATGATGGCAGCCTCGTCACGCCGGTGGCGCAGGATGGTGTCCAGATAAGACTGCACGGCTTCCGCCAAGGGGATGTGGCTGTCCTGCTTCTGGCTCATGTACCAGCGGTGTTCGAGGACTTCGTGGACCACTTCTGCCGGCTCAAGCTTGCCTGCGAGGTCGCGCGGGATGGAACGGACGATCGGCTCGAAGATCTGGCTGACCCAGGTGTGGGCACTGATTTCTTCGTCCATGTCCGGGTTGTTGTCCGCCCGGAATGAATCCATGTCATTGAGCAGCCGGCGGGCCTGGTTCTCCTGGGCATCCAGGCCAGCGAGGCGGAGCAGCCGCCGCTGGTGGTGGCCGGCGTCGACCACCTTGGGCTGAAGCTGGATGGTGGATCCGTCCGCGGTGGTCTTGATGGCGTATTCCTCGACGTCGAAGCCGAGTTCGTTGAGGCGGCGGATGCGCGCGCCCACGCGCCAGCGTTCGCCGAGCTCGAACGATTCCTTTTCGGTGAGTTCGGCCCATAGCCGCCGGTACGAGTCCATGATGAGCTCCGACGTCGCTACCGGGTCCACCTTCTCCTCGATCAGCCCGCCTTCGAGCAAGTCCATGAGTTCCCCGGCGATGTTGACGCGGGCAATCTCCAGATCGTACTCGCGCTGGCCCACCGACAGATCCGGGTACAGCTCGCCGGTCTCGGCGTCCACCAAGTACGCGGCGAACGCCCCGGCGTCGCGTCGGAACAAGGTGTTGGAGAGGGAAACGTCGCCCCAATAAAAGCCGATCAGGTGCAGGCGCACCAGCAGCAGCGCTTGGGCGTCGATAAGCCGTGTCAGGGTGTCCCGGCGAAGCATCTGTGAGAAGAGCGCACGGTACGGCATGGAGAACTTGAGGTGCCGGGTGACCAGCACCGGGTTCAGTGGCTTGCCGTCAACGGTGGTGCGGCCGGTGATGACCGCGACCGGCTCGACGCAAGGCACATCCATCCGTGCCAGCTTGCGGAGCATGTGGTATTCGTGCCGGGCAACGTGCTCGGACGTTTCCTTGATGGCGATGACGGAGCCGGCCAGGTGCGCAAAACGCACGATGTGCCGGGAGATGCCGCGGGG
>NZ_DF952469.1:1010662-1015037 GCF_001263615.2 Arthrobacter sp. Hiyo1 | reverse complement strand
CTTCGAGTGCGATGTGCCAGGGGAGGTCCAGGAGCTCGGGATCCGCCGCCGCTGCGGTGATGTTGAGGGATCCGATGACACTTGCCGGCGGTGCCGCGTCATTGCGCTCGCAGCCTCGGTGCGCGGGAGTTTGCCGATCTGCGCGTAGTCGGTGGGTTCGTCATGCCACTTGGCACCGCTTTGCTCGGTCATGGGTCAATTCTTCCGTATGGAGGCTGTTGTTAACGACGACGGCGGCCCGTCCACTCGGAAGGGCCGCGTCGGTAATGCGGTGTGGGTGTCAGTCGCCCAGGCGCAGGCCCGACTTGGTGTCGAACAAGTGCACGTGGCCCGACTGCGGACGGACGAAGATGGACTCGCCCTTCATCGGGGGACGGCGGCCGTCGACGCGGGCCACGATGTCGTGGCTCTTGCCGTCAAGCGTGGTGTGGCCGTAGACGTAGGCATCGGCGCCGAGCTCTTCGACGACGTCGACCTCAACTTCGAGGCCCTCGCCGGCGCCAACGGTCTCGAGGTCTTCCGGACGGGAACCGAGCGTGACGGTCTTGCCGTGTGCCTCTTCGAGGACATCGTGCGGTACCGGGTAAACCGTGCCACCGAACTGGACGCCGCCGTCGACGACCGGCAGTTCCAGCAGGTTCATTGCGGGGGAACCGATGAATCCGGCAACGAAGACGTTCTTCGGGCGGTCGTACAGGTTGCGCGGGGTGTCTACCTGCTGCAGCAGTCCGTCCTTGAGGACGGCAACGCGGTCACCCATGGTCATGGCCTCGACCTGGTCGTGGGTCACGTAGACGGTGGTGACGCCGAGTCGGCGGGTCAGGGATGCGATCTGCGTGCGGGTCTGCACGCGGAGCTTGGCGTCCAAGTTGGAAAGCGGCTCATCCATGAGGAAGACCTGCGGGTTACGGACGATTGCGCGGCCCATGGCAACACGCTGACGCTGGCCACCGGAGAGGGCCTTCGGCTTGCGGTCCAGGTACTGCTCAAGGTCAAGAAGCTTGGCTGCTTCGCGGACACGCTCGGCACGCTCTTCCTTGGAAACGCCGGCGATCTTGAGTGCGAAGCCCATGTTGTCCGCAACGGTCATGTGCGGGTACAGAGCGTAGTTCTGGAAGACCATTGCGATGTCGCGGTCTTTCGGCGGGACGTCCGTGACGTCGCGGTCGCCGATCAGAATGCGGCCGGAGTTCACATCCTCGAGGCCTGCGAGCATGCGCAGGGAGGTGGACTTACCGCAACCGGAGGGTCCAACGAGGACCAGGAATTCGCCGTCGGCGATGTCGATGTTGAGCTTATCGACGGCGGGCTTATCTGTGCCCGGGTACAGACGCGTAGCGTTATCAAAAGTAACTGTTGCCACAGTTATCAATCCCTTCACCGGCAGGTACGTGCCGGACGATCCGTTGTGAATGGTTCATGTTTATTCAGTTGGACTCCCAGCTGGGCTGGGCCCGGGCAAGGGAGACTGAGTGACGCCGCACGGTAGTTGTGCGCCACATCACAACCAAGAGTATGGCAGCAGCCCGGGTTATTCGCCTAAATGTTACGAACGTCACATGTGAGATGAGTCTTCCGAGACCTCGCGGCGACGTTCGCGAAGGACCGCTTCCAGGAGCTCGGCGACGTGGACAGGGGCCTCGACGCGGAACTCGGCCTGGGTGAAATCCAGCCCGACTTTCACCCCGACATCCCCGGCGCCGAGTCTGGCGATCGCGTCCTCGTCCGTCACATCGTCGCCCGCGAAAAGGATCCCCGTAGCAGAGGTTGCATGGCGCAGGAACTCGACCGCCTCGCCCTTGGAGGAATGCACCACCGAGGTCTCGAGGACACGTTTGCCGTTCTTGAGGAACACTCCCGGGCGACCTTCAAGGACCGCGCGCGCAGCGGCGACGGCGTCCTCCGCTACGTCATCGTCGGCTCGGCGCGTATGGAGTACGACGCCGGCAGGCTTGTCTTCGAGGACCGTCCCCGGAGCTTCCTGCGAGATTCCGGCCAGGACCTCGCGGACTTCGGCAAGGAGCTCCCTTTGGGCGTCGTCCAGTTGGAGTTCCGCCGAACCGGGGCCCATCCAGGCCTCCGCGCCATGGCTGCCGATCAGCAGCGTTGCCTCGGGAGGGGAGGCGACCGCCCGCAGGCTGGCCAGTGCCCGCCCGGAGATGAGCGCCGTTGTCGTCCTCGGGAGTTTGGCGAGTTCAGCGAAAGCAGTGGCTGAGCGCTGGAGCGGCCGCGCGGCGTCGGCGTGGTCCACGATCGGGGAGATGGTGCCGTCAAAGTCCATCGCCACCAAAAGGTGGTCGGTTCGCGCGATCCTGCGGACGGCGTCGAGCAGTTCGGGCGTCAGGCTCAGCGGGGGAGTGGCTGCTGTCTCAGGAGTCATCGCGCACCACGGTTTCTGCCAGGGCCGAGAGGAATTCGGCCGACCAATGATCGACGTCGTGGTCGAGGATTTGCTTGCGCATGGACTTCATCCGGCGGCGTGATTCATTCGGGGGCAGGTTCACGGCCCTCATGATGGTGTTCTTCAGTCCGTCGATGTCGTGCGGATTCATGAGGAGGGCTTGCTTGAGTTGATCGGCCGCGCCGGTGAATTCACTGAGGACCAAGGCGCCCGTGTTGTTGGTCCGGGCTGTGACATATTCTTTGGCCACGAGGTTCATGCCGTCACGCAATGCCGTCACCAGCATGACGTCGGCCGCGAGGTACAGCGCGACCATTTCCTCGACCGGGTAGCTGTGGTGGAGGTAGCGGACGGCGGTGTTCTGCATGGTGTCGAAGCTGCCGTTGATGTGGCCTACGGTGCCTTCAATCTCTTCCCGCAGGAGCCGGTACTGCCGCACGCGCTCGCGGCTGGGGCTCGCAACCTGGATCAGTGTGGCGTCCTCCACCGTGAGCCGTCCCTCTTTGAGGAGTTCCTCAAAGGCCTTCAGGCGGTGGGGGATGCCCTTGGTGTAGTCGAGGCGGTCCACGCCCAGGAGGATGGTTTTGGGGTTACCGAGGTCCTGGCGGATCTGCCGGGAACGTTCGATGATGTCCGGGCGCTCCGCGAGCTCGCTGATTTGATCCACGGCGATGGAGATCGGGAAGGCCTGTGCGCGGGCAATATGGGTGATCTGCCCATCCGCTCCCTTGACGTGGACTTGCTGCTGCTTGACGCTTGCACCAATAAAGCGGCGTGCCGAGCGCATGAAGTTTGCCGCGTCGCTGGGGCGCTGGAAACCCACCAGGTCGGCGCCGAGCAGGCCTTCGATGATGGCCTGGCGCCATGGCAACTGGGCGAAGATCTCCGGCGGCGGGAACGGGATGTGGTTGAAGAAGCCGATGCGCAGGTCCGGGCGCGCCCGGCGGAGCATGCTCGGCACGAGCTGGAGTTGGTAATCCTGCACCCACACGGTGGCTCCGTGGTCTGCGTGGTGGACCACGCGTCGGCGAAGCGCTGGTTGACCCGGCGGTAGCTGTCCCACCAGGTGCGGTGGAACTCGGGCGGGGCAATGACGTCGTGGTAAAGCGGCCAGAGAGTGGCGTTGGAGAACCCTTCGTAATAGAGCTCAACATCGCGCGTGCTGAGTTCCACGGGAATCAGGTCCATGCCGCCGTGGCTGAAGGGTTCCAACGCTTCGTCCGGCGCGCCGTGCCAGCCCACCCACGCGCCGTCGGTCTTGGTCATCATCGGCGCAAGGGCAGTCACCAGGCCGCCCGGAGAGCGGCGCCAGCCTTCCTCGCCGTTTTCCGCGTCATCGCTGGTGTAACGGTCTACCGGAAGGCGGTTGGAGACCACCATGAAATCGTGTTTCCGGGCCCTTGGAGCCTGATTGCCTTCGGGTGCGCTGTCGGTTTTTTCGCTTGCCGTTTGTTGCATTGCTGCCCCCTGGGGTTGCCTGTGACTCATCTCCCACCCTACCGGCGGGAATCATCGAGGACACTTGCTCGTTCCTCAGACTGGAGTCGAAGACCCCAGCAAAGCTGCCGGTCTTCTCCCGTAAACTGGCACCGTTGCCCTAGCTAAAAACCAACGCCGTCGATAAATCACGAGGAACTGATGAGCCCCGCAAACGAACCACGCCTGTCCAAGGCAGAGCGCACCGCCCAGGCCCGCGAAAAGGCCCGCGAGATCCGCGAAGCTCAGCTGAAGAAGGACAAGCGCAATAAGTTGCTCATCGGATGGGGCATTGTGGTTGCCGTTGTGGCGATCCTCGCGGTCATTGCCCTCGTGTTCACCCAGAACATTGTGAACAACGCCCCGATCGCCGATCAGGGCCCGACGCCGGCCAACGCCAACGCGCACGGCGGCGTGACGCTGCTGAAGGGCACCGATGTGGCGAAGGTGGCCGCCGGTACCGTCAGCCTGGCGTCCCTGCCATCAGCCCCGGCCACC
>NZ_DF952469.1:1007669-1010637 GCF_001263615.2 Arthrobacter sp. Hiyo1 | reverse complement strand
GACCGCTCCCGGCGCCGAGGCTGAAGCCGGCAAGCCCGTCAAGGTTGTGGCGTACATCGACTTCATCTGCCCCATCTGCAAGAACTTCGAGAGCACGTACAGCCAGCAGCTGACCCAGTTGCGGGACGACGGCAAGATCACCCTGGAGTACCGTCCGTTCGGCTTCCTGGACGCCAGCTCCAGCACGAACTACTCCTCCCGCGCCGCCAACGCCGCAGCGTGCGTGGCGAACACGTCGCCGGACAAGTACTCGGCACTCGTGGATCTGCTGTACGCACAGCAGCCCGCCGAGGGCAGCGCAGGCATTTCCGACAACGACCTCAAGAAGTTGGCCACCCAAGCGGGATCGGCCAACATCGACTCCTGCATCGACAACAAGACGTACCGGCCGTTCGTCAAGGTGGTCACGCAGGAGGCCAAGAACATCGGGATCTCCGGCACGCCCACGGTCTTCATCGACGGCCAGCAGTGGGACAACAAGTCGGACTTCATGACCGTCCTGAATGCAGCTATCGCGGCAAAGAAGTAGTTCCCTTGGCCTAGGCCTCCCGTCCGCTGGAATTTCCGTGGGCGGGAGGTCGTGGGCTAACCTTATCTAGCGCTCGCGCACCAGCTCCGGCTTGCCGGGGTATCAGTCCCGGTCCGCCGGGCAACCAGCTCCGGCTTGCCGGGGCAACCAGCTCCGGCCTGCCGGGGCGCGCCTCCTTAGCTCAGTTGGCCAGAGCACCGCTCTTGTAAAGCGGGGGTCGTCGGTTCGAATCCGACAGGGGGCTCTTAGTTTGGCTCTGACCTGCAGGTATGTTGATTCTGGTCAGGGCCATTTGAACTTTTTCGCTCCGGACTCACCTTTAACTCACCTGAATCAGATTTGGAGACCGGTCTTGCCAGGCGCTCCTGGTCCCCCGTTGGCTGCGTCGAAGGCGCCGAGCACGGCCCGTGTGTCGATCGCTTCTTTGTATTCCTCGACGTAGTGCTTTCGGGTCATTGACACCTTGGAGTGCCCTGCCTGGTAGGCGGCCGTTTCGGCGCCCATGGTCCGTGCGATGAGAGTCGCGTTGGCCTTGCGGAACGTTTTGAACGTCACCCACGAGTATCCGATGTCGTCTGCCGCTTTGCGCCAAGTCTTGCCGACATTGTTCGGATCGCACACCGTTCCTGTGGATGAGGGAAAGACCAAATCCAAGGGATTCGCTGTGGCGCTGCTGCTTTGCCTGAGCTGTCGCCGTCGAAGTGACATGGCGAGATTTGGCGGCACAGTCACGTAGCGGAATCCGTGCTCGGATTTTGGGTGGTCCTGAATAGTGACACCGCCGGTGGAAGTACGGATGACTGTGGCGTGGACATGGACGGTTGGCGGGTCTGAATCGAGGTCGACGTCGGCCCAGGACAGTGCGAATAGTTCGCCAGGCCGTAGGCCTGTGGTGATGAGGACGTCCGCGATGTGGTGGAGTTCCTGGGACCTCGTGCGGCCAAGCATCGATCCCTGCTCCCAAGCAATGAGCTTGGTCCTCAGATCCAGGAACTGTTCCCGATCCAGGGCTTGAGGCTTTGCCGCCCGAGTTCTCGGGATGGAGATTCCTAGGACCGGATTGATGCTCGCAGCGTCGTGGCGCAGCGCAATTTTGAACATCGACGACAACACCGCCCCGCACGTGCGGGCCGTAGCCGGACCGGCCGCGTCGACAACATTTCGAATGAAGTGATCCACGACGCCTGGCGTGGTCTCTCCTATGCGGACAGAGCCGATTCCAGGAAGAATGTACTTCTTGACGCTGAACGCGTATTTGTCTTTGGTCCGCGATGCCTTGTCCGAGCGTTGCAGCTCTGCCAAGTAGACCTCTGAGAGGTCGCGGATCTGGTCTGTTGTGCTGATGAGGGCGTTGCCTTGGGTCTGCCTTTTTTGCAGTTTGATTTGGAGATTTCGCCGTGCCGCTGCGGCGGACTGCCCTCGGGCTTCGATTTTTCGCGTTTGCCCGTCGAGGTCCCGGTATCTGGCCCGTGCGCGCCAGCTTCTTGCTGTTGCCCGGTCAGTACGGATGAGACCCCATGTTCCGAGGGGCAGTGGTACCTGCTCATTTATCGGGTCAGGTTTGGGCCGGTTACCGCTCTGCGTGCAGCGCCAGCCAGGCAACGAAGTCGCTTTGGCTGATTCGCAGGTGCCTGCCGATGCGGTATGCGTGTGGCCCGATGTGCTTGGCTCGCCACTGGTAGAAGGTCTGTTCGGGGATCTGTAGCTGTGCGCAGATCTCTTTCGGGGTTAGCCACTGTTGGTCAACCTCGACGGGCTGGTTGCGATTTGGCGTCGTCGTCATTGGAGTCTCCGTGGTCTTGGTCACCTGACATGCGGCCAGGCTCTGTTCCTACTCCATGGGAGACAAAGGTGCAGACGGCATGACCGTGGAGCAGAGTGATTTTGATGTCAGAGCTGCCAACCGACGGTAATGGGGCTGTCCTGTCGGGAGATCGAATCTTCCAGCCATTCACCGGGTTGTTGTTGCCGGGTGGCTTGGGACGAAGCCCGGTCGGCAACGCGCTTGAGGTGTTCGTACTGCGATGACTGTTCCCAATCATGGTCTGCCGGTGCAGGTCCCAGAGGGAGGGGTGAGTCGTTGATACCCCATCGGTCCCTGTAGATGGCAACCCTGGCGACCTGGCGGGCGGTGTCTGTTCTCGTCGCGTTCGGTGGGAGCGTTTGGACGAGTTTTCGTTTCCATTCAGTGTCCTGCGTCAGAGCGGCCGTCACGACTTGCTTGGCCCGCTGCCTGATCTTATGGGTTACTTGGTTGATCATGTCAGCGAGGTCGGGCCGGTTGGTATGAAGTGGTTCGGGGATGACGGTACGATCGCCGGCTGGCATGCGGGATGAGAAGTTGGCGAGCCGGGCGTGCAGAACGGCTGCGACGTCCTTTGCGTCGCCGCTTGTTTCCAAAGCGGCGGTGACAGTCCGCTGAGCCCCGGGCCGGCTGGC
>NZ_DF952469.1:1005483-1006763 GCF_001263615.2 Arthrobacter sp. Hiyo1 | reverse complement strand
TGCGACGGCCGCGCCCCACGAGGGGGATTGTTGCAACACCTCATCGATCTCCGGAGTGCGCGCCTTGATGAACCTTGTCAGGTCCTCGGCGGCTGCGATTTGGGCGAGGTAGTCGTATTCGGCGCTGAGGCGTTCCAGGCTGTCGGCTTTGGATTGTTCGGCGTCGCGGACTTCGTGAGCGGTTCGTTCGGCGCCTTCTGCCGCGAGCACTTCGGCGAGGATCTCCTGCCATTGCGGTTGCAAGGCGGGGTCCAGCGGTTCGTGGTCGGTGGGGTCGTTTTCGCTGACGTACGCGTAGTTGCCGCCACGGCCGCGGGTCATGCTGACGTAGAGTAGCTCGCGTGTGAGCCGGCCTTGGGTGACGACGGTGTGTCCGGTGTCGACCGTGATTCCTTGGGAGCGGTGGGCAGTGGTCGCGTATCCCAGTTCCACGGCCGACTCGACATAGTCGCGGTGCAGGGTGACGATGGCGCCGGTGTCCCTGCGTACCGCGGTGAGGGAACCGTCGCGCCTGCCGGCACGCACGACGTCCAGCAGGGTGCCGTTGCGGAGGAAGTCACCGTTGCTGTCGGCAACGGTGCGGTCGTTGCGGCGAGCGATGACCGTGTCACCGCGCCCGGCACACAGCGTGTCCGCCAGGAGTGCTGTCTCTTCGGCGTCCACGAGCCCCTGGATCACCCGGTCTGCCTGGGCGCGTTCGTTGAGCATGCCGACGGTGTCGTTGTCGGCCGCGATGAGGATGGACGACCTTCCGGCCCGGATGTCGGACTGCCATTGCAGATATGCCTGGTCGACCATGTCCAGATAGGTTCCGTGTCGGATCCGTTGATGTTGCTCGTAGTCGCTGATGGCTGCGACTTTCCCGGCACGGAGCTTCAACGAAGCATCGCGTTCCCAAGGGTGTTCGAACCGCCAGATGGTGCTGAGCCGCGCGGTCTTGCCCTGCCGGTCCAGCCAGCCCAGGACGCCGCCGGCGTCGATGGCATCCAGCTGCCCGGGATCGCCCACCAATAGGATCTTTGCTCCGGCGTCCCGGGCCTGTTCCACAAGCGCGGCGAGCTGAAGGGTTGACACCATCGAGGCCTCGTCGACGACAACCAGCTGGTTCGGATGGAAACGCCACCGGTCCTGCTCGGCGGAGAGCCAAGCGGCTTTCTGTGCGAGCAGAGCGGTCTGCGGGCTTGACTTAGCCACAGGATTGGTGAGCCGCCGCTCCGTATCGAAGAACCGCTCAGCCCTGTGGCCGGCCCCCTCGCCGGCGGACTCGTACAGCCATTTGG
>NZ_DF952469.1:1002093-1004799 GCF_001263615.2 Arthrobacter sp. Hiyo1 | reverse complement strand
GTGGCGACCCGCTCCCGCGTCAGTGATGCGACGGCGTCCACCCACTCGGCGGTGAAGTCTGACGAGCGGAAAGGGGCAGTCCGTGACCTCCGGACGGTGGCGGCCAGCACGAGTTGCGGGTCGAAACCCTGGGCTGCGGCCCGTGCCCGCCAGTTTGCGGAGAGTTGGTGCAGCGGGGCGATGGTGCCGGGTTTTGGCGCTCGTGTGGAGAGGGTTGCCTGCTGGCGGAGTTTGATGGTGGTGGTCGCCGTCGCGGGAGTGCCGTGCGTCGTGGCCCATTCCGCGACGAGCCGGTCGGTTTCCTGATCGATGAGGCGGGAGCGGCGGGAGAATTCGCGGATCAGGGTGTCTTGGATCCCGGTGAGCTGCGGGCTGGGGTTATGCGTGGTGGCTGCGGGCTCGCGGATGTCGGTGTCGGTCCCGAGGTGGCGGTGGAGGGCATCGAAGAGCAGTCCGTTGTAGTGTTCGCTGGCAGCGACGGCGGCCTTGTAGAGGGTCCGGGAGTCGAGGGTGACCCAGGCGCCGTCGGTGGTCCGTTGGACGCGGTTGGCGATGACCAGATGCGTGTGCAGCTGCGGGTCCCCGGCGCGCGACTCCCAATGATCAAAGGCGGCGGCGATGGCTCCCGTGGTGCCGATGCGGGCAACGCCATTGCGTCCGGATCTTGTGTGGATGACGGACTCTTCCAACCATTCCAGTGTGGCGTTGACGGCGTCGTGGTGGGTTTGCAGGATCTGGTCTTGGAGGGTCCGCGGGCTCAGCGCCCAGAGCACGGAGACTGATTTGGGGACGCTGAACGTCAGATCGAATCCGGCGACAGCGCGGCGCGTGCCGGCTTTTCCCTGGCTGTTTTGGACGAGCGTGGGGTGGCCGTGCGGGCGGCCAAGAGGAGCACCTGTGTCCGGATGGACGGTTTCGTCAAAGATGGCTTTCGCGTCGGCTTCGGTGACTGCGTCACCGCTGTTTCGGGTGATGCCGCCCAATCCCCTTCCGATCCAGCGCCCTTGCGGTGTCCCGGCCTTCATGTAGTAGCTTGTGGCGTCCGGGGGAGTCGGCGACACATCATCCATCATCGTGGTTTTGAATAGGTACCTCAGACCCGACTGTGCGGAGAGCCTGGCAATCGACATGGTCATGGCCGTCTCCGTGTCCGCCGTGGACGGTACTCCCTATGGTCGCAGCGGGTGGAGAACCGCTGCGAGGTGCGAGACGATTGGAAGCCTTCGCCATATTCACTGCAAATTTTCCCACTCACGTCGGTTCATCAGCAGCGGACCCAGCCACTACATGACATGCCGTGAGTCTGCCTCACGGCGATACTGGCGGAGGGGTCGTATTCTGATGGGTCGAGTTCAGCGTTGCGCGATGTAGGCGTTCCAGTTTCGGGAGGAGAGTTCGGCCCAGCGGACGGCGGTGGTCGTGGAGATGCCGAGCAGCTCTGCCAGGATGGGCGTCGGGATTTCGGCTGCGAGTTGGAACAGGGCTGCCTTGCGGGAGTTGTAGGGTTTGATGCCGTGGTCAACGAGTTGTCCGCGGATGTTTTCGGTGGCCAGGTGGTTGCCCGGGATCCCGCCGGGAAAGAGCCAGCGGCTGTTCCTGCTGGCGTAGGAGGCCTGGCCGCGCCGGTTCATGTGCTCGATGATGATCCGGTCTAGGGGTTCGGGCATGAGGATCGGGGTGCGCTCGAACGTGACGGTGACCTGGCCGTCGTCGGTGACGGTGACTTGGTCCGCGTGCATGCGGCAGATCGTGGTCAGGGGTTGGGCGAACAGGAGCATGAAAAGTCCGCCGATTCGGGTGTAGTGGCGCATCGTTTGGTCGTGGAGCAGGGTCTGGACGTGGCCCCATCGTTCTTCCTCGCTCATCGTGACGGAGGAAAAGCGCCGGGGCTGCTTGGGGATGCGCAGGCTGGTGTTGATGCCGCTGGTGCGGACCCAGCCGATGAAGGCATGCTGTGCTGTTTCGCTGCCTGGGTGGGTGATCAGGTAGCGTTCCAGATCGGCCTGGCCCATGCCGGCGAGCGTGGTGTCATGGCGGGTCAGCCAGGCCAGGAAGCGGGCCGCACCTTTGATCTGCGCACGGCCTTGCAGGACCATGGATTTGGTGAGTTGATCGTGCGCGGACTTTTGCCGCAGGTGGCGCAGTACACGCCATTGGGCGAACCGCCGGACGATGTCCGCGTCGGATTTCGGGATGGTGTCCAGCAGGTCCTCAAGCCAGGGCAGCATCCGCTCGATCCTGGCCTCGTAGTGGGGGAGGACCCCGAGCGCGGTGAGGAAGTCGCGCAGGTAGTTGGTGGTCTTGTTCGAGGGCAGCTGCTCGAACGTTTCGTGGCTGATCTGCAGTTCGCCGGTCGCCATCCGGTGCAGGATCCGGGGTCCTTCGGAGCGGCGGAACCAGTAGAGCGTGGTCTGCGGGCGGTCCACGTTCATGAGCGCGTTGAATATCGGCTGCAGTTGTTGGTGGATCTGGCCGGTGTCCGGGTCGGTGAGCAGCTCGGTGGCACGCTCGGTGAGCGTGCAGGGGCCGCAGTTGCGCCCGTAGCAGTTGTCTTCCCGGCCGCATTGCCGGCAGGAGTAGGTGGGTTTTTCCCCGGCGCAGCGGCGCAGATCTGCCTGTTCTCCCGGTCGTGGAACGCGAGCACGCGGTGCTGCCGGCAGCCGGGCAGCCCGGGGTTGCGTTGGAGTCGGGTGCGGCAGCCTGGCA
>NZ_DF952469.1:997445-1000815 GCF_001263615.2 Arthrobacter sp. Hiyo1 | reverse complement strand
GGATGCGGGGCCGGTCACTGTGGCTCGTGTGGCCTGCGGATCGTCGCCCGGATCGGTCGGAGTTCGCCGATGCCCGGGCCGGTGTCGCCGGCGACGTGGCGCAGCTCGCGGACTTCCTCGATGCGGAATTCGAGCAGGTCGGCGGCGGTGCATCCGAGGATGTCGCAGAGCGCGGCGAGCAGCTCGATGTTGACCCGTTGCGGGGGCTTGGTCACCAGGCGGTGGACGTATTGCCTGCTCAGGTGGACGTCCCGTTCTTCCAGCAGCGGGATCAGCTCGCTGGTCTGGAACAGGCCCTTGGCGGCCATGAGCTGGCGCAGGTTCCATTGCATGCTCAGTTTCCGTGCCATCTACGGCTCCTTTGTCGGCGTCGGGGTGTAAACGCGTTTCAATGCGGACTGGAGGGCCTTGTTTTTGAAGTCGTTGCTGACCGAGGTGTAGATCGCGGTGGTCGAGGCATAGGAATGGCCGACCTGTTCCTGGACGAAGCGTTCCGGGTAGCCGAACTCGATCAGATGCGTCACGTAGGAGTGCCGCAGGCAATGCAGCGTCAGTGCCTCGTCCAGGCCTGCCTCGGAACGGAGCCGGTTGAACCGTTTGTCCAGGTGCTTGGCCGAGACCCGGCTCAGCCGCTCGCTCACCCAGAGCGCAGCGTGGTTCTTCGGGCGCACGATCGGGCGGCCCTGCTCGACCCACTGCTTGAGACCCTCGATCGCCCAGTCGAACTCGGGGACGGCCAGCACCGTGCGCCGCTTCGGGGTCCCGCCCTTGGACGATTTGCCGTGGCGGACGTGGATGGACCCGTAGGTTCCCCAGTGCGGCATGTGCGGATTCGGCCGCAGGTCGGCAACATCGAGCTGGCACAACTCGTTGCGGCGCAACCCGAACGCGTAGGTCGTCTTGATCATCTGCGCATCCCGTAACGCGGCCAGCGCGCCCTTGCGGCCCGAGCGTGCGACCTGCTCCACCCGGGTGTCCAGGAAATCGAACAGGTGTTGCAGTTCGTCGTAGGTGAACGGGCGCCGTTCCGGCCGGCCCTCGTAATCATGCAGATGCGCGACGGTATTGAAGTCATGACATACCTGGGAGGGGATCTGGTCGAACCGGTCCGCGCATGCTTGGATCCACCCATAGCGCCCGTCGGTCAGAAAGTCGCAAAACAGCCGCAAGGTGAAGTGGTAGCCGCGAATCGTCGAGGGCGCCAGCCGGGCGCTGCCGGACATCAGCGAGACCGTGAAGTCCTCGAGATCGCCGGCGGTCCACTCCCACGGATAAGAACCGGAAAATTCCGTGAACCGCCGCAGCAACGCCATCCGCGGAGCAATCGTCGTATCTGCCAGCAAGCGGGACTTCTGCTGCCGCTCCCACCCGGTCAGCATCGCCTCGAACACGGCCAGCTCCTCGTCCAGGTGCGCGATTCCGTCCACCAGGACCAGCCGCGCCGATCCCGGAGCCTCGGCCACTTCTACCCCCATGATGACTACGTAAATCTTACGATGTCACCTTTAAGTTACCATGGTCGAGGAAGGCCAATCACCACGCGGGTCGCGCACCAGGACATTGGAGAATAGACCCCAGGCCCCGGTGCTGGGGTGTCACTTTTCCGTCTTTAGGCGTGAGTCCTGCCTTGGGTGCCAGAGGTGTGCATCATGCGGATGTTCAAATGATGCACACCTCCTTCAGCGGGTCGAGGGGTGTGGATTGTTATACTGCTTTGCGTTGCCTGCTTAGATGCACGCAGATGCGGCGCGAGCATAGAGAGCGTCCAGGGCGCCTTAACCGAACTTTCCGGGTACCGTGACCTTTTCCTGACTGAGTACGATGAGTTGCGGGACGGGAGCCGCAGATAGCAGCGCTGAGCTGAGGCCACCCGGACCCAACCTAACGAGCCGCCGCGTGACCAATCGCCCGGGGCTGATAAGCCTACTAATATAGGAGGTTCGGAGACGACGATTACCAGCCCCGACCACGCACTTCATCTGGCACGCCGCGCCCTGGCCCGTGAAGACCTGGGCCGTCTGGACTATTTGAGGGCCTTGCGCGAAGCGGTGCAGCAGGGACTGCCGCAGCGCGACATAGCCCGTGGCCTGCACATCACCCAGTCCGCCATCAGCCAGGCCCTGACGAAAGCTGAATCCAAGGGCGTGAAGCCGATCCCGGAAGGGTTCAGCGGAGCCAGCCCCCACGAAATCGCGGAGCGTTACGCCGCCGGGGACATAGACCGGAACGAGATGATCCGCCAGCTCTCCGCGTGGCCCTATGCGAAAGCCCCCGACAACACGGAACAGCTGGCCATGGAGTGGAAGGCGATCCTTCCCCCCAACCCTCCCGGAACATTCGAAGAAGTGGGGGAAGCTTTCGACAGGGGGCTGATCGACGGGGACGCCTACGACATCATCCTGGACGCGGCCGAAGACGCTCCCGACCTGCCGTGACTACTCTGTAGAGCGTGACTGCTGACGATCAGGCCGCCGCGCACCGTGCCCATCTGGAACGCCTGTGCGCTGACGGCGGACCGCTGACCGCCCACTCCCGGTACGCGACAACCCAGAATCCGGAATGGTTCAACGTCAAACGTCAGCAACCGCGCCAGGCGAGCGGTTGGTGGTGCCCGTACTCCCGCGCCTAAGCTTTGGGCGACAGCGGGGGAGCGGCCCCGCTTCCCGGACTCGGATTTGCATTCTTTGGGGTCCCCCGTGTCACGACAGCCGCACTGTCATTCCTGGGCCGACGCGCCGGTCCTATGGCTGCTCGGAACCCGGAGGCCTTTCGGAACCCGGCTGACCACAAGGTTGCTGAGCAAGACTGTTTTTGTCTTAACCTCCCGAACAGAATCCGGAACCTCGATGACTGCCAGTGCTTCATTCCTTCTTTCGCGGACCGTGGGCTCTTCTTCGCGGGCCCCGCTAAGCGTCCACGCCTACGCCCCGTACATCTTGGCCGGGACCGCGGTGGCCGTCTGGATCACTTCCCGACGTTGGACCGCACGGGGCGGTGCGCCTGGGCAGGTGCTGAACATTTGCCTTTGGGCGGTGCCCGCAGGGATCCCTCGGGGGCCGGATCCACTACGTCATAACCGACCGTGATCTGTACTTCTTACCGCGGAAGAATCCGTGGAATGCCTGACCAACACGATCCATCGCCTGAGAACCTGAGGAAGATATGTTCAATCGGATACGAATTCGGCCTTGGCCCCGTGGACGAGGCGTGCTCCCAGGCGGTACGGGGTCCAATCCGGCCCGTACACCCGTGCCGGCTGGCGTGGCCTCCGGCAGGAACGGGCTCCTGGACACGGGAACAACGCTCGGCCGGATCCTGATCTTCCTGGGCGTGAGCGCCGTCTGCGGGATGCTCGTTGCCGGCCTGTTGG
>NZ_DF952469.1:994561-996419 GCF_001263615.2 Arthrobacter sp. Hiyo1 | reverse complement strand
GCTGTTCAACGAGAACCGCACCCAGGTCCCCCTCGAGCAGATGTCCCCCAACATCAAGAACGCGATCGTCGCGATCGAGGACTCCCGGTTCTACGAACACGGGGGCATCGACCCGACAGGGATCCTGCGCGCCCTCGTGACGAACAGCGGCGGGGCCCGGCAGGGCGCCTCCACGTTGACACAGCAGTACGTGACCAACGTGCTCAACGATAACCTCATCGCCCAGGGCAAAGATGCCCAGGTCGTTCTCAACGGCCAGAAGAGCATCAACGACAAACTCCGGGAGATGAAGCTCGCCATCGGCCTCGAGAAGCAGTTCACGAAGGACCAGATCCTCGCCGGCTACCTGAACATCGTCTCCTTCAACGCCAACGCCTACGGCATCCAGGCCGCGGCCCAGTACTTCTTCTCCGTCGATGCCAAGGACCTCACCGTGCCCCAGGCGGCCCTGCTGGCCGGGTTGGTCAACGGCCCCTCCCTGTTCGACCCGACCCAGCACCCCGAGGCGTCCAAGACGCGGAGGGACCTGGTGCTCGACGCGATGCTCCAGCACGGCTACATCAACGGCCAGCAGCACGAGGACGCCGTCAGCACCCCGATCCAGCTCAAGGTCAACCCGCCCAGGCAGGGCTGCGCTTACGCCGTCCAGGCCCAGTACTTCTGCGATTACGTCCTCCACCAGATCCAGAACGACCCAGCCTATGGCGCGACTCAGGAGGACCGGATCCAGAAGATCATGCGCGGGGGCCTGACCATCAAGACCACCCTGGACCCGCGCCTACAAGGACCCGCCCAGGCCCAGGTCGACGCCACGACAGGGGCGAACCCGGACAAATGGGGCGCCTCCCTCGTGACGGTCCAGCCCGGTACTGGCAAGGTCCTCGCGATGGCGCAGAATTCCCGCACGCTCGCCGGCCAGGGCACCGGCTTCGTCTCGACATACAACTTCAACGTCGACAGCACGGACGCCAACGGCAACGACCTAGGCGGCGTGGGCGGCATGCAGCCCGGCTCGACCATGAAGCCCGTGACCCTCGCGGCCTGGCTTGGCGAGGGCAAAACGACGAACCAGATTGTCGACGCGTCGAGGCGGCGTTACGGCGTCAACTACCCGTGGAAGACGACATGCGGGCCCGTCCATGGCTGGTTCGACAGCTCTCTTCCACCCTCCACGGACCTGCAGAACGATGAACCCGGCTGGTACCGGCCGATGAGCGTCCGCCAGGGCATCTACAACTCAATCAACACCGCGACGTTCGCCTCCCTCGCCGGCCTGAACGACTTCTGCGATGTGCAGCGGGCCGCCGACGCCATCGGGCTGCATTTGGGCGACGGGAACGACAAGAAAATCGACCTCTCGACCCTGGGCAATATCCTGGGCAGCCAGAACGTCGCTCCCTTGACGATGGCCAACGCCTTCGCAACGTTCGCCGCGGACGGCACGTACTGCGCACCCATCTCGATCGCCGAAGTCGACAACGCCCAAGGCAAGAGAATCGGCGGGCAGGCATCCGCGTGCCAGCCGAACGCGCTGAAACCGGATGTCGCGAAGGCCACCACCAATGTCCTCCAGGACGTCCTCACCAAGGGCTCGGGCCTGCTCATCCCGCAGAAGCTCGGCGTCCCGGACGCCGCCAAGACCGGCACCAACCAGTACAACAACCAGACCTGGGTCCTCGGCTACACCAAAGGCCTGGCAACGGCGTCTTTCTTCGGAGACCCCTTCAACGGAAGCGCCGCACGGCTCGGACGCGACATCACGGTCAACGGCAAGTACTACCCGGTGGTGGACGGGGCCTACATCGCCGGTCCGCAGTGGGCGCAGTACATGCAGCAGGTCGTCGGTCTCTACGACCAC
>NZ_DF952469.1:989660-993185 GCF_001263615.2 Arthrobacter sp. Hiyo1 | reverse complement strand
CGCCCCAGCCCTCGACAGCCCCGTCGAAGCCCGGCAACGGGAACGGGAAGCGCTGATGCCGGTGATGATGGCCGCTCCCCGCGGTACCGTTCCGTTTGGTCATCACCGCGACCATCTCCTCGTGTTCATCGCCGAACTCTTGAAGGTACCTTCATCCGAGAAGCTGAAGCTGCGCCGGCTGACTCACATGCAGCATTAGAGGCGCAGCACGCCCCGCGGCCGGTCCCGCATCAGTCCTGGCTGCTTCCGCCTGTCAGCGACCCGATGATCGTCATAGGTCCGAGGATGGAGGCGGGTTGATGGCCCGGTGGTTATGGATGCCGGGGTTTCCGGACCCGGGCCCTGCCCGGCAAGATGGACACAGACCCGCAAGTCCTTGATGCGACATGAATCACATCCGGTATGCTTGAGTCCTGTCAAGAAGCTGGATTCGATCAACTCCCGAGGAGACGGCCACGCCATGACACATCATCGCAGCCTCCAGTTTAGGGGAGCGTGCACTTCGATGCCCGCCATGCACGAGGACGTGAACCCTGGACGGCAAAGGGCTTCTCCAGTGAAACCTGGCCGGGGATCCGCTCAGATAAGCGCGGTTCAGGAACTATTTTCGACGCCGGCCATCCGCGCCCTCGCGCGAACTCGAACGCATCCGCCTCGTGCTTCCTCATTGCGATGAAATCGTAGCTCCGGCCGAGGCTCGGCGGCTTTCCGAACCAGCGCAGTCATTGCCGAACCTGGTGACGAGGAAACTGGAGCGGCGCGGCTGATCAGGAAACCATCAGATGCTCAACAACCGCGCCACCGCCGGAGCCCGTGTACTGCCTTCAGAGGGGCACTTCTCTGATGGCCGGTCATTTTGAAGTATTCACTGACGCGGCAGGCACCTGCAGGGTCGGGCTGGTTGACGGGTCCGGGAATCAACTCGCAGATTCTGCTCCTTTCTATAACACGGACACTGCATGCATCGCGGAGGGTTTCCCATCGTGCGGCCTTGCTTGGGCCTCACATCCCGTGGTCCATGAGGGCTTCCTTGATCTGTTTAAAGGGTCGGCAGGCCCGCAAACCCGGACGGCGTCGGGTAGATGCTGCAGGCGAGGTCTGTCACTGCCGTTTCGGCACGGAGATATTGTCTCTGTCGGCTGTGAGCGTCGGGGAGTCGGCGAAGCCAGTGCCGAATGTGCCCGCAGCGGATTCCATCAGCCGCATGTGGACTTCCGTCCCTCGAAGGCCCAAGGAGGCTAGTGCTGCTTCGAGGTGGCGGGCTGCTTCCTCCGAGTTGGGGCACTCGTTCGCTCAGTCCGTCGCGGCCTGTCGTCTTGATTATGGTCGGGGAAATGTGCGGGGATGCCCGTCCGTTGTGCGGCCCGGTCAGGTCACGGCCCATCGGCGGAGCGCGTGCCGCTTGACGAGCCCGATAAGCACAGCAGTCACACCATCAGGCTTGGGAGATGCTCAGGGGGATCAGAAGGCGGGTTCCGAGCCGACTCCGGGAGCTTGCTGGGAACGGTTCCATGGAAACCGCAGATAATCCACCGGCGGCAGAAGATGGTGCGCCCCGGTGCCCGACGGGGGTTAGGGGAGCGGCCCCAAGTCAATTGTATGGCCGGTGTGGTCGCGCTTGGTGGTCAGGTGTCGGGCATTCGAGGATGAAAGGTGGACCAGGGCGGGCACGCGCTCGGCCGCGGCGACACCGTTGGCCTCGAGCTGGAGGGCCTTGTCCGGGTTGTTCCTCAGCAGCCGGATCCGGTCCACTCCGACAGCGAGCAGCATCTGCGCGGCCGTCTGGTAGTCCCGCTCGTCCTCACCGTGGCCTAGCGCGCCGTTCGCTGCGTAAGTGTCCAGGCCTCGGTCCTGGAGGGAGTACGCGTCAAGTTTCTCGTAGAGCCTGATGCCCCGGCCTTCCTGCCTCAGGTACAGCAGGAAGCCCCCCTGGTCGGCGAGCCGCTCGGCCGCTTCGCGGAGCTGAGGCCCGCAGTCGCACCGCTGCGAGCCCATGACGTCCCCGGTCATGCATTCGCTGTGAGGCCGAACGAAGGGAGCCATGGCCCTGGCCCTGGCCCTGGCGCCGAGCAGGGCACCCTGCCAGTCACCGAGCCCCAGCAGCAGGTGCTCCTTGTGGTCCACCAGACCCGAGAACGTGAACGCATCGGCTGTCGTGGCGAAGCCGTCGGCGAACCTGAGCGGGATCCGAACCCGCGTGCGCACCGCAGCCGGAGCAGGCACCGAACCCGCCGGGCCGGAGCGCCTGGAATAGGCGGAGCCAGCCGGCGCCGTCCCCGTAGCGTCCGCTTCGGATCCCGGTCCCGCAATGGTGAGTCGTTGCTCGGGCATCTGGTCCCTCCCTTTAAGATCCGGAAGGCGCGGCCTCTTGTGGCGGGCGTTCCCGAAATTCTAAAATGAAGTAACACGTTTTTGGATTCCCGGCGCTGGCTCACCGACGAAGAAGCAAGGCGGTTCGTCCTTGTGCGAGTTTCGGTGTAAGCCCGGGACCGTCATGCAAACCGCGATCCGTTATCGTCTTTCCGGAGAAGGTATCGATGGATGACACCGGAGAAGGTATCGATGGATGACATGCGTCGGGCCAAGGAGCCAGTGACTTTTCTGGCAGGCCCCTACGGCCACCCGTTCCACCCGATCCTGGTGACCGTGCCGATCGGGGCGTGGGTGGCCAGCCTCGTCTTCGACCTCGGATCTCTCATTGCAAGCGGCGATGCAGCCGCGCTGGCAACGGGGTCACGATGGCTGATCGCCATTGGCGTGCTCGGTGCAGCAGCTGCAGCACTGGTCGGATTCCTGGACCTGTTCGCCATCCCGACCGGCACGCGGGCCTTCCGTACCGCACTGGTCCACATGAGCCTGAACCTCACCATCACCATTGCCTACCTGGTCAACTTCCTCCTCAGGGTCGGTCAGCACGGACCCGTGCAGGCCGTACTGATCATTTTCTCGGCTCTCAGTGTCGCCGCACTGGGCGTCTCCGGGTACCTTGGCGGCAAACTCGCCTTCCACTATGGCGTGCGGGTTGCCAATGAAGAGACCCAAGCCGCCGGCTTCGACATCGCCACTACAGCGAAGGACTAGTCCCATGGGCATCGCCGCACTCGTCACCTGGATTGTTACCGCAGTCCTCGGGTTCACCATGCTCGGCCTGTGGCTAAGCAAAGGCGGCCTGCGCGCCGCACAGAGTGACGCCTCCATCCCGACACGCCTTGTACCTCCCCTAATTTTCAGCCACTTCCTGCTAGCCGCCGCCGGGTTGATCCTGTGGATCGTCTACCTGATCATCGATAGGACATCCTGACCTGGGTCGCCTTCGGACTCCTGGTGATCGTCGCAGTCCTCGGGGATGTGATGTTCCTGAGATGGAGGCACAGCCGCAAGGAATCTACCCCGGAAGCGCATCTTCCGGTTCCCCTCGTCTACGTGCACGGCCTGTTCGCGGTCGCCACCATCGTGCTCGTGCTGTTGACCGCCCTTGGAATCGGATCCTGAAGCACCTTGCCGGCTCCCCGCAGGCGCTCAGGC
>NZ_DF952469.1:987377-988868 GCF_001263615.2 Arthrobacter sp. Hiyo1 | reverse complement strand
AATTCGGCCTCCGGTACTGCGTAGATAGGTGTAATGCGCTTCGGCTCCCAGACCAGCCACGCGTGCAGGGTGTCGACGACGGTGTTCCCGCCCAGGCTCGCACGGATCCGCTTGGCGGTGGGTTCGAAGCGCAGCTCCGGGAACGTCCCGACGATCACTCCGGATAGTTTGGTGGCCATGCTTCAAGCGTGAGCGCAGGGCCATTCGGCGTCAATGCCGTCGTGGGCCGATGGCAGACGAGCTGGAACGCGCTGGTTCCGGGAGCTGATAATTAAAGCAAGCAGGCTGTTGATGGCTTGGCGGTGCGATGGATGAAGGCTGAGACGGGAAGGAATGGTTGGCAATGCCTCTCTCGGATTATGAGCGCAGGCGCCTGCAGGAACTCGAAAGGGATCTGGCTGATAATGACCCGGTCCTGGCCCGGGAATTGGAGACGGGAAGGTCTCCCAGACTGTGGCTTCGCTGGTCCGCGGGCAGCGTCCTGGTCCTCGTAGGCTTCGGATTGATGATTCTGGGGAACTCCGCGCAGCTTCCGGGCCTGGGCGTTCTGGGGTTTCTGTTGATGTTCGGCAGCGTTTGCTGGTACGTCTGGCGTAGGATTTCCGTTCCCTAGGCAAGTTCGGCAGGGCTCGAACAGCGGGACGCAGATCCTGCGGCCATCCGTGGACGGGTTTTAGGTGGGCGCCGGTTGCCGTCGAGGCCGACCGGTCCGGTTGCCCGCCATCACCAGCTGCGGCCGAATTGCAGGAACCAAGAACGGGCACTGCGTGGCGGGAAGACGCAGCGGCTGGTTTTTGTTAATCCATAAGTCCGGCTGTGAAGGCGCGAATGCACCGGGTGAGTCGTGTAGGCCCTTCACCCCGCCGGATCGATGGCGGCACCGCATGGCGTGGCAATCGTCGAAAGAACAAGTCTCCAGGTGCATTTTGATCCGGGGATGGTTCCGAATCATGGAGGTGGTTTCAATGAAGAAGTGGACGCGATGGCAGGATTGGGTCACGGTTGTTGCCGGGCTCTATGCCGTGCTATCTGTCATCTGGACCAAGGCGGCCGGCGGCTCGACTGCCTTGATGCTCGTGTTCGGCGCATTGCTGGTCATCAGCGGCGTCATCAATCTGGCCATCCCCGGAACCCCGGCCATGGAGTGGATCCAGGCAGCCTTGGGCGTCCTGTTGTTCCTCTCTCCGTGGTTCGGTTCCTACGCGATGCAAACCGGCGTCGCCTGGACGTCCTGGATCACCGGCCTGGTGGCGCTCGTCGTCACCGCGACGGCGATCAAGCCCAGCACCGAGGAACACCGGCATCACATGGTCAGCCCATCGCATTGAACAGCCGGAGATAGATGGCCGGCGGGGCGTAAGCGGACCCGCCGGCCGTCCCATGTTGTTGGCCTCTTGGCGTTCGTCCTTGGCCCGATCCGCTCTAAAGCTCAAGCGGCTTTGTGCCGGCGGTGGTCGCGCGTTCCTTGCGCGGGTCTTGCCGGGCTCGCGG
>NZ_DF952469.1:981169-986191 GCF_001263615.2 Arthrobacter sp. Hiyo1 | reverse complement strand
CCCATGGGGTCGCCGCCAGGGACTGGACGAACAACCCCTGCACCCCCGAGGGTCCCGGAGCCCTTGCCCTCGGGCACCCACTCGACACAACCGGAACAGGACGCGCCGATCATGACCCAGCTCAAGCCCACTTTGGAAGTCACGGTCTCAAACGCGGCAGCTATGGAGACCGAACTCGCCGCAGCCGTTGAAGCGGTCCGGCAGGCGGCCCTCGCCGAACGCCGCTGCGGCATCCTAATCACCCGACACGGGGCAGGAAAATACACAGTCGGCCTCAGCGAGGACGTGCCGTTCGGCCTGACCTGGGAACGAGACGCCGGATAACGCCCCGGAGCTGTCGGCCCCGGGCGTCCAACAAGGCGACTATGGCGAGGAACCCAGCAACCACGGTTGGGCCTTCCTCACTCATGACAGGAAATTTGGTCTTGCGCGCAGGCCCGAATTCGGTGTCCGCCTGATAGACAGGACCAGCGGCGGGAGAGAATCCCGGTTCCTGGCATGGATTCTCCACTATCCCTTGACGCCGCTGGCCCCCTTGAGGTTCGATGCCCGTGCTCAGCGGGGGTTCCCTGAGCGGCGCCCAAATTCCAGCCGCGGATAACCCGAATTGCCCAGCCGTGCGTGGTGCGTCACGAGCCGCTGGACGGACGACGACGGCGATCCCGCTCCTGCGCTCGTCACATTCGCGACGTCGCCCGGCTGCCGTGGCCAGTGTTCGGGTGCCGCTTCGTTGGCCTCGCGGCTGCCAGCGCGATCGCCGTCGGCGTGCTGCGATCAACCGCCAAACAGAGTGAAAATTCATGGACGACCGCTGGAAGCGCCCCCGTGGCCTTCCGTTATCGCAAGTAAGTCCTGGCAGTCACAAGCAACCGGTCTGCCCTCGGCGGTCCTTGAGAGGCACCTGGGCGAGGAATTCGACTTGCCTGCTGCCCCAATCGCGGAAGTAAGGAACTGCGCCATGATGATGCTTGTTGTTGTACTTCTGCGCAAAAACCAACGCGTCCTTGAGCCCGGGAAAAACCCGGTCTTTGGTGTGATCGGCACATCTGACGAGGTATGCGAACTCCTGAAAGCCGTAGCACTGTGTTACGTACGCGGGTCGAGTCATAACATCCCCCCATTTTTTGTATCGGTCGTCTCTCTGCGCCCACAGCGTACAGGAGGGAGGTTCGCCCGCTGAAAAGTTCGCTGAAGATTTCCCTGGTCCAAGCCGTAGCATTGTTGCCCGCCAAACAAGGGCGGCCGGGTTTTCTTCGGCCGGGTGCCTCAATCTGTCAAATGCTTTGATGGCCCGTTACCAGCCGCGGAAACGTCGGCCGGAGGGCTCCTTTGTGTCGTCTGGATGTTTGTTTCGTCCGGGTTCCCCCGCTAGCGCGGCCTTCCTGCGCCGCCCGGCATTCCTGCCTTGATCAGGTCCATGACCGACGAGTCCGCCAAGGTCGTGACGTCCCCGATCGGCCTGTCCTGTGCGACGTCTTTGAGCAGCCGCCTCATGATCTTGCCGGACCGTGTTTTGGGCAGCTCGGCCACCACCATGATCTGCCGGGGCCGGGCGATTTTGCCGATTTCCTTGGCCACGTGTTCACGCAGCTCCTGCACCACTTCCGGGCCGCCGTCGCCCGCTTCGCTGCGCAGGATGACGAAGGCGACGATCGCCTGTCCGGTGGTTTCGTCGACGGCGCCGACGACGGCGGCTTCCGCGACTTTCGCGTGGGAGACGAGGGCCGATTCGATTTCCGTCGTCGAGAGCCGGTGTCCTGCCACGTTCATCACATCGTCGACCCGGCCCAGGAGCCATATATCTCCGTCCTCGTCCTTCTTTGAGCCGTCTCCTGTGAAGTAGAGACCTGGGAAGCGTGACCAGTAGGTCTCCACGTACCGGTCGTCGTCGCCCCAGATGGTGCGCAGCATGGATGGCCACGGCGCCTTCAACACCAGATAGCCTCCGGAACCGTTGGCAACCGGTGCGCCCGCGTCATCGACGACGTCGGCCACGATCCCGGGCAGGGCTTTCATGGCTGCGCCTGGTTTGCCTGCCGTAACTCCCGGGAGTGGACTGATCATGATGGATCCGGTCTCGGTCTGCCACCAGGTGTCCACAACGGGTGTTCGGTTGTGCCCGATGTTCTCCCGGTACCAGATGTACGCTGCCGGGTTGATCGGCTCGCCCACCGTGCCGATCACACGCAGGCTCCGGAGGCTGTACTTTGACGGTATCTGGGCGCCCCACTTCATGAACGTGCGGATGGCGGTGGGGGCGCAGTAGAGAATCGAAACTTTGTACTTGTCGATGATTTCCCACCAGCGGCCTTGGTGCGGGGAATCGGGAGTCCCTTCGTACAGCACGGAGGTGGCGCCATTGGCCAGGGGACCGTACACGATGTAGCTGTGCCCGGTGACCCAACCGATGTCCGCCGCCGTCCAGAAAATGTCGGAGGAAGCCTTCAGATCGAAAACCGCCCAGTGCGTATAGGCGCATGCCGTGAGGTAGC
The DNA here is from genome assembly GCF_001263615.2 of Arthrobacter sp. Hiyo1. Classification (NCBI taxonomy): domain Bacteria; kingdom Bacillati; phylum Actinomycetota; class Actinomycetes; order Micrococcales; family Micrococcaceae; genus Arthrobacter; species Arthrobacter sp. Hiyo1. Next base: position 983,699 of record NZ_DF952469.1, on the reverse strand, counting down.
CGCCGGTGGTGTGCAGGATGCCCTTGGGCTTGCCGGTGGTCCCCGAGGTGTACATCACGTACAGGGGATGCTCGGCATCGAACGCTTCGGCTTGGTGGTCAGTGGAGGCCAGCTCAACCGACTCGTGCCACCAGATATCCCGCCCCTGGGTCCAGTCGATCTCCTGGCCTGTGCGTCGGACCACGAGGACGTTTCGGACGTCCGGGCAGTCCAGCAGGGCCTCGTCGACGGCGGGCTTCAGTCCGGTTGCCCTGCCGCGGCGGTAGGCGCCGTCGGAGGTGATGACGATCCGGGCGTCGCAGTCGTGGATCCGGGTGCGGAGGGCGTCCGAAGAGAACCCGCCGAAGACCACAGTGTGCGGAGCCCCGATCCGGGCGCAAGCCAGCATCGCCACGATGGTTTCCGGGATCATCGGCATGTAGATGGCCACCCGGTCTCCTGCCGTGACGCCCAAATCAGTCAGCGTGTTCGCTGCCTGGCAGACCATGTCCGTGAGCTGGGCGTAGGTGATGGTGCGGGTATCTCCGCCTTCCCCTTCAAAGTAGTAGGCGATTTTGTCTCCACGGCCGGCGACGACATGCCGGTCCAGGCAGTTGTAGGCCGCATTCAGCTTGCCCCCGATGAACCATTTGGCGAATGGCGGGTTCGACCAGTCCAGGACCTCGGTCCATTTTTGCGACCAGTCCAGCCGCTCCGCCTGCCGCGCCCAGAACGCCAGCCTGTCGGCGTCGGACTCGGCATAGTCCGATACCGTGGCGTTGGCTTGGGCGGTAAAACCGGCTTCCGGAAGGAAGCGGCGCTGTTCGTGCAGCAGGTTTGCGAGGGTCTCATCCGATTCTGTCGGGTAGTCGGCCATCACCGGTCACCGTGGTCCCACAGGAAGCAGGACTCGTTTGAACGTAAAGTTCGCGACGACCGCGAGGGAGCAGTACCAGGCGATGAGCGCAGTCACAATGCCCAGCCAGCCGCCAAGCATGGTCATGGCACCGGACCCGGCGAAGGCGCCGATGAACAGGGCGATGAAGGTCAAGGTCAGGGCAACGAATACGGCGAAGACGCCCATGCTGACCCGCCAAGCGGCAATGGTCATGTAGGCGGTGAAGATGGCCCAGGCGAGCAGGTAGAGGCCCACTGCCTTGCCGGCATCAGCGGCGGGGAGGCTGGCTGCATTGAACTGGCTCAAGAACCAGAACGAGAGCCAAAACGCTCCGTACGAGCAGAAGGCGGTTGCGCCGAAGACGTTGCGGTTGGCAAACTCCCAGATCCCTGCCCCGAATTGTGCGAGGCCTCCGTAGAACAGTGCAAGTCCAAGGACGACGGGCTCATCGGCCTTGACGATCAAGCCGGCATTAATGGCACTCAGGACGAACGTCGTCATGGCGAAAGCCCCCAAACCCAAGGCCGCCGGATCGGCAAAAGGAGGACTGCTGCTCGCTTGGGGGGAGACTTCAGTGCTCGTTACTGATAGCGGATTTTCAGTCCTGTGACCACTTCCGACCGGGACGGTTCCCGCGGCAGAACTTGATTCGACACTCATGGTACGACTCCTTGGTCAGCACCAGCACCATCGCTGGTGACTTATACCAGACTACACCTGAGTATGCAAGGCAAAGTTGAAAGATAATGTGGTTCGAATCACACCATATTGTGTCGTAGGTCACAATGCGGGCTGCGGCCAATCCTCGCAATTTCGCCCAATCGTGCAAGGGGTTAAGCCCTTACCACCCGGTTCCTTCCGACTGACTTGCCGCGTCGGCCGCGGCAATCATCGCGGGTGAGGTCGACGGCATCGAACTGAGTTGAGGTGACTCCGTTTCTCACCGTTGGGATATGGATGTCGTCGAGGCTTTTGCTTGCCACCAAGAGCGATTGATGCCGGCCGCGATGCTTTCGGCCCACTCCCGGCGAGAGCAAGATGAACTCTTCGTCCCCGTATCGTCCGACCAGGTCCGTGGATCGCCGCCAGCGCAAGGCAGTACGAGAAGCGGGACTCCTCACGGGCCAGGACCGCGGTTTCCGGCTCACCGGAACCCCGTGATCAGGAATATTCAACAGGGACAACACGCCCGGGCGGCGGGGCAGGCAGGCCGAGGGAGGCATGCCCGGGACACCAGCCGGTTCTTCACGCGCGGGGGATTAACGGCGGGCTACTTCGCGCGTTCACCCGGGAGTCCAGGAAGCCTGTTCACTGTTGTCACTTTCAGAAACTGACTGCGCGGCCGCAGCAAACCCTTGCATTGTGCAATAGTTGTCGTATGCCAAATCCTCTCGACCGCCACATCGATGCCCTCCAGCGGGCCACGCGCGACTTGCTCGCCGTCGCCATGCGCAGCGTGGAGGAGGTCACGGACTTGTCCATGCCGCAGATGCGCATGCTGTTCGCCCTCCAGGACCACGGGACGCTGCCCAGCGGCGCCCTCGCGCACGTCCTTGAAGTCTCCGGATCTTCGGTGACCCGGTTGGCCGACCGGTTGTGCGCGGAGGGTACGTCCAGCGCACTGCTTCTGCTGAAAAGCGCAGCCTCGTCCTG
>NZ_DF952469.1:978952-979474 GCF_001263615.2 Arthrobacter sp. Hiyo1 | reverse complement strand
CTTGGCTCATCGGCCCGTCGGATTTGCTCGTGGCCAGGCTTCACGACCTCACCGAGGCGACCGACCGGGACCGCTCGCTCCGCTACCTCACTCAGGTGGGGACGCAAGCCAGCAGTTGATCGGCGGGGGCCGGCAAGCTTCCTACGCGAACTTCGCCAGCGGGCTGGCCACCCTGATCATGGGCACCCCTTCCTGCAAACGCCCGATTTTGAGAAACCGCAGACGATCCGGCCCACCCGGGCCCGGATCGCCCGGAATTCCCCTCAGAACCCCTGCTCACGCACATAACGCACAACCGGCTTCTGCGGCCGCACGGTTTGCGAGACAGGTTGATGGGAGCCTCGCATAGATGCCCGCACGAAGGAAATATCATGCCCGCGTTCCATGAGGAATCGGTTCGGCTGGTCTTGTCCTCGAACCGGCCGGGAAAGCAGATCGCCGAGGAGATGATGAGCAGCGGGCCCGGAGCCACCGTCCCATCCGACGCCTATGAGATCGAGCAGCACCCGTGCCCCCACTGCC
>NZ_DF952469.1:972730-977911 GCF_001263615.2 Arthrobacter sp. Hiyo1 | reverse complement strand
CGCCCGTTGCTCCCACGCGACCCGGGAACTCCAGTCCCAGCTCGATGCACTGGCCGCGTACGGCATTCCGCGCGAAAAGATCTTCGCCGAGAAGGTCTCCAGCCACCTGCGCGTGCGTCCGAAGTTCGAAGCCGCGTTGCAGGCAGCCCGGCAGATCAAGGTCCATGCCCCGCATTGCCGGGTCATCTTGACCGTCTGCGAGATGAAACGGCTGGGGCGGGATTCCGCCGAGCTGACCGCGCTGGCCGATCACCTCAGCGCACACGGGATCGCCCTGGAGATCCTCGCCGGGCCACTCACCGGGATCTACGACCCGGCCGGCACCGGCAGGGTGCTGTTCGCGTTTTTCGCCGCGATGGCCGAAACCGAACGCGAGAACATCCGCGAAGCCACCCTCGAAGGCCTCAACCCGGCCCGCAGGAAAAACCACGGAGGCCGGCCCCCGGTCATCACCGAGGACATGCTGCACACCCTGCTGCGCCGCCGCGCGGACGGTGACTCCCTCCACGACATCCGCCTCGACCTGATCATCCCCGCCGGAAAACACAAAGGCCGCAACCCCAGCATGGCCAGCATCTACCGGGCGCTCAGAGCACCAGAAACGCCGGGCCCACCCTCAAGCCGTTGACCAGGCTCACGCCTACTTCGCCACGCTCCCGCCGAGCACCCGACGCGACGAACCGACCAGGCTGCCCTGGTAAGCCCTATCCGCCCGATTTTCAGCGAGTACTTCGGCGAACCCTAGGAGCATCGTGGGCACCGCAAAAGCTACTTCCTTACGGTGATTTTCCTGCACATTCGACGCTCCTATAGTTGTCAAACGTAAGGTACCGGTCCGGCAGCTCTGTTTCTGCTGTCCACAACCGAGGACAATTCCTCAAGGGTTGCCCACAGCTACCGCTGGCCGGGGGAGCTACTCAATGGCTCCCAGAATTCCCGCCGTGGATAACCCGAATTGAACCCTGCCGTGGACAGCTCAAAGTCACCTCAATGCAAGATCGACGTGCCCCGGCCGGTCTCCGTTCGCAGGCGTAAATTGATGAATGGTGTCGCCCGGAGCCTGCCACAGGTCTCCCACACGGAAGGTGTGGAACCGCCAAAATCACCGAATGGGGTACCCGAACCTCCTCTTCGCAAGGTAGGGCACAGCAGCAGACGGCCGTCGGGACTGCCACGTAACGCTGCGATTCGCAGCTCCCGGGTCCCACGCGGCCGGTGCTGGCGTGGCCGCTTGCTTGGCCTTGTTTTTAGGCTGCCCGTTTCGGTTCGGACGCCGGGGCGATGTCTGCGCCCGCCCGTCCGGGAAGCGTGGGTTCCGCCAGCAGGGTGCGCGCGTGGAGCACGTCCCCGATGAACCAGTCGTAGATCAGGACACCGATGACTCCGCCGACGAGGGGGCCGACGATCGGGATCCAGAAATACCAGCTGAACGCTCCGTCAACGGTGCCCGGCAGGGCCGTCTGTCCCCATCCGGCGAGCCAGGCAAACAGCCGTGGTCCGAAGTCACGGGCGGGGTTGATGGCGTATCCGGCGTTCGCGCCCACGGACATGCCGATCGCCGCCACGGCCAGCCCGATCATGAACGGGCCGAGGTTTGCCTGTACGGCCGTGTTGCGCATGTCGATGATGGCCACGACGAACAGGACGAGGAAAGCCGTGCCGACAATCTGGTCGACCAGTGGACCCACGGGATTTCCGTTGAAGTACGGTGCCGGGAAGGTGGCGAAAATGGAGTAGGTCGCCAGTCCCTTTGGATCCGAGCGCCCGGTGCCGGCAGCCTTGTTATAGGCGTCGATGGCATCGTGGTAGAGCAGGTACACCAGCGCGGCGCCGGCGAAGGCCCCGACAATCTGGGCAAGGATGTACGGGCCTACCTTCTTCCACGGAAACTTCCGCCGGACCGCGAAAGCGACCGTCACGGCCGGATTGATGTGTGCCCCGCTGACCCCGCCGCCGACGTAGATTGCCATCGTTACGGCGATGGCCCATCCCCACGTGATCAACAACCAGTCGCCGGCGGCCATGAAGATCGTGGTCGACGTCGCGGCCCGTCCCGAGCCGGGCAACGCGGCAACCGCCATGGCCACGACGCCGTCGCCGAAAGCGATCAGGACAAACGTGCCGAGGAACTCGGCGAGGAGTTCACCCCAAGTACCACCCAGTTGCTTGAGGCCGCTTCCCTTGCGGACTGCGTTCCTTAGTGGACTGACATCACTCATTCCGAGTGCCTCCTTGAGTCATCCGATTCACCATTGGAAATTGATAACCCCAGCAATTTCATGGTAATGCGAACGATCTGCGGTAACCAGTCGATTGCCTTGGGTAACCAACGATTTCCCCTGGCATCCATGGGCCAAAGCGTTCCCGTGCCGGCCACCGTTCCCTGTCGCGGAACAACGGTCCTCGCTAGACTTAAAGCGCGCTGTAGAAAGACGCGGAGTTCGTTTCGGGAAAGGCACGAACATGACCGACAACAGCAGCTTCGAAGACACTGTCGATGAGACGGGCACGGCGAAGAAGCCAGAAGAACCAGACCTGCGGGGCCGATATGTCGAAGGCGACTATGGCTCAGCCGGGATACAGAGCGGCCGCCATACGGACGACGAGGAAGGCCAATACATCGAAGGGGATTACGGTGCGGCCGGCAGCGAAGGCGGACTGCCCGAACCCCTTGGAGAAAAGGCCAGGGAGTCGGGACGCTATGTAAAGGCCGACTTCGGCGACACCGGATCGACCCCCGGCCGCACCGCCGAGTCCGAGATCGGCCGGTATTCAGAGGGCGACTACGGTACTGACGGCACCGTGGACCCGCTCCGCAAACCCGGCACCGGTTCCGGAACACAGCACAAGTAAGCACCGGCCCTGCCGAACCGGGCTTACCACTCAGCACCGGCAGGGAATCGGCGCGCGATGCCGTAAAAACCCAACCCGCTCAGAAGGCCCCTAGGGTCAATACCGGCACAGCACCGTTGTTCCTGACTCTGCCGCAAGTGGGCAGCACACGGAATCGGAGATTCTTAGCCGCCCGGACCTCCCGTTCTCAACCGGAATCCCAACCGTTGGAATGAATCCTTGCTCTGGACAGGCACGGGAAGAACAGTCAAGAATGAGCCAGCACGGGCCATCGGGACCCTGCCCGGGCTCCTCCTGCCCGGCTCGACTGATGATTCGGGACCGAAGATGAAGGCAGTTATTGTCGGGGCAGGGATCGCGGGACTCGTCGCCGCCCGCCAGCTCGGTTTGGCCGGCTGGGACGTGGAGCTCCTCGAGAAGTCGGCAGCTACGCGCCCCGATGGTTACATGATGGACTTCTTCGGTCCGGGAGTGGAGGCCTCGGAGAGGATCGGTCTCTACCCGCGGCTCGCTGCCGTTGCCTATCACGTCGAGGAGGCAGAGTATCTCGACCCGACGGGACGGCCCGCGTGCAGCGTCGACTATGACCAGTTCGCACGGCTTGCCGGCGGGAAGATCCTGAGCCTCCTGCGTCCTGACATGGAGCGCGCCGCCCTCGCTGCGCTCGAGGACGTGGCCCCCGCCCGGGTGCGGCTCCGCTACGGCGCGCCGGTCTCCGGGGTGTGGCGGGATGATGCCGGGATCCGGGTTGCCATCGATGGCTCCCCTTGCACGCTTGCCGCGGACGTCCTCATCGGCGCCGATGGGATCCATTCCACCGTGCGCGCCCTGGGGTTCGGAGCCGAAGAGGAATACCTGCGGCCCCTGGGTATGCGTGCGGCCGCATTCATCGTGACCGAACCGCTCCTGAATGCCCGGTTCCGGAACCGGTTCGTCCTGACCGACAGCATCGACCGGGTCGCAGGGCTTTACAGCCTCCGCTCGGACGAGGTCGCGGTATTCATGGTCTACCGGGAAAGCACACACGCGCTGGGATACCTGCGGCCCGGGAGTCCGCGGGAGCGGCTGCGCCGCGAATTCGCAGGACTCGGCGACACGGTCGACAGGATTCTCGAACTGTGCCCGGAACATCCGTACGACGATATTGTCGCGCAGGTTGTCATACCGGGCTGGCAGACGGGAGGGACCGTTCTCGTGGGGGACGCCTGCGGGGCCGTGTCGCTCCTCGCGGGTCAAGGCGGCTCACTTGCCATCGCCGGTGCCGCCCTCCTCGGGGACATCCTCGGACCCGTGAACACATCTGAAGGGATCGGCCCGGCCCTCGCCGACTTCGAGCGACGCTGGAGACCCGTGGTTGAGGAGGCCCAGGCAGCCGGGCGACGGGCAGCGTCGTCGTTCCTCCCGGCAAACCGGACTCAGCGCCTCCTGCGCCGGTGGGTCATAAGGGCATCCCATCTGCCTGGAATCGACCGGCTGATAGCCCGCCAGATCGTGGGCAAGATCGCAAGGTGAGGCCTGACGAACTAGCTCTGGTTGGAAGAACTCCTCGCCCAAGCCGGAGAGGACGGTTAACGCCTTCAGGAGTTCATCTGTCCTCCCGGACGAGTTCATTGCCTCTCGTCGTCCCAGGCAGCCTCCCGCAACAGCCGCCCGATCAGGACTGCAAGCCCTGCCCTGGCCGGACGGGCTAGAAAACCAGGTGACTCCGGCCACAACGGACCGAAGTGCCGGAGAGGCGCTCTAGATCGGTTGACAACATCATTGAGATTCCTTAGCTACGTTCAAGGCCAGCAAGAATTCCACAGCCCTAGGGCATTCGTGTCGTTGGCGAGATACCCTGGGACTGTTCGGACACAGGCGCGTTTGCCGCCGGCACGCCTCGGGAGATCCATTCGGAGGGTCATTCGGATGTTGGTTGGGGTCCCGGGTGATGCAGACAAGGCTTTCCTGCGGCCATAAGCCCAGGGTGTGTCCGATGAAGCGGAGGACATCGGCAGGGGTCTTGATGGTGAGCGCTTCTATGGTCCTTCTCTTTCCAAGGTGGCGCCGGCCGTGGCCGTTACGTTCCGGCATCGTTCTGATACGGAGACCGCTGCTGGGCGTGGGGGCCGGAGTGCAACTTGGGGAACCGGGAACAATCCAAAAGTTCGCGAGGAAATAAGCGGAGCGCCGAGCGAAGTTTTGGATTGCGAGCGGCGCAAAGCGCCCTGGTTGCGCGGAGGACCCGCCCAGCGATGATCGAGCATCAGAATGACAAACAGCTAAGATTCTTCTGGCTGTCCGTGGTCAACGGCGTGCGGCCCCGCACGACCCCGGGGTCCTGCGCCC
>NZ_DF952469.1:966606-971075 GCF_001263615.2 Arthrobacter sp. Hiyo1 | reverse complement strand
GGGGACACTGAGGTCCGACGTGAGCGCCCGAGCGCCCATCGATGGCGAGTTCGGCGAAAAGACAATGTTCCGCGCTCGACTGGGACGGCGGGACCTCGATCGATGTAGGGTCGAAGCCAGTTGGCCGGTGCGGACGCGCTGGTCTCGCGTCACTCCAGCGCTTTATGGGAATCGTCATGGAACTGCCGGCCGGCTTCTAATTTACCGAAGACCCCGAGCGTGGTGGGGGTCCCGCTCCCGCACCTATCTGAAGCGCATGAAGGAAGTACTTCCGCCCGATAGGATGACGTTCTCCGAGAACTGGTGCGACTGTCCGAAAGGTTTTTGTCGCGGCGTCCATCCCGTCCCCTCGTCCTGCGCTTCGCATGTGATCTCGAGCGCGGCCCAAGCCATGCGGTGACGGAGATCGTCAGCATCGAAGGACAAGCTTTGGGCTGTGGAAATCCTCTCGGCGGACAGGAGGAAGTAGCGGCTGTGAGGGGTTTCGGACGCGCGGCGGTCGGGCATTACTGGCGGACCCCATTGCAACCGACTCACCTTTAACTCACCTTAATCAGCGCCAACCAATGACAAATCATCGCCCATCGTTGCCTCCAAAAACCCCGAGAATCCGGGCGAAAACCACCAGATCACGGGCAAGCAAAGGGACTCGAGACTAAAGCGGGGGTCGTCGGTTCGAATCCGACAGGGGGCTCTTAGCTTGGCTTTGAGCTGCGGGTTTACTGCTTTTGGTCCGGCAGCGGGCAATTCCGGCCATCACCGCGGTCTATGACCAGGAACGCGCGTCGGGGTTCCACCGGTGTTGGTCTTCGGCGGAGCCGTCGAACACCGGCTCAATGAAGGTGAGCACACGTTCAACTTGCGCGTCGAGGTTCTGCTCGCAGAGGTCTTCCACTTTGAGCTTCCGGCGCCATGCGGCCCATTTCGCTTGACCGGTCGCACCGTAGCCGTCCATCAGGGCCCGGAGCGGTCCGAGTTCGACGGTTCGGTGTCTGGCGACCTGCATCGCTGCTTCTCTGACGTCTGAGGCGTCGAACTCGAATCGGTAGGACAGGACCGCCACGTCGAGCAGGTCCCGCCACCGGGTGCTCGTGGTGCCGCGCTGGAGCATGGTGACGGTCTTTTCGGCGATCACTGTCACCACGGGATGACCTTTCATCTTCACCGCTCCACCGAGCAGCGACGGCAGTTCGATCTCCTCCGGTTTGGGCCAGATCGGGTCACCGGTACTGATGTCCAGTTTGATGGTAATTCTTGCTCGGCCCAGGACTGCGGGCAAGGAGACCCGCAGGCCGCTGTACTCGTCTTCGTCGCGGATCTGTTCGATCTGCATGGGCTCATGGTCGAGGACCAGGCCGTCGTCGGCGACGACGGCGCATACCGTCTTCACTACTTCGGTGACGTGATCGACGTCGAGCTGGAAATCGAGTGCCTGTATGTCAACGTCCCGGGTCGGGCGGCGCAGCGAGTGGGCGGACAGCAGGACGCCGCCTTTGAGGCAGAAGTCCTCCGCAAAAGGCGTGTCTGCCAGACGCGCCAGGAAGCGCTCCAACCCTTAAAGCGTGAAGATCTCGTCGGAGGGTCGCCCACGCTCCCGAGCGACTTTCTGCAGTCGCAAGTAAATGGACCGGCCTGCCGTCACAGGAGGACCTCCATTGCCTGACGGAGTGGCCCCTTGGCCCGAGGGACCGACGAGGCGATCTCCATGAGGCGTGCGGGCTGTGACCCTGGGCGCTTTAGCCAGTTACGGAGCGCTTCGATTCCGGTTTCGTAGCCAGCGCTTGCACGAAGGCGAAAGGCATCGACGATCGACCGTTCAGGCGAGTAGATACCGATTCTCGCCTCATTTTCTCCTTCGACCGCCATGCTTGAACGGCCGACGTCGAACGTCGCCTTGTCGAAGATATGCCAGGTGACTGGGGCCGAGAGTTGCGGAGGGGTCTTGCCGCGGGGCAAGGCCAGATCGATGCTGGACGGGATCTCGTCAATTAGCCCATGCCGGGCGAGGGCGCTGGTGAGGCAGATCGTGGCCAGGGGAGCCTTTCGGGACGCTTCCAACAGATCGATCTCGGCCTCAATACCCGTTCCGGCGATATACAGCCCAGAGCCGATCCTCTCAACCAAGCCGGCGTTGCGCATTCGGTACAGGCTCGAGTGGGAGACTCCGTGTTCTGTGGCGTCGGCGATGCTGAACAGGCCGCGCGGAAGGCGGTCCAGCAGTTGGCTTTGGCGCTTCATGTTCATATTCTACGACAGATAACTCTATCTGTCGTAGAAAATGACCGCATGCAATGGCGGCAACAATGAGGGCGACGCACGAGGGATCGGCAATGCGACGAATCCGAGGGGCGTGGCAGGTGAAACTTGTGAATCTTTCGCCGGCTTACCATCGACACGGGGGACTTTGGTCCGAGAGAGGTATTCGGCTCTAATGTTGACCGATGATTGAACCGCGCCAACTTAGTGAAAGCGTCAGCATGCGCATACTGCGCATGAACGATGCGGCAGCGCTCGCAGCCGCATACGTGCGCAACCGTGCCTACCTCGCACCATGGGAGCCATTACGGCCCGAGGAGTACTACACCGTGGACTGGCAGTCAGCGGACATTGCCAAGCGACTCGTCACGCACGAGGCAGGGGAGGCATGTCCGTTCGGACTGTTCGACGGCGATCGACTCGTGGGTCGATTCAACATGGCAGGAATCGTCCGCGGTCCCTTCCAGAGCGCGGGGCTGGGTTACTGGGTAGATAGCGACTACGCGGGCCGTGGGCTAGCGTCGGCCGCAGTCCAAGCGATAGTCGAAACGGCGAGCGACAAACTCGGACTGCACCGCATCGAGGCGAGCACTCTTCTGCACAACACTGCCTCGCAGCGCGTGCTGCTCAAGGCCGGATTCCAGCAGATTGGCATGGCACCGCGATACCTGCAGATTGCCGGAATATGGCAAGACCACAACCTCTACCAAGTGGTGCTGCATGATTAGAGACGTCTACGAGCTGAGCGAGTAGTGGTCGCTCCGGGGTTTCGACGGCGACGGGTCGGTTCGGCCCTCACCCTGGCGAGGTTGGAATGGATCTGGTCCCGGGCGTCGATCGCTCACTACTTCGCGAACGAACACAACGCGGCATCCATCAGAATGCACGATGCTCTCGGCTTCCGGCCGGTCGCCCGATTCTCGGAGAGTCGCGGAGTGACCGCCGACGACGGCCGGTCTGAGCTCATTCTCTTCGCGGCATCCCGATAAGCGATTGGGCTGTGGCGACTCGCATAAGCCCGCCGAAAACTTCAGACATTTTCGACGGCGGTCCCGGCGACTCGCCTAATAACCGGACGCCTGTCCGCACGGGTGTGCGGGCAGGCCGTCGGCTCTTGAACGCTTTGAAGGGTCAGGGGCGGAAGAGTTCCTCGAAGGTGCCCGAAGTGGTGGGCGAGCAGGTGTTCGCCAGGCAGCCGAGGTGCCACAAGTGCTGGATTGTGGAGAGCAGCGTGTAGTGGTCCGAGAGCTGGTTCGTGGTCTTGTGCGGGCCTTCAGCTGAGTTGATCACGATCAATGGTGCGTGGCCGCCGCCCAGGACCGCGCCATTCTGTCCGACCGGGCTGCCCGGGCCGCCCGTGGAACCCGAGTAGTCGTTCTCGTCCCAGGCCAGGACGATGCTGGACTTGCTCGTCTTCCACGTCTGGGAATCCATGATCTGCTGGACGGTCTGCTTGAGGTAGGCGTCGCCGAGCTGGATCGCGCCGTGGTCGAGGCCGGAGTCCGGATAACCGCACTGGGGCAGCCCGATGAGCGCTGCTCCGGAGGGGGAGATCCCGTGCATGTCGTGGCACTGGTTGGGACTGATCCAGACGAAGTTGGGCACATTGCCGCTCGCGAGGTCGGACTTGAGGTTGTTCTCAAGCGGCACGATGTTCTGCAGGCGCGGGCTGCCCGGGTAGTTGATGTCCGAGAAGTACATGAACGGGTTGTGCTTCTGTGCATACAGCTTGACCGTGGTGGAGCCGATTGTGGGTGCGTATTCGACCTGGGAGCCGACGCTAGGGAGGTTCTCCATGTATGCCTTCCAGCTCAGTCCCTTGTTTTCGAGCTGGTCGACGATGGTCTGGCCGGAGAACATATGCGGAGTCGCGGCGGCGCTCGCCGCCTGTTCTGGCGTGAGCTGTCCGGTGACTCCTGTGTCGCTGGAGCCGGGGACGAACTCCTCAGGGGCGCACGTGACACTCGCCCCCGCTTTGCAGTCGTCCCAGATTCCTTGGAAGCTGCCCGAGATAGCTGAGAGGTAGTTGGGCAGGCTCGGGTGCGTGACGCCCGTGGTAGTTTGCCGCGGTGTTGTAGCGCTGCGCGAGGGTATTGATGTAGGGCGCGTCGGCGGTGTTGCCGATGATCTGGTCGTAGCCGTGGTTCTCCATCATGATGACGAAGACGTGGTCAGGGCCATTGGCCCCTTGTCCGTTCGCCTGGGCGACGGAG
>NZ_DF952469.1:961940-965137 GCF_001263615.2 Arthrobacter sp. Hiyo1 | reverse complement strand
CCGCACCCCCCGTTCGCCGTGAAGTCGAACGCGCTCGTGAGGTCACCACACACTGCGCGGCGCCACGGCGAGATGTTGGGGGACTTCACCCCGAAGCGCGACTCGAGGAAGCGCACGATCGACGTATGGTCGAACGTCTCCGAGCACACCCATCCGCCCATGCTCCACGGCGAGACGACCAGCATCGGCACGCGCACGCCGAGACCGTAATGGCCCGGGACGTCGGCGATGCCTGAGAACGTCATCCGGCCGTCGTACCACTCGCCCTCGGTCGAAACCGTGGATGCGCCCGGGATCTGCGAGGTGTTGGGGTGCGGCGGGACGACGTGGTCGAAGAAGCCGTCGTTCTCGTCGTACATGAAGAACACGGCCGTCTTGCTCCAGACATCCGGGTTGGAGGTAAGGATGTTGAGGATGTTCGCCGTGTACCAGGCTCCGAAGTTCGGCGGCCAGTTCGAGTGCTCGGTGTACGCCTCGGGGGCCACGACGTAAGAGACCTCCGGGAGCTTCCCGCCCGCGACGTCCTCGCGGAAGATCCGGAACAGGTCGTCGCCGGCCTTCGCGTTCGTGCCGGTCAGCGCCTTCTCGTGGAGCGGGCTGCCGGGCTTCGAGAGCTGGTACTGCGTGAGGTAGAGGAGCGAGTTGTCGCCGTAGTTGCCGATGTAAGGGTCGCCCGTCCAGCCCCAGTAGCCCGCAGCCGTGAGGCCGTCGCCGACGTCCTGGTATACCTTCCAGCTCACGCCGGCCTTCTCGAGCTCCTCGGGGTATGAGCTCCACGAGTAGCCGACCTCGGCGTTCCACAGGTCGGGGCCGCCGGCTTTGTAGTCGTTGCCGTCCCAGCCCGTGAACATGTAGTAGCGGTTGGGGTCCGTGGGGCCAAGCAGCGAGCAGTGGTACTGGTCGCAGATGGTGAACGCGTCCGCGAGGGCGAAGTGGAACGGGACGTCGCCGCGCTCGTAGAACGCCATCGTGGCCTCGGACTTGGCGGGGAGCCACTTGTCGTACTTGCCTACGTTGAAGGCCTCGTGGGTGAGCTTCCACGAGTGGTCGAGGTCTTCCATGAACTGCATGCCGAGATTCGGCGCCGTCGGGTGGTAGGGGAGGAGGTCCCGCGTGCCGTTGTTCTGCGCGAACGCGTCCTTGCCGCTCGGGAGGATGGCAGGGTGCGGGTCTCCGAACCCACGCACGCCCTTGAGCGTGCCGAAGTAGTGGTCGAAGGCACGGTTCTCCTGCATGAAGACGATGACGTGCTCGACATCCTTGATCGAGCCGGTGGCACGGTTGGCCGGGATGGTCGCGGCGCGAGCGATGCTCTCGCCGAGCATCTCAGCGATTGCTGCGGTGGCTGCGCTGGCCCCGGATAGTTGAAGAAAACGCCGACGGTTGAGACCTGACATGAGCTGCTCCCAGTGCTTGGCTTAGCTGACGAAAACCCCCGACCGACTCTTCCAGCGCCAGGCAAAAGTTAAGTGCCGGAAAGGCAAATTTTGGGGCAACATGCGGCCGCTGCGCCGGAACCGGCGTTCATCCGCTTGGAGTCCCGCCCGGGGAGTGGCTGAGCTTTTCCGTCTTTCGGGAGGTGAGATAAAGGCGGTGGGCAGTGATGACCAGGACCAGCCAGGCGGCACCGAGGGTCCAGGCCGCCAGGACATCCGTGAGCCAGTGGTGGCCCAGGAACACCCGGCTGAGGCCGATGGTCAGGGCGAAGAGGGCCGCGGCGGTCACAGTCCAGGCTCGGGCCCGGCGGGAGCGGCAACGCAGGATGACCAGGTAGGCGATGATTCCAGCGATGACGAACGAGTTCAGCGAATGCCCACTGGGAAACGAGGGGGAATACTCGTAGGGCGGCACGGCGTCGATGAGCGGCGGCCGGGCACGGCCGATGAGCTGCTTGCCGGCGATTGTCATGAGCAGGGAGCCGGCAGCAGCAGTGACAATGAGGATCGCAGGGGTCCAGGAGCGGCGCCGGAGGACCAGGACGGAGGTGGCGATCGCGGCCAGGATCGGCATCCCGATTCCTCCGCCTAGATCGGTGTAGGCAGTGGCGGCGGCGTCGAGTGCTGGGCTGCGCAAGGTCATCGCCGCCTCCAGGACCGGGTGGTCCAGGGCGGCCACGCCATCTGCTTCCGTCACTGCCTCGTACACCTCGCCGGTCGCGAAGGCCAGCAGCGATGCCACGACGGCTCCCGCAGCGAGGACCAGGATCAGCGCACCGTACGCGCCGAGACGGGCGCTAAGGCGTTGTGCGTGGGAGGCGAGCCACCTTCCGGCGGGGGTCTTCCACCGGGCCAGGTCAGCGTCACCGACAAACCGGTCGTCGCTGAGCTCGCTTTTGCCTCCGGCTGAATCTTCGTCCGATGTGCCTTCGGGGTGAACGCCCATTGTCTTCCGCCTCACATCGTGCATGGATTTGATCAGTAAGGTTACCTTCTAGGCTGTTTGAAGTCCGGATCCAGAGGATTGGCCTCGGGCGCCGGGAAGGAGCACGGAGTGGACAATGACGCTGATAGCTGGTTCCTGAGCCGTGCTGAGCGGGGGAATCTGGCCACGGACGTGCACGCGGGCGGTGCCGGGGCTCCGGCATGGTCGGAGGGCAACCTCGTGCGGCCCCTGATTCATGGAGCGAGCTATTTTGCCCGACTGCATGAGGAGTTGACCGCGCTTCAGGCGGGAGACCGGGTGTGGTTCACCGACTGGCGTGGCGACGCCGACGAGCGGCTACTGGCGGACGGACCGACGATCGGGGATCTGCTAGCGGGGTTGGCAGGCTCGGGGGTGGAAGTGCGGGGCCTTGTCTGGAGATCCCATGGAGAGCGGGTATCGGCTCCGATGAGCGGCCGATCCAACGAGCTTCTTAGCCGCAAGATCAACGACGCCGGCGGAGAAGTGCTTTTGGATCAGCGCGTCCGAATGTTCGGCTCGCACCACCAGAAGTTGTTCGTCATCCGCCGTCGTGACGATCCTTCGCGGGATGTCGCGTTCATTGGCGGGATCGACCTTTCCCACAGCCGACGGGACGACGCCGACCATGGGGGAGACCCGCAAGCGGTAACCATGGATCCCAGATACGGGAAACGGCCTCCGTGGCACGATGCCGCACTCGAGCTGCGTGGCCCCGTGGTTGCGGATGTGCTCGCGGTGTTCGCTGAACGGTGGAACGACCCCCATCCCTTGGACCGCGGTACCCCGTACCGGAT
>NZ_DF952469.1:959743-961915 GCF_001263615.2 Arthrobacter sp. Hiyo1 | reverse complement strand
ACCGGCCGGCCCCCATGCAGTGCAGCTACTGCGCACCTACGGCGTGAAACGTCCCCCGTTCCCGTTTGCACCCGAAGGCGAACGCAGTGTTGCCCGCGGCTATGCGAAGGCCTTCGCCCGCGCCCGCTCGTTGATCTACATCGAGGACCAGTACTTGTGGTCGACAGAAGTCGCAGCCGGAATCGCCGGGGCCCTCGAGCGGAACCCCGACTTGAACGTGATCGCCGTCGTTCCCCGCTACCCCGACTCCGACGGCCCCCTGGTAGGGCCGGCAAGCCGGATCGGTCAACTTCGCGCCCTGAGGATGTTGCACCAGGCGGCACCCGACAGGGTCGGAGTGTTCGACCTGGAGAACAGCTCGGGAACTCCGATCTACGTCCATGCCAAGATCTGCATCATCGACGACATGTGGTTCACCTGCGGCTCGGACAATTTCAACCGCCGGTCCTGGACCACCGATAGCGAGCTCACCTGCGCCGTATTCGACGCCACCGCCGGCAACAGGGAACCGTCCGGCACTGACAGCGGCCACGACATTGGCGCCGGCCACGACGCTCATCGGCCGCTGGCCCGCGGGCTCCGGCTCCAACTCTGGGCAGAACACCTGGGCTTGGACCAGGACGATCCCCAACTCCACGACATAGCGGCGGGGCTCAAGCTGTGGAACACCGCCGCTGATCGTCTCGACCACTGGCATGAATCCGGGCGCCGCTCGCCCCGCCCCACCGGAAACGTGCGGCGCCACACCCCGGAACCGGTGTCCTTCCTCCAGCGCCTCTGGGCGGATCCGCTCAGCCGTTTCGTCGTGGACCCGGACGGCCGTCCCCGCCGGCTGCGCGGCACTACCCGGTTCTAGGCAAGCTGGGCCGAAGCGGCCCGGCATAACTGATTGCGAACCATCTCTTCCGGCTTGCCCATGGCCCTTCTGGGAATCCTGGCATAGGGTTTGACCCACTACCCGCCGGCTGCCCGACTGGGTTCATCAACACGATGTGGGCGCTCGGGAATGAACTTTGAATTCGGGGATCTGGCCGACGCCGATTCCCGACCGATGAAGACGTGAGGGAGAAACATGACGCTTGCTCGTGCTGGACATCGAATTGCCACCCATCGTCCCTGTATACCCGCAGCGCTGCCAAGGGTGCCGGCTTGCGGGCGGTGCGGCCCGGGGTTTCCGTTGACATTCCATGAATATGTTCCGGCGGTCTATGCGGCCGATGGCAGCGGATTGCGGCCGCCGTCGGCAAGCTACAGCTGTCCACGATGCGGTACAAAGGACAACCATCAGGTTCCCTCGGGCTGGGCACCGCCCGAGTGGCAGTGGTACTCCTAAGCCAGGTAGGACAGCGCTGCGACCACGTGGGTTTGGACGCCCATGGACAGGGCCGGATCGATCACGGGCGCGAAGAGTGGAGAGTGGTTTGCCGGTATGTCCCGGGCCACTGTCCCGCGTTCGACGGCGGCCCGGTAGGTTTCGGGGTCCGCGCCGCCTAGGAGCCAGAACGTGTATGGGACCCCGAAGGCGTCCGGAATGCGGCTGAAGTCCTCTGACGCGGTCTGCTATATGCGGTACGCACTGAGTCTTCCCCGAAGTGGGCGGCGAATGCGGCCCGGACCGTCTCTGTCACGGCCGCGTCGTTGCTGGTGAGGGGAAACTGATCGTAGTACTCGAAATCCGGGTCTTGCGGTGATCCCGCGGCGGAACACTCGCCAAAGACTATCCGCTCAATGGCCGCGAGGACGGACGCGCGGACCTGGGTATCGTAAGTGCGGACGTTGAGCAGGAGTGTGGCGCGGTCGGGGATGATGTTGGACGTCGTCCCGGCGTTGAGCGCCCCCACTGTGACAACCGCGAAGTCGCCCGGTTTCGTCTCCCGCGAGACGATGGACTGCAGCCTGAGCACGATCGAGGAGGCAAGCACCACGGGGTCGACCGACATGTGCGGCATTGAGCCGTGCGCGCCCTTCCCATACACGGTGATCTTGAGCGAGTCCGCGGCGGAGAGGACGGGGCCTGGCGTGGTCGCTACCGTCCCTGCCGGGATCGGCATCACATGTTGCGCGAAGGCGACGTCCGGCCGCGGCACTTTGGCGACGAGTCCGTCGTCGAGCATTGCTTGGGACCCGGCCCCGATCTCCTCGCCGGGCTGGAATAGCGCGATATACGTCCCG
>NZ_DF952469.1:956484-958315 GCF_001263615.2 Arthrobacter sp. Hiyo1 | reverse complement strand
CCGCGGCCCGGCCCGAATCCGCCGTGTCCGTGGGGACCGCGACGGCTGCGGCCGCGTCCGAAACGTTCCATATCCGGACCGCAATCTGTGTGTTTATTGTCGTGAATGCCTTTCATAACGGCATCGTCCTTTCAGTGTTTTGTGGGTTGCCCTCAGGCTCGCAGGTTGTTCTGCGATACTTAACGATATATCGCTGACTGTCGTTAAACAAGAGCTGGATTTTGTTCGAACTTGGTCTGCGACGCAGGCCGGGGATACCCGATCGCTCTGCCGATTGCCCACTCGGAACTTAGGATGGTCGCTAACGAGATTGAGGACAACAGATGAGCGCACAACTGACGACCATCGAGGTCGAAGAATTCCTGCCGCATTCGCCCGCCAAGGTTTGGCGTGCGCTGACGGAACCCAGGCTGATCGCCCGCTGGTTGATGGAAAACGACTTCCAAGCGATCGTCGGGCATCAGTTCCAGATGCGCGGGATTCCCGTTCCGGCAGTTGGCTTCAGCGGCTTGGTGGCCAGCGAAGTCCTTGACGTGAAAGCGGAGAAGCTACTGCGTATTTCGTGGCGGGACGCGAACTCCGGAAACAGCCTCAACAGCACCGTGACGTGGTCGATCGCCGCGGAAGACACGGGCACCCGTCTGTCGCTTGTCCATGACGGGTTCAATCCCGACGAGCCGACGCACGTGGCATCGCACCGCATCATGAGCGGTGGCTGGCGAAACCATGTGCTTCCGCGGCTCGGCCAGACCCTGGCCGAACTCGACAGCACTGAATCCGACAGCGCCGAACTCGACAGCTAAGGCAAACAATGCAATTCGTCGTCTTCTACAGCTCGGATCCTTCCGTACACCTCACCGGCAAGGCTCCACGAACGCTGGCACTTTAGGCTCGATTCCCCACGCCACCCGGTGGAGTGCGGTTGCGAGCCAACCCCGGAGCCGAGCCAGCCGCGAGCGCCTTGCCGGGCGTGCCGGAACAACCGGTGCCCCCGGCAAGGCACTGCGGCTGTCATTGTTCACGAGGCCAATGACCGCGCAGGCCATCATCAACGAAAAATCCATAGCCATCTTCTTCTCATCTAAAACGTGGAGCCCTGGACTGTAATCAGTTAGCGGCTGGAAAAACCCGAATACTCAAGGCGGAACCGCCGTCGTTCAAGGTCCTGTTAAAGACGCTAAGCGCTCCGGAAGACGATGTCAGCAGCTAGGCCGCTCCCTGCTTTTCCTAGGATTGGCGGTCCTACCCACACCGGGCTCAGTCCGAGATCGACGCCGGCGCCGCCAGTTCGCTTGCGGTGGTGGCCGCCCAGCTCGCGAGCAGTTTCAGGCGTTCGTCGCTCGCCGACCCTGGTTCCGCCGTATAGGCGAACATCGTCCACCCGGGGTTGGCCGGCAGTTCCATTGCCTCGTAGCTGAGTTCGAGATCCCCGACCACCGGGTGATGCATGCGCTTGATGCCGGTCCGGTGGAAGCGGACGTTGTGGGCGGCCCAGCGTGTGCGGAATTCCTCGCTCCGGGTAGCGAGCTCGCCGACCAGATCACTCAGGCCCTTGTTGTGTGGCTGCCGTCCGGCGTAACTGCGCAGGGTGGCCACAATGTCGTTCGCGCCTTGCTCCCAATCGATGTAGAAGTTGCGTGACTCGGGGTTGAGGAACACGAACCTGGCGTTGTTCACGGGCCGGACGGGATCGGCGAAAAGAGGCGAGAAAAGGGCTCGTCCGAGTGGATTCGCAGTGATGAGATCCATACGCTCGTTCCGCACCCACGTCGGGGCTCCCGTGATCGCGTCCATGAACCGCTGGAGGCTCGGGCGGATCTGCTGCGCGGGT
>NZ_DF952469.1:953973-954870 GCF_001263615.2 Arthrobacter sp. Hiyo1 | reverse complement strand
GAACAAGTGGGCGGTTTCGGCGCGTCGAGCTTGAGGGCGTGGGCAATCGATTCGAGCACTTCGTCCGAGACACCTGTGAGGTTGCCGCGTTCCAGCCGCGCGTAGTAGTCCACGCTGACTGAAGCCAAGGTTGCGACTTCTTCCCGCCGTAACCCAGGCACCCGGCGGTTGGCACCCACAATGAGATTCACTTGCTCGGGTGTCACTTTGGCGCGGCGCGAGCGCAGGAACTCACTCACATCGTTTCGACTGTCCATGGATTCAGGCTACTTCCGGCACGGGAAGTGTGGGAGGTCCTGTCAGTACACCGTTTAAGCGCCGTGGGCGGATACGGCTGGGTGCCGTATCGCCCACAGCGCTTGGTTGCCTTGGGGGGTTAGTGACCGGGGCCGCCGGTTTCGGTTGCGGTGACCTTGAAGCTCGCATCGAGCTTGACGGTGGCGTGGGTGCCGTCTGACTTGGTGATGTGCGCTTCGTAGGCGGCGCTGCCGTCGTCTTCGGTGGTCATGTTCTCCACCGTGGCGCCGGAGTTGGCGGCCAGTACGGCGGCCTTCACTTTGGCTGCGGTGTCACCCGTGAGGTCGGTTTCGCTTCCGTGGTTGCCGTGGCCGCCCTTCCCGCCGCCCGGGCCGCCGGTTTCGGTTGCGGTGACCTTGAAGCTCGCATCGAGCTTGACGGTGGCGTGGGTGCCGTCCGACTTGGTGATGTGGGCTTCGTAGGCGGCGCTGCCGTCGTCTTCGGTGGTCATGTTCTCCACCGTGGCGCCGGAGTTGGCGGCGAGTACAGCGGCCTTCACCTTTGTTGCGGTGTCACCGGTGAGGTCGGTTTCGTTCCCATGGTTGCCGCCGTTCGTGGCGGGGGCGGATGGGCTGGCGGTCGAGGTGTCAGTAGTTGCGG
>NZ_DF952469.1:952590-953948 GCF_001263615.2 Arthrobacter sp. Hiyo1 | reverse complement strand
GTGTCAGTAGTTGCGGCGTTAGCGGGCAGGGCCATGGCGGTGAGGGCTCCGCCGCCTGCGACGGCGCCAATCAAGGCGGCGCCTACGGCGATTTTCCGGACTTTGTTCACGATGTTGCTCCTTAGAGGTTCAACTCCGAGGGGTTCGAAGCTGTATCCCATCCTCGAACCCCACGCTTTGGCCCCTGTATACCTATGCTGTGCCTGGACTGTGACATTTTTGTCCGGCTCACAGCATCCGGAAGCGTGGCACCATGCGTACGCCTAGAGGTTGGTCATCCGTTCCGCGGCGTCGTTGTAGCGTCCGCCCTGCACCTGGATCCTGGAGGCGGCGTCCTCGATTTCGCCCAGTTCCGCGGTGGACAGTTCGACGGCGGCGGCACCGATGTTTTCCTCCAAGCGGTGCAGCTTGCGCGTTCCGGGGATCGGGACGATCCAGGGCTTCTGTGCCAGGAGCCAGGCCAAGGCGATCTGACCGGGCGTGGCACCCTTGCGTTGTGCGATGTTCGCGAGCAACTCGACGACGGCGGCATTGTGCTGGAGCGCATCCGGCGCGAACCGGGGGATGGTGCTGCGGATGTCGTTGCCGGCGTCGAAACTGGTGTCCGCGGTAATGGTTCCCGTCAGGAAGCCCTTGCCGAGCGGGCTGTAGGGCACAAAGCCGATGCCCAGTTCCTCGCACGCGGCCAGCACTTCTTCCTCGGGGCGGCGCCACCAGAGGGAGTATTCGCTTTGGACGGCGCTCAGGGGCTGGACGGCATGCGCCCTGCGGATGGTTCCGGCGGACGCTTCGGACATGCCGAAGTGCTTCACCTTGCCGGCCTCGATTAGTTCCTTGACCGCACCTGCCACGTCTTCGATAGGAACGTCGGGATCCACCCGGTGCTGGTAGTAGAGGTCGATTGCGTCGACGCCCAGCCGGCGCAAAGAGCCGTCCACGACCTCCTTGATGACCTCCGGGCGGCTGCTCACGCGCCCGCTCGGCTTGCGTTCTGCGGGATCGATGTCCCACCCGAACTTGGTGGCGATCACCACTTGGCCCTTGTACGGAGCGAGCGCTTCGCCCACGAGCTCCTCGTTGGCGTACGGGCCATAGATTTCGGCAGTGTCGAAGAATGTCACGCCCCGGTCCACGGCGGCACGGATCAGCGAGATCATTTCCTGCCGGTCCGGCTTGTCGCTGTATCCACCTGTCATGCTCATGCAGCCCAGTCCGACGGCGGAGACCTCCAAACCGTGGGTGCCCAGTGTGCGCTTTTCCATCGTTCGTCCTCCTGTGTCGTGAATCCTGTGTCGTGAACAAGATCCAGCCTTGCCGTCAACACTAGGGACGCGTCGGTACTGTCAGGGAGTCCCTGT
>NZ_DF952469.1:946728-952565 GCF_001263615.2 Arthrobacter sp. Hiyo1 | reverse complement strand
CGTCGGGGGCTGCTTGTCAGCAGGCTGGCCGGTTCCGGACGTCGCTCGAGACATGCTGCTTGAGCAGCGAGCCACCGGCTTCGGCCTTCAATTCCCGGTTTTCAACCATGACCTGCCCGCGCAGGACCGTCATGCTCGGCCACGCCGCTACCTCGTAGCCGTCCCACGGGGTGTAGTCGGCTTCGTGCAGGTCCTCGGCGTGGATGGCCTTCTTCACTGTGGTGTCCAGGACCGCCAGATCGGCGTCGCTGCCCACCGCGATCACGCCCTTCTGCGGGTACAGGCCGAGGATCTTCGCCGCGTTGGCCGAGGTGATGTCAACAAAGCGGGTCAGGTCAAGACCGCGTTTGGCCACCCCTTCGGTGTACGCGACGGCCATGCGCATTTCGACGCCGGCATGACCGCCCGTCGCGTCAAGAATGGTCTTGCCGCGGGTCTTCACCTCAAGGTCGGTGCACACGCCGTCGGTCGCCAGGGTGCTGAGTGAGCTTCGAGCAACGATTCCCACATGGAGTCGCGGTCCGTTTCCGACTTCAAGGAAGGGTAGGTGTGATAAATTGCGCCGTTCTTCTGTTTGTAGTCTTCCGCCGTGAAGTACGCGTAGTGCGGGAGGATCTCGCCGTACACCGCTTGGCCGCGCCCGCGTGCCTCGCGGATGGCGTCCACGCCTTCGCGGGCGCTGACGTGCATGAGGTAGATGGGCGCACCAACGTGCTCCGCGAGGGTGATGACCCGCTGGAAGGACAACTTTTCCGAGAGGTTGTTGTGGGCGTGGTGCATGTTCTCCAGCCCGATCCTGCCTTCGCGCTGCAATTGCTTGTAGGCGTACATGACAATGTCGTCGTCCTCGGCGTGCACCGCGAGCATTGCCCCGGCCTGGGCTGTTTGTTGCATGAGCCCCACATGTTGCCGAGGTCTGTCTTCTGCTTGGGGCGCGTCGGGGTGGTGTTGGTCATCCAGACCTTGTAGCTGCCATGGCCGGCCGCGACGGCGTCGGGGATCTGTTCGAGTACCTCGAATGGAATCTCCGGCTCCTTGAACGTGCCGTGCAAGGCGTAGTCGGTGTAGCTTGACCCGGCCCATTCGGCCGATTTGCGGGCAAAGGACTCCGAGAGCTCATCGCCGGGTTGCCAATGCGCGAAGTCCACCAGGGTGGTGGTGCCGCCATAGATGGCGCCCTCGCTCACCCGGTCGGGGCCAAAACACTTGATTCCGCTTTCGGCCGCCGTCGGGAGGACGGAATTGGTGTGGACATGCGGGTCTACGCCGCCGGGGACAACCAGTTGGCCGCGGAGATCGACCGTACGTGTCGCTTCCTCCGTGGGTCCGAGGCCGGTCTCGCGGAGGGACACAATCTTGCCTCCCGCGATGCCGATGTCCAGGGTTTTGGCGCCGGACGGGGTAACGACCAAGCCGTTGGTGAGAACGAGATCAAGCATCAGGGGGTCGCGCCTTTCAGTGTTGGTGACGGTTCAGTGTTTGTGAGGTTCAAGGGAAAACGGTGCGGAGGTGAAGAAGCGGGCGGCGAGGGAGACTTTGACCGAGGCACGGGCGTTGACGAGCTGGGACACGGAAACGTCTGCGGCCGCGCTCATCAGCATCGCTGTCTTCTCGCGGGTCCATTTCCGGTCCGCCTGCAGGAGTTCGAGCATGTCGTCGAGCGCCAGCCGCGCGGCGTCGTCGAGCGTCTCGCCGTCGCCGATTGTGATGACGGAACCCCCGGACAAGACCACCGGCCGTTTGACGGTGACCCCGGGCAAGACGTGGCAGGAGAGGACAACGCTGCCCTCGACCTCGACGGCGGTAAGGGAGCACTCCCCGTCGCCCTGTACCGCATGAAGGTCGCCGGCATAGAGCAAGGCGTTCGCGCTCTGCACGGGCAGGATCACGGCGGAACCGGCGGTGACGTCCTTGCAGTCCATATTGCCGCCGTGCATTCCGACGGTGCTGGAGTTGGGATTCCCATCGGCCGGTGCCACACCGATTTTCCCGATCATGGGTCGGATGGGAATCCGGATGTCGTCGTCGAACCGGACGCTCCCGTCCGCAATCTCTACCACCCGGCCGGACCGCCCCAGTCCGCCGGTGAAACCGCCGCGCCCGGGAAGTGTCACCATGGCGCCCCGGTCCGCTATCCGGATCTCGTGGACGTCAATACGGAGTGTGTCCCCGGGATTGGCGCCGCGCACTGCCACCGGCCCGGTCACGGGGATCGACAACTTCTCGTACTCCCCGGTGCTTTCGAACAGGCCGCCTGTCAGTAGGCTCCGGGCGCCGAGGGAGAACTGCTCGCCCTGGCATACTTCGATCACGGGGGTGGCGTCGCGGTCAAAGGATCCCGACGCCGATTCATGGCTTGCGTGGAGCATGTTCAGCATGCTGCCCCTTTCGTTTGAGTCGGCGGGGTGAAGCTATGCGGTGGGGTAGACGGGCTGTGCCCACTGTTGATCGGCGGCGACCCTTCCGACGACGGCCTGCCGGTACGCGTGCTGCAGCTGGCGGGTGAGTTCACCCGCAGTACCGTCGCCGATGGGCGTGCGGTCCACGGAAGAAACGTGGTTGATTTCGGCGGCGCTGCCGCACACGAAGATTTCGTCGGCCGAGTAGAGTTCCGTGCGGTCGATCGGGCGGATGTCGACCTCGACGCCGAGGACGTTGCGTGCCAGATGCAGGACGCTGTCCCGGGTGATCCCCTCCAGGATGCTGTCCGTTGCCGGGGGAGTGCACAACCGGCCCTGGCGGACCATGAACACGTTGTAGCCGGCACCTTCGGCAACGTGACCGTCCTCGGTCAGCAGAAGGGCTGCGTCGTAACCGTTGCGCCGGGCCTCCAGCATGGCAAGGCGTCCGTTTTGGTAGTTGGCGATCGATTTGACGCGGGGCGGCATGGAGCGGTCGGACAAGCGGGCCCAACTGCTGATCTGCACGTCCAGTCCGCTGGCACCGAAATAGTTGCCCATGGGGATGGCCGCCATGAATACGGAGACAGGGCCGGTGTCCTCCGGCTTGCCGTCGCTCGAGTCGACGAATACTTGTGCGCGCATGTGGAGGTTCCCGCGTAGCTCGTTCGCCCGCACCAGGCCGAGCAATTGTTCACTCAAGCCGCCGATGTCGCGCGGTCCGTCGATTTCCACCACCCGCATCGAGTCAATCAAGCGGCGCATGTGATCGGCCACCCGGAAGGCGTAGAGCTGCTGGTCCTCATCGCTCCAGTAGGCGCGGAACCCTTCGAAGACGCCGACGCCGTACTTCAACGTGGTGCTCAGGACATGGAGCTTGGCATCCGCGTATTCCACCAGTTCACCGTCACGGAGCAGGTAGCGAACGCTGGGCTCGAATGCGGGCTCATTGGTGTCGGTCACAGTTGCCGATTTACTCAGATTGGTCATTGTTGTCTCCAAATCGTCTTCGGAAAACAGATCAGGGCTCGGCTTCACACCAAGGTTGACATCCGTCTTCATCTTACTGTTGGTGTTGTCACCATAATGAAGACGCTTGATGGTCCTGTCAACAGTGACCATTGACACACAATCATAGACTTCAATAAAGTGATGAAACTTCGATATGCAAATTCTCGGCAGGATGTCGAGTGGCTGGAGCCCCGCATGCGCCAGTCAAAAGAAGGCTTTCACCTACACCCGTCAACCGGATCGAGTGCCAATTGAGTGAAACTACGACAGCCGAGTCCCGGACTCCAGTGAGGTCCCTGGGCGGACGTGCGTCGGGCTGGGCCAAGCAAGGCAGGGCCTGGGCGTACAAGCGATCAGGGGCGGTCCTTGCCGTCGTCGCCGCCGCCTTCATTGTGGGACTCCCGCTCGCGGCGATTTTTCTCCACCTTCCCCAAAACCCCCTCCAGCCGGACGTGGAATCCATGGCCCTGGCCCCCAACTCCGTTCATTGGTTCGGCACGGACGGCAACGGCATGGATGTGTTCTCCCGGACGATTGAATCGGCGAGGCTCGACCTTCCCATATCCCTCGCGGCGACGGCCATTGCCCTTGTCATCGGCGTTCCCTTGGGCCTCTTCGCTACTACCGGCGTGGCCGGCGAGGCGATCATGCGCGTAGTCGATGCCTTCGCCGCCCTCCCCATCATCGTGATAGCCGTGGTGTCCATCCAGCTCATGGGCGGCGGTGCCACCGATGTCATCCTCGCCATCGCCCTGGTTGCGGCTCCGCGCTTCGTACGCTTGTCCCGTGCGGCGGCGATTTCGCTCCGCTCATCGAGGTACGTCGAGGCGGCGGTGGCCATCGGATGCTCGCCAATCCGCGTGGCCTTCAACCACATCTTCAGGAACGCCTACGGTGTGATCCTCGTGCAGGCCACGCTGACCACTGCCGGCGCCCTGAGCACGATTGCCGCCTTGAACTTCCTCGGCGTCGGGGTCAAACCGCCCCAGCCAAGCTGGGGCGCGATGATCGACGACGGCGTGAGCATGCTCATCCGGGGCCAATGGTGGGCCGTGGCTTTTCCGGCGCTCGCCCTCCTCCTGGTCATCGGTTCTCTCAACATCATCGCCGGTGCCATTGAGGACAAGATGGAACGAGTGGAGCACACCCGATGAACAAGACCCTCCAAGTCCGGGAACTCGAAACCGAGTTCCACACTCCCCGGGGTGTGGTCCGGGCGCTGCATGGCGTCTCCTTTGAGGTGCAGGACAACGAGATTGTCGGGATCGTCGGTGAATCCGGCTCGGGCAAATCGACCGTGGTCCGCTCCATCACGAAGCTGTTGATGCCGCCGGGCAAGGTGTCTGCCGGCAACGTCAACTTCGCCGGCCGCAACCTCCTGGACCTGCCCGAGCGGGAAATGCGCCAAATCAGGGGCAAGGAGATCGGATTCATCGCCCAGAATCCGTTCAGCGCCTTGAACCCGGTGACCCGCATCGAAAAGCAGTTCGCCAATATCGCCAAGCGCACGGAGTGAAGGTTGATGCCTCCGAGCGCAGCCGTGCACTACAGCTCTTGGAGTCGACGGGAGTCCGCGATCCGGAACGCGTGATGCGCGGTTACGCGCACGAACTCAGCGGCGGCATGGCCCAGCGCGTCGTCATCGCCATGGCGCTTTACCTCAACCCTCAGCTGGTGATCGCCGATGAGCCGACGACGGCGCTGGACCTCACCGTCCAGCGCCAGGTCCTGGACACCCTTCGCCGGCTGACGGTCGAGAGCGGCCGTTCGATGCTGATCGTGACCCATGACCTCGGGGTGGTGGCCTCCTACTGCAACCGCGTCCTTGTCATGTATCGCGGAAATATCGTGGAACAAGGACTCGTTGAGGACGTTTTTGTCCGTCCGCGGCATCCCTACACGATCTCCCTGCTCAACTCGGTGGTGCGTCCCGAAGATGAGACGCAATTCGTTCCAGGGGACGCCGAAGCTCCGGATACCGCGGAGCCGGAAGCGCCTAACCCCTCCACGGTCCAATTGTCCGAAGCCCGGAGGTCTTGAGAATGCCGCTCCTTGAACTCGTGGATGTCACGAAGATCTTCCGTACTCCCCATGGGGAAGCACGCGCCGTGGATGGAATCACCCTGTCCGTGGAAGCCGGCGAGACGCTCGGCGTCATCGGCGAAAGCGGTTCTGGCAAGTCGACCCTGGGCCGCCTGATCCTGAGGCTCGCCGAGCCGGATTCCGGATCCGTCGTTATCGAGGGGCAGGACGTGTTGGCCCTTGGCCGTGGCGAACTCCGCCGGAAGCGCCGCCATTGGCAGATCGTCTTCCAGGAACCCTTCGCGTCATTGAACCCGCGCCTGACGATCCGGCAGATCGTCGAGGAGCCGCTCATCGTCGCCCGGATGGGCGACCGTGCCGAGCGGCGGCTGCGGGTCCTGGCAA
>NZ_DF952469.1:942514-945887 GCF_001263615.2 Arthrobacter sp. Hiyo1 | reverse complement strand
GGCCGATTTCATGGACCGGCGCCCGGCGAACCTCAGCGGGGGACAGCAGCAGCGCGTGGGCATCGCACGCGCCTGGTCACGAATCCCAGCCTGGTGGTCCTGGATGAGCAACGTCCTCGTTGGACCTGACTATCCGCGCCTCTATCCTGCGCACCCTCGCGCGCCTCAGGGCTTCGCGCGGCCTCACGTACGTCTTCATTTCCCACGACATCGAAACGGTCCGGCACTTCTGTTCCACGGTGGCTGTCATGCACCGCGGAAAAATCGTCGAAACTGGTCCCACCCGAGATGTCTTGATGGCTCCGCAGCACCCTTATACCCAATCGCTGATTTCCGCTGCGTTGCCGGTAGTTCCCTATTCCGCCGTCGTTGGCTCTACGAATTCCCGGGGGCAGATGTCATGATCCGCTACATCATTTCAAGGCTCCTTGTTGCTGCCTTATTGCTGTGTGGCCTCATCACCCTCAGCTTTGGCCTCGTGTCCCTTCTTCCCGGCGACCCCGCGGTGGCCCTTCTGGGTGAATACGCAACCCCGGCAGACGTCGCCCGTATCCACGCGGAACTTGGCCTGGACCTGCCTTTCTGGGAACGCTACCTCGGGTACATGTCCAGGACCCTGAGCGGGGACCTTGGCCATTCCCTCTTCACGGGCAGTTCGGTGTCCAGCGAAATCCTGACCCGGCTCCCGAATACCTTGATCTATATGGTGCCGGGGCTCGCCTTGGCCCTCATCATCGGCATGGCGAGTGGAACGTTCGCGGCTTATCGCTACCGGCGTTTTGCCGATAAAGCCTTCACGTTCTGGATATCCATCCTCATGGCCATGCCGGAATTCGTGCTGGCCCTCGTGTTGCTGTTCGTCTTCTATCAACAACTGCGCATCGCGCCCGCACCGATCGGCATGCTCTCCAGTGCGCAGATCACTCCGCCGCGCGTCACGGGATCAATTCCCCTCGACGCCATAGTTGCCGGCCAATGGGGTACGTTTTCGTCAATCCTCGGCCGCGCTGTCCTTCCTATCGTGACGATGGGTTTGTTCTTTGCTGCCCCGTTTGGAAAGACGGTGCGCTCGGGACTCTTGCAGGTGCTCCAATCACCACAAATCGAGTTCGCGAGGGCCTGCGGACTGCGTCCCACCCAGGTCTTCCGATATGCCCTCAGTGACATCCGCGGGTCACTCATGACCTACTTGGTACTTCTCTTTGCCGCGTCCCTCAGCGGAGCGGCCATTGTGGAAAGTGTCTTTTCCTGGCCAGGAGTGGGTGGTTGGTCGCTCGACGGCGTACTCAAAGGCGATGTGCCCGTCATTCAAGGTTTTGTCCTCATCATGGGAACCACAAGCTTGCTCGGCTACGTCGTTCTCGACGCCTTGATCACCCTTCTGGACCCCCGTACGCGCAGCAAAGCCGTGGCAGGACGCCGTCAGAAGCGCCTGCGCGCAAACCCGGCAACTATCTCCTAAGAAGCCCTCAGCCGCCTCCGAGAAGTCTTGACAGACGTCTCCCGACTTCAATAGATTGAAGACATGTTCACTAAAGTTCATGAAGATAAAGTTATTGCCCTCGGTGGAACCATTCCGCTCGATGGCCGCGTGAGCTGGGTACCGGCCGGGGCAACCGGCTTCCAGCCGTCGAATTGCTATCTCCTCAGCGAAGGGTCCGGCCGACTGTTGGTCGACACCGGGCTCGCAGTCCACAGCCAGGAAATCCTCGATGACCTGGTTGAACTGCTCGACGACGACGGCCGGCTCTCCATGTTCTTCACGCGGA
This sequence comes from Arthrobacter sp. Hiyo1, assembly GCF_001263615.2. NCBI lineage: Bacteria > Bacillati > Actinomycetota > Actinomycetes > Micrococcales > Micrococcaceae > Arthrobacter > Arthrobacter sp. Hiyo1. Next base: position 944,118 of record NZ_DF952469.1, on the reverse strand, counting down.
GCGAGATGGACTGCGTTTCGAACCTGGAACCCATTGCCGGGAAGTTCGACATCGAACGCCTCTTCACCGGCGGCGCCATCAACCCCTTCGATGCCTTCGATGACCTCAGCCGGCTTGCGCTCCGAGGACGCCGGCAGCAGATCGACCAGAAGGGAGAGGGCGGAGATTCCATGGCCCGCACCCCAGAGATCGAGGTGGCGCCGGGCCGTCACTTGACCATCGAGTCGCCGCTCCTGCGGCTCCTCCCGACCTTCTGGGGCTGGGACGCGAATACCGGAACCATCTTCACCTCCGACACCTTCACCCACGGCACCATGACGAGCCCGGACGGTTCCCGCATCATCGACTCGATCGCCCAGGACACCACCACGGCCAAGCAGGTCGCCGAGCACCTCTACGCGAAATACGAGTGGATCCCGCGGGCCACGTGCGAGCCGCTCCGGGAATGGCTCTCGGACAAGTTCGAGACCCTGGCCCCAGAGACCATCGCCCCTTCCCGCGGTTGCGTGATCCGCGGGCGCGAGCTCGTCCGCCGGCACCTTGATTTCATGCTCGCCGCGCTGACACCGGAAAAGGCATAGGAGAATCCCGATGGAAGAACTAGTAGAAACCATGAGCCGCGACCTTCCGCGCGAGGTAGCCGACGGCGTCACCTGGATGAGTTCGTGCCTGCCGTTCCACCTCCAGGACCGCGTTATCCACGGGCACACCTCCACGTATCTGGCACAAGGGACCGAGTCGTCCATCCTCATTGATACGGGCAACCCCTCCAGCTGGAACATCATTTCGGAAACCCTTGACGGATTGCTCGGGGACAAACCGCTGAGCTACGTCTTCCCGACGCATCCGGAGCTTCCGCACACGGGAAACCTTCCGCGCCTCGTGGAGAAGTACCCCGATATCAAGGTTGTCGGCGACATCCGGGACTACCACCTCTTCTACCCGCAGATCGTGCCCAACCTGCATGCCCGGGTTCCCGGGGACAAAGTGGATCTCGGCGGCGGGTATGAATTCGTGATCGTCGAGGCCATGATCAGGGACCTGCCAAATACCCAATGGGGCTTCGTACCGAAGTCGGGCGTGCTTTTTACGGCCGACGGTTTTTGCTACATGCACCGCCCGGAACTCGATGATGAGGATCCGGTGCACCTCCCCGGCGAATGTGGCCTGATAACAGATGAACTCTCGGCACCCATCGCGGTCGAGAACGCAGCCTTCTTTACCGGCAGCGCGTTGTACTGGGCCAGATTCGCCAACGACGCTGACCAGGTTTACGACCGGGTCGGCAAGCTGATGGATGACCTTGGGGTCAAGATCGTAGCGCCCACCCACGGCAACGTGATCACCAATATTCCGGAGGTGGCGCCCATCATCCGGGCCGGCCACAAGCACGCCTACCGTTACTAATCCACTGCCCCCATCAGCAGCGCACTACTCGTAACACGTCCTTTCCCTCTGTACAGAAATTGGAACCAGGCTTATGAAGAATTCGCGTTTATTGCTCGGCTGGGTCGCAGCAGCGGCAGCTGTGTCGCTCACCGGATGCGGGGGAGCCACTCCCACCGCGGCGGTGGCCAAGCCGGAGTCGGTCGTCATTGCGGTCG
>NZ_DF952469.1:936004-941865 GCF_001263615.2 Arthrobacter sp. Hiyo1 | reverse complement strand
CTCCCGGACAGCCTCACCCCCGCCCCGTGGGGCGGCAGTGCATCACACGTTGTGCTCAGCGGACTCGGCTCCCAGTTGCTGGAGTACAAGACCGGCGCAACTGATGACCAATCATGCTCGACGCCGTCTACCGCGGTGACCGGCCGGCTCGCCGAAAGCGCGGTTGCCGCCCCGGACGGCAAGGGGGTCATCGTCAAGCTGCGGAAGCTGACGAGCCAGTTTGGAAACACCCTCTCGGCCGAGGACGTGAAATGGAGCCTCGCGATCGGGATGGTGCGGCAGCCCGTCATGAAGGGGACGCTCAAGAGCAGCGGATTCAATGTGGACAACCTCGTCACCGTGATCGATGACCGCACTGTTGAACTCAACACCCTCGGCATGACGTCATACACGCTCGAGTCACTGCAGAACAATCTCTTCTACATCCACGACAGCAAGGAAGCGAAACTTCACGTCACGCCGGATGACCCCACGGCCAACAAGTGGCTCTCGAAGAACCTGGCCGATTACAGCGGGTGGAAGCTCGAGGAGTTTACTCCCGGGACGTCCCTGACGGTGACCGCGGACCCGAACTGGGGAGGCGATCGAGGCTCGGTAAAGCGGGTTGTGGTCAAGGCCGTTCCCGACACCGCGACCCGGACCCAATTGGTGAAGACCGGCGAGGCCCAGATTGCCAACGGCTTCGAATATGACCAATACAGCTCCATGACCGGTGTCAGTGGGGTAAGTGTCCTCAAGTGCACCAGCCAGACACGCGACACCATGATGTTCAACACGAAGACCGGTCCGCTGGCAGACGAGAAGGTTCGCCAGGCAGTCTCCATGGCGATCGACCGGGCCGCCCTGGCCAAGGGTGCCTACGCCGGCCTCGCGGACCCGGCGGGCTCGATCTTTCCCGCGGTGAAGGATTCGCCCACCTACAAATATGACCCCGACGGGGCCAAGAAGCTGCTGGCACAGACCCAGTACGCGAACGGATTCCCCCTGACACTCAGCTACAGCGTGAGCCGCCCGGGTCCCGTCGCGAAGAGTTCAGCCGTCCTCATCCAATCCATGCTGGCAAAGGTGGGCATCACGGTGCAGCTGTTGAACGTTGCGAGCCCGACCGACTTCTCCTCGGCGCTCATCGACGGACGCTTCCAGGCCGTCCTGTACTCCGAGCCGATCGTCATCGCAGACCCCGCGTTCTACACCTACGCGTTCTACTCCACGGGAGCTCCGAGCAACAGCACCGGATGGTCCAATCCTGAATTCGATGCCGCCCGGACCCAGCTGGCCGCCACCCCGAGCACGAACACGGACCAGCGGGCGGCCCTGCTCAAGAAGATGGCCGGATTGGTGGACCAGGGCGCCCCGATCCTCTCTCTGGTGGAGGTCCGGAACCTGATCGTCAAGCAAGACACCTTGACAGGTGCGGTACCGCTCACCAACGACCAGGTCTATTTCGCCGGTCTGGGCAAGTAGCAAATCCCAAGAAGCACATGGTTCTGGCCGGCGGGGCGACCGCCGGCCAGGACTCACCCGACCCCAGATCCGCTGTGACCCCGGATCCGCTTGAAGGAAGAAACCATGATTGAAATCTGTGGCAAACCCGTCCGCGACACCCTCGAGGAACTGCTCGATCCCGCCACTACTGCACTGGTTGTCATCGACATGCAGGTGGGAGCTGTTTCGCACGGTGGCGCAATTGGGGATTCCGGGCATGACATGAGCATGATGCCGTCCGTCGTCGAAAAATGCGGGCGGGCCATCACCGCGGCCCGTGCCAATGGGGTGCCGGTTTTCCACATTCGTGTCGAGAACCTTCCCGACGGCGCAAGCTCGCCGGCGGCCTGGCTGCGTGCCCTCTATACCGCTGCGAACGGCCGCCCCATTGACCTCGGCAAGCTCAGTGCCAAAGGCGACCCCGCGACGGAATTCTGCGAACCCTGCACGCCCGAAGACGGGGAAGTCGTGATCACCAAGCGACGTCCCAGCGCTTTCATCGCCACCGAACTCGCCTTGCTGTTGCGCAGCCAGGGGATTGAGTCGGTGGCGCTCGTGGGCGTTTCCACCGGTGGCTGTGTGGAAGCGACCCTGCGCGACGCCGTGCACAACGACTTCTATGCCGTGCTGCTCGAGGATGCGGTGGGAGCCTACGACACGGTGGTGCACGACGCCGCGTTGACCGTCATGCGGGCCCGGCACGACGTCTGCACCCTCGACGAAGCTATTGCTGTCTGGGAGACAGCCAGCGCCTCCTGAACCATCCGGATCCAAGGGAAGGAGTGAAAATGAGCGGTTTGCTGAGCGGCCGGATCTACCGGCTCGGTGGGGACATCGAACTGGATGAGCGCGTGAGCTGGTGCCCGCCTGGCGTACAGCGTGCGCAAGCGGTGAACTGCTACTTGATCAAGGGGCCGTCCGGTTCAGTGCTGGTGGATACCGGGATTCGCCTTCACCAGGAAGGCATCATCGAACAGCTCGACCGGCTGCTGTCACCCGGAGAGCCACTATCCATTGTCCTCACCAGGACAGAAATGGAATGCTGCCTCAACATCCCGGCCATCGAGGAACACTTTGCGTTGGCGCGGTCTGGTACACGGCGGAATCACCGTGCCCCGTTCGAAGGCCGAATCCAAGCGGATTGCCGTGGATCCGGGGACGTCGATGCGCGTAGAAGTGCAGGACGGCGTCGTCGTCGAACTCGTGTCGCCGCTCCTCCGGCTCCTGCCGACCTCTGGGTGTTCGATCCGGAATCGGGCGCGCTGCTGACCTCGGATGCGTTCACGCACGGCGGGAGTGCCAAGCCGGAGACCCGCGAGGGGCTCCGGAAATTCCGCTGGTTCACAGGGGCAGATACCGGGCCGATCGCCAGGAACGTTGCCGACATCTTCCGGGACCGCGATGTCCGCGCCGTCGGGCCCGGCTACGGGACACCCTTTGTGGGCAGGGACCTGTGCCTTGAGCAGGCACAGCAGCTGGCGCGGGCAATCGAGGAAGTCGGGATCCAGAGAGTGAGAGTCCAGTGAAGCACGACGCAGTCGAACTCCGATGGCTTGCCGACGGAACCTATTGGCTGGGTGGCTGCCTGTCGGCCAACGCCCAGGGGCAGGAAGTCCACTATCACGTCTCCTCCTACCTGGTGGTGGGCTCCAAAGCGACGCTCTTGGTGGACACGGGGGATCCGGCTCACCGCGCCCTCCTTCTCGCCCAGCTTGAATTGGTTCTCGGTGAACGTCCCCTGGATTATGTGTTCCCGACCCATCCCGAGATCCCGCACGCCGGCAACCTGCCTGCCCTGCTGGACAAGTATCCCGGGGCGCTCGTAGTGGGGGATGTCCGTGACTACCACCTGCATTTCCCCGAATACCGCTCCAGGTTCCGGACACAGGCGGCCGGAAGCCGGATCGATCTTGGCAATCGGGAGTTCCGCTTCCTTCCGGCCTTCATCCGGGACCTGGAGAACACTCTCTGGGGCCACGACGACGGCGCCCGGATGATGTTCGTTTCGGACGGCTTCTCCTTTATCCACGATGTCCCCGCAGCGCGCGGAGACGGGGAAGCAGAGGACGACGACGAACCGGTCCACCTTCCCGGCCAATGCCGCCTGTTGTCGGGCGAGATGCCGGAACCTCCCACCGTGGACCAAGCGGCGTATGGCACCGGGAGGGCTCTCTACTGGACGAAGTTCGTGGATGTCAGTGATGCCTTCGAGGCGATCGAAGCGGTACTGGACACGCTTCCCACGAAACTGATCGGCCCGGCCCACGGCAACGTGATCGACGACGTCGACGGAATGCTCAGGACGTCATTGGCCGCGCACAGGAGGGTCTATGCGGAAGGCCGCTGATTGCATAGTGAAGTTCAGTTCAATATAATGAATTCTAGATTTCGACGCTTCGATTGATAGCGACGAACGGCAAGGAGTGAGTCAATGCGAGACCTCATTGGATACGGGGAAAACCCCCCGGTCGTGACGTGGCCGAATGGTGCCAAGGTGGCCATCTCCATGGTCATCAACTACGAGGAAGGCGCGGAGAGCTCCATAGAAGCCGGTGATGAAAGCGATGAAGACGTCACGATTTTCGGTGGATGGTCTTCGGACCCGGGCCGGCGGAGCCTGATGAAGGAATCCTTCTTCGAGTACGGCAGCAGGGTAGGCATCTGGCGCTTTCTGGCTTTGCTCCGGGACTACAACGTGCCCGCGACATTCATGGCGTGCGGCGTAGCCCTGGAGCGAAACCCGGAGGCCGCCCAGGCGATCGTGCGCGATGGACACGAGATTTGCGCGCACGGCTACAAATGGCGGGGAACCGTCGGAATGACTCCGGCCGAGGAACTGGCCGAAATCCGGGCCTGCGTCGCGGCGATCGAGGGAGTCTCGGGAGTCCGGCCGGTGGGTTGGTACGTCCGCGAAGGAATCACGGAGAACACCCGTGCGATCCTCAAGGACGAGGGCTTCCTCTATGACTCCAATTCCTACGCGGATGACCTGCCGTATTTTGTCTCCGCCGGGGAATCCCGCCACCTGGTGGTCCCTTACTCAGGCGACACGAACGACGCGAGGTTTTGGGGTCCCGGAAGCCTCGGGACAGCGGATGACTTCTTCAATGTACTGAAGGACAGCCTCGACTGCCTTCTGATCGAAGGGGAAACCGTGCCCAGGATGATGTCCGTGGGAGTGCACTTGCGCATCGGGGGGCGGCCCAGCGTGGCCTTGGGCGTCAGGCGCTTCCTGGAGTATGCCCGTGCCCGGAACGACGTTTGGTTCGCCACTAGGGAGGAAATCGCCCGGTGGTGGATCGCCAACCCGCCTGCCGCCGGTCAGCTCGAACCAGCGTACGAAGGCCGCGCGTGACGACGTCGATGCCGGGAGGACGGACTCCAATGGCCACTGACATTTCGCGCTTGGTCCACAACGTGGATGAGCAAGGCTTCACGGCGCTTGAGAAGACGGGCTTGCGCGGACAAAGGGACCAGGGGCTCGTCTCTACGCTCATCTCGCGTGACCTGAGCGGCTCCGACGACCTCTGCGTCAGTTGGGGCAGGGTCCTCCCCGGGCAACATCACCTGTGCCATCACCACCCCGATGCCTCCGAGTTCTACGTGGTCATCTCGGGCGAGCCCCTCGTCCATCTGGGCGACACCGAGTACCGGGCCAAGCCTGGCGATGGCATCTACATTCCCCGCGGCACCACCCATGGCATAACCAACGACGGCGACGAAGACGTCAACCTTGTTGTCGGCGTCAGCAAGCCCGCCGACTGGCAGTTCGTGGCGGACGAGTGATGGCGGCGTCGCTGGTCCGGCAGGTCGGACTCATCACGGCCGAGCCGACGCCCACGCTGTTGTCCGTGGTTGCCTACCGAAACCTGGATTTCGTGGTCCTCGACGCAGAGCAGACAACATTGACCTTGCAGCAATGCGCGGATGCGGTCCAGCGACTGTCGGGCGCCAACACCCGGGTGGCCGTCCGTGTCCCCGACCTCGACGACATGACCTTGGTGGCGTTCGCGAACACGGGCGTGGACGAGATTGTGCTCCCCAGGGTGCGGCATCCAAAGGAACTTGAAAGGGCCTATCGGGCGACGAGGTTCAGCCTTATGGGTTCCGGCCGAAACAGGCTTCGTTCGCCTCGGCGTTTGGTGCGGACTATTCGCTAGAGCCCCGGCTGACGGTCCTTTTTGAGACGGTGGAAGCCGTCGACGCCGTCGAAGACTTCGTCGCGTTGGAGTGTTTCGACGGCGGCTGGGTTGGCCCCACGGACCTGGCCGGCGAACTGATGAAACAGGGGAGGCCCGGGGCAGTCGCTCTTGAGGAATCCGTCCAGCGCGTCGTCGACGTCCTCGGCGCCGCCGGCCAAAGCGTGGGCCTTCCTG
>NZ_DF952469.1:934838-935918 GCF_001263615.2 Arthrobacter sp. Hiyo1 | reverse complement strand
CGTGAGCTCGCCTCGATGATCGCCCAGCTGGCTGATGCCGTCGCTCCGGAGACCCGGGTGACGAGGTGCGACTCCCTGTGAAAATGAACCGCGTGGTTCTTCTGCAGCGATGCCGATGCTGGCATGCTGTGACGATGAAGAAGGGCTCGACGCCGGAGGATCCAGCCAGGATTCTTCGTTTAGTTGACGAGTCTTCGATATACTGATGAGTGCTGGAACACTGAGGAGCCGTATTGGGAAGCACGGAAGTTGTTAAAGTCGACGACGATGACACTCTGCACCGCAACCTGTGGATCACCCACTTGGGGGCCATGCTCAAGGAACAGCGTGCCGGGCGATTCACAGTCGAGGAATTGGCGGACCGGGCCGGCGTCAGCGCCGGACTGATCAGCCAGATCGAGCGCGGCATCGGTAATCCGTCATTCGCCACGCTCCTTCGCCTCGCCAATTCCCTCGGTGTGCCGTTGGCGAGCATGTTTACCGACCCCAGCGAGACGCAGAACCACATGCTGGTGCGCCGGGCCGATCGCCGCCGCATCGAGATTCCTTCGCAGGGAATCGTCATGGAACTGATCGTGCCGGATGCGGACCGGAAGCTTGGCGTCATCAACATGACCATCCCCGCGCATTTCGACGGCGCGGAGGTTCCGCATTCGCACGAGGGTGAGGAGTGCGTCGTGGTCCAGACCGGCACGCTCGTGGCGAGTGTTGGCGGGCAGGAGTTCACCTTGGGCGAGGGCGACAGCCTGACCTATGATGCCACGCTGCCGCATTGGTGGAGCAACCTCACGGACACCGCGGCCGTCATGGTGGCGATCTCGACGCCGCCGTCGCTGGGCAAATCGCATTGATCAGCCGCCCGCCCGGCCCGTCGTCCCGTTTGGGAATGCTCGTGCCGTCGTCGAACTCGAACGCGGAGTCCCTGACAGCCGACATCCTGGCCGGATCGCCCGACGTCGGCGTCCACTACAGCCGCTTCCGGCTCCCGGCGGACCTCGATGACCGCATCGATGCGACGGTTCTCGGCGACGCGCCGTCACTGCTCAGCGATGCTGAGCTGGATGCCATCGCGTTCCATGG
>NZ_DF952469.1:930467-933594 GCF_001263615.2 Arthrobacter sp. Hiyo1 | reverse complement strand
CCGCCCTGGAAGCGCTCGACGCCGGCCGGGTCGCCGTCGTTTTTCCCGGCCCCGCGGGCATCGTGGCACTCATTGAACGTGAGTACGCAGCCAGCGGCCTGGAAGTAGTCCGTTCCTCGGTGCCCGCGACGTCGATGTCCAATCCGGAGATCTCGCGGATGTCCAGCACCGAAATCGGCGCGCTCATGAAGCCCGCCTTTGGTTCCGACGTCGACGCGGTGGTCTGTATCGGGACGAACCTTCGCTCCGCCTATCTTGCGGCCGGCTTCGAATCCGAATTCGGCGTGCCCGTGGTCGACAGCGCAACAGCCACGCTGTGGCATCTCCTCCGGCTGGCCGGAACTGCGCGCCCGATCCCTGGTTGGGGCGCGCTGCTCGCTAGGGCCTAGGCTCGTCTTCAGCAGCCAGGCCTGGATGATCTGCGATCGCGTCGCAGTCCACGCTTGGTTTTTGCCCGCGTGGGACAAGAACGCATCCAGGGCGGCGGCGTAGGCAGGCCGGCCAATGAGGCGCGGGTGCAAGCCCACGTTCATGACGGACGGGCCGTGCCGGCTGTCAGTGAGCATGATGTCGAGCGTGCCGCACAAGTGGCGCGCGAACGCGGTGGCCGTGGGGAACTGCCTGAAGAGGCCCGAGTCGTTGGTGTCACCGGCGTAGGGCAGCACGGGCAACCCTGTTCCGTCCTTCCCCGCCTTGTCCATCCCGGTTCCGGAGTGCGGCAAGTCATCGTTGAAGCTATTGGACTCGTACATGAATCCAGCGGCGGCGAGAATGTCCCGCGTGCCAGGGTTGAGTCCGTCGCGGGAGTACCAGCTGGTCGGCGGAACGCCGGTGCTTCGGGCGATGGAGTCGCGGGAAGCGGTAATGAGCGCGCGCTCCTCCTCGGGAGCGAGCCCGGCGTGGGTATCCCAGTTGTAACCGTGGTCGGCAATTTCGTGGCCGTCCCTGACGAGCGCAGCAGCGATCTGCGGGTTTTGCTCAAGTGCCGTGGCGCAGCAGAAAGCCGTTGCCCTCGCGTCGTGGCGCCTCAGAATGCGCAACACGCGCCAGATGCCTGCCCTTGATCCGTATTCGAAAGCGGATTCCAGCGTGAGGTTCCGGACCGTGGGGTGGGCGGGGTGCTTGATCCAGTGGGCTCCAAGATCGTCCGCTGGGCCCCCGCGGGCGATGCTGCGCTCCGCTCCATCTTCGACATTGATCACCAGGGACACGGCAACGCGTGCATCCCCAGGCCAGCGGAACTCCGGTGGATGCTCGCCGTAGCCCACGAAATCCCGGGAGGTGGAGGGGACTGGCACTGTGGAATCTCCTCTGCGCTTTTTCTCTGTGGTTATAGTGAAGATACTTCGATATCATGAACGTAATCGATAGGGAGTCGAATGTCTACGCTCATCCACGGTGGCACCGTAGTGCCAGGCACAGGCAATACGGTGCTCGAAACGGGAGCAGTGATCCTGCGCCGCGGTCGCGTCGCCGACGTTCTCGAGCGTTGGGATCGCGATCAAGCGTTCGACGGCGAGGTGATCGATGCGGGCGGATGCGTCGTGATGCCTGGTCTCATCAATAGCCACGTCCATGGGGTGACTCCCGGGCCGCTCATGCCCAGCGGCGCCCCCGCGCTGCCCGACGACGAGTGGTTGGCGAATCTTGACCGCCACCTTCTTGCGGGAACCACCACAGTGCTGAACCTTTGCGGTTTCTGCACCATGGACCATGTCCGGGAAGCCGACCGCCGCCATGCGGTCCAGGTCCGTGGAGCAACGACATACTTGCCCGAGGCTGAGCGGGCCGCACGACTGGCTGACGGCAGGGGACTGCCCGCCCAGGCCGGCCACAGCACGGTGGAGAGGATGCTCGACGACGGTGCGATCGCGATCGGGGAGCTCGGCGGCGGACAAACCCTCGGCGGGGGAGGGCAGGACCTGAGCTACATCTCCCGCGCCATCGAAAAGGCGAGCGGCGTGCGCGTGCACTCGGCGCAGGCCCGGCGGATGAAGGAAGCCGTCCTTGGCCGCTTCATCGATCCCGAGGCTTGCGACATGGCCGAACTGCGCGCCGCGGCCGCCGAAGCCGGCTTGGAAGGACAGATCGGCCTCGTCGCATTGCGGAAAATCATCGCGGATTCCGTGTTGCCTTCCATCGAGCCAGCACTCAACGGCATCCGGGAGGGCGTCCAGGCCGCGGCTCGGTTCGGCGTCCCGGCGATTGTGCACAGTGCAGCCGCGACAGCCCGGGTCATGCGCGAACTCATGGACGGGACACCACAGGCCACGGCAGGCGGGTCCCGGAGACCAGGCGCCAAAGCGAGCGTCATTGCCTCCCACGCCAACCACCCCTCGCACACTCCCGCGGAGGCGCTTGCCTTGGCCAAGTTCGGCAGGGACCACGGTTGGCCGGCCGAAGTCTCCGTTTTCGACCTCCTGCACCGCAAACAGACCGTGACCACGCGGGAGCACTGGGATGTACTGCTGCAGGAGCCCAGGCTGGTGGATGTCCTCGCCACGGACTACGGCCACGAGGGCCACCACGATGAGTTGATCTCGGCCGTGCAGGATGTGGCCGAGCATGGCTACAGATCCTTGGCCGGAGCAGTGGCCATGGCAACATCCGCTGTGACCGGGTTGATTCCGGGGATTGCGCCGAACGGCGGGCGGATTGAAACGGGACGGGATGCCGACGTCGTCGTCGCCAGCGCCGAAGACTTCCGCGACGTACGGTTCGTCTTCGTCGGCGGCGTCTGCGTGGTGCGGGACGGTCGGCTGACTCCGGCGGCGCACCGGTGAACGGGCTCTTGACTCCAGAGCAGTCCGCGCGACTCATCGAGCTGGTTGGCGAGGCCATCCAGCGGGAGGACGCGGCCGCCGTCGAACGCTCATTCAATGACTTTCAGCGCGGCATGGTCGCGTTGAGGGCCGATTTCGACCCCCGACGTTTGCAGGAAGCCCCTGGAGGAGGCGCGAATGACTGAAGCATGGGAACTGGGAATCACGGAGGCGTCCGGGCTACTGCGCCGCGGCGAACTTTCGGCGGCCGAGCTCGTGGAATCCGTCATCGGGCGGCTCGAGGCCACCGAAGATTCAGTGCATGCGTGGGTCCACGTCGACCGGCTAGGCGCCCGAAACGCGGC
>NZ_DF952469.1:924431-929696 GCF_001263615.2 Arthrobacter sp. Hiyo1 | reverse complement strand
TCGAAAAGTCCCTGGGGGGCGGAGCGCTACGCCGGCGGGTCCAGCATCGGTTCGGGAGTGGCCGTGGCCGTCGGGAGCGCACCGGGCGCCCTGGGCACGGATACCAGTGGATCCGTGCGGAATCCGGCGTCGGTGAACGGGCTGGTGGGCCTCAAAGCCACGGCCGGACTGGTGGACGGTTCGGGCGTTCTCAACGTCAGCCATACTCTTGACCACATCGGTCCGATCACTCGAAGCGTGTCGGATTGTGCGGTGCTGCTCCAAGGCATGCTGGAGCCCGCGACGGCGGCACGCCTTCAGGAGATGGTGCTCCCCGAGGCGATGCCGGCCCCGACCCGGGTGGCGGTGGATCGTGGCGCTTGGGCCGAGTGGGAGGTCACGCCGGAAGTGGCTGCGGTCCTCGAGCAGGCTCTGATGGTTTTGCAAGGACTCGGGGTGGAGCTTGTTGAGGTGTCCCTCCCGGAACTGAAGATGGCCCTGCCGGCGAGCTTGGCGATTTCGCTGTCCGAATCGGTCGAACACCATCGCGAACTATTGGCCGGAAGCGCTGACAAGTATCTCCGCGGAACCCGCGTGATGATCGAAACCGGCGCCTTGGTGCCGCGAGAAGACGTCCAGTTGGCGCATCAAGTGCGCTCGTCTCTTCGCGCCTCCCTGCGGACTGCCATGGACAACGCAGGAGTCCAGGCTTTGGTGTCCCCGACGCTGCCGTCCATCGCGCCGATCGAAGCTGACATGTCCCATTCGCTCACCGGCTCAACGGGGAAGGATTCCCTCTCCAGCGCGCTCATGATGCTCTCGCCGGCCAACCTCACCGGAATGCCCGGACTCAGCATCCCGTGCGGATTTGCCGGAGGACAGCCGGTGGGGATGCATTTCCTGGGACGGGAATTCGCGGAGGCGGATCTCTTGGGCATCGCACACGTCTATGAGAAACATACCTCGTGGCATGCCAAGGTGCCGGTGCGCCGCTGAGCCGTAGTAGCCGTGAACTTTGTCACATAAGCTACTAGGAGAGTAGGAAGAGGTTGGCAGTGCATCCAGAGTCGCGTGGCTTGCGATTTTTCGGCGCGCGCTGGAAGGCCCGGCCCCTTGCCTCCCAGATTCTGGTGTGGTTGCTCTGCATCCTCTTTGTGACAGTCACTCTGGGCGCGCTTCTTTACACCCAGATCAGCAACCAGACCCTCGAAGACCAGTACAGGCTCCGGGCGCTGGGAATCGCCACGACGGTGGCGCAAATGCCGGAAATCGTGACGTCGCTGGGGAACGGAGATCCCACGCACTCGATTCAGGCGATCGCGAGCAAGGTCCAGTCCCAGGCACAGCCGGACTACGTCGTGGTCACCGATCGGAAAGGTGTCCGGTACTCCCACCCGAATCCAAACCTCATCGGGCAGACCCTGGAAGAACCCGTCGCGGTCCTTGACGGGCAGACCCACGTCGGAATAGACAAAGGCAGCCTTGGCGACTCAGTCAACGCCAAGGCGCCGGTGCGCGCGGCGGACGGGACCGTCGTCGGGCAGGTCTCGGTGGGAATCCTGGAGACCACGGAAAGCAGCGAACTCACCAAGCAGGTGTTGCTGATCGCCGGCTATTCAGCGTGGTGCTCGTGATCAGTGCCATGGGTTCGGCCCTTCTGGCGCGCCGAATCAAGCGGGTCACCTTCGATCTCGAACCGGTGGAGATTGCGTCCCTCCTGCAAGAGCGCGAAGCCTTGCTGCACGGCATCCGCGAGGCGATGATCGGCTTCGACGACGACGGCCGGGTCACCGTCATCAACTCCGAGGCACGCTCCCTGCTACATCTGGAAGAAAACGTGCTGGGAGAGAAGATCGAGGATCTTCTGCCGCCCGGACGGCTTCGTTCCCTCCTGACGGGTGAGATCAGCGGAACCGACCAGATCGTGATCACCGAGGACGCCTTGCTGGTGGTCAACCGGATGTCCGTTGCCCTGGCTGGAAGGAGCATCGGCTCGGTGGTCACATTGCGTGATCGTACCGAGGTTGAGGGCCTCGTCCGCGACCTTCGCTCGGTCGAAGGCCTGATGGAAGCCTTGCGCGCACAGGAGCATGAGTACGCCAACCGTCTCCACGTGGTGGACGGACTCTTGGAGCTTGGAGATGTGGACCAGGCGCGGAATTTCGTATCGCGGATTTCGGACACCTCGCGCTCACTTGGCGAAGGACTGCGCTCGCGGATCGAGCCGCCGGAGCTCGCGGCGCTGCTGCTCGCGAAAATCACCGTGGCTGCCGAGCAGGATGTGGAAATCTCGGTGACCGACGACTCCCAGCTGCGCCAACCGTTCCTTGAAACGCAAGCACTGCTGACGATCGTCGGGAACCTCCTGGACAACGCCGTCGAGATCCTCGCGGAGCAACCCACACCCCGTGAGGTGACCATCCAACTGGACGACTCCTCGGGCATTTTCATTTGCGTGACCGACAATGGGCGGTGTTCCTGCAGAATTGGTGGGCACGATCACCGCTGACGGATTCACCACGAAAGAACCGCGGCCGGGAATGCGTCGCGGGATAGGCCTTGCGCTGGTGAGCCGGATCGTTCACCGTGCGGGAGGAACCATGGATGTTTTCCCCGGACCCGGGGGACGCTTTGAAATCTGGTTACCGGAACCGCGTTTGGAATCCGAAACCCCGGTCATGACAGGAAAATCGATCGAATGATCCGCACCTTGGTGGTCGACGACGACTTCCGCGTAGCGCGCATCCACGCCAGCCGCGTGGCCAAAATAGAGGGATACGAATGCGTCGGCGAGGCACACACCGCGGCGGAGGCCAGGGAAGCCGTGCAGCGGCTCAAACCGGACCTTCTTCTGCTGGATGTCTACCTCCCCGATGAAGACGGCATCAGTTTACTGCGGTCCCTTCAGGGAGCCGGCGAAAAGCTCGACGCCGTCATGATCACCGCCGCCCGGGACCTTGAGACCGTGCGGGCCGCCATGCGCGGGGGAGCGGTGTACTATCTCGTCAAACCGTTCGGCTTCGAGCAGCTGCAAACCCAGCTCGAGGCCTATCGGCGCTGGCGGCAGGAAGCGGAGTCCCGGACCGTGGCCGACCAGGCGACCGTGGACCAGCTCTTCAGCCTGCGCCGGACGGCTCCCCCTGCGAAAGCACCCCGGCGCCTGCCGCCCACCATGCAAAAAGTCCTCGACATGGTGGTTCACTCCACGGAGCCTTTGGGTGCCTCGGAGATTGCCGGCAGCGTCGGCATCAGCCGCCCGACGGCCCAGCGCTATCTCAGCGAACTCGAACGCAAAGGACTAGTTGACCTGCATTTGGCCTACGGTTCGACCGGCCGCCCGGTCAACACGTATCTGCCGCGCAAGGGGTGAGGACCGGCGGCGGGATATGCTGCAGACGCGGAGCACGCTCCGCTGAGCCGGCGTCCAGCGCCGTTGTGGGGATTTTGGGGGAAGAAAAGTGAAATCTTGGAGCCTGGCCGTCGTGGCCGCGACGGCGTTCGCCTATCTGGGCGCTGTGCCTGCGATGGCGGCACCTTCGGAAGTTCTGGACGTGAGCGGGGTGCCCGTTGGCGTGGTGGTTGGTTCCGACGGCACTGCGTATGTCGGCAACTATGGAGCGGCCGGCGGCATCAGTGTGATACCGCCCGGAGACGCTAAGCCTTCCCGGACTATCACCACGGGAGGATATACCTCCGGCCTGGCATTGGCCCCGGACGGCACCCTGTACGTCGCGGAACGGGACAGCGCCAGCAATCAGTACGACGTGGGCGTTATTCCTGCTGGCGCGAGCGGCGTGGCCCGGAGAATTCCGGTTTCCCCCGGAAGCCATCTGATCGCCGCAGGACCTGATGGGACGATCTATGTTCCGAACCACTCGGAGCACACCGTGTCGGTCATTGCACCGAACGGATCGACCGTGGGCCGGACAGTACCCGTCGGAGCAGGGCCGGTGGAGGTCGCAGTCACGAAGGACGGCACCGCGTTCGTCGCGAACCAAATCGCAGGGACGGTCTCGGTCATTCCTTCCGGAGCGAGCGCCGTCTCACGGACCATTCAGGTTAGTTCGACACCCGGCGACACCGAGAACCCCCACGGGATCGCCGCCGGGCCCGACGGAACAATTTACGTCACCAACATCAGTTCCGATCGGGTAGCTGTCATCAAGCCGGACACTGATACGGTTGCATACCGTATCTTCGTCCCGGGAGGCCCCCAAGAGGCAGCCGTCGGGCAGGACGGAACCCTGTACGTGACCACTGTCCAGGACCGCGTGCTGTCCGTCGTCCCGCCGGGCGCAACAGCTGTGGGATCCTCCATTCCCACTGATAAGAACTCCGGCCATCTGGCTGTGGCTCCGGACGGGACGCTCATCGTGACGAGCCCGGGCAACGGTACCGGCGACGGCTCGGTATCCCGTTACGCCGCGGTTGCCGCGGGCGCAACAACCTCTGCAGCCTCGAAGCCCGCGCCTGCGGCCACCACAGCCAGAACGCAATCCGACGACGGGACTGTCAGCCCCTGGAGCATCATCACTGCAATCGGCGGCGCCGCCGCGATAGTGGCAATCGCCGTCGCAGTCTTCATCGTGGCCTCGGGACGCCGCAAGAGATCCGCCCTTGGCGACGGCGGCAAGCCTCGATCTGCAACCTAGGGGTTGCTCTTTCTTTAGGTTAATGCAACCCTGTAGTTGCAGTAACTGACTGAAAGGAACAGAATCATGACTATGACTGCAAACCAGGCCTCCGTCGTCGATGCCGGCGAGTTCACCGTGAGGCGCACCATCACCATCGCAGCACCAATCGAGAAGGTTTGGGCCGCGATCACCGAAGCCGAGCACATCGCGCGGTGGTTCGGACAGACCGCCGTCCTCGACGACGTCGCCGTCGGCGCCGGCGGTGTCTTCTCTTTCGAAGGATACGGCGCCTTCCCGGTGCGGATCGAGGAGCTCGACCCACCCCGAATGATTGCCTACCGCTGGAGCAACGACGACGCGCGCGGCACCCAGCCCACCGAGGTCGATCCTGACCGTTCGACCGTTTTCCGCTTCACGCTTGAAGCGCTCGACGGCGGAACGCAGCTCACCGTCGTCGAGACCGGTTTCGACACGACGAGCGATCCGGCGTTCAACATGGAGAGCCACCGCCAGGGCTGGGACTCGGAACTCGACGAACTGGCCGCTTATGTCGAGGGTGGGTCGTGACCGCGAGCACCCTGGTTCCCGTGTTCGCCGCGCTCGGCGACGAGACGAGGTGGAGCATCCTGGCTGCCCTCGGCGAGGGCGACGC
>NZ_DF952469.1:917609-924406 GCF_001263615.2 Arthrobacter sp. Hiyo1 | reverse complement strand
CTGCGCTACAGGGTGCTCGGCTCACAGCTGAGCGAGACGGCACGCAGCCTCGAGCGCATCGGCGCGGAGTGGGACCGCCGCCTGGCCGCGATCAAGCGGATCGCGGAGGGGCTGTAATTCTTCGACAACGGGCGCGCCTAAGTTGAGCGTCGGTTGCGCGCTTGGTGCGCCAGTTGGATGAATCCGTAGATGAAGGCGGCCTCGATGAGCACCATCAGTCCGAGCCACAGCAACTCGCCGGTGCCGATGAAGTCGATGATTCCGACGAGGACCAGAACGGTTCCGAGGACCAGAGTGTAGACGGCGAAACCAAAGGCCACCCTTGCGCTCCGCACGCCCGTCTGGAAGCCAAAACCCAAGGGTTCTCCTCCCGGATAGCCCTGGACGCGATCGTGTCCCGCGGGCTTGAGCCTGTCGAACTCTTCCCAAGGATCCTGATCCTGATCGGCCATGGTTCCATTATCCCGCGAATGGCGCGGGGTGGCTTGGGGGGCTTCGTCACCGTGTCAGGGCGAGGGCCCCACGCGTCACATTCGGGAAACGCTCGGGAAAGCCCTGAACAATGGGGGCCATGATGCCCGAAGAACTCACCGCTAGCCCGCGGGCCAAGGACACCGTAGCTGCTGGCGATCGACTGCAGAAAGCCGTCGCCCGAGCTTCCGCCTCGAAAGTACCCGAGGTGACCGTCTTGTTCTGGGTAGTGAAGATCCTCACTACCGGGATGGGCGAAACCACGTCCGATTTCCTGGTGCACAGCTTTGAGCCCGAGATCGCTCTGGGCCTCGGATTTGCGGCGTTGGTAATTTCGCTGGTCCTCCAGTTCCGCGTCCGCCGCTACATCCCTTGGGTGTACTGGACCGCCGTTGCGATGGTCAGTGTGTTTGGGACCATGGCTGCGGACGCCGTCCACGTCGGACTTGGCGTCCCCTATCTGGCGTCGACCCTCTTCTTCACCGTGGCTCTCGCTGTTGCCTTCCTGCTCTGGCACCGGAACGAGAAGACCCTTTCCATCCATAGCATCACCACCCGGCGTCGGGAGGCTTTCTACTGGGCCGCTGTGCTGACAACTTTCGCCCTCGGCACGGCTACCGGGGACCTGGCCGCCTACTCGCTGGGCCTCGGTTACCTCGCCTCGGGCATCATGTTCGCGGTTGTCATCGCTGTCCCGGCACTGGCCCACTGGCGTCGCCTGCTGGCGGCGATCCCGGCCTTCTGGTTCGCGTACATCCTGACCCGGCCATTGGGGGCGTCCTTCTCCGACTGGACCGCTGTTTCTCCTGACCGAGGGGGACTCGACTTGGGAACCGGCCCGGTCAGCCTGGCCCTGGCCGCGGCGATAGCGGTCCTGGTCACGTTCCTGACGATCGGTTGGAAGCGAGCCCGCAAGTAGGGCGATCCACTGCAAAACGTTTCGTGCTGTTGTTCGTATGTCCTGACATATTTGCGTTAATTCTTCCTCGGGTTAACCCCGGATTCATGGGCCATGACCCACTCCTTCACCTTGCCCTTGGATGGTAGTTCCTGCCCTTGGGGGACTTTTCGGTTCAAGATGAAGGAACACCATGACCAACCGCTTTCTAGCAGCGGCCGCCGTCGCCGTTGTTGCAGCCACCGCTGTGACCGGCTGCGCTCAAAGCAGCACCGCAACGGCCCAGAACAATGGCGCCAGCGCATCCCCGGACAAGACGATCACCGTTTTCATCAGCGGGGACACGAACGTCCAGAACCTGTGGGAAAAGAGCCTTGTTCCCGCCTTCCAAAAGGCCAACCCCGGCTACAACGTGAAGGTCACCCTCGATCTGCACGGCGAGCACGATTCCCAGACCCTGGCGAAACTGACCAGCGCCACGGAGCAGAACAAGGAACCTGATTTCGACCTCGTCGATGGCGGCTTCGTTTCCAAGGCTTCCGCAGCCAATCTGCTGACCTCCGTGAGTTCCCAGACCATTCCGGCATTGAACGATGTCCCGCAGGACGTCATCAAGGCCGGCGGCACCGGTGGCATCCCGTACCGCGGCTCCGCGGTGCTCCTCGCATATGACACCAAGACGGTTGCCACTCCGCCGAAGACCCTCGACGATTTGCTCGCCTGGATCAAGGCAAACCCGGGCAAGTTCACCTACAACTCGCCCAAGTCCGGTGGGTCCGGCGGTGCATTCGTTGCCACCGTTTTGGACAAGTTCGTTCCGGCCGACGCCCGCGCCAAGATGACGGTGGGCTACGAGAAGGATCTCGAGAAGTACTGGGACCAGGGCTTCGCGACGTTGAAGGACCTCAACTCGTCCGTCTTCCAGAGCGGTGTCTACCCCAACGGCAACCAGCAGACCCTTGACCTGCTCGCCAAGGGACAGATCTCCATGGCTCCGGTGTGGTCTGACCAGTTCATCACCGGCTTGACCAACGGCCAGATCCCGTCCAGCGTGAAGGCCACCCAGATCAGCAACCCGTCGTTCACCGGCGGCGCCGCCTACCTCGGCATTCCCAAGTCCTCGCCCCGCCAGGAAGCGGCGCTGAAGCTTGCAAACTTCGTCCTCTCGCCGGACGCACAGACCATGATCATCAAGGAAATGTCCGGATTCCCGGCCATCAGCCTGGACAAACTTCCGGCTGATGTGAAGGACAAGTTCAAGGACGCAGACACCAACAACCTGCGCAAGGGCTACTTCGACCAGATGGGCAAAGACCTGAACAACCTCTGGGACCAGAAGGTTCCCGGCCAGTGACAACCACGCTTCACAAGCCGGCGGAACTGCAGCAAACAGTTCCGCCGGCTCGTACCACGCGCCCCAAGCGCCTGGGCCAGCGCGCCGTCGGGTTCTTCATGGCACTGCCGCCGATCCTGTTGATCGCGATCTTCGTCGGCTTCCCGATCATTCTCGCGTTCGGCTTCAGCATCGGCCTGACCGGCGGGTTGAACCACACCATCGCCACCATTGGCCAGAACGTGCACGAGGCAGACGCTTGGTGGGGAACGCTGGCCGCGTACCAGGAGATGTTCACCAACAAGCGTTTCCTCGGGGACCTCCTGGTCACCGTCATCGTGACGCTGGTCAGCACGGCAACGGTCATCTTCCTGGCCTTGGGCATTGGGCTCTACCTCAAGCTGAAAGGCGGTCGAATGGCCCGCCTCCTTTCCGGACTGGCGATCGTGCCGCTCTTCATCCCGGTGGTCATCGCCTCGTGGGCGATCCTGACCTTCTACTCCGGCACCGGTTTCCTCCGGAGCGTGTTTGCCCTCTTCGGGCTTGACTTCCCCGTGTGGGCCTTCACCATGGTCACGGTCATCATCGGCTCGGTCTGGACTTCCCTGCCTTTCGCCGTGCTCATGGTCTCCTCCGGACTGCAGTCCGTGCCGAACGCCATGATCGAAGCAGCCCGCGACGCCGGTGCCGGGTCCTTGCGCACGATCGTTTCGGTAATCGTTCCGATGGCGGCAGTTCCCATCATCATCGCGACGACGTTTACGGCCATTGGAATTGTTGGATCGTTCACGGTCCCGTACTTCACCGGGCCCAATTCACCGAACATGCTCGGAGTGGACATGTCCAACTACTTCTCTGCCTTCAACCAGCCACAGCAGTCCGCGGTCATGGCTTTCACTGTCTTCCTGATTGCCTCCGGAATCGCCGCGCTCTACGTGTGGGCGAACTTCCGTTCCGCCAAGGAACAGGGGAAAGTCTGATGGCTCTCCCTACCGGATCCCCGGCTGGGTCCCGCACCCGCAGGCCGCTCACGCTCGACTCGATTGTCCGCAGTGCGCTGGTGGGCCTGTTCGTGGTCCTCATGATCGTTTTCATCCTTGGCCCCCTGCTCTGGCTGGGCGTCCGCGCTTTCGCCGGCAACTGGACCTTCCCCAACCTCCTTCCCGATGACTGGACATTGCGCTGGTGGCAGGTGGTGGTCAACGACGGCGCGCTCGGAATCGCGGTGCAGAACTCCTTGTTCTTCGCCCCGCTGACGGTCCTTGTGTCTTCGATCATCTGCTTGCCCGCCGCCTACGCCTTCGCCCGCTTTGATTTCCCCGGACGCCGCTTCTTCCTGATCAGCCTGTTCGCGACCAACGCCTTCCCCAAGATGGGCTTGTTCGTCACCCTCGCTGCGCTCTTCTACGCCTTGAACCTGATGAACACCGTGCTGGGAATCCTCGTGGTGCACGTGCTAGGCACCGTGGTGTTCATGACGTGGATTCCGGCGGCAGCGTTCGCTGCCGTGCCGCGGAACCTTGAGGAAGCAGCCCGCGACGCCGGAGCCTCCACATTGCGCGTGTTCGCTTCCGTGACCCTCCCCATGGCCCTGCCCGGGATTATCGTCGCGGCCGTGATGTCCTTCCTGGCGTCCTTCGACGAAGCACAAGGAACGTACTTGGTGGGTGCACCGGCCTTCATGACCATGCCAACGCAGATGTACAGCCTGGTGCTGAACTACCCCACCCAGGTGGCTGCCGTCTTTTCGATCCTGCTGGCCATTCCCTCCGTGGCCCTCATGCTCGCGGCGCACAAGCACATCCTCGGCGGCCAGCTCGCCGAAGGCTTCCAGATCAAATAGCGCATCGCGCTCAATGTTCAGACAGAGAACCCATGACAATCCATGAACCGTTGACTGAATCACCCGCCAGCCCCACGAAGCCGGGCACTCCGGCGTCGGGCGGTGGCCTGACCATCCGCGGCCTCCACAAGATCCTCGGCGGCCGCACCATCATCGACAACCTCGATCTGTCGGTAAAGGAGGGCGAGCTGGTGTCCTTGCTGGGGCCCTCCGGCTGCGGCAAGACAACGACGCTGCGCATGATCGCCGGGTTCCTGGAGCCGGACTCCGGTTCCATTGAGGTGGAAGGCCAGGAGGTCTCGCACCTCGGCGCGGAGAACCGCCCCAGCGCCATGGTGTTCCAGAACTACGCGCTGTGGCCCCACATGACCGTGGCCAAGAACGTTGGCTTCCCGCTGAAGCTCCGCAAATTGTCCAAGGCTGAGATCAAGGGCAGGGTGGAAGCCGTCCTGGAGTTGGTCAGCCTTTTGCACCACACGGATTCCAAACCGGCACGCATCTCCGGCGGCGAGCAGCAACGCGTGGCATTGGCCAGGGCACTCGTCCAGGAGCCGAAGCTCCTGCTCCTTGACGAACCCTTGAGCAATCTGGACGCGAAACTACGTGTCAAAGTGCGCGAAGACATCCGCAAGATCCAGCAGGAACTGGGCATCACAACGGTCATCGTCACGCACGACCAGGAAGAGGCGATGTCCATGTCGGACCGCATCGCCGTGATGAATGCAGGCCGGATCGAGCAATACAGCACCCCGGAAGCGCTCTACGCCCGCCCGGAAACCGAGTTTGTCGCCACCTTCATCGGAAGCATGAATCGCTTGGAAGGCTCGCTCGACGGCGGACTCATCACTGCGGGCCCGGACATTCTCGGGATCCGGCCCGAGGACGTCATCCTGGCAGACGCCCCCTTCGCAGGTGCTGTGCCGGCGACCGTCGAGAGGGTGGTCCCGCGCGGACACTTCCAGGAAGTGTACGTGCGCAGGGCCGACGCCCGGCTCCGCAGCTTTGTCAGCGGAGAGCTCATGCAGCCCGGCCAACAGACATATGCGGGGATCCGCAAGGCCATGACCTTCCGGGACGGACGCCTGGTAGGAGAGGCAGGTGCCGCACTGTGAGCAACACGATCGACACCAAAAGGACCCGGGCCGCGGCCCATCGGGGCGACTCCAGCAAATACCTGGAGAACACCTTGCCCGCCATCGCGTCAGCCATCGACGCGGGTGCGGACCTCGTGGAAGTGGACGTCCGGGTAACGAAGGACGGGCAGGTGATCCTGCTCCACGATGCCGCGCTGCTCAGGATCTGGAGCCTCGATGCGGACGTTGCAGACGTCGACTATGACCGCATCAGGCAACTGGGCGCCGGTGAGGAACGTATTCCCCTGCTATCCGAAGCCCTTGAGCTCTTTCGCGACAGCCGGTCAACCTTGCTCATCGACATGGACGAGCCCGGCCCCGCGAAGGCGACTGCCGCCGTCGTACGCGAAAGCGGCATCGAAGTGGCCTGGTGCGGGAACCTGGACGGGATGCGGATCATCCGCGCCCTCGATAAGGATGCCCGGATCTGGCTGCCTTGGAGCAAGAGGACTGCCCCGCCGGAGGAGTTGCTGGCCGAACTGGGTCCCGAGTTCGTCAATTCCGAGCACGTGGTCCTCAGCAAGGGCATGGTGGAACAGATCCACGCCGCGGGAGCCAAAGTAGCGTGCTGGACCGTGGACAACCTGGAAACCATGCGCTGGGCATTGGGACTCGGCGTGGACTCGATCACGAGCAACCAACTGGACCTGTTGCAAAGCGCCATCGCCGAAGACCCACAGGCATGGACTTCGGCCCAGGCTCCCAGAGGACTGGCCGGAGACGAAGTCCTTGAGTCCCGGAAAGTCGCGATGGAGCTGGCCGAATGGGCCGTCGGGTACATGCGCGACGCCGATCGCGGCCTGGTCTCAACCAAGGCGCACCCTGCCGACCTGGTCACGGAAGTCGATATCGCCGTCGAGCGCCACGTCCGCGAAGTGATTGGAGCCCGCCTTCCGGGCCACACAGTGGTTGGCGAGGAAATGGGCGGAGTCGCCCTGCCCGGCGCACCGTGTTGGTACCTTGACCCCGTCGACGGGACCACCAATTACGTAAACCAGATTCCGTGGACGGCGTTCTCACTTGCCTTGGCCGTGGACCGCAAGCCCGCGGTCGCCGTCGTCGCAGATCCCTGGCGCGGCGAGATTTTCGAGGGGTGGGCCGGTCACGGTGCGTGGCTCA
>NZ_DF952469.1:910159-917584 GCF_001263615.2 Arthrobacter sp. Hiyo1 | reverse complement strand
CGGAAGCCGCTATCGCTGGCCTCCGCGGGGAGTTCGACGGCGGCCCTGGCCGGAACCGTGGTGGCGACCGAACTCGCGGGGCACCTGCCGTGGCCCGGGATGCTGGAACTGCTCGCCGAGCTCGGCGAACGGCACAGCATCATGCGGATTATGGGTTCAGCGACCATGACGGTGGTGGGCGTAGCTGCCGGGCGTGGTGCGGGAGCAATCATCGGAAGCTTCAGCCCGATCGACCACCTGGCGGCGACGCTCATTGTTCAGGAGGCCGGTGGCGTCGTCCTCAATTCCGAAGGCGAGATGGACACGTTCCCGGAGCAGGGCGGGGTTCTTGCGGCCCGTCCGGAATACGCGGCCGAGCTTTACGAGCTGTGGAGCCAGGCCCATGCCGATGCGGGGGACTGAGCTTCTCGCCGCTCTTTCCGCACTCGACCGGCGGAGCCGCTTCGAACTGGTTGGGGAGATCAGCCTCGACTTTCCGACGCACCACCCGCAGGGCATGGCGTTCGCCAAGGGGCTGACGTTCTTGTCCTCCGTTGAGATCCTCGATGCGCCGCGCCCCGCGGCGGATCCGGCATTACGGACTCGGGGGCGGGGGAACGGGCACGTGTTCGTCCTCGGGCCGGACGGTGGGCTGCTTCGCGATATTCCTGTAGGCGAGGACGCGGCGTATCACCCAGGGGGTATCGATTTCGACGGCGACCACGTCTGGGTTTCCGTCGCCGAGTACCGGGCCGCGAGCAGAAGCACCATCTATACGATCGATCCGGGCACCTTCGAGGTCCGCGAGCGGTTCCGGGTGGAGGACCACATCGGTTGGATCGTGCGCGATCCCGGAATGGACCTGGTGTTCGGCGGAAGCTGGGGTTCCCGGCAGCTCTACATCTGGGACACGGAAGGCCGCCTGGTGGATCAGTGGGAGAACCCTGGCCACTTCGTCGACTACCAGGATGCCCAGCTCCTCGGTCCGGGACTTCTGCTGTGCAGCGGGATTTCCCTGTTGCCGCAGGTTGATGGTGGTGTCCTTGAACTCGGAGGGCTGGCCCTGGTGGAACCGCTGCGGCAAAGAATCACGTGGGACGTGCCCATCGGCGTGTTCAGCGGCGCCGGTCACGTCATCACCCGCAACCCTGTCACCGTCACTGCGGATGAGTCCGGGCTGCTGATTCACGCGGCGCCCGACGACGGCGACGACGACGGCGGCACGCGGATACTGAGCTACAGGATCATTTAACACGGCTGTGACAGAGCGGAAACGGGTCTTGAACCGGGCCTCGATAGCGTGGCCGCATGATCGTATCCATCATGTCCAAGGTGAGCGCCTGGATCGAAGCTGCCTACTTCTACGACGCCGCCGAGCTGGGGGCCTCCGGAGCCACTGAAACCACCCGCTACGGTTGGCTCCCGGCGCTCAGCGGTGTGGCCATTGCCGACGCCCAAGCGCGGAAAATCCGCGTCGTGGAGTAGCGAAAACCCCCGGGATTCCGGGGTTCTTACGTGGCCAAATGTCTTGTTGAACACACTATTCGTTGACGGCGTGTACTATGCCCTAAACTGCTTCACTGAGGTGCCTGAAATGGCACTATGCAGCAACGAAAGTGAACCACACCAATGGCTACCGATTACGACGCCCCACGCAAGACCGAAGAAGAGTCTCCCGCCGAATCGCTCGAGGCCCTTCAGGCATCGCGCGGCTCCGGTGCCCAGACTGCTGTCATCGACATCGACGAGAACGACACAGCCGAGGGCATCGATCTTCCGGGCGCCGATCTGTCCGGCGAAGAACTAACCGTCATCGTTGTCCCGGAGCAGTCCGATGAATTTACGTGTTCATCGTGCTTCCTGGTCCGTCACCGCTCGCAGATCGCGCTGGAAAAGAACGGCCTCAAGTACTGCCGCGACTGCGAAGGCTAAACCCCGCACGCAAATCAGCCCCGCACGACTGGAATCCAGCATCCCCAAACCAGTCGGGCGGGGCTTTTGCATGCGTAGGCCCATCGATTGCTCCGTAACTGTCGTTCTGAGCGTTCAAAACGACAGTTACGGAGCAATCGATGCCGGCAAGCGCTCCGACGTCGTTATCCGTGATAACGAACAGAGGCGCGAGACGGCGCCGAAACCCCGGAAAGCCGCGGAAAGCAGACCGTTGAATCACGTCCTCGTGACCCTTCGCGAAGCCTGTTAACAGTTGGGCGCCGAAGCGGATACGAAGCTCTCTCAAGGGGCCGGACGCTCCTACGCTTGAGGTATCGGATCGCTCAAGAATTCAAGGGGAGTGGGCCCAAGTGAGAAGGTTTTACGCGTGGTTGGCAGCTTTGGTAGTGGCCGCCGGGCTTGGTCTAGTGGTTCCAGGGGAAGCGTCGGCAGCCCCGTATTGCGGGATCGCGTGGGGATCGTTGGCGAAGTCAAACCCCGCGCTGACCCAAGCGCAAGTGGTGAATGTCCGGACGGGGCAGCAACCGTGCTTTGACCGCCTGGTGATCGACCTGAATGGCGCCGTTGCCGGCTATTCAATCCGCTACGTTCCACAAGTACTCCACGATGGCTCGGGACTTCCCGTCGAGCTGAGGGGCAATGCGTTCCTGCAAGTCACGGTCAACGCCCCCGCCTATAACTCCAGCGGCAATGCCACGTACAACCCGGCCGACAAGAACGAGCTCACGAACGTCTCGGACTACAAGACTTTGCGGCAAGTGGCCTTCGCGGGCAGCTTCGAGGGATACACGAGCCTTGGCCTGGGTGTCCGCGCCCGGCTCCCCTTCAGGGTCTTCACGCTGGCCGGTCCGGGAACGGGATCGCGGCTGGTGATCGACGTCGCGCACATGTGGTGAAGCAACTACAACAGAAGCCCTGCTCCGGGTGATGCCGGAACAGGGCTTCTGCCACGCTGAGAGTTGCCCGGTTATTCGGGAACCACGAGGGCCGGTGTGTCCTTGCGAAGGGTTTCGCCGCGGAAGAAGCCGGGACGGACGCGGGCCATGATCACCATGACCACCGCTCCGAGGGCCAGGATGCCCACGCCGATGATGAACACGAGGCCGACGCCGAAGATCTCGGAACCGCTGCCGAAGTCGGGGGACCAGCTGTCCACCGCCGTCTGGATGAAGACGAGGGTCAGAACCACGCCGCCGATCACCGGGAAAAGCAGCCGCATGAAGAAGTTGCGGACGCTGCCGAATACGCTGTGCCGGAAGTACCAAGCGCAGGCAAAGGCGGTCATTCCGTAGTAGAAGCAGATCATCAAGCCCAGAGCCAGGATGGTGTCGTTGAGGACGTTCTCGCTGACAACCTTCATGATGGCGTAGAACCCGCCGGAGATAGCCCCGGCCATGATGGTTGCGAATCCGGGGGAACCGAAGCGCTTGCTCACGGAGGAGAACTTCTGCGGAAGGGCGCCGTAGTGACCCATGGCGAGAAGGCTTCGGGCGGGGGAGGCCATAGTGGACTGCAGGGACGACGCTGTGCCTGCGAGTACGGCCAAAGACATGAGGATGGCCAAAGGACCCATCACAGGGGACGCCAACGCGGCGAAGATATTGGACTGGTTGTCCGGGTTGTTGAGCCCGATGCCGTCCCCACCAACGCCAGCCACCATCATGGTTGCGACGATTACGGCGACGTAGAGACCCAGCACCGCGATCGCCGTCGTGGTGCCCGCCTTGCCGGCAGTACCCTTGCCGCCCTTGGTCTCTTCGTTGACCGTCAGGCAGACGTCCCAGCCCCAGTAGACGAAGACCGCGAGGGACATGCCGGCAGCGAACTGCTCAAAGCTGCTGATCTTCGTGGGGTCGAACCAGTCCCAACTGAAGGCGATAGCCGTTGGGGTGTCGCCGGAGGAGGCATGGGTGAGGGCCATGACGATGAACACGCCCAAGACCACTACCTGGAATCCCACCATGGCGTACTGCACGAGTTTGGTAGCGTGAAGTCCCCGGTAGCTGACCCAGACAGCCAGTGCCACGAAGGCCAGGCATGTGGCGATGTTCAAGGCTTTGTTGGAAGTGAGGTCGGCAAGATCGGGGTTGCCGAAAACCTGGGCGAGGAAGAGGTAGAAGAAGTCCACCGCGACGCCTGCCAGGTTGGAAAGGACGATGATGTTCGCGGCAAGCAGCCCCCAGCCGCCCATCCATCCGATGAAGGGGCCGAAAGCCTTGGTTGCCCATGTGAAGGTGGTGCCGCTGTCCGGCGAGTCTGCGTTGAGCTCCCGGTAGGCGAACGCCACGAGGATCATCGGGATGAAGGCGACGATGAAAATCGCGGGGAGTTGCAGGCCTACCGCGTTGACCGCCGGGCCCAGTGAGCTGGTCAGGCTGTACGCGGGCGCCACGGAAGAAATACCAAGGACGACGACGGCGAGGAGCCCCAGCTGCCCCGTCTTGAGTCCTTTGCCGCTGATGCCGTGCTCGGTGCCGGCGGGATCGTGGGCCTCCACGGTTTTCCTGGCGCTTGGGCGGGTTATTTGAGTCATGTGCTTGGCTCTTTCTAGATGGGCCGAAGGTTGTTGCTGGGTGATGCAGTGAAAGCCGTCTGTGGGGTCATCGAAGCTGATGGCGGGCGGCGGAGGTTGGGGCGCCCGGGTAGGTGGTGCAGATCATGATGGCTGTTCTCCGGTGAGACGGGAGTCACTAAATGAATGACGTTCATTTAGTATGGACGGGGAGAAGCCCTGGCGCAAGTGGTTTGACCAAACAATTTTGTGTCGGAGTGGAACTTCTGAGCGAGCGTCGGCCGGAAACGGCCCAAAAGTGAGCGAGCGTCGGCCGGAAACGGCCTAAAAGTGAGCGAGCGTCGGGGGAGGCCAAGCGGGTTTAGCGAGCCGCGATCCCGCGATCCTGGGATCCCCGCGGCTCAAGAAGGGACGCTCGCTCACATATGGGGCCAAAAGCGGTGACGCCCGCTCAGATCATCTGAGCGAGCGTCGGCCGGAAGGGGCCCAAAAGTGAGCGAGCGTCAGGGGAGGCGTGCTGCTTAGCGCTCAGCTCGGCCCGGAGGGGGTATTCCTTGCTATCGAGGAGAAGCTGCGTGCAGCGTCCGGTTTCCGGGTTCAGCACGATCGGGGCCGCGAGATTTACCGTGGTCTTCTCCGGGCTCGGGTTGACCACCACCAACGTGGTTGCCAGCTCAGCCCGGTCCAGGCCGAGGTCGTCCAGTGTCGAGCGGGGGATGGCGGGCTCGTAGCCCGGAACGTACACCACGGCCTCGGCCAGGAACATCCGGATCCGCGGGCTCGCCGACTCCATCGCGTAGAGCCCGGGGGCGCCGTCGATTCCCCGCAAAGCGAAGCCGTCAGACGCTTCAAGCCCGGGCATGGGCGCGGTGAAGCTCAACGCCCGGGAAGCCTGTGCGGTGCTCACTTCAGGAAATCCATGAGCGTGGGCTGGAGCGTCTTGGCGGTGACCGCAAGGGCAACCTGGTAGTTGGTTTCCTGCAGCTTCAAGTCCATGACGACCTTTCCGATGTCTGCGTCTTCAATTCCGGAGCGCTGTGCGTCCAGCGAGGCCTTTAGTCCGTCGACGGAGTCCAGGGCGCGCATGAGCTTAGTCTGCCTGGCACCGACGTCCGCGCGTCCGTTGACAACCGACTTGATCTTGTCGCCGATCGTCGTCAAACGCCCGCTGACATCCGCGCCGGAGCGGATATCGGCGACGACGTTGCTCACCAAAGCGAAGACGGAGCCGGCGCCGTCACCGAAGATCGCACCGCCGTCGGCGTCTACCCGCACCGTCTGTGTCGCGTCAATCCGTCGTTCCACTGTGCTGCCTGGCGTTCCGTTGAAGACCGGTGGCGTGGCGATGCTGAACGCGCCGGCGGAATCGGAACTTCCAGCGAAGACGTTCCGGCCCAGGTACTGCGTGTTTGCCTGGGCGAGAAGGTCCTTGTTGAGGCCTTCGATTTCGACGGCGATCGCCTCCTTCGCGTTGCCGTTCAGGGAACCGTTGGCAGCCTGGACCGTGAGGTCTCGGACCCGGTTGAGAATGTTGGTGGCCTGGCCGAGGGCCGAATCGGCGGTGGTCAGCCAGCCATTGCCGTCGTTGATGTTGTTCGAATACTGTCCGGCGGCGCTGAGCTGGCTCTTCGTAGCGAGCAGGTTCGCCGTGGCCGCGGGATCGTCCGAGGGCCTGGTGATGTTTTTGAGGTTGCTGGCCTTGTCCTGCAGCGCAGCGAGTTTTGCCTGCCCGGCCTGCAGGTTCAGTTGTGCGGCCGCCGACATTGTTTGGTTCGTGACACGGTTCAGCATGGCTTACCTTCCCACCAATCCGGTGTGGTTGATCAGGACGTCGAGTGCTTCATCCACGGCCGTCATGGCTCGGGCCGCCGCTTGGTAGGCGTGCTGGTTGCTCAGGAGGCTGATGTTCTCCTCGTCGAGGCTGACGGACGCACCGGAGGAACGCTGCCCGACGGCGGCAGTGCTCGCCGCGTCGGCGAGCTGCTGGTGCTGCTGTGCCGACTGTGACGCCGTGCCGATCCCTGTGACGATTCCGGACCACAGCGCGTCAGGGGAACCCTGCCCGGTGCCGATTTGGGCGACTGCGTCCGCGATTTTGCCGTCAAGGGCACCGGAACCTGGAGTGCCGGTGGCGATTCCCGCGGAGCTCGTCGGGATAACGCTGAGGGACAGGCCGCCGGGGCACCAGGGGTGGTCGCGAAGAAATCGAGGTTTGAGGCGCCGGTGGTGGACTGCCCGGTGCGGTGCACGGCATTGACATCGTTCATGAGTTTTGTGGCGAAGGCGTTGTAGGAAGCAGCGGCCTCGGAGATGGCGCCTCCCGCGCCTCCCGCGGCCGGTGCGAGAAGTGAGACAGCGCCGGCGAGCTTTCCGCCGTCGAGGGGAACCGCCACACCCGGGCGATCGGCCCATTCCAACTGCACTGGTCCCCCCGACTGCACCGCTGAGCCCAGCGCTCCCATGCTTGTTTGGCCGCTCAGCGCGAGCTCGCGGTGCGACGTACCCGAGACGATGGCGTTGCCGCCCACGAAGACATCGACCGTGCCGTCGGCGTTGTCCCGGACAGTTCCGTCAGCCAAGGAAGCAATAGTTTCAGTTACCTTGTTTCGGGCATCGATGATCTCGTTGGCGGATCCTCCCGAGGCCGTAACGGAACGGATCGTCGCGTTGAAGCCGGCCACTTGGGCTGCGGCATCGTTCAGGGTGGCGACAGTGCTTTGGGCTTCTCCGCGAATCCGGGTCCACTGTGAATCCAAGGCCTTGTAGCCCGCCGACACTGCATTGGCAACGGTGGTGCCGGCCTGCAGCAGCACGCCGGCCGGGGCTGCTTCTCCCGGGTGGTTGGAGACTCCCTGCCACGAGGACCAGAAGGTCTGCAACGCCGTCGATATTCCGGCGGGCCCGGGCTCGTTCAGGGAGCCTTCGAGTTGCTGGAGTTGGGTGGACCGATAGCCGGCGTAACCGGCCTGGGCCGCGCCGGA
>NZ_DF952469.1:905755-909728 GCF_001263615.2 Arthrobacter sp. Hiyo1 | reverse complement strand
CGATCCCGTCCACGGACACGCCCTGACCGGCCTGTGTGCCTGCTGCGAAGAGGCCCGTGCGCGCGGGTGCGCCGACGGCGGATTGCTCGATCCGCTGCCTGGTGTACCCGTCAGTGCCGGCGTTGGCGATGTTCTGTCCGGCAACGTTGATGCCCTGCTGCGCCGCGGTGAGGCCCAGGTAGGCCGTATTGAGTCCGCCGAATGTGCTCACTGCTGTGTCCTTTGGGTGATCCGGGCCTTGAGATGGTCCGGCCTTTGCTTGTCCGCCGTGTTCAGGTCAGAATTGCTGGTCGAAAAGGCGGGACGGGGTTGAGTCCGCTGCCCTGCTTTGGGAACCGGTCCGCCCATGGGAGTCGTAGGTCCCGGCTGCCGGCTTCAGATCCGCCATGGTTTCCTGGGTAGAACGGACGGCAGCGCGAAGGAACTGCTCGTTCGAATCACGCAGCTCCTTGATGGTGGCGGTTTGCTGCTGCATCGCGTTCAGGTGCGAGGACAGGACATCAGCCCAGGCCTCTTCCGGGGCCGCTGTGACCAGCTCGCCCAGTGAAGACTCGGCAGGCAACCCCCATTGCTCTGCCACCGCCGCCACTTCCACCGCCCTTGCGAGCCCGGCCTTGGACAGGTGCCCCAGGACCTGCTCCACTTCCCGGGTGCCATGCGGCAACCAGCGGGATTTGCCCGCCGTGAGGAGCAGTTGCTCTTCCTCCAGCTTGAATGTCAGCAGATCCAGTAGCTCACGTTCTCGCCACAGCAGGGCCGACAGTTCATGGATGGCCATGTCGGGTCAACTCCAGTTCCGGGTTGGATTTTCGGGTGCGTTGCCGCGGGAAAGCACTTCCCCTGTGCCCTCGCCGCGCTGAAAACAACTATCGGCCGACGCGGCCCATGCGTTAGGCGTTGTTTATGCATGATTTATTCGCTTTGTCCAGTCAAGTGACGCGCGGCGGATCTTGAGGCCTGTAACAAATTTTCCTGCGGCGTTTTGCTAACCAAAGGGGACCGCCGTTCCGATAACCAGAAGTGACAGGCCACGGACGGCCTGGGAGTACCAGCAGACCCAATCATGGAGGAATACATCATGGGCATGGCAATCAACACAAACCTGATGGCGAACAACGCTTACGGCAACCTCAACCGCACGCAGAACGACGTGTCCAAGTCGATGGAGAAGCTTTCCAGCGGCCTGCGCATCAACCGTGCTGCTGACGACGCAGCAGGCCTGGCAATTTCGGAAGGCCTCAAGTCCCAGGTCAGCGGCTCGGCAGTCGCCGCCCGCAACGCCCAGGACGGCATCTCGGTCATCCAGACCACTGAAGGTGCACTGACCGAAGTCCACTCGATCCTCCAGCGCATGCGTGACCTCGCTGTCCAGGGCTCGAACGACACCAACAACACTGCTTCCCGTGCGGCGATCAAGGGTGAAGGCGACTCGCTCGGCAAGGAACTGGACCGCCTCACGCAGTCCACTCAGTTCAACGGCATCGATCTGCTCAAGGGCGCGGCTGGAAACAGCGGCGCATCCCTGAACATCCAGGTCGGCACCGGCGGCAGCGCGAACGACAAGATCGCCATCAACCTCGGCGACGTTGCAACCGCCGTCGGAACCGGCGCTACCGGCCTCTCCGGCGCAGCGGGTGCTGCAGGCTTCAAGGTGGACACGAGCGCCAACGCCCAGCTGACCATTGCTGCCGTTGACACGGCCATCGCGGCAGTTTCGGCTCAGCGCGCTGACCTGGGTGCAACCCAGAACCGTCTGGAGCACGCCACGAAGACCCTCCAGGTCTCCGGCGAAAACCTGCAGGCAGCCGAGTCCCGCATCACGGACACGGACATGGCTTCGGAAATGGTCAAGTACACCAAGGCCAACATCATGTCCCAGGCCGGCACCGCAATGCTTGCCCAGGCCAACCAGTCCGGCCAGGGCGTTCTCTCGCTCCTGCGCTAAGACCTTCCGGTAGCTGACCGGTAATCAGCGAATGGCGGCCAGGACGGGAACACACCCCTGGCCGCCATTCGCCTCCGGACCCCGCCGACGTAACCAACACATCCGGAAGGACCAAACGTGGCAAGCTCGATCGACGGCCTCGCCAGCGGCTTGAACACCACCTCCATCATTGATTCGCTCATGGCGGTGGAAGCACAACCGCAGACACTTCTGAAGACGAAGCTTGCGTCGGACCAGACAATGATTTCGACGCTTCAATCGCTGAACTCGAAGCTGTCGTCACTGAAAGACCTCGCAAGCGGCGACTCGGCCGTGAACGCCTTGAACCTGTTTAGCGCCACCACGACTTCTCCGTCGATCACTGCGACGGCGACCACCTCCGCGACCGCGGGCTCAATCGACGTCACCGTCACCCAGCTGGCCCAGAGCCAAGTGGACGTCACCGCGGCCATGAGCAACTGGCCCACCGACGGCTCGGGTGCACCGGCACACCTGACGCTCGTCGACTCCACGGGAAAACAGACTGAAATCACGCCTGCAAGCACCTCCCTTGACGACGTCGTGACGGCGATCAACGCGGCGTCCGGCCCGGCCCGGGCCGTAAAGGTCCCGGCAGGCAACGGAACCTATCGCCTTCAACTGACCGCGGCCACTTCAGGTGCGGCTGGAGCGTACAGCGTCTACCAGGGCACGGCAGCGCAAGTGAGCGCGGGCACCGCGACCGACCTGATGGCTGACCCCTCCGCCGCCGTCGTCAAGGCCGCCCAGGATGCCAAAGCGACGCTGTATGCGGGGACTCCGGCAGCGCAGACAATCACGTCCGGAACCAACACCTTCACTGATTTGCTTCCCGGTGTGTCAGTGGCGGCCTCCGCCGTCACTGCCGGACCGGTGACCGTGAACATTGCCAGTGACTCCGCAGGCATCACCAAAAAGGCCGGGGATCTGGTGAACGCCGTCAATGACGTCCTCGGCTTCGTCTCCATTTACAGCGCCGTGACCCAGACGACCGACGCCAACGGCGCCTCCGCGGCCAGTGGCGGCATCTTCAGCGGCAACAGCGGCGTCCGCTCGGTCAACGACCAAGTCTTCTCCGCCGTGTCCATGCCCGTGAACGGGAAGTCTCCCTCCGAATACGGAATCAACGTCACCAGGGATGGAAACTTCACGTTTGACGCGGCCAAGCTCCAATCGTCCTTGGCTTCGGATCCCGCCGGGACGCAGGCAGCGCTCCAGACCATTGCATCCCGCGTGTCCGACGCAGCAACCAGCGCTACCGATCCGTTCAGTGGTTCGGTAACCGCCCTGATCAAGGGGCAACAATCCGAAGTGACCGACCTCGGGAGCCAGATCTCCGACTGGGACCAGCGTTTGGCCTCCAGGCGGCAGACCCTGCAAACGACGTACAACGCCATGGAAGTTGCCCTCGGCCAACTCAACGCCCAGCAATCATGGCTCACCGGCCAGATTGCCGGCCTCTCAAGCTCGACGAAGTAAGGAGCGTAACGCATGACCTCCACAGCCCTCCGCGCCAGCCAGCTTTCCCGGTACAACGACGACGCCGTCCTGTCGGCTCCGCCGGCCAGGCTCCTCACGATGCTTTATGACCGGCTGCTCCTGGACCTGAACCGCGCCCAGTTCGCCCAGGAGAATGCCAACTGGGGTGTGGCAAGCGAGAACCTGTTGCATGCCCAGTCGATCGTCACCGAGCTGTCCTCCACCCTGAAGACCGATGTGTGGGACGGGGCATCCGGACTGCTGAGCATCTACCATTACGCGATGGAAGCGATGATCGGCGCAAACATCTACCGCGACGTCAACCGGACCAAAGAATGCATTGTGCTCCTGGAACCGCTCCGGCAAGGCTGGCACGACGCCGCTTCGCAGCTGCCTGTCCAGGCGACGGTATCCGGGACGGCACGGACGAACGGCACACTCGGTGTCGGCTGATCCTGTGCAGGCATGGTCCGGAATCCTGGACCGGCTTGAAGCGGACATCGCCTTGGCCGTCTCCGGCGGCGAGCCCGA
>NZ_DF952469.1:901470-905730 GCF_001263615.2 Arthrobacter sp. Hiyo1 | reverse complement strand
CGAGCCCGAGGCATGGAATCCGCCCGCCGCGGACGAGGCCGGGCCGCTGCCTGAGGAGCTGGCGGACACAGCACGCCGGATACTGGACGCGCAGTTGGAGTCGATGGCGATGCTCGGCAAGGTCCGCAACGACGCCCTCGCCCACTTGGACGCGCTCAGCACGGTCCCGGACAGCCAAAGTTCCGCGCGCCCGCTGTTCCTGGATGTGCAGGGCTGAAGAGAAAGTATTGAAAACAATCGCTCATCGGCTAACGGATGCCACATGCTTGCCGATGGTGGAAGTTGAGCAGGGATTGCTCGATGCACGGCCACGGATCGGCCTCTTCATACTATTCGCGAAGGTAGGCCGTCGTGTTCGAGTCAGTGACTTCTGTTGCCCTTGGTAGCGCCCTCGACGGGCTCTCATTGCGCCAGCGCACCATCGCCAACAACATCGCCAACGTCAACACACCGAACTACCACGCCAAAAGGGTCCAGTTCGAAGACGCGCTTGCGGCCTCGGTGAGCGCCGGAGACGGGCAGGCCACGGCTTCCGTCACTACGTCCCAGGAACCCACCCAGCTCAACGGCAACAACGTCAACCTGGACACCGAAACCCTCTCGAACGTAGACACCGTCCTGCGCTACCAGTTCGCCTCCCGTGCCATCGGCGAACAATTCACCGCCCTACGCACGGCCCTGAGGACCAGCTGATGACTTTCGACGCGATCGGGATTGCCGGCTCCGCCCTGACTGTCCACCGCAAATGGCTCGATGCAGTCTCGGACAACCTGGCCAACATTAATACCGCCACCCGCACCAGCGGCAAGGCGTTCCAAGCCCGCTACATCGAAGCCGCCGAGGGCAGCGATGGAACCGGCGTGTACGTCAAGAGCACTCCGCAAGGCAGTGCGACCGGCAGGCTCGTGTATCAACCGGACCATCCGCTTGCCGATGCCCAAGGCTATGTCCGTTACCCGGACATCGACCTCGCCGAACAGATGGGTGCCCTGATTGTGGCGCAACGCGGCTACCAGGCCAACGCCCAAGTGGTGGACCGGGCCCGTGAGACGTACCAGGCAGCGCTTGAGATAGGAAAATCCTGATGGCTTTGGACCCGATCGGCGCAATTCAAGGCGGCGGGGGACTTTCCGTGCAGGGCGTCACCGGCACCGGCTACCTGGGCGGCGCCGGCAACGTAACCGGAGTCGCGGGAACTTCGGACGGCAACGGCTTTGCGACGGCGCTGACTGGTGCCGTGGACAACCTCCAGTCACTGCAGTCGACGTCGAACCAGCTGGCCGTGTCCGCGGTAACGGGCAACCTTGACGATATCCACAAGGCGACAATCGCTGCCACCCGCGCCCAGATCACCATGGAGCTTGTCTCCACGGTGCGGAACAAGGGCGTTGACGCGTTCAACGAGATCATGAGGATGCAGGCCTGATGCCTCCACAGATTGCCGCCTTCTTCCGCAAGATGGGCGATGGATTCAAGGGGTTCACGGCAGGGCAGCGCACCATCGCCATCATCGGCATCGCCGTCCTGGTGCTCGGCGGAGTGGCCCTGTCAGCATGGTTGGGCAAGCCGTCTTACTCGCCGTTGTTCTCCGGTTTGAAGGACACGGATGCCAACGGGATCGTGGAGCAGCTGCGCAAGGACAATGTCCCGTACGAGCTCAGCAACGGCGGTTCCACCATCCTCGTCCCCGATGACAAGGTCAACGACGAACGGCTGAAAGCCGCCGCGGCCGGTCTTCCGGCGGCCGCGGCCACCGGCTATTCGCTGCTCGACAAGCTCGGCGTAACCTCGTCCGAATTCCAGCAATCGGTTACCTACAAACGCGCGCTCGAGGGTGAACTCGCCACCACCATCCAGGCCATGGACGGCGTGAAGACAGCCGCCGTGCAGTTGGCCCTTCCGGCCAAAACGGTGTTCGTTGACAAGCTCCGGACGCGACGGCATCCGTGTTCGTGGAAACACAGCCGGGCATCACCCTGTCCGCCGATAAGGTCCAGGCGATCGTGCACTTGACGTCCGCCGCGATCGAAAACCTGAAGCCAACGAACGTGACCGTGGTGGATTCCCAGGGCAACGTCCTCTCCACGGTGGGAGGCGGAGCCACGGGCTCCTCCGCCAAGCAAGCCGCCGACTACCAACAGCGCACCTCCGATTCGGTGAAGGCAGTACTCGATAGGGTCGTGGGACCGGGCAACGCCACCGTCGCCGTCGCGGCCGACGTGACCG
Organism: Arthrobacter sp. Hiyo1; assembly: GCF_001263615.2. NCBI lineage: Bacteria > Bacillati > Actinomycetota > Actinomycetes > Micrococcales > Micrococcaceae > Arthrobacter > Arthrobacter sp. Hiyo1. The sequence goes on along the minus strand of NZ_DF952469.1, from coordinate 903,504 downwards.
CCGAGTCCGCGCAGCAGCGCAGCGAGACGTTCTCCACCGCCAAGGATGCCGCTCCGCTCAGCGAGACCACCAAGACCGAGAAGTACACGGGAACCGGCGGCGGCGCCTCCGGTGTCCTTGGCCCGGACAACATTGCCGTGCCGGGCGGCACCAACGGCAACGGAACGTTCGATTCCAGCGACACCACCAAGAACAACGCCGTCAACAAAGTCACCGAAGACCGCACCATTCCGCAAGGCGCCGTGAAACGCCAGACCATCTCGGTGGCCATCAACCAGTCGGCGGCGGCCGGACTCAACGTCAACTCGGTCAAGGCCCTCGTCACTTCCGCGGCCGGCGTCGATCCCACCCGCGGCGACGTGGTGACAGTCGAAGTGCTGCCCTTCAGTACCTCGGCCGCAGACGCGGCGGCCCAGGCACTGGGCGCGGCCAAATCGCAAGCCGACGCCAAGCAACAGTCGGATTTGATGAACACGCTCATTCTCGCGGGCAGCATCCTGCTGGCAGTCGTAGCGCTGATCGTGCTCGTGCTGATCCTCCTGCGGCGCCGGCAGCACCGCGAACCGGTTGACCTTGGCGAACGCCTTGACTACGAGATGCTGCCTCAAGCGGTCTCGACCCCGGCGCTCGAAGGACCGCCCGCCACCTCGGCGATCGAACTGCCGCCGGTGCATCCGGTCCCGGCGTTGCCGATGCCAGGCGCTGAGGCTCTCGACGGCGAACGGCGGCGGGCACAGATTGAAGCCATGGTTGCCGAGAACCCCGCCCGGACCGCCGATTACCTGCGCGGGCTCATGGATGAAAGGCAGTCCGTATGAGGGCGGGGGAGTTGGACGTAGGCGGCTTGACCGGCGCCCAGAAGGTGGCGGTGGTGCTCATGCAGATGAGCCCTGCGAGCGCAGCGTCCGTCATGACCCAGTTCTCCGAATCCGAGGCCGAGGACATCGCCGCCGAGATCGTACGCTTGCGCCGCGTTTCCTCATCCGTGGCAGACCACGTCATGACGGAATTCCACGACCTTGCGGTCAGCGGACGCCGGACGGCCCGCGGCGGCCAGGAATTCGCCGTCGGGCTCCTGGAAGCGTCCTTCGGTGCGGACAAAGCGGCCGGCTTCATGGACCGTCTCGCCTCCACGATGGCCGGGAAGTCCTTCGAATTCCTGGAAATGATGGATTCCGGCCAGCTACTGGCCCTCATCGACGGCGAGATGCCGCAGACCATCGCCTTGATCCTGGCGCATTTGCGGCCGGGCAAGGCTTCCGCGGTCATGGCCGGCTTGGGCGACGTGCAACGCAGTGAGGTGGCCCGTTGCATAGCACGATGGGATTGGCTTCGCCGGAGGCCGTGGGCATCGTGGCCGAGACGCTCAAGGTTCGTGCCGGAGCCGTCATGTCGCAAAGGAAGTCGAGCGAGATTGTCGGCGGCATCCAGCCACTCGTCGACATCATCAACCGTTCCGACGTCAACACCGAACGTTCCGTGCTGGAAGGCCTGGAAACCCTCGATCCGGAACTGGCCACGGAAGTGCGCGCCCGGATGCTGACCTTCGTGGACATCGTGAAATTGGAACGGCGCGACATCCAGCAGATCCTTCGTGGCGTCAATGCCGAAGTGCTCGCTGTCGCCATGAAGGGTGCCCCTGCCGTGGTTCTCGACGCCGTGCGCACCAACGTGTCCGGCCGCAACCTCGAAATCCTGGAAGCCGAAATGGCTTCCGCCGGGCCGGTGCGCGCCTCCCAGGTTGAAGAAGCCCGGGCAGAGATTGTCCGTTCCATCCGTGAGCTTGAAGCCGAAGGCGCCATCGTGGTCCGGCGCGGCGAGGAAGACGACTATGTCTACTGAGGCTGAATTCCAGAGGGTGGTTTTCCCGGACATCCAACCGGCCGCGAGGTCGCGCAAAGAGGACCGGGGATACACCCAGGGACACGCGGCGGGCTACGCGGCCGGGATCCAGGCTGCGGCCGCGGAACAGCGCCGCCTTCGTGGACAATTCGAGGCCGAACACCGCGCAATGCTCGACGCCGGGCAGCTGGC
>NZ_DF952469.1:896081-897017 GCF_001263615.2 Arthrobacter sp. Hiyo1 | reverse complement strand
CTTCCCACGGGGCAGCGACGGCGAGTCGCTCCGCCAGGCGCGGACCGCCGTCGTACTTCCCCGAAGCATTACCAGCAGCCTGGACATTCTCGTCTGATGAAGGAGAGCCAATAGTGACCATCCAAGCCATCGCGGCAAGCAGCGGAGTCCAGCCCGGAACCACCGCAGCCAAACCCGCGCAGACCATGGACTCGAGCATGTTCATGTCCCTCCTGGTGACTCAGCTGAAGAACCAGGACCCGAGCGCTCCCATGGACACCAACCAGATGATGAACCAGACCGTCCAGCTGTCCATGATGGAGAAAATGACGGAACTCACGGCGGACGCCAAAGAGAGTTTTTCGCTCCAGATGCGCAGTGCCGCGGCACAGATCATCGGGCACAACGTCAGCTATGCGCTCGCCGACGGGACAAAGGGCTCGGGCGTCGCGAGTTCGGTTTCCTTCGCGGCCGGAACCCCCACGGTAGCGGTCGGGGGAGTGAACGTTCCGCTTGATTCCATCAGCGGGATGACCGCCGCTGCCACGCCAACCGCCTGACGCTCCACACCCCTCGAACCACCCGAAGAAAGGCAACACCATGCTTCGTTCGCTGTACTCCGGAATCTCCGGCCTCCGTGCCCATCAGGCCATGCTGGACGTCACGGGAAACAACATCGCCAACGTGAACACGGCCGGCTTCAAGGCCTCCTCCACGCAGTTCCAGGACACGCTCTCCCAGATGACCCAGGGCGCCGGCGCCCCGCAAGCCGAGACCGGTGGCACCAACCCCGCCCAGATCGGCCTCGGGGTACGCGTGGCGGGAGTCAGCACCAACTTCAGCCAGGGTTCATCGCAGAACACCGGGCGGGCCACTGACATGATGATCTCCGGCGACGGGTTCTTCATCACCAGCAAGGCCGGACAGCAGCTCTACACCCGCGCGGGCGCCTTCGAC
>NZ_DF952469.1:894268-894875 GCF_001263615.2 Arthrobacter sp. Hiyo1 | reverse complement strand
GGGGCTCGGCGGCAGTGCCGCCCTCTCCGGCATCGCGGGCGCGCTTTCGAGTGCCGGTACAGGCACGGCCACCGGCGCTGTCACGGGCGATGCGTGGTGGCCGACGCCAAGAAATACGTCGGTGTGCCCTACGTCTGGGGCGGCACCAACCCGGCGGTGGGCATGGATTGCTCAGGCTTCGTGCAGCGCGTCTTCAAGGACCTCGGCGTTGATCTGCCGCGCGTCGTCAGCGACCAGATGCGGCAAGGCACTCCCGTGGCATCCTTGGCCCAAGCCAAGCCCGGCGACCTGTTGGTGAGTTTCGGCGGCGAACACATTTCCATCTACCTCGGCAACGGCAAAGCGATCGACGCGCCCGTCCCCGGCCAGACCATCCAGATCCGCGATGCGTGGGAACAGCAGTCCAATCTGACTGCGATCCGCCGGATTGTCCCCGCGGGAGGCTCGTGATGCCGTTGCCACTCTCTGTTGCGGCAGTTCCGCGTCAGGCTGTTCCCGGCTCTTCGCCCGTGCAGCAGTCCGGCGGGGCTGCCGGGTTTGATGCCGTGATGAACGGCGTGCTGGCGTCCGACGCGAAGACCTCGCTCGGGACCGCACAACAGACCCC
>NZ_DF952469.1:889264-891743 GCF_001263615.2 Arthrobacter sp. Hiyo1 | reverse complement strand
CAACCTGCCGTCCGATGCGGCCGTGGGGACCAGCGTGGAGCGCCAGGTCAAGGTGTACGACGCCGACGGCGCCTCCCGCAGCCTGACTCTGACGTTCAGCCGCTCTGCGGGAGGCTGGGATGTGGCCGGGGCCGACGCCAACGGCGCCACGGGGAACTCGACGCTCACGTTCGCGAACGGTGCGATGACTTCGGGCGGTGCCATGACCGTCGGCGGCATCTCGGTGGACATGTCCACTGTTACCGGATTCGCGGCCATGAGCACACTCACGGTCGGCAGCCAGAACGGATCCGAGGCAGGCAAGCTGGAGTCATTCACCCTCGGCGGCGACGGCTCACTCATCGGCTCGTTCAGCAATGGCAGCAAGCAGGTTCTGGCCCGCGTGGCCCTTGCCCGTTTCACCAACCCCGGCGGCCTCGAGAAATCCGGTAGCTCCACGTATGTGGCTACCGCCAACTCCGGCGCGGCCCAGTTGGGCGCCCCGGGCGACGCCGGACTCGGCACCCTGACTGCCGGGGCCCTTGAGATGTCCAACGTTGACCTCTCCCAGGAATTCACCAACCTGATCGTTGCCCAGCGCGGCTTCCAGGCGAACGCCCGCATCATCACGACGTCGGACGAGGTCCTGCAGGAGCTGACGAACCTGAAGCATTAGTGAGACTGCCCGTTCACAGACAGAAGGATGGCCGGCATCCTTGGACGCCGGCCACCCTTCAGGCAGTTACTGCTTTTTAGAGTCCGGCGACCCCGTTCGGAGTGCCGACGCCCGTGGGTCCGTCCCATCCGGTGCCGGAGAGGCACCATTGGCTCGTGGAGCACGTGCCCGTTGAACCCGAGGCGACGTCATTGAATTTCCCGGAGTTCGTGTACGGAAGAGAGTTGGCCAGTGCCGAGGAGCTGCCTGTGTTCCCGGAAAGCGCGTACATGGCCGCGATCAGGGGCGAGGAGAGGCTGGTCCCTCCATACTGGGCCCATGACGAGGTGGTGCTGCTGCTCGGCGCGTACACTGCCAGGCCGGTCTGCGGATCTGCGACGGCGGAGACGTCCGCCGAGGCGCGCTTGCTACAGCCCGTGCCGAACGTGGCAGCCGCTGGCAACGCGGCATTGACACTTGAGCATCCGGATCCCGAGCCGGACCAGGCAGATTCGCCCCACCCGCGTGCACTGGAGTTCTTGACCAACGATGTGCCTCCCACGGCGGTGACGTAACTCGAGGAAGCGGGGTAGGACGAGCCGGTGTACCCGTTGTCGCCGGTTGACGCTGTCACCGCGATGCCCGGGTGGTTGTAGTACGTGCCGTAGCTGGAGTCTGCTGAATCCCCGCCGCCGTAGCTGTTGGAGATCGCCGCGACGCCGGGCTGTTTTGCGGCCGTTGCCACGGCTGTCCCAAGGTCGCTGAGGCTCGCTGTTGTCGCCTGCACTACCAGGATCTTGCAGTCCGGACACGCTGCAGAGACGGCGTCGACGTCGAGGGCCGTTTCGTCGGCCCATCCGGAATTGAACCTGGGAAGCTTGTTGCCGCCGTTTTGGTCCTTGATGGTGAGGCAGCCGTTGCTGACCGTGCATGCCGGGAGGCCGAACTGTGAGCGGTAAACGCCGAGATCGCGTTCCAGGTTCGGATAGCCGTAGGCATCCACGATTGCGACGGTTCTGCCGCCGGACGCGAGGCCTGTGATGTTGTAGGCGCTCTGGATGTCCGCGGGGGTCTTGCCGGTGGCGGGCGGCGTGCTCGAAGCGGGTTTGGTTTGTCCTCCCGGCGACGCCTTGCCCGGAGTCGTCGAATCATCGACGTACTTGAGCGCAAAACACGACGCATTGCCGGCTGGGACATCGGCGCAGACCTTCTCCGCATGCCAGTTGGCGGACGGAGATGGTTGGGCAACTGCGGCCGGTGCTGTGGCTGAGAACGCGCTCAGCAACAGCAACATCGCCCCGGAAACGCTAAGGATCTTCTTCACGAAACCTCCCTGAGGAACAATAAGATCCGACTTGACAGGATAGTCAACTCGGCGTGACAAGCTTCGCACCAAACGCCACTATTGTCACCCATGTCACATCCACCCCTGCGGTCTCATGAGCCACCGGGGAGATTTGCGGTTCGATTGCTAGTGGTTGGTGAGGTGGGGGCTGTGGATGTGTTCGCGACGGAAACCGAGGCCCACAATGCGGCCCAAGAGGCGTTTGACCAGTGGCGTGTGGCTGATGAGCCGTATGAGTTGGACGGGTGGGTTGTTTTGGGCAAGGCGAGCGAGTTGGCGTGTCTGCTGTCGCTGCAATGCCTGTGCGATCCTTACCGCTGGTTCGCGTCGTCGTTGCACGCGCTGGAGGTCGGCGACGGCGATGGTGCCCGTGCGCAGTGGTACTGCGAGGTGATTGGCCGTGGCGACGGCGTCGGCGATGGCGTAGTTCACCCCGGCGGCTCCGGCCGGCGACATAGCGTGGGCGGCGTCGCCGATGCACAACAGGCCTGGCTCGCACC
>NZ_DF952469.1:878666-888786 GCF_001263615.2 Arthrobacter sp. Hiyo1 | reverse complement strand
CAAGAACGGTGCGGCACGTGCCACCCGGTCGCGGAAGGCGGCCAGCCCCGCGGCCTGAACCTGCGGGAGTGTTCCTTTCCCGATGATCGTGCCGCACTGCCAATAGTCGCCGCGGTCGATTGCGAGCACGATCTGCCCGCCGCCGAGATAGCCCAGGGTCGGCGGCGCATCCTCGCTGCGCGGCACGCGGAACCACAGCACGTCGATCGGCATTGCGAACTCCCTTAGCGGCAAGTCCGCGTGTTCCCGGATAAGGGAGAACCGCCCGTCGCACGCCACCGTGAGATCCGCCCTGATCTCTACTTCGCCCTGGGGAGTGCGTGCCCGTACGCCGATCACTTGCTCACCGTGGCGGAGCAGGCCGGTGGCCTCGGTACTCATTTCCAGTCGGAAGGCGGGGTATTGCATGGCCTGGGTGGCCAAGAAGGTCAGGAAGTCCCACTGCGGCATGAACGCCATGAACTTGCATCGGGAGGGCAGGTGCCGGAAGTCCACCAGCCCGAAGGTCTGTCCGTCGATGCCGAGACGCAGTTCCGGTATCTCCGTGTGCGGCAGGCTCAGAAACTCTTCCAGCAATCCCAGTTCGGCGAGCACATCGGTGGTCGCAGGATGGATGGTGTCGCCCCGGAAGTCACGGAAGAAATCGGCGTGCTTCTCCAGCACTGTCACTTCGACTCCGGCGCGGGCCAGCAGGTAGCCCAGCATCATTCCGGCAGGTCCACCGCCGACCACGCAACACTGCGTGTCCCAAGAACGTGGGCCGAGGCCGAGGCCGGGGCCGGAACGGGTGTCGTTTCGGATTCGCCGGGCATCCCTAGCTCACCTCATCGACCGGCTGAGGCCGTCAAGGATGAGGTTCAGCCCGAAGTCGAACTCGTCCCCGAAGTCGTAGCCGGGTTTGAGGACATGTTCGGTGGCGATCTCCATCATGTGGGGGTACTGCCCGGTCGAAAAGCGTTCAACGATCGGCGCTGTGATCTCGGCGGCGGTGTCCCGGCCGTCAAAAGGAAGGGCGGCTTCCTGGAGTGCGAATCCGTAGATGTAACTATCGAGCAAGGCATAGGCATGGGCCGTCATCTGGACGGAAAAGCCTGCTGCCCTCAAGGTCGCCAAGGTCGCTTCGTGGTGACGCAGGTTCGCTTCGCCCGGGGCGGAGCGGCTTTCCAACAGCCCGACCGCCCAAGGATGGCGTTTGAGCGCGCTGCGCACTTCGTGTGCCCGCCGGTGCATTTCCTCCCGCCAGTCGCCCGCGGGGGAGGGTAATGCGATTTCGTGGAAGACCATGTCCACGATGCCATCCAAAATTTCATCCTTGTTGGCCACGTAGTAGTAGAGCGACATGGGCTTGGTTCCCATGCTCTGGGCGAGCGAGCGGATGGTCAGCGCGGCGATTCCTGACTCGTCAGCGAGATCCACAGCGCAACCGAGCACCCTTTCGCGGCTCAACGGAGGGCGTCGCTGGGGGAGGGGCTGTGCAGTGTCCGGCATCGGGACTCCTTGGACTCTAGTTGGTGCAGCACTCCAGCGATTTAGTGCAGGGGGTCTAGCGGTTTAGTACATTGTACGATAATCTTTTTGGTACAGCGTACGAAAAAGTAGCTGAACACCCCAATTGACTGGAAAGGAACGGCCATGACCGCTGGTCAGCATGCTGCGGAGACTCCGATTTCAGGCGGCTCGCAAAAGCCGGAGGTTACGATGCGGGCCATCGTGCAGGAGGCTTACGGCTCCGCTGACGTCCTGCACCTGACGCAGATCCCCACACCGAAGATTGCCGAGAACGAGGTGCTGGTCCGGGTCCACGCTGCAGGACTGGACCGGGGGACCTGGCATGTAACCCGGGGCCTGCCTTACGCGCTGCGCTTGGCGTTCGGCGTCCGCGCCCCCAAAAATCCTGTGCCCGGGATGGACTTGGCCGGCACGGTCACGGCGGTCGGAGCAGCAGTGACCCGATTCGCCGTCGGGGACGAGGTCTTCGGGGTCGGGAAGGGTTCCTTCGCTGAATATGCGACGGCCCGCGAAAGCCAACTGGCGCTCAAACCGGCGAACATCAGTTTCAAACAAGCCTCGGTGGTCCCGGTTTCCGCCTGCACTGCGCTGCAGGCCCTTCGCGCCGCGGGCCGGATAGCGCCGGGACAGAAGGTTCTGATCCTTGGTGCCTCGGGAGGAGTGGGCAGCTACGCTGTTCAGCTCGCAAAAGCTGCCGGGGCTGAGGTCACGGGCGTGTGCAGTGCCGCCAAAATGGACCTGGTGCGCTCGCTCGGTGCCGATCACGTCCTCGACTACACCACGCAGGACTTCGCCGACGGCACCAAACACTACGATCTGATCCTGGATATTGCCGGGAACCCCACCCTGGCACGCCTCCGCAAGGCGCTCACGCCTACCGGCACGGCCGTTATCACCGGCGGCGAAGAAGGCGGCTCCTGGACGGGAAGTATCGACAGGCAATTCAGGGCCCTCGCGCTGTCCCCGTTCATCGGTCAGCGGCTCACCATGGTCATGGGGACGCAGGACGTTGCAGACCTCGAATACCTTGCCGGGCTCATCGACGCCGGAACCCTCACCCCGACCGTCGACCGCAGCTATCCGCTGGAGCAGGTTCCGGACGCCATGCGCTATTTCGACGCCGGCAAAGTGCGGGGGAAAATCGCGATCACCATCCGAGAAGCTCAAGGCAACTGAAACAGGCACTGGCAGTACACGTTATAACAGGCACTCCCACGCGGACCCGGGGACTGGTTTTCTTGAATCAGTCCCCGTTTCCCTGCTTGGAAGGCCACCATGTCCGTGACTACCGTCAAATCCTTTCCGGAAGCCGTGGCGCGTCCGCGCGCATCTCTCGCGGTTGCCATGCTCGGATTTTTCGTGGTCGCCTTGGACGCCCAAATTGTCGTCGCGCCTACGGCATCGGCATGATTCTCTTCACCGTTGCCTCGATGGCATGCGGGTTCAGCCCGAGCCTTCCTGCACTCATCGCCGGACGGGTCCTGCAGGGCATCGGTGCGGCAATGATTACCCCTACGTCCCTCGCCCTCTTCCGGGAGGCGTTCCACGATCCTGCGCGTCGCGGAAGGGCAATCGTGTACTGGGACTGGAGACTGATCTTCTTCGTCAACCTTCCGGTGGGAGTGGCAGCCCTGCTGGTCCTCTCCCGAGTGGCTCCTAGCCCCCACATCCTGTTGACGTTCGCCATATGTGTCGCATCCGCAGCCGTATTCGTGGCAGCACAAGCACGGGGAAGCCACCCAATGATCCCGCTCGACTTGTTCCGTTCGCGCGCAGTCTCCACGGCCCTGATTGTCGCCGGGGTCACCATGGCGGCGTTGTACGGCGTCGTCTTCCTCCAGAGCCTCTACTTCCAACAGGAACGCGGAGCCAGCGCCCTGGAGACCGGGCTTTTGTTCTTGCCCATGACCGGGCTTGTTGCCCTCCTGAATCCCCTCGTGGCCAGGTTCGCGGAGCGATTCGGGCGCATAGTCGCGATCGTCTCTGGCCAATTGCTGATGGCCGCGGGGCTGGCGAGCCTCTGCCTCCTGCCAGGCAATGCGCCGACCCTGCTCGTCGCGTTCCTGATGGTGCCCGTCGGCGTCGGAGGTTCCTTCACGGTTCCGCCGATCATTGCCCTCATCCTGGACCACGTGCCGGCGGAGTTGGCGGGGACCGCCAGCGGCGCGGTCAATACCGCCCGGCAGCTCGGAGGCTCCCTCGGCGTCGCGATCTTCGGTGCCGCACTCGCCGGTCAGAACTTCATGGCAGGATTGCGCATCAACCTGAGTATCACGGCCCTTCTCCTTCTGGTCCTCGTAGCGGTGTCCCTGCCGCTTCGGCACGCACAACAATCACGGCACTAGCGAAAGGCAGACGCCATGAAACTCGTTCCCCCCACCCCGACCGTCAAAGCCCCTACGGAGAGATTCACGGGAGACGTCTACCTCAATCCGCTCCACAACGGCGAGGCGCCCTCACGTCTCGTGGCGGCGATGGTCCGCTTCACCCCCGGTGCCCGTACGAACTGGCATTCCCACCCTCTTGGCCAGACCCTGCACTGCACCGATGGCACCGGGTTCGTTGCCACCCGGGACGGCAGTGTGATCCTCATGCGCGCAGGGGACACGGTCCACACGCCCCCCCGGCGAGGAACACTGGCACGGCGCCACCCAGGACAACATGATGTGCCACCTGGCCCTGGTGGAGCACGACAACGGGGAGAGCGCCACCTGGCTTGAGCCCGTCAGTGAACAGGACTACCAAGCCGCCCACGCCCAAATCAGCCGATAACCCCCATCCAAGCGAAGGAAACCCATGAACACCGTCACCCTTAACAACGGCGTCGAAATGCCGATCCTCGGCTTCGGCGTCTTCCAGATCCCGGACGAGGAAACCCAGGCCGCGGTGGAAGCCGCGCTCGACGCCGGTTACCGTCACCTGGACACCGCCGCTTCCTACCTGAACGAAGAGGCCGTTGGCCTGGCCATCAAGAACAGCGGCCTCGCCCGCGACGAACTCTTCATCACCACGAAGCTCTGGATCCAGCACGCCCCGGCAGGCAGCGTCCAGGACGACACCAAGCGCGCCTTCGACAACTCACTCCGCCGCCTCGGACTCGACTACGTCGACCTGTACCTGATCCACCAGCCGTTGGGCGACTACTACAGCGAGTGGCGAGCCATGCAGGAACTCCACCAGGACGGCCTCGCCCGGGCGATCGGGGTCTCGAATTTCCACCTCGACCGGCTGGTGGACCTCATCGACCACAACGAGATCGTCCCGGCAGTCAACCAGATCGAAACCCACCCCTTCCACCAGCGCGCGGCCGACCAGGCAATGATGCGCGAACGCGGTGTCCAGATCGAATCCTGGGGACCCTTCGCCGAAGGCAAGAACAACCTGTTCACCAACCCGCTTCTCAGCACCATCGCCGATGCGCACGGCAAGTCCGTCGCACAGGTGGTTCTCCGTTGGCTCATCCAGCGCGACGTCGTCGTCATCCCCAAGTCCGTCCGGCCCGAACGCATGGCCCGGAACCTCGACGTCTTCGATTTCACCCTTACCGATGAGCAGCTGAGCCGGATCGCCGCCTTGGACACCGGGGCCAGCCTCTTCTTCGACCACCGCGACCCCGCCATGGTCAGCTGGCTCGGCAATCGCAGGATCAACTGAGGCGCCGGGGTTGGACCACTGCCTGACTCCTACCCCATTAGTCCGGCGGAGTTACGGCAGCAGGTGTTCGTGCGCGGCCGCCTCCAGGGCGTCGGCCTCTTCCTTGGCCATGCGGGTCTCTGCCTCGACGTCGATACGTCGGGTCATTAGCCAATACAGCCCTGCGGAGACCGGGAGCCCGATAAACAGCGAGATGTCGGCGCCGTCCAGGGCGTGGGCGATGAACCCGACGAAGAGCTTGCCGGCCGAGAAGAAGGGAATCATCACCACAAAGCCGACAAGGTAGGAGATGATGCCGGGCCAGCCCCATCGTCCGTAGATCCCATCGGGCTTGAAGATCTCCGCGATGGCGTAGTGGCCTTTGCGGACGATGAAGTAGTCGGTGAGGTTGACAGCCGTCCACGGAATGAAGAAGTACAGGACCAATAGCAGGAAGTCGTTGAAGTTGGCGAGGAAGTCGGCCGAGGCCAGGTTAGCCAGGACCACGGAAATGAGGGCGGTGATGGAAATCGTGATGATCCGGAGCCTTAGCGTTGGCCGGATCTGCCGCACGCTGTCGATGGACGATATCAAGGTCAGCGAACCGCCGTACATGTTCAGGGCCGTCACGGACAGCAAGCCCAGGGCGGCGACGAACAGGGCGATGCCACCGAATCCGCCGAAGAGCTGGTCGGCCGTGGATTTGATCGAGCCGATGGTTTCGAAGTTCTCCCCGGCGGCCGCACCGATGTACGCGCCCAGGAACATCACCCAAATACCGCCGAGCGCGCTGCCCCAGAACGTCCATCTGAAAGTGCCCCGTCCGCTGGCCGGCGGAAGGTAGCGGGAGTAGTCAGAGACGTAGATGGCCCAGGAAATCTGGTAGCCGGCCGCGACCCCCAGCTGGCCCAGGAACGGCACCATGTGGAAGTCAGCCAGGTTGTATGCGCCAGCGGGAATGGCCAGCTTCACGGCTGCAATGGTGAGCAACGCCAGCATGATGATGGTCAGGTACGTCAGGTAGCGCTCAAAGGCGTGGATGAGGTCGTAGCCGAACAAGGCGATGACGACGGCGACAATGGTGACCACCCAGAACCAAAGGTTTTGCGACCCGAAGTTGACTGACTCCGAGATCGCTTGGCCGGCCAGGATGGTGTTGAAGATGTTGAAGCCGGCGTACTGGAGGTAGGCGAAGAGCCAAACCAGAAGGGCGCCGATGTAGCCGAACTGCGGCCGGGACTGGATCATCTGTGGCAGGCCGAGCTGGGGGCCCTGCGAGGAGTGCGCGGCCATGAAAAGCGTGCCGACGAGCACCCCGATGGCGATCGCGAGCAGCGACCAGATCAAGTTGCCGCCGGTGGTGATGCTGATCAACCCCACTGCCAGGGTGGCGATCTGGGCATTGCTGACGAACCACAGCGGTCCGATGTGCGAGACCTTGCCGTGGCGCTCGTTCAGCGGAACATAGTCGATCGACCGGATCTCCAGCCCTCGGCCCGATCCTTTGTCCGTCGTTGCGCTCATGGTGCATCTCCTTCGGAGCATCGGTGCATCTTGACTTTGGTTTAGCACAGAGTGGGGCGGCCTAGAAGAGGCCGCGAGATTCCTAGGGGAGCCGGTGGTGCCGCCATGTGGGGAACTGGTCCCTGGCTGCCAAAACGGCATCCGGGGAGAGGTCCAGCGTGGCGGTGGCCGGCTCCGTGTCGAGGCTGTGCAGGACAGTCCCGAGGGGATCCACGAGCATGCTGTAGCCGATGGATACCGGTGGAGTCTGGGAGACCGCCGCCACGTACACGCCGTTCTCTATTGCCCGGGCCTTGGCCAATGTGGCCCATTGCTCGGTCTTTGCGGTACCGGGAACCCACGAAGAACAGACGAGGAGCGCCTCGGCCCCGGCGTCGGCCAGAATGCGCGCCAACTCGGGGAAGCGCAGGTCGTAGCAGGTCATCAACCCGAACGTCATGCCGCCCCAGGAAAAGGTGACGGGCAATGGTTCCGGCGCCGGTCTGATGTATTCCGATTCGCGGAATCCTTGGCAGTCGAACAGATGGATCTTCCTGTAGCTGGCGAGGAGGGAACCGTCCGGACCGATCGCCACCAAGGTGTTGAATGCCCGGTCCGGTTCTTTGGTTCCGTCTCCGTCACCAGGCGCTTCCAGGAGACCCGCGACGACGGCGATCCCGTAGCGTGCCGCCGTCGCGCAGAGCGTGGAAGCCACAGGGCCGTCAAGGGGTTCGGCCATGTCCACGAAGCTCCGGTCCACCCGGCTTTTCTCGTACGTCGAGTACTCCGGGAACACGATGAGCTCAGAGCCCTCGTAGGCGGCCCGGGCACAGTAATCCGCGATGAGGTCGAGATTGCGGCCGACGTCCGTGCCGGAATCCAGCTGGGCTAGGGTGATGCGCACGCAGTCCTCGTTTCTCCCCGTTTACTGTGTTCCGTCGTCATACCAGCGCGGCTTCTTTTTCCTCCATCACCATTTCCGGCGGCGCCTTCCGGAACCCCTTGGTGATGATGCCGAGTACCCCGACGCCGACGCAGAGCCAGATCAGTCCGAGCGTGATGGCATTCGAATCGAGCTGGGAGAGCAGGAAACCGTCGATGATGGCTCCGACAGCCGGCATGACCACGTAGAACATTACGCTGAGCCGGTTCCCCGAGCGTCGTTGGCGCAGGTAGTAGGCAATGACCGAGACATTGACGAGGGTGAAGGCGGTGAAGGCACCGAAGTTGATGAACGACGTCGAGGTGGCGACATCCAGGAACATGGCGATGAGTCCCACCGCGCCGGTGATGACCAGGTTCAATACCGGCGTGTGGAAGGACTTGTTCAACGCCCCGAAGACTTTCTTCGGCAGGACGGAATCCCGGCCCATGGCGTAGAGCAATCGTGAGGCGCTGGCTTGCGCCGCGAGTCCGGAGGCAAACTGGGACACCACGAGTCCGGCCAGGAAGACTGCGCCGAAGAACTGCCCGCCGATCTTCAGGGCAATGTCCGACGCCGCCGACGCCGAATCGTCGAACACCCCGCCGGGGTGGATCAACTGTGTGGTGTAGGAGACGACGACGAAGATCGCGCCGCCGATGAGTGCCACAAGCATGATCGCCTTCGGTACGGTCCTTTTCGGCTCGATGGTCTCCTCGGTGAGGGTGGACACGGCGTCGAAACCCAGGAACGAGTACGCCGCGATGGCAGCGCCAGCGGTGATCTTGTCGAAGCTCGACGTGTCGTTGAAGAATGGAGCGGTGCTGACCAGGGCACTCGCGCCGGAGGTCGAGACCAAGGTTCCAACGGACAAGGCCACGAAAAGGACTATCACCAGAAGCTGGAATGCCATCAGCAGGTAGTTGGCCTTGTCAGCCACCTTGACGCCAACCACGTTGAGCAGCGTTGTGATCGCGATGAACGCGACAATCCAGACCCCGATGGGAATGTCCGGGAACTGCGCGGTGAGGTACGAGCCGCCGATGAGCCAGATGACCATCGGCAGGAACAGGTAGTCCAGCAGGACAGCCCAACCGGCCAGGAAGCCGATCCGGGAATCGATGGAGCGCCGGATATACGTGTACGCGGAGCCGGCCACCGGATAGGCAACGGCCATGCGTCCGTAGCTCTGCGCGGTGAAGAGCATGGCGACCATGGCCACCAGATAGGCCGACGGGGATGCTCCGCCGGTGGTTTCGGCGATCACGCCGAAAATCGCCAGCACGATGAGCGGGGTCAGGTAGGCCAGCCCGAACAGGACCAGCGAGGGCAGTTTCAGGGCGCGCGTGAGGCTCGGTTGCGTTGTCACCGGTGGTTCCTTAGGAGTTGGAGGACCGTAGGGTCCAGGTGGTCGGGTCGATGCGGCTTGGTAGACAGGCAGCTCGATGGGCGGCTCGCCGGGGTGGAATTGGGACCAGGGGCGGTTGAGGTTTTCGGTCCCGTGCGTGCGGACATGCTCGACGGCGGAGAGGTCCAGTTCCACGGCGAGAAGGGTGGGCGCGTCGTCGTCGGCCTCGGCTATGGTGTTCCCCTCGGGGTCGACGATCAGGCTGAGGCCTTTGCCGGTGGGTCCCGCGCAGTTGACGCTGACCATGAAGACCTGGTTCACGATCGCGTTTGCCTTGGCGAGGACGAGTTCTTGCTTGCGGTCCGGCGTCGTGGTCTTCACGACGTTGAGGATCACTTCGGCGCCCATCCACGCCAACTGGCGGGTCACCTCGGGGAACCAGGCGTCGTAGCAAATGTTCAAGCCCACCCTGCCGATCCCTTCCAGGTCGACGGTGGTGAACCGGTCGCCGGGGTCGTAGGGCTCAAAGGGGCGCCAAGGGAAGACCTTGCGGTAGTAGCCGGCGAGCTCGCTTCGGGGGAAAGGACCAGCTGGGTATTGAACAATTGCCCCTCGGGGCCGCGCTCGCAGACGCTGCCCGGAACCAACCAGATCCCCAGGTCAGCTGCGAGCTGCCGCAGTTCCTTGACGCGCGGACCGTCCAGCGGCTCGGCCGAGTCCTGCAGCACTTCCGTACGCTGCAGGTCCGGGTTGGAATCCCCGAAAAGGTGCAGCTCCGGGAAGACCACGAGCTTGCTGTGCGGTTGGATCGCGACGGCGGCTGCGACTTCGGCGGCGAAGGCTCGATCGGTTCGCCGATCAGTCGGGGTGCCGCCTGGGCGGCGATGAGGGGAAGGATGCGTTGCACTGGTTTCTCCACGTTGTCGTTGTGACTCGCCTCATATTAGATCATAATGATCAAATAAAAGGAAGGTGGATTTTGCCCCGTAAAGTAGCGGATATGACCCGTCAGCTCGAGGACACCACCGGCGACTCACCCATCGATGCTGCCCCTTTGCTCGGAATCGACCGCCGGAGCGCAATCGACGCCGTGCGGTTGCGGATCGGCATGGCCATATCCTTGGGACTGCTTCAGCCGGGGGAGAGGCTGCCCGACCAGCAAGACGTCGCGCTGGGCCTTTCGGTCAGCCCGATCACCGCCCGCA
>NZ_DF952469.1:876372-878613 GCF_001263615.2 Arthrobacter sp. Hiyo1 | reverse complement strand
AATCCCATGCAGTGAACCGGCTGGTGGACCGTCGGTTGCTCTTCGAATGCGCGGTCACGCACTTCGCCGCCGTCAACGCCACGGCAGCGCAGCTGGATGAGCTGGAGCGGCTGACTCATGAGATGGCCGGATCAAGCAATTGGTCCGAGTATCACCAGGCCGACGAGAGGTTTCACAGGCTGGTCGCGGCGTGCTCGGGCCTGGGAGCTGCGGTCGACGTCTACAACGAGGCGCTGGCGGAGCTCTACGCATACTTCATCCCGTACCCGATCGAGTTTCTCCATGAGTCCAATCGGGACCACATTGCGCTCGTCAACGCCTTGCGCGCCGGCGACGACCGCGGCGCGGTGGAGGTATCGCGGCGGCACGTGGACGTGTTGCACAAGACGATGTTCATGGGCCTCGCCGGCGGCGACGGCCATCAATCCGGGTGAACAACAGCTCGTGGCTTATCGTCCGGGATATCGGACTAAACATCGCCGCCTTTCCGTGATCACTGTCACTTTTGCATGCTCTGATTGATTCTCAGTTGGGGACATCGGACTTCGGTTGTCAAAGTGAGGATTAGGCATGCAGGCCACAGGAAAAGCGGGAACGGGTGGGCCGCGCGTTGAGCGTCGTTCCATCGACTTTGTCCCGGAAAATGAGCGCCATGGTTCGCCTGGCCAGCAGTTCACGCTCTGGTTCGGGGCGAACATGCAGATCACGGCTATTGTCGACGGCGCCTTGGCAGTCCTGTTCGGCGCGGATGCGCTGTGGGCGATCATCGGCCTCCTGATCGGAAACCTCTTGGGCGGTGCTGTGATGGCGCTCCACGCGGCGCAGGGGCCGAAGCTCGGCCTGCCGCAGATGATTTCCAGCCGGGCACAGTTCGGGATCTTCGGGGCAGTGATTCCCTTGGTCCTGGTGGTCGTGATGTACCTCGGCTTCGCCGCCACCGGTACGGTCCTCTCCGGACAGGCAGTCAGCCTCATCCTCCACGCGGGCACCCCGGCCGTGGGCATGATCGTCTTCGGGGCGCTGACCATCGTCGTGGCGACCCTGGGCTACAAGTACATCCACATGTTGGGCCGCATTGCCACCGTCGTCGGTATCCTCGGCTTCACCTACCTGGGCATCAGGTTGTTGACCAGCCAGGACGTCGGCGCACTCTTGGGAGCCGGCAGTTTCGAGTTCCCCACCTTCCTGCTCGCCATTTCGCTGGGCGCCGGATGGCAGCTGACCTACGGCCCGTACGTCGCCGACTACTCCCGGTACCTGCCTTCCAAAACCCCAGCACGCAAGACCTTCATGTCGGCCTATTTCGGCACGGTGATTGGTTCCCAGTGGTCCATGACCCTGGGCGCTCTCTTCGCCGCCCTCGCATTGCCCAAGGGTGCACGGTTCCTGGACGGCCAAGTCGCTTTCCTCGGGAACCTGAGTGGAGGCGGACTGATCGCGGTAGTCATCTACCTGGTGATCGTGACCGGAAAACTGACCGTCAACACGCTGAACGCGTATGGCGGCTACATGACCATGCTTACCTCGGTCACGGCGTTCACCCGCAAGTCCGCGGTGGCGTCATGGACCCGGTTCGCCTACGTGATCGGCTTTATCGGACTCTCGGTGCTCATCGCAGTGCTTGCTTCCCCCGAGTTCATCGCCAACTTCAAGAATTTCGTCCTTCTCCTGCTGATGGTGTTCATCCCCTGGAGCTCCATAAACCTGGTGGATTACTACCTGGTTTCCAAGGAGAAGGTGGACATTCCGGCCCTCTACGACCTGAACGGTCGCTACGGCCGTTGGAACAAGACCGCGCTGCTCAGCTACGCGATCGGCATCGTCGTCCAGATCCCGTTCTTGGCGCAGACCCTCTACACCGGCCCGATGACCGAGCTTCTGGGCGGGGCGGACATCTCCTGGCTTGTAGGCCTCGTGGTCACGGCAATCGTGTTCTACCCGCTGGCGAAGAGGAACTCCAACGCACCGGCCGAGATGGTCTACCCGACGGAACCCGACCCAGCGGAATCGGACTCGGGGGCAATAGCGCCGCTACCCGGCTCAGCGTCGAACACCGCGGCAGTCTAGCCTTTGGGTTGTGCCCCCTCGGACGCTTGCTCACTTTTGGGGTGTTTTCGGCGGACGCTCGCTCACTTTTGGTGAGCGAGCGTCCTGGCATTTGGCCCTATAGGTGAGCGAGCGTCCCAGTCGACCGTGCCGGGAACGGTTGTCTCGGGGCACGACGGCGGCACTGCTGTTGCG
>NZ_DF952469.1:875241-876347 GCF_001263615.2 Arthrobacter sp. Hiyo1 | reverse complement strand
GCCTTTTGCCCGTCCCCCTCCGACGCTCGCTCACTTTTGGGGTGTTTTCGGCGGACGCTCGCTCACTTTTGGTGAGCGAGCGTCCTGGCATTTGGCCCTATATGTGAGCGAGCGTCCCAGTCGACCAGAGGGAACGACGTCGGGGTCAGGCTTGGGTGCCCAGCCTGCGGGAAATTTCCCTCGCGCACCTGGTCACTTCCGGAATCCACTCCCGGGCGACGTCCTCGATGCGGACCGCCCTTTCCTCCGGGGTCTCGGCGTCCTTGGCCCGGTGACGGGTGCCTCCGCCGGGAAACGCCCGGTTCGACACCGTTAACGTCACGCTGGCCACGGGATAGCGCTGCCGGTCGAGGACGGCGACCGCCACAGAAGAAAACCCCTCCGTGACCTCGTCCTGCTCCCACGCATATCCGAGCGACCGTGCCCGCGCCAAGAGATCCTGCAGCGCGGGCAAGGATTGCGGGCCTTTGCTGTGGCGCTCCGCGAAAGCCTCTGGCCCAGGGAAAAGCGCAGCCACCTGGGCGGGGTCCATCTGGGCCATCATCGCCCTGCCGCTGGCCGTCAGGTGGGCAGGAAGCCGGACTCCGGTGTCGGTGACAAGGGGGCTTTGCCGCGGCGCCCGCTCCTCGATCACGTAAACGACGTCGCGCCCGTGCATCACGGCAAGATGGGCAGTCCGGCGGGTCCGGGCGACGAGCCGGGACAGGGGGAACCGGGCGATCCGCTGGATCGGAGCTTGCCGCGAATACCCGGTCCCCAACTCATGGGCGGTCACTCCCAAGGCATACTTGCGCTCCTCGGGAAGATGGACCAGGAAGCCGTCATCGATCAGGGAGGCAATGAGCTGATACGTGGTGGACCGAGGCAGTCCAACATCGCGCGCAATGATGGACGCGCTGACCGGGCCGGCCTGTCCGGCAACGTATCTGAGAACCGCCAGCACCTGAGCCGCGGCCGGCGCCTTGGGCCGCACCGATTGACTGTACATTGTCCTAGAATACGCCTCGGAATGTCCGGTATACCGGACGTTGCGCCCGCTAAGAAAGTCCCTCCAACCGGGCCCGTGCCGTTTCCGCGGCCCGGCGCTCCCGCTCGGCTAGCCGGGC
>NZ_DF952469.1:870005-874773 GCF_001263615.2 Arthrobacter sp. Hiyo1 | reverse complement strand
CCTGGGCTCGCCCGAGCGAGGCCCCAAGCTCCAGGACGCCGGCGAATTCCTTGGTGCCGTGCCGGACAAGCATGTTGACGGCCCACGCCGCCGTCGAAGGCTTGGGCAACTGGGCGATTTGTTTCGCCAGTTCGGCATCCCCATCCGACTTGGCTTCCTTGGCCCGCGCAGTGCGGGCCGCCGTGAAGGCCGAGGGAACCAGTGTGTAGAGCTCGACGGCGATCCCGGCCAGGTTCATGGTGAAAGCGAGTGCCGTATTACTCGGCGAGGAACTCGGCCAAGGCGTCGGCCATGACGCTAGGTTCCCAGCCGTGGTTGGCGCCTGGAATGGTAGCTTTGCGGGCGCTCGGGATGTTGGCCACGATGGAGTCGGCCGCTTTCGGCATGATCGGGACGGTCTGCTCGCCGACTATCGCGAGGGTGGGCTGGGTGATGCCGGACCAGAGCTCTGCCCGAGGCGCGGACTGGGACCACGCGAGGGATTCGGCGTCGGCCAAAAGGCTGGGGCCCAATTCGATCATGATGGGCCATCCTGGACTGTTCTTGGCTCCGGCCAGCCACTCCGGCGGCATGTCCTTCATGTAGTACTCGATGGTGCCAGCCTTGTCGCCGGAGGCGACCCGTTCCTGGAGCCCGGCGAAGAATTCAGCCCCGCCGGCGCCGAGTTCTTCGCTCAGCGGAGTCTCCCAGAGCGCGAGCTTCGTGACGGGCAAGCCTGCTGCCGCCGCTGCCAGGGAAATCGAGCCACCGGACGAGCTCCCGAAGAGCGCGGCCTGGCCGCCCACGATGTCGATGAGCGTGGCGAGATCGTCGATGTTGTCCTTCAGGCTGAATGACGGAGCCTCAGCGCTTTCCCCTCGGCCGCGCCGGTCGTAATTCAGCACCGTGAACCCCTTGGCGGCCAGGAGCTTGGCCATTTCCATGGTGTTGGAGTCGAAGCCCCTGAATTGCATCGCGCCGCCAACCAGGATGACGGCAGGTCCTTCGCCGTATTGGTCATACCCGATGCGGGTACCGTCTTTCGAGATCGCAAATTCGGACATCCCAGACCCTTCGATGTGGCGGACAGTAGGTTCCTAAACTCTGGGGCCCATCCACGTGCGGGTCAAGGGGAAAGGGCCGTGTCCAGGAGTTCTTAAGAGCTTCTTAAGTGCCCCACGGGAGAGTGGAAACAGGCCGCACAACGGCCGTCACCCCGAACCGGAGACACCATGCGATCACACCCCAAGCAGAACACTTCCACGGAAGGCCGCGCTTCCGCCGTCGTCCGTCACAGTGTGCCGTTGCTTCCCCAGACGAGGTTCTGGCTCCTGTGGGGCATTGTCCTCGCCGCGGCAGTGCTTGCCATTGGCTTCAGCGTGCAGGCGGTAGCGGGTCTGACCACTGGGGAATTCGGTATTGACCAGGAACTCAGCCGCCATCACCTGGGCGCACTGACCACCGCGGCCATGGCTTTGAACGTCCTCTTCGCCCCCGTAGCGGGAGTCTGCATTGTCCTCGTGATCGGCTTGTACCTTTGCCTGGTCCGCAAGTCCTTCGTGCGGGCTGTCATGTTTGTGCTCTTTGCATGTTCGGGCTGGGTTGCCAGCGAGGTATTCAAACTTATCGTTGCCCGCCACCGGCCCAACCCCGCGCTTCTTTTCGACCCCCTGGCTCCGGAAACGGGTTCCAACAGTTTTCCCAGCGGCCACACCGCCTTCGCCGTAGCGCTCGCCTTCGCTCTGTACTTCCTGGTCCGGGGAAGCCGGTGGGGCGTCATCACTGCGTGGGCCGGTGCTGTCATGGCCGTGGTGGTGGCGTGGTCGCGTATCTACATCGGAGTCCATTACCCCAGCGACGTTGTGGCGTCATTCCTCGCCACCAGCGCCGCAGTGATCGTATTGGCCGGGCTCTGGAACCGGTACGCCCCTCGGGTTTTCGCGCGGCTACCGTTTGGCGTTGCATCAGAAGCAGGCGCCTCGGAAGCAGCCGCCTCGGAAGCAGCCCCAACCCAAGCACACGGATCCTGAGGAGGACCCCATGCACGTACTTTCCGCCATGCCCGCATTCCTTGATCCCACCACCCTCCTCCAGGGCTTGGGCCCTGCGGCGCTGGGAGTAGTGGCGCTGATCGTCTTCATCGAATCCGGTCTCCTGTTCCCTTTCCTGCCCGGTGACTCCTTGCTGTTCACCACGGGCCTGCTTCACCAGCAACTGCAGCTTGAACTGCCTGTGTTGATCGCCGTCGTATCAGCCGCCGCCATCGCAGGAGACCAGATCGGCTACATGCTTGGGCGCAAGTTCGGACGGCGATGGTTCAAGGACGACGCCCGGGTCTTGAAAACCGCCCACTTGGACGCGGCCGAAGAATTCTTCAAGCGCCGCGGCGGCCCCGCAATCGTCTTGGCCCGCTTTGTCCCCATTGTGCGGACGTTTGCGCCGCTCAGCGCAGGCATCGCGCGCTACAACTACAAATCCTTTACCCTGTGGAACATCGCCGGGGCCGTCATTTGGGCGACCTCCGTGACACTCCTGCTCGTGGCTGGGACACTACGAGTTCATCGCAAACAACATTGACGCCATTGCCGTAATCATGGTTTTGGTCTCCGTCCTGCCGTGGGGAGTCGAGTTGCTCAAAAAGCGGCGCAACGTCAAGGTAGGCGCCGCGAACGGGCACGCCGGGGAAGAATAGGCAGCATGACAACAGCTGAGCGGCCGGCCCTCCTCTTGGTCGAAGACGACTCCGCCCTGGGGCCGCTCATCAGCGAACTCCTGGAGCCGGACTTCTCTGTCCGCTTGGCTGTCAATGGGCGCGACGGGCTCCACCTCGCCTTGACCCAGAGTTGGGATGCGATGGTCATTGACCGGGGGCTGCCGGTCATGGACGGCATCGCACTCATCAAGGCCCTTCGTGCCAAGGGGATTGCCACCCCGATCCTCATCCTGACGGCGCTCGGTGCCACCGATGAGAAGATCCGGGGCCTCGACGCCGGGGCGAACGATTACATGAGCAAGCCGTTCGACGCCATGGAATTGGCCGCCCGCTTGCGAGCCCTCACCCGAACGTACGCGCTGCCGCCCCAGACCCTGGGAATCGGGGATTGGGAGTTCGACGCCGGTGCCCGCTCCGTGCGCTCCGTGTACGGTTCCGTCGTCACCCTGACGGCGAAGGAGGCCGGGCTCCTCGAAATCCTGGCCGGCGAACCCGAGCGTGTGTTTACCCGTGAAGACCTCATCAACGCCTTATTCCACCCCACGGACCAGCCGGGCGTGATTGACACCTACGTCCACCATTTGCGCCGCAAGATTTCCAAAACGGTGATCCGGACAGTCCACGGCCTCGGATACCAGATCGGCGACCCCCATGACTGAGAACGACACCCATGACTGAGAACCCGGACCAGGAGACGCTCCGCAAAGCCTCCCTGAAGATCGCAGTGCGGATCAGCGCGGCATGCGCGGTTTTGGTTCTTTGCCTGCTTGCGTCCGCCGCGATCTACCTCTTCAACCAGGCGCAGCATCCAACGCTGCCGGGACCAGGCGAAACCGACTCCGTCTACGCATATCTGGACACAAAGGACCTCCTGAAGGCCATGATCGTTGCCGGCATTGCGGGGATCCTCCTCGCCGGTGCCATCGGCTGGCTCAGCGCGCGGAGCGCCATCAGGCCTCTTGGCGAAGCGCTTGCCCTGCAGCGACGTTTCGTTCAGGACGCCAGCCACGAATTGCGCACGCCCCTCGCCATCCTCGATGCACGGGTCCAGCTCGCCCAGCGCGATGCCGCCGCGGACTCAAAAACGGGGGAAGCGCTCGCCCGCATCCGAAATGACACAGCTACCCTCACCGGCATCGTCAACGAATTGCTTGTCGCAGCCACCGGCTCGCCTCCGGACGCAGCCGCAGAGCCGAGCGATCTCGCCAAGGTGGCGGGTGCCGTTGTCGAGAGCTTGCAACAGCTCGCGGGAGAGAAGAACGTCCGCGTCACCCTGACGGAAAAGGACCGCCCCTTCGCGCTCATTGACAGCAATGGCTTCCGACGTGCCCTCCTCGCGCTGGCCGACAACGCGCTGGCACACACCCCAGCTGGCGGCCAGGTGGGGATCACGACGGCGGTGCTCGGCAACCGCGCAGTGGTCACGGTTTCGGATTCCGGGGCTGGGATCAAAGGCGTGGACCAGACCCGGATCTTTGACCGCTTCGTGAGGACACACAGTCCGGAGGGCGCACCAGGCCAGCGCAGCTTCGGAATCGGCTTGGCGCTGGTCCGTGAAATCATCACCGGGGCCCGCGGCACTGTGGAGGTTGAGCGCAGCGGGCCGCGGGGAACGGTCATGAGGATCACCCTGCCGCTTGCTGCGAAAGATGCGGGCCCCAAAGATGCGGCGCCGAAAGACGCGGTTCCGAAAGACACCGGCCCGAAAGACACCGGCCCGAAAGACACGTCGTCCGGCTCGGCATAGCTTACTTAGGCGGCCCGCAGTTTGGTGGGTTGGGCGTATTTAAGCGCCTTTGCATGGTGTCGGAGCTTGCGTCGGTGGCTTCTGGAATCTGGCGCCGTGGTCATGGATAGCCCGGTTCCTGGCAGCGGCGGTGCTGTTGATCGGTAGCTATGACCGGTGGGGGTGCGGATTTCGAGGACATGCTGTGTCCCGATGCCGGGTTTTGCCGACCCGGTTTGTGCTGTCCAGCCGGGGAGTTCTTTGGCGAAATTGCATGCTTCGCACAGGCCCGCGCCGTTGGCCAGGCTGGTGGGTCCGCCGTCGTGCCAGGGGATGATGTGGTCGAAGTG
>NZ_DF952469.1:866729-868655 GCF_001263615.2 Arthrobacter sp. Hiyo1 | reverse complement strand
TGAAATCCTCCAGTGCCCGCAGCTGGTCAATCAGTTCAGCGCCGTCGGCGCCTGGCCGGAGCGAGGCCACCGCACCGAGCAGGTCTCTTATTTCGGCCCACGAGACAGCAGCATCCGGACCTGCGCCGCCGACTGGCGCGCCCGTCCCCATCAGCTGGGTTTCCCGAATTCCGGCCATAACCAAAGCATCCCAGGGACCACTGACATTCTTAGGTCGAAGAACACCTGCCCACCGAAAAATCCCGGAAATCAGCAGAAATTTTCCATATTTGCTCGGGAAGGATTCCGGTTCCCGGGTCTCCTTCCGCCGCTACCGGCTCAACCTCGCAGCCGTCGATAATCACCCGATGGGCGACGTTGTGATCGGCTTCGCCGGCGTGAGGTGTGCTTTGCGGTGGGCTCCCCTCAAGCCCGTCCCGTCCGCCTCTGGCGTGCGCATCCGAAGCGGACGAGAATGGCCTCGTGGTTCCCCCTCGCCAAGGCGGGGCCGTCGTTCCAATGAACCCCGCCGCCCGAAAGATCCAAAGTGTCTACCTCACCTTGACCCTCGGCAATACCCTTGCGGCCTCGTTCATTTGGGGGATCAATACCCTCTTCCTACTGGATGCCGGACTCAGCAATCTTGAGGCCTTTGCGGCAAACGCCTTCTTCACTGCCGGGATGGTCGTCTTCGAAGTGCCCACTGGAGTGGTGGCCGATGGTTGGGGACGCCGCGTTTCGTTCCTTCTTGGCACGGTGACACTGGCCGGATCCACCTACCTTTACTTTCTGCTCTGGCAGCTTTCGGCCCCGTTCTTGTGGTGGGCCGTGGTGTCGGTGTTGCTCGGCTTGGGCTTCACCTTCTTCTCGGGTGCAGTGGAGGCCTGGCTCGTCGACGCGTTGCGCTTCACTGGATATGAGGGTGGCTTGGAGACGGTGCTCGGGCGGGGACAGATGGTGTCGGGTGCCGCCATGCTTGCGGGCTCAGTGGCTGGCGGGGTGATCGCGCAGGCCACCAACCTGGGAGTCCCGTTCCTGATTCGCGTGGGCGTGCTCCTCGCCATGTTCGTGGTGGCCTTCTTGCTGATGCACGACGTCGGCTTCACCCCCGAGCGCTCTGCCCATCCACTCAAGGCGACCCGTGCTGTCCTCGACGCCTCGATCGAGAACGGTTTGAAAAATCCACCCGTGCGGTACGTGATGTTGGCAGCGCCGTTCAGTGCCGGCGTCGGGATCTATGTGTTCTATGCCCTGCAGCCGTACCTGCTTCAGCTCTTCGGTGACCCGCGCGCGTACTCGGTGGCCGGGCTGGCAGCGGCAATCGTGGCGGGGGCGCAGGTGGTGGGCGGATGGCTTGCACCGCGTATCCGGCGCCTCGTTCGCAAACGCACTACGGTGTTGATTCTGAGTGGAGTGGTGAGCGCATCGATTCTGGTGGTGCTCGGGTTCACGAATGTCTTCTGGGTGGCCTTGGCGCTGTTGACGTTCTGGGCCATGGTCGACTCGGCGGCCACACCGGTACGGCAGGCCTACGTGAACGACATGATCCCGTCGAAGCAGCGGGCAACAGTGCTGAGCTTCGACTCGCTGATGGGATCAAGCGGTGGAGTGGTGGTGCAGCCGCTGCTCGGCCGGGCCGCCGATGTTTACGGCTACTCCGCCTCGCTCGCGATCAGCGGCGTTATCGAACTGATCGCGGTGCCGTTCCTCCTGGCGAGTCGTCGGCAGGGCTCTTTGGCCGACCAAGCCAACGCCTCGATCGCTGCATCCGAAACGGAACCACGGCAGTCATAAGAATGGACCTACGGAAGCCGCGAAGCCCGGAGGAACGTGGCCTCGCCGGCCTTGTCAGGAACAAGCGGTACGGGACTAATTAGCACAGCTGTGCCACGATGCAGGATGCCATCCGAAAGCGGTTGGCAGCGCACGCCCCCGCGCCCGCGCATG
>NZ_DF952469.1:863111-864058 GCF_001263615.2 Arthrobacter sp. Hiyo1 | reverse complement strand
CGGCGTCAAGGATGTTGGCGAACAGTTGAGTTGGTGTCGCGCCGGCAATCTGGGCCGCGGCCGTTGATCCGGCCGAGGTGCCGATGGTCAGATCGGCGTCGGTCACATCCAGCCCGGCATCGAAGAGGCCGGCGATGACGCCGATCAGCCAGGCATTGCCTGTCGATCCGCCGCCACCGAGGACCAGCGCCCGATCGCGGGAGTGCAAAGGAAAAGAAGGTGTTGTGTTCATGGGAGTCGCCTTTCGCGAATTGCCTGTTTGGCGCTCCCGGTGGCGACTAGTTCAGTCGCGCGATCGTGGACTGCAGGGGAGCACCCATTGCGGATACTGCGTTCATGGGACTCACCTCCTGCTGCTGATAGATCACGATCGCCGCAACGCTAGCACGCCCGCAATGCGGAGCGCAACGGTCCGGCACTGCGCCGGCCGTCGCCCCTAATCCTCCACAGGGAACGCCACGCCTTCGCCCACCACGCGGAGGCACAGTTCCGTGCCGGGCTTGGTGATGGAAGCGTTCCAGTGCCGGATGGTGATGATTTCGCCACCTCCCGGGTAGGCCAAGGATGCGCCGGCGGCGGCAACGCGCGGGGCGAGCTTGATCCGCACGGTTGTCTCGGGGCCGAAGTAGTCAGTGTCGACCACGACTCCGCGGATGGGACCGTCGGGAGCAATCCGGATCTGTTCGGGGCGGAGCATCAACTGCACGAGGCCCTGTGCCGGGGGACGGCGTACGGGTATGCCGCCCAGCGAACACGTGGCCAGGGAGCCTTCCATCCACGCGTCCAGGATGACTGCGTCGCCGAGGAATTCGGCCGTTGCCCGGTCCGCGGGACGGGTGTACACAACGAACGGGTTGCCGATCTGCGCCAGTTTCCCGCCGCGCATGATCGCCACCTGATCCGCGAAGGACAGGGCCTCGGCTTGATCGTGCGTCACCAGGAGTGGT
>NZ_DF952469.1:860567-863086 GCF_001263615.2 Arthrobacter sp. Hiyo1 | reverse complement strand
CCGCCGCGGAACCGGACAACGCCGCCCCGCGATTCCAAGGCAAATTCTTCGCCCAGCAGGGGAGCCAGGTGGGCTCCCCTGAGGACCACATTGCGGCGCGTGAGGAGCGGGTCAAAAGGCGCGACCCCCAGCTCGGTGGCCATCGCCTCGAGCGACTCGATGGCTATCAGCGTCACTGCGGCATCCATGTGCGCGGCCTTGCCGAAAAACCGGTCACCGACGATGCCCTTGCCGCTTACGACGTCGACCTGCTCGGCATCCGTGGTGGGCACCTCGGCGGCACCATCGCGTGCCCGGCCGAAGTAGGCATGGCCCGATGACACAAGAAGATGCAGGATCTCCACGTCGTATCTGTAGCTTGCGGTCATGCCATAAGGCTATGCCTGTCCCGGAGTCGGTAACCTCGGGAGTTCTAATCTGAAACCTTGAAAGCTAGTTCTTGCGACGCTGGAAATCAGCGAAAGCTCCGATGCCGGTTCCAACAAGCGCGATGCCAGCAAGTATTGACCACCAGAGCTGCATATATCCGGCGGCCGTTATGAATAGCAGAACCGCTACCAATGCAAATAGAAGCAGGGAAATAGGAATGTCGCGAGCACCTTTAGGAGTCAAAACACGCTTCCTTGATCGAGGCGATGCCTAGAACCTCTCCAGCAAGACCACCGCCGGCGGCAACGACAGCTTGCCACTTCTTCTCCAACCCGGATGCCGCGTTCCAGGCGCGGAAGAGAATTTCGAAGGTCCTCTGAATACTTCCAAACCTTGCAACTAGTTTAGCGACTTTACCGGCGACCAGAGCGTTAGCAGCAACCTCTGCCGTAACGGTCGCTATACACTTGGCCCAGCCCCAAAAGTCGCTCGGATCAGCGGTTACCGGAAAGGCTGTGTTCTGATCAAAATCGATCGACTGCACGAGACCCTCTCCGTCGAGGGAGAACCGCGTCGGAACAGCCCTGCCGAGCGCATCGTAAGCCCATGGAGCCCTGTAACCCCCAGCAATCGCACCCTCAGCGGTGCGAACAACAACGGAACCATCAGTGTCTATGGCTGCTTTTGATCCTGCGGGGAGCGACAAGGGAAACCGATATTCTCGATCCGCAGTGTTTGAAGCAATGTTGATCAGTGTCTGAGTTCCCTTGCCTGTGGCATAACTACTAATCACGGCACTGTTGAGTTTGGTGCTCAGAACCGGCTCACCTTGCCCGGCGAAAAGGCCGTCCGGGATCTTGCCCGGTTTTGCGAGAGCTTCGGATGAAGCCGTGCCCGGAAGAGTGATGCTTGCGGACCAAGCGCCGGCGCCAGAAACAACGATGTTCGTTCCGGGGACCGCAACAGTACTGACTTTGCTTGGCGAATGAACCCCTTCACCTAAAGAAACTGGCGATGCCTGTGCAACCCCCGCGCTCGACACCACGACCCCACTGGCGACAAGCGCGACAAGTAGAAGACTTCCGATTGAACCTAGCTTAGATCTGTTTGACATGGATCACCTTTCAGAGAGAGACAGGCGCTTCACGATCAAATTATGCATATGAGGCAAATGAGGGCAAGAGTTTTATGAAACAGGTCGAGGGAATTATTTTCAAATTCCAAAATGGGAATCACGGATTGCATTCCTCTCGCATGTCTCAATACTCAATCCACCGTCCGTCGCTACTCAATTTATGAATTTCGACCACTCAATTTCAGGTATACGTCACTCAATAGGAGCAAAAACTCTTGACATTAATGCGACTCTTATGATCGATGAGGTAGCCGGGGCTGAGCCGCGAAGATGACCGAGGCGGCGGTTGACCGCCTCGGTCGGCCTCCTAGGCATGGACCGTTGTGGTCACGCCGCCCGGGTCAGCAACTCCCGGGCGGCTCAGCTCCAGAACTCGGTGATTTGCCCGGCAAGGGCTCTGCCTTGCTCGTAACCCGCCTGGGCCGCGGGCGGACGCAGCGACAGATCCATGGCATTGGCGCCGAACATGTGCTCCGAGTTGCTGTCCGGGAAGATCGTCTCGACTCTGCTGCCGCCTGCGCGGAGTTCGTCGACCTGCGTCGCGAGATGCGTGCCCCACTCCAGCGGTTGCAATGATCTGCCACCGAAGGGTGAGAGCACCA
This sequence comes from Arthrobacter sp. Hiyo1, assembly GCF_001263615.2. Lineage (NCBI taxonomy): Bacteria > Bacillati > Actinomycetota > Actinomycetes > Micrococcales > Micrococcaceae > Arthrobacter > Arthrobacter sp. Hiyo1. The sequence goes on along the minus strand of NZ_DF952469.1, from coordinate 860,980 downwards.
GGACCCGTCCGTATCCGGCTGCCAGATCGGCATTCTCGGCGTTGGATCGATAGCCGCCGTCGAGGTACCGCTTGTCTCCGATCCTGTAAGGCAAGCCGCTGGAACAGCTGGCGGCGATTGCATCCACCAAGTCGACGCCGCTATGGCGGTCGAACGCGACCGGTTCACCGTTACGGGCATCGACCGCCGTGATGAGCACTGTCCGTTCAGGCCAGTGCTGGCTGGGTAGCCGGGTGGCGACAGTGGTGCGCCATTGCGTTGACCAGGCGCCATCCGACGCCGCATCCATGTCGAGCGCTGCTGCGCCGAGTCGCCGGCGCATGTCAGCCACATCCTGGGCATCGGCGATGATCTTGTTGATCCGCTCGAGGTGGTTCACCACTGGCCTGGCCGGCGCGCGTCCCGGCCCGGAC
>NZ_DF952469.1:846338-858840 GCF_001263615.2 Arthrobacter sp. Hiyo1 | reverse complement strand
GCCTCCCGAAAGCTGGTGGGGGCGCCTCTTTGCCATGTCCGCATCGAGGGAAACCATGTCGAGCAGTTCCTGGACACGGGCTTTCACGGCGCGGCGGCCGCCGTCGAGCGCTGATTTGTCCAGTCCGAACGCGATGTTCTGCCCCACCGTAAGGTGCGGGAAGAGCGCGCCGTCCTGGGCCACATAGCCAACATGCCGCTTGTGGGCCGGTACCCAGATCCCGTCCCCGGCCACCTTGTTTCCGTTGAGGCTGATGGAGCCGGTGTCCGGGTGTTCAAAGCCGGCGATCAAGCGCAGCAGGGTGGTCTTGCCGGATCCGGATGGACCGACGATAGCGGTGGTCCCACCCTTGGCCACGGAGAGGTTCACGCCCTTCAGCACAGCCTGGGAGCCGAAGTTCTTGGTGACCTCGGCGATGTCCAGATGCGTGTTGGTGGTGGGGGCCACCGAAGCCGCCACGCGGGGTGACGGAAGCCTTGAGGGGGATTGTTCGGTCACTGTCCGGCTACTTTCTTGGACTGTTGGAAAAGCAAGTACGTCATGGGGGCAGACAACAGGATCATGAGCAGGGCATACGGCGCCGCGCCTGAATAGTCGATCTCGCTGCTCTTGCTCCAAAACTCGGTGGCCAGGGTGTGCGTGCCATTGGGGGACAGCAGCAGCGTGGCGGTCAGCTCGTTGACGATGGCGAGGAACACCAGCGCGGCCCCGCCGGCGGCGGCCGGAGCTGTGAGGCGCAGCGTCACTTTCAGGAAGGACACCAGGGGGGCCTTGCCGAGCGATTGTGCGGCTTCGTCGAGCTCCTTGGGAGCCTGGGACAGCCCGGAGCGGATGTTTACCAGGGCCCGCGGCAGGAACAGCAGTACATAGCTGCAATCAGGACCCCGGAGGTCTGGTACACGCCCGGGACCATTCGGATGCTCACGGTGACGAAGGCAAGGCCCACCACGATGCCGGGCAGGGAACTGGTGACGTAATTCGAGAGCTCAAGCATCTTGCTGAACCAGCTGGGGTGCCGCACGGCCAGATAGGCCATGGGGAAGCCGACGACGATAGTCGCCGCTGCGCCTACCGTGCCATAAGCGAGGGTCTGGAGGAGAGCCGGAAGGAATTCGTCGGCCGACCAGACGCGGGCGCCACCGGCCACTACCCAGCGCAGGACAAAAAAGATCGGCAATCCGAAGGCCAAAACGGTGAGCGCAAGCAGGGCGAGCTGGGAGGGAAGCTGGTAGTGGTGCAAGGGAAGCCTGGTCGGCTTGGCCTGCGCGCCGGAACCGATACGGGCATAGCGTGCGTTACCGCGGCTCCTGACTTCGGCCAGGAGCAGGATGAGGCAGAAGAACACCAGGACGCTTGCCAACATGTTCCCGGCAGTGCCGTTGAACGTGGATTGGAACTGGGTCATGATCGCGGTGGTGAACGTGTCGAAGCGGATCATCGCGAACGCGCCGTATTCGGCCAGCAGGTGCAGCGACACCAGGAGTGCGCCACCGGTCATCGCAATCCGGAGTTGAGGCAGGACAACCCGGAAGAAGATGGCCCACGGTCCCAAGCCAAGGGAGGCCGCGGACTGCTCAATCGCGGGGTCGAGACGCCCCAGGGTCGCAGCCGCGGGAATGTAGACAAGCGGGAAATACGACAGTGTGGCGATGAGTACGCCGGACCAGATGCCCTCCAGCGAGGGAACGGCGGTCACCCACGCATAGCTGTTGACGAACGCCGGGATGGCCAGCGGGGCCGCCAGGGCCACGGCCCACCACCGGTGCCCTCGCAGCCTGGTCCGCTCCACGAGCCACGCGCCACCGACTCCCAAAACCAGGCAGATCGGCACCGTGAAGACCACCAGCATGACGGTGTTCAGGAGCAGCTCGCCAACGCGCGGCCGGAAGATGAGTGCGACGGCGGTGTCCCACCCGGTCGCGGCCGTCATGTAAGCGACGTACCCCAGCGGGATGAGCGAAAACAGTGCGATCAGCACGGCCAGGAGGGATATTGCAGAAACGCCGAAAGGCGGGCGGGGGCGCTTGCCCCTGCCCGCCGTCGTCGCGCTCGCCGAAGCCTCGGGAACTTCCGGGGAGAGGCGAGCCGATAGATCAGTGGTCACAGAATTACAGCAGTCCTGCCTTGGTCATCAGGTCGGTGACCTTTGCGGAGTTCAATTTGGCCGGATCCACCGTGGGAGCTTGCAGATCCTTGATGGGAACGAGTTTAGCGTTCGAGTCGACGTTGGAAGCGATCGCGTATTCGTAGGAGGTCCCGTTCTTGAGGACTTCCTGGCCCTGCTTGCCGGTGACGAACTTGATGAAGGCCTGGGCAGCTGCGGAGTTCTTGGAGGATTTCAGCACGCCGCCGCCGGAGACGGACAGGAAGGCGCCGGGGTCCTGGTTCTTGAAGAAGTACGGGGTGACGTTCTTGGAGTTCTCGCCGGTCTTCGCCTGGTCGCCATAGTAGTAGTAGTGGTAGATCAAGGCGGCGTCGATTTCGCCGGCGTTGACGGCTTTCATGGCGGTGCTGTTGCCCTTGTATGCCTTGAAGTTGTCCTTCATGCCCTTGAGCCACTCAGTGGTGGCTGCTTCGCCCTTTTGTTCGAGCAGGGCGGCAACGATTGCCTGGAAGTCAGCGCCGGACGGCGAAGCAGCCCACTTGCCCTTCCACTCCGGCTTGGCCAGGTCCAGCATGGACTTGGGCAGCTTGTCGTCGCTGATCTTGGTCTTGTCGTACACCAGGACGGTGGAGCGGGCGGCGATGCCGGTCCATTTGTTGGTGGACGGACGGTACGCGGCCGGGACCTGGTCCACAGTGGCCTTGTCGATGTCCGCGAAGAGGCCGGCGTTCTCAACCTGGGCCATCGCTGGGGAGTTCTCCGTGAGGAAGACGTCGGCCGGGGATGCCGCGCCTTCCTGGATGATCTGGTTGGAGAGCTCGGTGTCGGAACCCTGGCGGATGGTGACCTTGACGCCGGTCTGCTTGGTGAACGCGTCCACCCATTCCTTGGTCAGGGTGTCGTGCTGGGCGTTGTAGACGGTGATTTCGCCACCCACTTTAGTGGAAGTAGCAGCGGACTCGGGGGCTGCGGAGGAGGCGGTGCCGTTGCCGCAAGCGGCCAGGCTCAGGGCTGCAGTGGCGGCGAGTGCGATGCCGGCCAGCGCATGTGCGCGGATCTTCATGAGGGCTTCTTTCTGCGAGCAAATCCAAGGGAGCCCGGGGGAAGTGGGTGCGGGCTCACAGCTTGAAACTTTAGGTTAGCCATACCTAAACTTCCATCCAGAATGCCCTATTGTGACGGGAATCACATGTATTACGCAAGATTTACATGACCTAATGCATGGAGGTGGTGTGTCGTCGGTTGAGCGAGTGCCTTGCGGCAGTCGATAAGCTGGCTCCATGCCCGGTCTCGCCGAATTCCTGCCGACCTTCCTCGGCGTCGGCGTCCTGATGGCGGCCACGTTGGCACTGCTCTTGGCGTTCCGCGCCCCTCACCCTTTCGCTCCCGCACTGGCCATCCTTCGCGGAGCCGTGCAACTCGCCGCGATCAGTTTTGTTCTGGGCGGTGTGATCACCAGCCGCTATGGGTCGCAGTAGCCCTGCTGGTGATGTTTGCCGTGGCCGCGATGAGTGCCACGCGACGCATTGGCTGGAGCCTTCATCATTTGGGCTTGGTCAGCGGCTCCATGGCCGCTGGCATCGGAATGACGCTCGCCGTCATTTTCGCGACGGGAGCCATCGCGTTCACTCCCCGCTATGCGCTCGCGATCGGCGGGATCGTCATTGGCAACGGCATGACCATCGCAGTCCTGGCCGGCCGGCGCTTCAAGGAATCCGTTTACGAGCACTGGGAGGAAGTCGAGGGTTGGCTCGCGCTCGGTGCCACCCCGAGGCAGGCAACCCTTGATCTTGCCCGGCGGAGCGTCTATTCGGCCCTGATCCCGTCAACCGATCAAACCAAGACGACGGGACTTGTCACCCTGCCCGGCGCGTTCGTCGGGGCGATTTTTGGCGGGGTTTCTCCCTTTGAGGCAGGTCGCTTCCAGATCGTGGTGCTCGCGGCGATCATGGCGGCAGGTTCCATCACCGCCGTCATGATCATCGGAATCCTCGCGCCGGTACGCGTGCGCCCAGCGACGCTGCGCTGACACTGCCTAACGGGAGCGAGCCTCCGGCCGACAGTAGGAACTGAACCGCACTCCTACAAGCGCCTCCCTACCTAAAGCAGAAACGGCCCATGATCGTTGTCACCCGCCTGAACGGCACCAGCTTTGCCGTGAATCCGGACATCATTGAACGGATCCACGAAAGCCCGGACACCCATCTGGTGACCCTCGACGGCGCTACCTATGTTGTGCGCGAAAGCCTTGCGGAGGTCGTGGAACTAATTGCGAACTACCGCGCCTATATTCTTCGGCGGGCACAGGACCTCCCCACCGTCACGGGCTATCCCTTGAGCCTCGTGCGCACACCGGACCCGGACGGAAGGTAAGCCATGGATCCCTCAACAATAATCGGCCTGTTCCTGGCCTTCGGCTCGGTGGTCGCCATGGTGACCCTCGAAGACGCCAATCTCATGGCCCTCCTGCTTCCCGCGCCCATGGTCCTGGTTTTCGGTGCCACCCTTGCCGTAGGTCTTGCCGGGAACACGTTCCGCGATACCGTGCGGGCGTTCAAGGACCTCCCCAAAGCGTTCAAAGGAAAGACCGACAAGCCGCAGGACAGTATCGACCAGCTGATCAGCCTTGCCGAGAAGGCGCGGAGCGAGGGGCTTCTCTCCCTCGAAGAGGCGGCCGCGGACGAGAAGGATCCGTTCGTGGCCCGGGCCCTCCAGAACATCGCCGACGGCACCGATGCCGAAGAATTGCGCATCCTCATGGAGGACGAGATCGATTCCAAGATGCGCAGCGACCACGTCTCCGCCAAGTTCTTCGCGAGCCTGGGCGGCTACGCGCCGACCATCGGCATTATCGGCACCGTGGTATCGCTGACCCACGTCCTTGAAAACCTCTCCTCACCCGATCATCTGGGACCAATGATCGCCTCCGCTTTCGTGGCCACGCTTTGGGGTTTGTTGTCCGCGAACTTCATTTGGCTGCCGTTCAGTTCGCGGCTCAAGCGACTGTCCGAGCTCGAAATCGAACGCATGACCCTCCTGATGGAGGGCCTGCTGGCGGTACAGAACGGGACCCAGCCCCTCCTGCTCGCCGAACGGCTCCGCGCCATGGTTCCCCCGGACCGCCTCGGCAAGGCGAAATCCGCAAAGAAGGGCGACGACGACGAAGCCCGCCCCGGCAAATTCGCTTCGTCCAAGGCCGCATGAGGTCGCGGCGCCGCCGCGGTTCACCTCCGGCGGAAGAACACGTCGACGAACGCTGGATGGCTTCCTATATGGACATGGTCACGGTGCTCATGTGCATGTTCATCGTGCTCTTCGCAATGTCCACCGTGGACCAGGCCAAATTCGACAAACTCCGCAATTCTCTCGCCACGGGGTTCGGCACGGTGGCCAGCCAGAAGGTGGACACCGCCAGCGGGACGGTCGTTCCGCCGGAATACACCAGCGCCGACGCCCAGGGATTCTCCAACTTGGACCTCGCACTCAAGGAAGCGGCCCGGCTCACCGCTTTGCGCGACGACATGAAGTCCAAGCTCGACGCCGCGGGGCTGGGAGCCAATGTGCAGTTCCAGATCAACGAACGCGGACTCACCGTGAAACTCGTAGGATCGCAGACCTTCTTCGAACCCGACCGACCGGAACTGACGCCCCGCGCGAGCCAGGTCCTTGGAATGATCGCCCCGACCATGGCGAAGGCGGCCCTTGAAATCATGGTGGAAGGCCACGCGGCCAACGGAGTCACCTCATACCCCTCTACGTGGGAGCTTTCTTCCGCCCGCTCCGTCAACGTCCTCCGGTACCTCGTCGACCATGGAGGAATTTCTCCAGGGCACATCGGCGCCGTTGCCTTCGGATCCGCCAGGCAGGTCAACGATGATTCCACCGAGGCGCTGATGGAACTCAACCGCAGGGTCGACGTCGTCGTCCTCTCGGACCGGCCCGAAGTGGTCCGCGCCCTGATCCCCGAGGCGCTCAAGGCGAGGGCCGGCGGCCAATAGCGGCCGGTGCGCTTGTCGCGGCGGTGACGGGACGGCGTCGGGCACCATGGAAGTGACGGGCGTGCCGAGGTACGCTCGTGGCATGACCCCGGAAGACATCGCCCGGCTCACGTACTTGCGCAAGGCCCGTGACCTGATCGACCGCGAGTACGCCAAGCCTCTCGACGTACCCACCATGGCCAGCCATGCGTTCATGTCACCGGCGCACTTTTCGCGGCAGTTCCGCGCCGCCTATGGCGAGACCCCTTACAACTACCTCATGACCCGCCGGATCGAGCGCGCGATGGCGCTCCTGCGCGGCGGAATGAGCGTCACCGACGCGTGCATGGAGGTCGGTTGTACGTCACTTGGCTCCTTCAGCTCGCGGTTCACTGAACTCGTCGGCGTGCCGCCGAGCACATACCGCGCCCGCGAGCACCTGGCCGTGGCTGCCATGCCCGCGTGCGTCGCAAGATACGTACGCGGCCCAGCCGAAACGAAGCCAGCAAGCGTCTGGAAGCGCTGGCGGTCGGCGCAGACTGACTCAGGCCGTAGCCGGCCACGACTTCAGCAGAGGTTTCGCCCCGATGGGGCGGGACCTCTGCTGCGTCCGGGACGTCCACTAACCCGGGCAGAGCGCCGCCGGAAATACGGGTCACATTTGATTTGCGGAAGTTTCATAGCGTCACCACCGCATTTGAGGATTATTCTGAAGCCATGCCAAATATTCGAGTATCTGAAGCGGCCCGGTTCCTCGGCGTCAGCGACGACACCGTCCGGCGTTGGACCGAGAACGGCATCCTGACTCCGGTCAAGGATGATTCAGGCCGGCTGGCCGTGGATGGGCTGGAACTTGCCCACGTCGCGCGGGACCAGGCCCAGCTGCCCGAGGATCCCACCCGGGTGGGCCGCTCGGCGCGCAACCGTTTCGTCGGCCTGGTCACCGGCATCACGGCCGACAAGGTCATGGCACAAGTGGAACTGCAGTGCGGTCCCTTCCGTGTCGTCTCCCTCATGAGCAGCGAAGCGGTCCGCGAGCTCGGGCTCGAACTCGGCTCGGTCGCCACAGCCGTGGTCAAGGCCACCACGGTCATCATCGAAACTCCCCAAGGAAAGAGCACCATATGAGGATCATCCCCAAACCTTTCGCCGCGGTGCTCGTCGCCGGCGCTCGCGGCCGGCATGACAGGCTGCGGTTCAAGCACTCCCGCAGGCACCGCAAACGGCGGATCCGCCAGCGCAAGCGAAACACCAAAGCTCTCCGGCACGGTGACGGTCTACGCGGCTGCCTCGCTGAAGGCAACGTTCACCAAGCTGGCCAGCGAATTCGAAGCTGCGAACCCGGGTACAAAAGTGGCCCTGAGCTTCGCCGGGTCTTCTGACCTCGTCACCCAGATCACCCAAGGCGCTCCGGCGGACGTCTTTGCCTCGGCTGACACGAAGAACATGGGCAAGCTTTCCGACGCCAAGCTGCTCGACGGAACGGCCAAGAACTTCGCCACCAACGTCCTGACCATTGCCGTCCCGCCGTCCAACCCGGCGTCGATCAGTTCCTTCGCGGACCTCGCCAAGCCGGGCGTCAAGGTGGTGCTCTGCGCCAGCCAGGTACCCTGCGGCTCCGCGGCCCAAACCATCGAAAAGGCCACCGGCACAACCCTGAAGCCCGTCAGTGAAGAGTCTTCCGTGACTGACGTCCTGGGCAAGGTCGCCTCAGGGGAGGCCGACGCCGGACTCGTCTACGTCACCGACGTCAAGGGCGCAGGGGACAAGGTCAAGGGCATCACTTTCCCGGAGTCGGACAAGGCCGTCAACACCTACCCGATCGGCACCGTTGGCACCAGCAAGAACAAGGACCTGGCTGCCGCGTTCATCGCCTTGGTGACGGGAAGCGAAGGCAAGAAGGTGCTCGGCGACGCCGGCTTCGGAACGCCGTGACCCTCCGGAAAGAAGCGAGCAGGATTCAAGAAGCGCTCGTCAACGCCCCGGACTAACGTCGTTGCCATGACTATTTCATTGCAGTACTCACATATCACTGTCAACGATCCCGACGAAGCGCTCACCTTCTACCGGGACGCCCTCGGCCTCGAGGTGCTCAACGACGTCGCGCAAGGCGGATTCCGGTGGGTGACTCTCGGCAGCAAGGACCAGCCGGGTGTTGAAATCGTGCTATCCGAACCGCATGCGGGCCGGTCCAAGGCCGACGGCGACTCCCTCCAGGAGCTGCTCACCAAGGGTGTCCTAGGGCCGATCGTCTTCCGCTCCGACGACGTCGACACGCTCTTCGAGAAGGTCAGGGCGTCCGGCGCGGAGGTCATGCAGGAGCCGATCGACCAGCCGTGGGGTCCCCGTGACTGCGCCTTCCGCGATCCTTCGGGCAACATGGTGAGGATTTCGCAGGCTCCGGCCGCGTAGCTTGGTCTATTCTTAGCGGTGAAGAGCAGCTGTTCCGGTTCCGCGTTCAACCGGGTTCTGCCGCAAAGGAAGATTCGGGGATCTGAGGCTCACCATGGATGCTGGCGCTGAGCTCTGTACGCCGTTTCTGACCCAGCTACCAGTCAGCGGTGCAGCCGTGTCCATGTTCGGCGGGGCCGCGTCGGAGACCCTCGTGTGCGCTAGCGACAAACTGGCGGCCAAGCTTGATGAGCTGCAGTTTGATTTGGGGGAAGGTCCAAGGTGGGAAGCCTTGCGCACCAAGCTCCCGGTTCTTGTCCCCGATGTGCGAAATTCGCATCCGTACTCGTGGCCGGTTTTCAGCAAAGCAGTCCTGGAGACCGAAGCTGCGGCGCTGTTTGTGTTCCCGGTGACCCTGGGCGCTTTGGAGCTCGGGGTTGTGGAGCTCCACAATACGAAACCGGGGAGCCTGAGTTACGCCGATTATGCGACAGCATCGGTCCTTGCCGGCCAAACGGCATGGCATTTGTTGCGAGGGGTTCTGTCGGTGAACTCGCCCGACACAAACCCCGCCGTGGAAGCGGCGTTGATGTCCCGGCGGGAGATCCACCAGGCCACGGGAATGGTCCTGGCACAATCAGGGAGTTCCGCTGCCGATGCACTTTTGTTGATGCGTGCACACGCGTTCGCGCATGCGCTGACATTGCGCGAAACAGCCGAGGCAGTGCTGCAGGGACGCCTGAGTTTTGCCCCGGGGAATGACGCGCACGGCAGCGGCGGTCTGCAGTAATATGGCGACATGGTGACGACAAGCCGCGCCGAGCGCGTCAGCGCGGCCTTCGTAAAGATCACGAACACGTTGGTCGCTGACTACGACGTGCTGGACTTGCTCCATGCGCTCGTCGAGGCATCCGTGGATCTGCTCGATGCCGCCGCCGCCGGGTTGCTGCTTGCAGATCCTCACGGCGAGCTGCAAGTCCTGGCCTCCACCAGCGAGCGAAGCCAGCTGGTTGAAATACTCCAGCTGCAGGCGGGCTCCGGTCCTTGTGTTGAGTGCTACCGGACAGGAACGCCGGTGGTCGTAGAGGACATAGCGTCCTTGACCGGCCAATGGGACGAATTCCGGGCGGCCGCCCTTTCGCAGGGATTCCGTTCTGTCCACGCGGTACCGATGCGCGTTCAAGGAAGAACCATCGGAGCCATGGGTCTATTCGGCGAACGGTCCGGCGCCCTGACGCCTGAGGACGTTGCCATCGGCCAAGCGCTGGCGGACGTTGCGACGATCGGCATCCTGCAGGAACGCACCATCCGCGAATCGGCGGTTGTCAACGAACAGCTTCAGCGCGCCCTGAACAGCCGGGTCCTCATCGAACAGGCCAAGGGGGTCATTGCCTACACTGCCGGAGTCAACATGGAAGAGGCGTTCGGGCGCTTGCGCTCATTTGCACGCGCCAACAACCAGAATCTGCATGACACGGCAGCGCGTGTCATCAACCGGACCCTGACTCTATAAGCGGCAAAGACCGTCCGCCGAGCTAGGGTCTGGTAACCGGGCGAATCCGGAGAAATTCCTGGTGGGACGCTAATTCGATGCCCAGTGCTGCCGCCGAAATGTCCTCGAGAGCATCCATCATCGATTCGAAGGCAGCCCCGTTTCCGGGTTCCGAATTCTCATCGCCGAATTGGATCGACCGGAAGAACGTAAAGCGCGCCACTTTTATTTTTAGCTCCGCGATGAGTTCGTCGATCTCCGCCAACGGGTAATCCCGCCAAGCTTCGGACTCTGCTGTGGCCGCGGGACGCCGGGCGTGGAAGGTGCGGGTGCTGGGGTCGCCTGGCATGATGTGTGATGTCCTCCTGGAGCGTGCGCCGACGATTGGCGCTGCCAGGGTCCAGGGCAACACACCTAGCCTATCCGACATGCCATCACGCGGAAAGGCTCTGACACATAGTCCCTTACCCCTGCACTTTCCTTGCCGATAGTGGCAACCGTGAGTGAACAGGAAGATCAATCGGCGGGACGGCAGCGCACCGTGGACGTCTATGACTTCCGCAGGCCCACCACCTTGCCGCGACAGCACAGCCGCGTCCTGGAAGTCGCCTTCGAGACGTTCGCCCGCCAATGGGGAACACAGCTGACGGCCAAGGTCCGCGTGAAGTCCACCGCGACCCTTGAACAGCTCATCATGCAGAGCTACGACGAATACGCCGCATCCCTCCCTTCGGTCACGGCGATGGTGCTGTGCCGCATTGAGGGCAGCGAATCGCGGCTGGTCATGCAGTTTCCTGCCACGGCGGCATTGTCTTGGGTCACCCGCATGCTGGGCGGGGCCAGCGAGACGGCGGTCCCGGATCGTAAGTTCACCCAGATCGAGCAGTCCCTCATCAGCCGCATGGTGGAAGACGGACTCGAGGACCTGAGCTATTCCCTTGGCGCCCTGTTGACCACCCCTGTGCGCATGGACGTTATCCAGTACAACTCCCAGTTCGCCCAAGCCGCGGCTCCGGCAGAGCTCATGATCGTGGCCTCCTTCACCGTGAAGGTGGGCGAAAGCCTTGCCGTAGCCAGCCTCGCGATTCCCGCCGACATCCTCCTTTCCGGTCTTGGCGACGTGAATCCCACTGTCCACAGCCGCGACGCCGAGGCGCTTGTCCGCGCCCAGGTCACCCAGGTGCCGGTGGACGTCGCCATCCAGTTGAGCCCCACTCCGGTGACGCCGGCGCAGATCCTGGGCCTCGCCGTCGGGGATGTCATTCCGCTGCCGCACCTGGAGAACCGGCCGTTCGACGTCGCCATCAACGGCACCCGCCTGGCCACCGCGGCACCGGCCCGTAACGGCTCCCGTGCAGCCGCCGTCATCGTCACAATCGAGGAGAACCAGCGATGAGCATCACCCTGACCCTGCACGAGTCCGCGGCCGAGCGTTTGGCGATGCAGCTGCCGACCCCTGCCACGCTGCGCGTCTCCGGCATTGTCCCACCCCAGGCTGCTGCGCCATATGCACCCCTTGCGATCACCGCCACGTTTGTGGGCGCCGTGACTGCGGACTTCGCACTCATCCTCACCGACCGTTCCTTCCTTGCCGCTGCCGGCGGGTTGAACGGCGTCGTCTCCGGCGGAGTCGTGTCCGTCGTTGACGTACTGCGCCCCGCGATTGAACACGCGGCTGACGCGTTCGACGCCGGCGTGCTGGGGGAGTTGCGTGAAGAAGACGCCACCGGACTGCTGTCCGACTCCGAAACCGCTGTTTTTGAATTGCGTCAATCTCCCGCGTCCGACGGCGGGCAGGCATTCGGCTGGTTCGCCGTGCGGGTCCGCGAACACGGGACCGTCCAGGACGCGGCCGCCGCACGGAACGCCCAGGTGGGTGCCGTTTCGTCACGCCTTGGACTGATCAGCAACGTCGAAATGGCCCTCACCGTGGAAATCGGCCGCACCCGCATGTCCGTGCGCGACGCCCTCGCCCTGGAACCGGGCAAAGTGATCGAACTGGACCGCTCGGCCGGCGCACCCGCGGACGTCCTCCTCAACGGACGGCTGATTGCCCACGGTGAAGTGGTCGTCGTGGACCAGGACTATGCCGTGCGCATTACCCGCATCCTGGACGTCGCCGAGGGAATCTACTAGATGGATTCGCTCATCCTCGGGCTGCGCGTGCTCGTGGCCTTGGGTGCGGTGCTGGGGCTCATTTGGGTCCTGCAGCGCCGCCTTCTCAAAGGAAAGGCCAAGGGCCGACGCCGGGCCAACACCACGCTGACGGTGGTCAGCCGGCAGAGTGTCGGACAGAAGGCCTCCGTAGTGGTGGTCGACGCCGGCGACAAGCGTTTCCTTTTGGGTGTCACCGAGCACGCCATCAACGTCCTGCATAGCAGCGACGTCCCCGGGGAGGTTCCGGAGACCGCTCCCGCACCCGAGAGTTTCGCCGACATCTTCCGCGACGCCGGTGGCGCGGCACGAGCGGACAACGAGCCCCAAGCCGGTGCATTTGAAGGCAGTGCATTTCAAGCCGCTGCATTTCAAGGCAGCGCA
>NZ_DF952469.1:841599-845851 GCF_001263615.2 Arthrobacter sp. Hiyo1 | reverse complement strand
CACTTCCCGCGGTGCTCTGTGTCCTGTTGCTGACAGCCCTCTTCCTGTGGCTGGGCGCGTCAATTGGACATGCGGCACCGGTCAGCCCGACGCCACCCACCGCGCCCGCAGTTCCCACCGCGCCGGCGCAGCCGTCGAGCGGCAACGTCAGCATCAATATCAATGGCCTCGATGGAAAGCCATCCACGGCGGTGGTGACCCTGATCGGGATCACGCTACTCTCGGTCGCGCCTGCCCTGCTGCTCATGATGACCTCGTTCACCAAGATCTTCGTGGTGCTCGCGATGACCCGCAACGCCTTGTCCCTCCCGTCCATCCCGCCCAACCAGGTGCTGGCCGGACTGGCGCTCTTCCTATCCCTGTTCGTGATGTGGCCCGTGATCTCGGAGATCAACAACGTCGGCATCCAGCCCTACCTGAACGGGACACTGGACTTCAACGGAGCCGTTTCGGCAGGATCCGCGCCGCTCCAGCACTTCATGGTGGCCCACACCCGCCAAGAAGACATTGCCCTCATGACCCGGGCGGCCAAACTGGATAACCCGGCCAACCCGCAATCGGTCCCGCTACAAACCCTTATCCCCGCGTTCATGATCTCCGAGCTCAGGGCAGCGTTCATCATCGGTTTCGTCATTTTCATCCCGTTCCTGGTGATCGACCTGGTGGTCTCGGCCGCGCTGATGTCCATGGGCATGATGATGCTTCCGCCGGTGATGATCTCGTTGCCCTTCAAAATCCTGCTGTTCATCCTGGTGGACGGCTGGGGATTGGTGATCACCGCCCTGATCCAGAGCTATTCGAGCGGCTGATGGATACCAACGCAGTCCTGGACATTTGCCTCCAGGCCCTGATTCTTGCGGCCAAGCTGGCCGCGCCCGCCTTGGTGACCGCGCTAGTGGTGGGCCTCGCCATTTCCCTCCTGCAATCCATCACCCAGCTTCAGGAAGCCACTCTCTCCTTCGTGCCCAAGGCAGTCGCCGTGGCCGTGGCCCTGGTGGTGTGCGGGCACTGGATGATCACCGAGGCCGTCTCCTTCACCAACGAGCTCTTTGCCCGGATACCCGCGCTGATCGGCGGAGCGTGAAGTGGAGCTGCCCTTCAACCAGTCCTGGCTTGAGGTCCTCTTGTTGGCCTCCGTCCGGATGACGGCGTTCCTGGTGGTGGCCCCGCCCTTCTCGCACCAAACTATTCCGCTGCGGATCAAAGGGATGCTCGGCATCGGATTGGGACTCGCCGTTTCCCAACGTCTCTCCGCCGGCTACACCTCCAAGGACACCGCCGGCTTCATCGCGGCCGTGGTCCTTGAGCTCGTGACCGGGTTGGTCCTTGGCTTCCTCGTTCTGCTCGTCTTCGCGGCCATCCAATCGGCCGGCAGCCTGATAGACCTCTTCAGCGGCTTCCAGATGGCCCAGGGCTTCGATCCCCAGATGATGATCAACGGGGCCCAATTCACCCGGTTGATGCAGATGGCCGCCCTGGCCCTGCTTTTCGCCTCGGACGGCTACCAGCTGGTGATCGGCGGCTTGACCGGGAGTTTCACGGCCTTGCCGCTGGCTGGAGGACTGGATTTGGCACAGCCGGTGCACGCGATGATTTCGGCTGCCACCGGGATGTTCCTCTCCGCGGTGCAAATCGCCGGGCCGCTCCTGGTGGTGTTGGTACTCGCCGATATCGGGCTGGGGCTCCTCACCCGTGTAGCGCCCGCCCTGAATGCTTTCGCCCTGGGCTTCCCGCTCAAGGTCCTCATCACCCTCGGGCTTGCAGGGTTCCTGTTCCTGGCTCTGCCGCGCCTCGTTGCCATGCTCGCCGAGCAAGCGGCGAACACACTGATGGGGGTGGGCTGATGTCGGATTCACAAGAGAAAACCGAGCAAGCCACGGACAAACGGATGCGGGAAGTCCGGTCCAAAGGGCAGCTTTCCCGCTCGCAGGACCTCACCGCCTGGCTCGCCGTCGGATCCGCCGCGGCCATGATTCCGTCCACCATCGAGCGTGCCTCCAACGCTGCGGCTGACCAACTGTTCACCGTCCGCGGAGTCATCGCGAACCCCGAGCCCGGCAAAGCCGTCGCGGCGCTCGACGCCGGGTTCGGTTCCCTGGCCCAAGTGCTGGGGCCCCTGTTCGTGGTGGTCATGGTGGTGGTGCTCGCGGGATCCGCGTTGCAGGGCGGCATCCACTTCAAGAAGTTCCGCGCCGAGTTCGAGCACTTCAACCTCCTCAGTGGCCTCAAGCGGATCTTCGGCACCCAGGCACTGTGGGGCGGCCTGAAAGCGCTCCTCAAGACCGCCGTCGTCGGACTTGTCCTTTACGCCGTTGTGCAGGGGCTCATCCCGGTGCTGCTCACTGCCGGGGGACTGCCGGTGTCCGGCATCCTTTCGGCAGCAGTCGGGGGCATCGGTTCGTTGATCCAGTTCGCCGTGCTGGCGGGCCTGGTCCTAGCTGCCGCGGACATCTTCGTGGTCATGCGCCGCAACCGCAAGAAGACGCGCATGTCCAAGAAAGAAATCAAGGACGAAAACAAGAACAGCGACGGCGATCCCCTGATCAAGTCCCAGCGGCGTTCGCGCCAATTGAGCATGAGCCGGAACCGCATGATCGGCGCGATCGCGGACGCCGACGTCGTGATCGTCAACCCGACGCACGTCGCCGTCGCGCTGAAGTACGACGCCGGTAAAGCGGCACCGCGCGTCGTGGCCAAGGGAGCGGGGGTGATCGCTGCCCGCATCAGGGAAGAGGCGGAGGCGACATCGGTTCCGATGGTCCAAGACATCCCGCTGGCGAGGGCACTGCACTCGGCCTGCGAGCTGGGCCAGGAAATCCCCGTGGAGCTGTACCGGGCCGTGGCGGGAGTCCTGGCGTTCGTCATGTCACTCAAGGCCAGGGGAGCGGCACGCGGAATGCACCGTTTGCCGCAAGAAAGGACACAGCAATGAACAGATTCGCCAGGCTCACCGTGCCGGTGGGAATCGTGGGCATCGTACTGCTCCTAGTTGTTCCGGTACCCGCGCCGCTGCTGGACTTCCTGATCGTCTGCAACATCCTGCTCGCCTTGTTGATCCTGCTCACGAGCATGTTCGTCAAGAAGCCCTTGGACTTCTCCGTCTTCCCGTCGTTGCTGCTCGTGGCCACGCTGTTCCGGCTGGGGCTCAACGTCGCGTCCACCCGGCTGGTGCTGGGACAAGGATTCGCCGGGCAAGTGATCGACGCTTTCGGCAAGGTCACCGTGGGCGGCTCCATGATCATCGGCGCCGTGGTGTTCCTGATCCTGGTGGTCATCCAGTTCGTCGTGGTCACCAAGGGCGCCGAGCGCGTGGCCGAGGTGGGAGCCAGGTTCACCCTCGACGCAATGCCCGGCAAGCAGATGGCCATCGACGCGGACCTCAACGCCGGCCTTATCACTGACGCCCAGGCCCGCAAACGCCGTGCCGAGGTGTCCGCCGAGGCCGACTTCTACGGCGCGATGGACGGTGCCTCGAAATTCGTCAAGGGCGATGCGATCGCGGGCATCATCATTATCATCATCAACTTTGTCGGTGGCATTGCCATCGGCGTGCTGCAGCGCGGCATGAATGTCGGCGACGCGCTGAGTTCCTACGGCCTCTTGACCATGGGCGACGGGCTGGTCACCCAGATTCCGGCCCTCCTCATGGCCGTGTCCACGGGCATGATCGTCACCCGGTCCAATGCCGAGGAAGACATGGGCCGCACGGCCTCCTCGCAGCTCATGCAGTCGCCCAACGCCTTGCTCATCGCGGGGCTGGCCGCCGTCGCATGGCGCTCATCCCCGGCATGCCAGTCGTGCCCTTCCTGCTGGTGGGCGCTGCCCTGCTGTTCGGCTCGAGGCGCCTCGAGGCGCAGCAGAAGAAGCACAACGAGGCGGAGGACGCCAAGGAAGCGGCCACCTTAAGCTCCGAAGAAGACCCGAACGAGCGGCTCATGCAGGACATGCGTGTCCACCCGGTCGAGATCCTGCTGGCTCCGGACCTTGTTGACATGGTCTCCGGCGCCTCGGACGACCTCCTGGCCCGCGTCCGTTCCTTGCGCCACAAGATCGCCATGGAGTTGGGGATCGTGATTCCACCCGTCCGCACGCGCGACAACGTCGAGCTGCCGCCGTCCACCTATGCCATCCGCATTGCCGGAGTGGAAGCCGGACGCGGCACGGCGCCGTCGGGCAAGTTGCTGGCCCTCGGCGATTACCTTGACGCCTTGCCGGGTACCTCCACCGTGGAACCTGTCTTCGGGCTGGCCGG
>NZ_DF952469.1:838211-839347 GCF_001263615.2 Arthrobacter sp. Hiyo1 | reverse complement strand
GGTGTCCATCCAGCGTCGCGAAGTGGTCGAGGCGATCGCCGCTGCCAACCTCGCCGCTGCCCAGGCCGGCCCCGAAGCCGAGGAGCTCGTCGCCGGGCTGCGTCCGCCTGTCCGGAAACCAGGCAAGGACTAGGCCGGGTACTACTCCAGCCCCAGGAACTCCCTGAGGAGCGGCAGCGAGCAATCCCTGGTCACGGCCAGGGCCCGTTCGATATTGGCGTTTTCCGCAAGCAGCATCACGTCATCCACCGTGTCCGCACACGCGACCGCTCCCGGCGCTGCCGGGGCTGCGTCGCCGGGCTGAACGGAGCCAAGCGGCGGGTTCCCGGCCCCTTGCAGCCCCATCTGGAGAGCCTCGACGTTGGCCGCCGCGGTTGTTTCGACTTGCTTGAGCACCTGGACCAGCTCACGGTGGTGTTCTTGCAGCAGTTCCGGCCAGACTCCGGGCGGGGCCACTGAAGCGATCATCGGCAGCGTGGCGTTGGCCGACAGCCGCCATTCAATAGCCACGGCCGACGATTCGATGTTCCGGGCAAGCGTGTCGAAACGAAGGTTTTCCAGGACCTTTTCCACGTCAGCGGCAGCGAACTTCAACCAATGCCAGTTGCCTGCCCGAACGTGCAGCAGCTGTGTTTCAAGCCGGTACAACAGCAGTTCCAGCTGTCTCCGCTCACGCCACAGCGTCGCCGAAAGCTCATCCGCCCCCACGGTTCCCCATTCCCCGGTTTGGACTCGGAACATGGTTCCGAGTCCTGTTTTTCTATCTTTTTCATGAGCGTACACGCATTGTTATTTTCCAGATGGTATGTTCACTGAATACATGTCTGTTCCATGTAATCTTCGGCACGTTGCACCGTCTCAGCAGCTTGCCCATGAAGCTCCTGGAACCAGGCTTGGCAACTCAATAAACAGGTCTCATGGGGGGACTAATTTTGAATCGCGAAGAACGCAACGAGTTGGTGCTGCAGCACTTGCCGCTCGTTGGCTATTTGGTGTCGGAGCTCTGCGCGAGAGCTTCTCATTTGTCGCGCGACGATTTCGCGTCGGTGGGGTCCGTGGCGTTGATAACGTCTGCCGATTCCTTCGATCCGAACCTCGGAGTCCCCTTCGGCGCGTTTGCGCGCCGCCGGATCGTC
>NZ_DF952469.1:835954-836574 GCF_001263615.2 Arthrobacter sp. Hiyo1 | reverse complement strand
CGCATCGGCCCTGGGTGTCGAACGAAGCGTGGTGGAAGCCGCCCTGGCCGATGCCGCGCGGACCCTGTCGCCGCTGGACGACGTCGTCGTGGACACCGTCGCGGCCGAGACCATCTCCCCGGAGCATTCGGTCCTTGCTGATGAGCGACTCAAGTACCTTCGCGCCGCCGTCGAGGCCCTGCCGGAGAAGATGCGTTACGTCGTCGAGGAGATCTACTTCGGCGGGCGGACCGTCAAGGAACTCGCCGAGGAACTCGGGTCCACCCACGCCGCGGTCTCCCAACAGCGCGCCGAGGGTATCCGCCTCATGCGCGACGGGCTGTCCGCGCATTACGCGGACGATCCCGGGCAATCCTTCGAGCCCCAATCGCGCATTACCGCCCGACGCCGGCACGACTACCTCTCCACCCTCGCCACCGCCACCCTGGGCGGAATCACCCGGAGTTTCAGCTCGCCTGATGCTGCGTTGAACCGGGCCGTCTAGCCTCCGCCTACTTTGCGGTCGGCACGCGGCGGAGCACGACGGCGGCAAGGACTGCCGCTCCCGCCATCAGGACGAGCCCGATCGCCGCTGTGATGTGGACCCCCGATTCAAAGGCGGCACGTGCCGCCGCGGTGAG
>NZ_DF952469.1:834631-835558 GCF_001263615.2 Arthrobacter sp. Hiyo1 | reverse complement strand
CACGGCTCCGGCGAGCGTCTCCCTCGAGCGTTCGCCCGCGTGGCCGGACAATTCGCCAGGAAGCAACAAGTGGTGTTGGTAGGACGCGGTCAGGATGGAGCCAAGCACGGCTGTGCCCAGCAATGATCCGAGTTCGTAACCCGTTTCGGAGATCGCCGATGCAGCACCCGCTTTATCGGCGGGAACCGCGCCGAGGATCAGGTCATTGGAGATGGTCTCCGCTGAGCCGACCCCGATGGCCAGCAGCAGGAGTGCCGTCAAAAGGTACCCTGGCCCCTGGCTGTGGTTGCCCAGGGCGGCCACCAGGTATCCCACTGCGCTCAGTGCCAGGCCCGATGCCACCACCAGGCCCGGGCGGATCCGCTTGACCAGCGGAACCACCACCAGGCCCGCCACGATGGTGGCAAGCAGGGCCGGAACCATCGCGATCCCCGCCTGCATGGGGGATTGGCCTTCCACGAGCTGCAAGTGCTGCGCGAAGAAGTAGATGAAGCCGGTCATGGAGAACAAGGACAAGACGTTGGCCGTGATGGCCGTGCTGAAGACCTTGTTCCGGAAAAGCCGAACGTCCAACATAGGCGATGCCAATGAGCGCTGCCTGCGGACGAAGACAATTCCCATGGCCAGGCCGAACGCCATGAAGGCCGCGGGTCCGGGGCCAAAACCGTGCACGGCGGCCTCCTTGATGCCATAAACCACCGGGGCCATGGTGAAGATGGAGAGCACGACGCTGGGAAGGTCGGGCTTTCCCGGATTGCGGTCCTTGGACTCGGGGATGAGGAAGGGGCCGAAGGCGAGCAGCGGCAGCAAAAGTGGTACGGCAACCAGGAACACGGCTCCCCACCAGAAATGCTCCACGAGCCAACCACCGAAGATCGGCCCGAGCGCGGCGCCGCCGGAGAATCCCGCTGCCCACACGGCCACGGC
>NZ_DF952469.1:832030-834128 GCF_001263615.2 Arthrobacter sp. Hiyo1 | reverse complement strand
CGCGGTGGCCGCGGAAACCGCGGCGAAGCCTGTGCTGCCGATCAACAGCAAGCGGCGGCGGCCGATCCTGTCTCCCAGGTTTCCCATGGACACCAAAAGCGCTGCGAGCACCAGCGGATAGGCATCCACGACCCACAGCAGCTGCACGCCCCCGACTTCCAGCGACCGGGCGATTTCCGGCAGGGCAAACGTCAGCGCCGTATTGTCCACAGCCACCAGCAGCACCGGGAACATCAGGAGTGCCAAGGCAGCCCAATCGCGCCACGGGGCGGATTGGATCGAAGAGGTACGGGGGTGCTGGGTAGTGGACGGCGTGAACATGAAGATAACTGTACCGTCTGGACGGTATAGTTTCAATCTGACTCAACGACCTGCCGCATCGAACTAAGGGATGATGGACACCATGCCGCGAAAACCTATTGCCCGGGACGCTGTCCTGGATGCCTTTGAAGCCCTGCTGATCGAGGTAGGGGAGCGGGCTGCCACCCTGGATGCCGTCGCCAAGCGCGCCGGCGTTTCCAAGGGCGGTTTGCTCTACCATTTCCCCAACAAAGAAGCCATGATCAGCTCCTTGCTCGAACGCATGGACGGGCTGGCTGCGCTGGACATCGCGGCAATGAAGGCGGCCCCCGAAGGTGCGGCCGCGTTCTTCATCAAGTCTTCCCTGTGGGCGGACACCCCCTTGGACCGGGTGTTCGTGGCAGCCACGCGGCTCGCGGAAGTAGCCCATGAAGAAACCCGAAGGCGCTTCGCGGGGATCCAGCAACAATGGCTCGATGTGCTCGCGGAGGAAGTGGGGCCCGAGATGGCCAAAGCTGTCCGGTACATGGGCGATGGACTTTACTTCAACGCAATGCTCGAAGGCGGTGCCGGCGATACGGAAGTCAAGGCCAGCGCGAGGAGCGCCGACGTCGGTGCGCTGCTGGCCGCCGTCGACCGCCTCCGTGACTAATGGCGCGGCCCAACTGGCTCGCAGTTGTTGTCGTTTAGAGGCTCCAAAACGACATCTAGTGCGAGTCAGTTGGGAAAGCGGGGCGGGGTCGGTGACCATATTTGCGGACGCGGGCAGTCCATAGGACAATTGGGAGTTGTGGCAGCCGTCACCGGCAACCACAATCCGATTCATACAACTGAATACGCCTTTGATCTGCGGCGGGAGAGTCCTGCAGGCATGTGATGCAGGCGCCGTAGGAGCAAATCCTCCCCAGGAATCTCTCAGGCCCACGCACCGCCGCGGCAAGGCAACTCTGGAAAGCAGCGCGCTGACGCGTGCTCACCGACGGTGCAAGCGGAACAGTGCCACAAGCACGGTTTCGCGGAAACTCTCAGGTCCAATACAGAGCGGGGAGGAACCCGATTAGCTGTGGCGTACCCACGCCGCCTTATTAATGGAGTTCCTTCGTGACGGTTAGTTCAACCTCCACTACGTTCGTTGACCGGCATATCGGCGCCCGGCGCCAGGCCGACATTGACATCATGCTCAAGTCTGTTGGCTACGACAGTGTCGATTCGCTCGTAGACACCGCGGTTCCCAATGACATTCGCCAGGATGTCGCATTGACGCTCCAGAACGCCCTCAGCGAGGTCGAGGTCCTGGCCGAGCTGCGCAAGCTGGCGGCCAAGAACAAGACGGCCGTGCAGATGATCGGCCAGGGCTATTACGACACTGTCACTCCGCCGGTGATCCGCCGCAACATCCTCGAATCCCCGGCCTGGTACACGGCGTACACCCCGTACCAGCCGGAAATTTCCCAGGGCCGCCTCGAGGCGCTGCTGAACTTCCAGACCATGGTCCAGGACCTCGTGGGCCTGCCCATCGCCAACGCTTCCCTCCTGGACGAAGCCACCGCCGTCGCCGAAGCGGTCCTCATGATGCGACGCGCCAACAAGAACAAGACCGCCCACGACGGCAAGACCGTGCTCGACGCCGATTGCCTCCCGCAGACGATTGCCATCGTGAAGGGCCGCGCCGAGGCGCTGGGCTTTGAGGTGGAGATCGCTGACCTGTCCCGGGGCCTGCCCGAGGGCGACATCAACGGCATCGTGCTGCAGCAGCCGGGCGTTTCGGGCCGGGTGTTCGACCACTCCGCCGTGATTG
>NZ_DF952469.1:827280-832005 GCF_001263615.2 Arthrobacter sp. Hiyo1 | reverse complement strand
CACGCCGCGTACATGGCGGTCCAGAAGGGCCTCGAGCGTTCCATGCCGGGCCGCTTGGTGGGCGTTTCCAAGGACGACGCCGGCACTCCCGCCTACCGCCTGGCGCTGCAGACCCGTGAGCAGCACATCCGCCGCGAGAAGGCGACGTCCAACATCTGCACCGCGCAGGCACTGTTGGCCATCGTGTCCTCGATGTACGCCGTCTACCACGGCCCCGACGGCCTGAAGGCGATTGCCGAGACCGCCCACAACCACGCCCGCACCCTGGCAGCGTCCCTCAAGGCCGCGGGCCTTGAGGTCCTGCACGGCAGCTTCTTCGACACCGTCACCGTCCGGGTCCCGGGCAAGGCTGCCGAGATCGTTGCAGCCGCCGAGGCCAAGGGCATAAACCTGCGCGGCATCGACGCCGACACTGTTGGTGTCTCCGTTGACGAGACCACTACGAAGGAAATTGTCGGCGGCGTCCTTGATGCTTTTGGTGTCGTCGCGGTGTTTGGTGCTGAGCTACTTGAGTCCGGTGAGGGTTTCGCGCTGGAGGCCGCCGTCGAGCGTTCTTCGGACTTCCTGCAGCACCCGGTGTTCAACACGCACCGATCCGAGACCCAGCTGCTGCGCTACATCCGCAAGCTGTCGGACCGTGACCTGGCGCTGGACCGCACCATGATCCCGCTGGGTTCGTGCACCATGAAGCTGAACGCCACCGCCGAGATGGAAGCCATCTCCTGGCCGGAATTCGCCTCGATCCACCCCTTCGCCCCGGATTCCCAGACCGATGGCTGGCGCGAACTGATCGAAGATCTGGAAGCTGACCTGACGGAGATCACCGGTTACGACCAGGTCTCCATCCAGCCCAACGCCGGTTCCCAGGGCGAGCTCGCGGGCCTGCTGGCCATCCGCGGCTACCACCACTCCCGCGGGGACCTGCAGCGCAACGTCTGCCTCATCCCGGCTTCGGCACACGGCACCAACGCAGCCTCGGCGGTGCTGGCCGGCATGAAAGTGGTCGTGGTGGCCACGGCTGCCGATGGCACGATCGACCACGCGGACCTGCAGGCCAAGATCGACGCTAACAAGGATGTCCTTTCGGCCATCATGATCACCTACCCGTCCACGCACGGAGTGTACGACGCCGACGTCCGCGAAATCTGCGACTCGGTGCACGCGGCCGGCGGCCAGGTGTACGTTGACGGCGCGAACCTGAACGCCCTGGTTGGCCTGGCCCAGCCGGGCAAATTCGGCGGCGACGTCTCCCACCTGAACCTGCACAAGACCTTCTGCATCCCGCACGGCGGCGGCGGACCCGGCGTCGGCCCGGTCGCGGCCAAGGCACACCTCGCACCCTTCATGCCGGGCGATGCCAACAAGGCAGCGCATGAGGACGGTCATGGCGTTGCGATTTCCGCTTCGCGTTACGGCTCCGCGGGTGTGTTGCCGATTTCCTGGGCCTACGTGAAGCTCATGGGCGGCGAAGGCCTCACCGAGGCCACGAAGTCCGCGCTGCTCGCTGCGAACTACATCGCCTCGCGCCTGAACGAGTACTTCCCGGTCCTCTACACCGGTGAAGGCGGACTCGTGGCCCACGAGTGCATCCTTGACCTGCGCGAACTGACGGCCAAGACCGGCGTCACCGCCGAGGATGTTGCCAAGCGCCTCATCGACTACGGTTTCCACGCTCCCACCCTGGCGTTCCCGGTCGCGGGCACCCTGATGGTGGAGCCCACCGAATCCGAGGACCTCGGGGAGATCGACCGCTTCATCGAAGCCATGATCACCATCCGCAAGGAAATCGACCAGGTTGCCCACGGCGACTTCACGGTGGAGAACAGCCCGCTGCGCCACGCACCGCACACCGCGGCCGCCGTCGTCTCCTCGGACTGGAACCGTGAGTACTCCCGCGAGCAGGCCGTCTTCCCGGTCCACCACCTCAAGCAGGACAAGTACTTCCCGCCCGTCGGCCGCATCGACGGCGCCGCAGGCGACCGCAACCTGGTCTGCTCCTGCCCGCCGATCGAAGCCTTCGAGAACTAAAGGACTCCTCACGATGACTGAGAACTACACTGCGCTCTACGAAGAGCACAAGAAGCTCGGCGCTTCCTTCACCGATTTCGGTGGCTGGCAGATGCCCCTGAAATACTCCTCCGAACTGGCCGAACACCACGCAGTACGTAACGCCGCCGGCTTGTTCGACCTTTCCCACATGGGCGAAGTCTGGGTCACCGGTCCGGAAGCCGCGGCTTTCCTGGACTACGCCTTGGTGGGCAAGATCTCCGCCATGTCGGTTGGCAAGGCCAAGTACTCGCTGATCTGCCAGGAAGACGGCGGCATCATCGACGACCTCATCACGTACCGCCGCGGCGATGCCAAGTTCCTGGTGGTTCCGAACGCCGGCAACGCCAAGGTTGTCGCCGAGGCGCTGGCGCAGCGGGCAGCCAACTTCGACGTCGTCGTCGAGGACGCCTCCGCGGCAACCTCGCTGATCGCCGTCCAGGGTCCCAAAGCGGAGGCAATCCTCCTCCGCTTGGTCCCGGCCGAACAGCACTCCCTCGTCACCGGGCTCAAGTACTACGCCGCCGTTGAGGTGCCCTTCACCTTTGCCGGGAACACCACGGATCTGCTGCTCGCCCGCACCGGTTACACGGGCGAGGACGGCTTCGAAATCTTCGTGGACAACGACGCCGCTGCCGCCCTGTGGCAAGCAATCGCGGACGTTGCCGAGGACGGCGAGCTGATCCCCGCCGGCCTGGCCTCACGCGACTCCCTGCGCCTCGAGGCGGGCATGCCGCTCTACGGCAACGAGCTCTCCCGCGAAGGCAACCCCTTCTCGGCAGGCCTGGGCCCTGTTGTCTCGCTCGCCAAGGAAAGCGACTTCGTAGGCCGCGCTGCCCTGGAAGCCCTGAAGGCTGAGGGCGCCGGTTCCACCAGCGGCCGCAAGCTGGTTGGCCTCAAGGGCTTGGGCCGCCGCGCCGGCCGCAGCCATTACCCGGTCCTCAAGGACGGCGCAGTTGTCGGCGAAGTCACCTCCGGCCAGCCCAGCCCCACCCTCGGCTACCCCGTAGCGTTGGCCTATGTCGACGTCGAACACGCCGAACCGGGCACGGCCCTGGACGTGGACTTGCGCGGCAAGTCCGAGCCGTTTGAGGTTGTCGCCTTGCCGTTCTATAAGCGGGTTAAGTAAGCCGTCTCGCCTTAGGCCCGTCGGGTCCGACATCCTCTGCGGGCTCGGTCGCGAAAGACGCCCGCTGAGCGGACGTGACGCTCCCTTAGACGCCCGCTGCCGGATGCCGGTCCCGATGGGGCCGTCCTCGTCACCTTTGGTTATCGAACTGATGGGTGGTTATCGAACAGAAGGGCGAACGGTATGGACCTCGGCTCACCCTTGGTGCCTCTGTTGCGAACCTGCACCTGTCGCGTTCGATCGCCCTAGGTTTTTGGAAGGTGGGCTACCTCCCGCAGGTTGGCCCACTGGAACTGAATCGGCCTACTGGAACCACGGGTCACCTACTAATCCCGAAAGGGCCAGCGTTCTTTTCCGGAACTGTTGGCCCCGAAAACTGAACTGGCGGACGGCGGGTGACGGGATTCCGGCAGCGTGCGTCTAAGCGAGGAACGAGCGAGCACGCCGAGGAATTCCGTCACCCGCCACCCAACCCGACCACAATTAGATTTAGACCAACGCAAAGGAAAAAACATGGCAAAAGTTGCACCTGAACTCCAGTACTCCGACGAGCACGAGTGGGTTGCCCGCGAAGCCGGCAACCTTGTGTCTGTCGGCATTTCCGCCGTGGCCACCGACGCCCTCGGCGACATTGTGTACGTTGACTTGCCCGAGGTCGGTGCCGCTGTGACTGCGGGGGAGACCTGCGGCGAGGTTGAGTCCACCAAGTCCGTCTCGGACCTGTACTCCCCGGTGACGGGCGAGGTCACGGAAGTGAACTCCGCCGTCGTCGACGATCCCGCACTGATCAACAACGATCCGTATGGTGCGGGGTGGCTCTTCAAGGTGGCCGCCGAGTCCGACGGTCCGCTGCTTTCCGCGGAGGAATACGCTTCCAAGAACGGTGGCGAGCTGTGAGCGCCGCAACCGGGGCCGCAGGTACCGATAACACCCTGTTCGAGCAGGTAGTTTCGCCGTCCCTGGACACCGTGTTGTCCGAGCTGGATCCGGAGATCGCGGCGAAGATCGACGATGAGCTGAACCGTCAGCGTTCGGGCCTGGAAATGATCGCGTCCGAGAACCACACCGCCGTGGCTGTCATGCAGGCGCAGGGCTCGGTCCTGACCAACAAGTATGCCGAGGGCTACCCGGGCAAGCGCTACTACGGTGGCTGCGAGCACGTGGACGTCATCGAGCAGCTTGCGATCGACCGCGTGAAGGCCCTCTTCGGCGCAGAGTACGCGAACGTGCAGCCGCACTCCGGTGCCCAGGCCAACGCCTCGGTGATGCACGCCCTCATCAAGCCGGGCGACACCATCATGGGCCTGAACCTGGCCCATGGCGGGCACCTGACGCACGGCATGCGGATCAACTTCTCCGGCCGCCTGTACAACGTGATCCCGTACCAGGTCCGCGAAGAGGACCACCGGATCGACATGGCCGAGGTGGAGCGCCTGGCGCTCGAGCACAAGCCGGCGTTGATCGTGGCCGGCTGGTCCGCCTATGCCCGCCAGCTGGACTTCGCCGAGTTCCGCCGCATCGCGGACCTGGTGGCGCCTACCTCATGGTGG
>NZ_DF952469.1:821354-826248 GCF_001263615.2 Arthrobacter sp. Hiyo1 | reverse complement strand
CGGGTTCCGGTTCGGACGGGTTTTTGGGTCACCTTGGGCCCGTCGGGTTCGGCCTCCTCGGCATGCTCGGTCGCATAGACGCCCGCTGAGCGGACGTGATGCTCCCTTAGACGCATGCTGCCGGAGGTCGGACCCGAAGGGGCTCCGTCCCTCACCTTCTCCGCGGAATCCGCTCACCCGCCCCAACCCGACCACAACTAACTAAGGAATCCGACAATGGCTGTTGGCGTCTTCGATCTTTTCTCTATTGGGATTGGTCCTTCGAGTTCGCATACCGTGGGGCCGATGCGGGCTGCTGCGGTCTTTGCGGGTGAGCTGAAGGATTCCGGTGCCCTGGAACGGGTGGCGTCGCTGCGCGTTGATCTGTATGGTTCCTTGGCTGCCACGGGCCGGGGGCACGGCACCATGACTGCGGTGCTGCTGGGCCTGGAGGGTTACCACCCCGAGGAGATCCTCCCCGAGGAAGTGGAGGAACGGCTCGCGTCGATCGCGGAGACCGGTCTGCTGAGCCTTTGCGGCGCTGTCGATCCCGAATCGGGGGTGTCGCTGCCGTACGGGGAAGCGGACATGATCCTGCACCCGCTCACGGTTCTTCCCCGGCATACGAACGGGATGAAGTTCTCCGTGTCCGACGCCGACGGCGAGGTGCTGCACGAGGCCACGTTCTTTTCCGTGGGCGGTGGTTTCATCGTCCGGGAGGGTGAAGAGGACGCGGCCCAGAAGGAACTGGAGGAGTCCAAGAAGGAACTCCCGCTGCCCTTCCGCACTGCCGCCGAACTCATGGGCCGTTGCTCCTCCAAGGGGCTTGGCATCTCGGACATCATGTTCATCAACGAACGCGCCTCCCGCACCGAAGAGGAAATCCGCGAAGGCCTGCTGCACATCTGGTCCGTCATGGAGGCCTGTGTTGAAACGTCCCTCAAGCGCGAAGGCGTGCTGCCCGGCGGACTGAAGGTCCGCCGTCGGGCCCCGGACTGGCACGAGCGTCTCCTGAAGGAAACCAAAGACCAGGATCCTGACTACCGGGATCCGAAGTACTGGCAGGAATGGGTGAACCTGATCGCGTTGGCCGTGAACGAGGAAAACGCCTCGGGCGGCCGCGTGGTCACCGCGCCCACCAACGGCGCCGCCGGGATCATTCCTGCCGTGCTGTACTACGCCCTGCATTTCGCCCCCGGCATGGACAAGGCCACGCAACAGGACCGCGACGACGTCGTGGTGAAGTTCCTGCTCGCCGCGGGCGCGTCGGGGTGCTCTACAAGGAGCAGGCCTCGATCTCCGGCGCCGAAGTGGGCTGCCAGGGCGAGGTCGGCTCCGCTTCCTCGATGGCCGCCGCCGGATTGGCCGAAGTCATGGGCGGCTCCCCGGGACAGGTGGAAAACGCTGCCGAGATCGCAATGGAACACAACCTCGGACTAACCTGCGACCCGATCGGCGGACTCGTGCAGATCCCGTGCATCGAACGCAACGCGATCGCAGCGGCGAAGGCCATCAACGCGGCGAAGATGGCGCTCTGGGGCGACGGCACCCACCGCGTCTCCCTGGACGAGGTCATCGTGACCATGCGCGAGACCGGCAAGGACATGTCCTCCAAATACAAGGAAACCGCCATGGGCGGCCTCGCCGTCAACGTCGTGGAGTGCTGACGCCCGCATCCCGATACCCAAGGCGCTGGGTACTGGAAGGCCAGGAGGAGAAATCGAAGGGACCCAGCCCAAGGCGTTGGTGACGGACCACGCAGTAGCTTGCTGTGGGGGCCGATAGACTTGGAGCTGAACGCCTGCGCCGCACACCGGTGCCTGCTGCCTCACGTACGCAACTGATTGGACACGGCCCCCTTGCGAGAATTTACCGCACGCTTTGCCACCGCCGAGGAAATCGAACACTGGGACAAACACGTCACGGCCAACCCCAACGGCGGCAACCTCCTCCAATCCGAGGCCTTCGCGGACGTGAAGCAACACTTTGGCTGGAAGCCCTTGCATCTCGTCTACGAGACCGCGGACTACAGCAGCTACAACCTGGTCCTGGAGAAGAGCTTTCCACTGCTCGGCAAGCTCTGGTACCTCATCAAGGGCCCCGACGTTGCCGGCGTCGAGGACATTCCGGGGATCATCAAGCAAACCGGGAATTCGTGAAGCGGGACAAGCTCGGGGTTTTCGCCGTTAAGATGGAGCCGGACATTGTCCTCAGTGGCGAAGCCCGGGACGCGATCGAGGCCACCGGAGTGGTCAAGACCCCCAACCTGCAGCCGAACGACTCCACAGCCCTGCTGGACATCTCTCCCGAGGAGAACCAGTTGCTGCGCAACCTGCATTCCCGCGGCCGCAACGCCGTTCGCCGGGCCATCCGCGAAGGCGTTGAAGTGCACACCATGGAACCCACGGAAGAGAACTTCCGTTCGATGTATGCGCTGATGACTAACACGGTTGAGGCGAAGTCCCAAGTGCGGGTCCGTGAATTCGGGTACTATCGCCAGTTCTGGACCAACTTCATCGAGCGTGGCCAGGGCAGGCTCCTCTTTGTCTTTGAAAACGGTGTGCCATCGGTCGGAGCCTTCGTCATCAACTATGGCCGGAAAGGCACCTACAAGGACGGCGGATCGCTGCAGAAGCGCGCGCAGTACGGCGATTCGCACTTGGTCCAGTGGACGGCCATCAACCAGGTCAAGGAACTGGGTTGCACGGAGTACGATTTCTGCGGCACTCCGCCCGCGGACCGGCTCAAAGACACCTCGCACCCGTTCCACGGACTTGGCCTGTTCAAGACCAGCTTCAGCAAGACCGTCACCGACTTCGTCGGCTGCTATGACCAAGTCATCAGCCCGCTGAAGTACAAGCTCTGGACTGCTGCGGGCGAACGTATCGCACGGCAGATCTACACCCGTCGCACGGGTCAACAGTTCTACTAGGCCAGCAGTTCCAGAAGGCTCGCAGCGCCACCCCGCCTACCGCATGTTGCACTACCCCGTATATGGAGGAACCACGCCCTTTGGAGGAACACCCGCGTGACTGACCGCCCCGACAACAGGCCCAACACGGATGGCTTGCCCAAGACGCAGCCGCTCAAGCCATCCAGGTGCGCCAGAATGTCAACGCCAAGCGCATGCTTCGCAGGCTGGTGCAGGGGGAGAACCCTCCCACTGCCCCCATGAGCATCGTCGACCGCCTGGCGGGTAGTCCCTACGCCAACCCCATCATCCATGTGGGCGGTGTTGACGCTTCGGCCCGCAAGACCATCGACTTCGCCCTGCATATGGCCGAAACGATGTTCCGCTACGGGGCAGGTGCCCTGGAAGTGGAGACCAGCATCATCGCGGTCACGGCTGCGCTCGGCTTGAAGAACATCGAAGTGGACATCACCAACCAGTCGGTCGCGCTCAACTATGCGCCCAAGGACCAGACCCCCATCACACTGCTCCGGGTTGTTCGCTCCTGGACCAACAACTACGCAGGCCTGGCCCAGGTGCACCAACTCGTCACGGATATCGTGGCTGGCGGTGTAGGCAGGTCGGAAGCGGTGAACCGGCTGGATGACATTATCCGCAGCAGCAAGCCCTTCCCACGGTGGATGGTCACCATGGCGTTCGGCGTCTTCTCTGCTGTCTTCGTCGGAGTCCTGGGCGGGGGACTTGGCGCTTCCGCCCTGGCTTTCGTCTCCAACATGCTTGTCAATCTCGTGGCCCGGCAATTGGGCAAGTGGCGCACGCCCGACTTCTTCGTGACAGCGGCCTGCTCCTTCCTGGTCACGTTCATCGCGCTCATGCTCCACTGGACCGGGGCGGACATCCCGCCGTCCATCGTCGTGGCGGGCGGCATTCTCCTGCTGTTGCCAACCGGGCGGCTCGTCTCTTCCGTGCAAGACGCCATCAACGGATTCCCCGTGACTGCGGCCGGACGATTCCTGTCCACGATCCTGACCTTCGGCGCGATCGTTGCGGGCATCGCCGTCGCGGTAGTTGTGGGTGACCTCATCGGCAGCGTCGCGATCGACGTCACGCAAACATTCCCCGAGGCGTATCCATTGTGGGGCCAGGCCATCCTGATAGCCGTAGCGTGATTGCCATCGGCATCACCGAACAGACCCTGCTCAAACTTCTGCTCCCGACGGCGGCAGTGGGTTTGGTGGGTTACTTCGTCTTGTGGGGGGCTTCCAGCCTTGGTTTCGGAGACCGGCTCTCGCCGGCGATTTCCGCCGTGGTCATCGGCCTGCTCGCGCGGATGGTGGCGCTCAGGCTCGGAGCCCCGCAGCTCGTGGTCGCCGTCCCGGCAGCCCTCATCCT
Source organism: Arthrobacter sp. Hiyo1 (assembly GCF_001263615.2). NCBI lineage: Bacteria > Bacillati > Actinomycetota > Actinomycetes > Micrococcales > Micrococcaceae > Arthrobacter > Arthrobacter sp. Hiyo1. The sequence continues at coordinate 821,966 of NZ_DF952469.1, read as the reverse complement.
GCTCCCGGGCCTGAAGATATTCCGTTCCATGTATGTATTGACGGTGCAAGAAGCAGATGTACTGGTGGGTTCGGGAGGCATGCTCAACGCCGGAGCAATCGTGCTGGGTGTGGCCGCGGGAATCGTGCTGGGGGACAACCTTGCCCGGCCACTGACCAAGGGACTGGCCAGCAACGAGCGCCGCCGCGTACGCCGGCGCTAGCCGCGTCCGCTGGGCCGCCAAGCGGTAAGGGCCGCTAGATCTGCCCGATAGGGAGTTTCTTCTCCGCCTGGAAATCGTCCTCCACACGCCCCTGGGCCCAGTATCCGGAAAGCGATACCTGGGACCGCTCGAGCCCACGCTGCTTGAAGAAGATGTCGCGCAGGCCCTTCATGTAGCCGCGTTCACCGTGCGCAAACACGTCTACGCGTCCGGGCAGCCACTCGGCTTCGCCCAAGGCATCGAGCAGGATCGAGCTTGATCCGGCCGGGACTCCGGAGCGAAGGAGCCAGCGCATCTCCACGCCCTCGGGAGCGGCGATATCAAGGATGTCCGCGTCGCTATCGACCTCGAGGAAAGCAAGGCCCTTCGCGTCGGCCGGCAGGGATTCGATCGCGGCGGCAATCGCCGGG
>NZ_DF952469.1:818086-820657 GCF_001263615.2 Arthrobacter sp. Hiyo1 | reverse complement strand
GGAGAACTCCTTGGCCCGTCCAGGCCGAAAGATCGCCGTGGACCCGCGGCGGGAGCCCGAGATCGGTTTCCATCTCCCGGTAGATGTTCGAGAGGCTGCGGGGATGGGCCGTGTTTGTCCGGAAACCGCGAAAGAGAGCCCGACGGCGTGTCCCGGCGTCGGGTAGGGGTCCTGGCCCAGGATCAGCACCTTCACGTCGGCCAGCGGCTGCCGGAAGGCACGAAGTATGTTGGACGCCGCAGGCAGCACGTGCGTTCCGCGGCCGGCCTCGGCCGCCACGAAGGCGAGCACCGAGCGCAACTCGTCCTCGATGCCGGAGAGCGCGCCCGCCCAGTCCGGCGCCATGAGATCTTCCAAGGCCATTCCGGGTAGTGCCTCGAACCCGGCGGAGTGATCTTCGGATTCAAGCTCAAATAACGCTTCTTCGCCTGCCACCCAGCCATTGTCCTGTCCTGGCGGTCCGGGGGAAAGCGCCGGCCCTCAAGGCGGCGGGGCAAATGACATCAGTGTTATTCGCCCGTTACCATGGGCGGGGGACATTTTTCAGTCAATGCGTCGAAGGAGTGTGTCGTGGCAGAACCCGCTCGGGAACCCATGGCGTCCGAAGCAACTGGATTGGTGCTCGAAGACCTGTCCGCCGGACTCCGCAGCGATTCGCCGCTCGGCGAGCGTGAACAGCAGATGCTCGCCCTGGAGCGGCAATGGTGGAAGTACGCCGGGGCCAAGGAACAGGCCGTCCGGGAACTCTTCGATCTCTCCGCGACCCACTACTACCAGCTCCTCAATGCCCTCATAGACACCGAGGAAGCATTGGCGCACGATCCTATGCTGGTCAAGAGATTGCGTAGACTACGTATGTCACGTCAGAGGGCCCGCACAGCGCGCCGTCTCGGTTCCGACGCATAGAGCACCCGCTGATCCCCCAGCCAGCAAGCAGCAAGGACAAGGCTTCACCATGACCAAATTTGCCCGGGATGAATTCGACCGTGTCCCGCAGAGCTCATCGCGGCAAGGTGTCCACAGGCTCGTCGCGTCTGCTTCCCGGCCGGCCCTGTGGCCGGTGCTGCTGCTGGGCGGCATCGCACTTGCTGTAGGACTCGTTGCCTTCCTGATCCTTCCGAAGCTTGGCTTCACCTCGTCGACGACGCCGCAAGCCGTCGTCACCGCTGACACTTCCAAGCAAAGCGCCGCGGCGCCACCTTCGGCGAACAGCTCTGCGCAGGCATCCAGCCAGCCGTCTACCCAGCCGAGCCCGGGCGACACTCCGTCCAGCACGCCGACGCCGACCCCCACGACGGCGCCATTGGACAAGACGGCGGCAGTAGCGGTCTACAACGGCACCACCACCGGTGGCCTGGCTGCGCGTGTGGCCGGCATGGTGCAAGGCGGAGGATGGCCGTTGTCCACTGTCGCAAATTGGGGCGGCATGCCCCAGCAGACGTCGTCGGTCTTCTACAAAGGCGCGGCGCAGAAGGGCAATGCCGAAGCCCTCGGCAAATTGCTGGGCATTTCCAACCTCGTGGACAGCGCGGAGTTCCAGCAGCCCGTGGTTGTGGTTCTGGGCCCCGGTTACAAATAGCAACTCGGTTACGCCTCAATAACATTGCGGCCACCCGCACCCAAGGTTGCGCTACGGCAACGTGACTGTGGTTACAGTAGTTGTGAGCTGGCCCGGAGATCCCGGAAGCCGGCCACTGCTAGTTGAAAGTGTGGGGATCATGGCTTTGGGAACCGTCAAATGGTTCAATGCCGAAAAGGGCTACGGATTCATCACCGTGGATGAGTCCGGTGACGACATCTTTGTGCATTGGTCCGCCATCCAGATGGATGGCTTCCGTGCGCTCGAAGAAGGACAACGCGTCGACTTCGAACTGGGCGAGGGCCAGAAGGGCCCGCAGGCAGAAAGCGTGCGGCTTATCTAGTGGGTGTTGCGGCAACAGGGCTGTCCTGGCCCCTCGGAGCGCGCCGGTCCCGGGTAGTTTCTCTTCTTGCAGCTTCGGCAGCCTTGGCCCTTGGAGTGGCCGGATGTTCCGCCCCCGTCGGCAACGCCAGACTGAGCTCCGTTACCCCAAGCGGCGACGGCGTCCTGCGCATCGGCGTGATCCTGGACAATACCGGTGGTTCCGCATTCCTCAACGAGTCCGAACTGGCTGCCGCCAAGTTGGCTGTCAAACAAATCAACGACGCCGGCGGATACAAGGGCCGTCCCGTCGACTTGCTACCGGCGTCGGCGGCCGGTGAAGGCGGTGGCGCTAGCCAAGGGGCCGGCGCGGCGGCCTTCTCTGCCGACACTGCGGCACAAGCCAAGGCGTTGTTGTCCGCCCACGCAGACGTCGTCGTGGGGCCGAGCGATTCGAGCCATGCGCCCGCCGCGATCGATGTGCTCTCTCCCGCCCGGATTCCGCTCATCTCGCCGGCGAACACGGCGTCGGGGCTGAGCAGCTACAAGAATGGCGGCTTCTACTTCCGCACGTCTGCCGCTGATGCCGCACAGGGCAGCGTCCTGGCGAAGCTTGCCCGCGACGCCGGCGCCAAGCGCATTTCGGTCCTCCACGAAGCCGGGGATTACGG
>NZ_DF952469.1:810595-815027 GCF_001263615.2 Arthrobacter sp. Hiyo1 | reverse complement strand
GTCGGTTTGGGCGGACGCTCGCTCACGTATGTCGGGTTTTGGGCGGACGCTCGCTCACGTATGTCGGGTTTTGGGCGGACGCCGCTCACTTCTGGGGTCAAGGAGTGTCGGGGTGGTCTGGCAGGATGGAAACCATGACGATTATTGCTGCCGCCGATGGTTCTGCCCTCGGCAATCCCGGGCCTGCCGGTTGGGCCTGGTACGTGAACGACTCTTGCTGGAGGGCCGGGGGGTGGCCGCACGGAACCAACAACCAGGGCGAGCTCATGGCGGTGCTGGACCTCTTCCGGTCCACGGCACATGTTCCCGATGAAGAGCTGAAGATTCTCTGCGACAGCCAGTACGTCATCAATTGCATCACCAAGTGGATGCCGGGATGGAAGCGCAAGGGCTGGCGCAAAGCGGACGGGAAGCCCGTCTTGAACGTCGATCTCCTCAAGGACATCGACCAGGCTATTGTCGGCCGCAAGTACTCGTTCGAGTGGGTCAAAGGCCATGCCGGCCACGACCTCAACGAGGCGGCCGACGATCGCGCGCGTGCGGTCGCCACAGCGTTCCAGCAGGGAATAGCCGCGCCTGCCGGGCCGGGCTATCCGGGAGCTGAAGCCGCACGGTCCTTGTCCCGCACGCTGTCAGTCGGCACACCATCAGTCGGCACGCCGTCAGCCCGCACGTCGTCAGCCCGTACAGCGCCTATGGAGGCGCCCTCGCTTTTCGACGACGACCACGACGACGCGGATGCCCAGGATGAAGACCTCACGTTGTTCGGCGGTCAGGACCTCTCAACCGGGTCGTCCTTGCCGAACGCGGCGGGGGCGTTCACGGAGCAGGAGACGTTCATCGAGCCCACTTTGTTCGCTGGTGACGACGAAGGGGTCCTTGGCCAGGCCGGCGGACGCTCGGACGAGGAAACGGTCATTCTCCTTGAGAGGGAGCTCCTGAGGCCCGACGTCAGGGGAGACCTCGGGCGCACAGGGATCCTGCTGCACCCGGACTTTACCGAGATTGGCAGCTCCGGACGCGTCTGGTCCCGGGACGAACTCATGATGGCGTTGGAGGGCGATCCCGGGGAAAGCGCGGAAGTAGAAATAATTTCCGCTGAACGCCTCTCCAGTAACACCATGCTGCTCAGTTATAGAAGTTATGGGCGAACAGGCTCCGCATTGCGGAGCTCGATCTGGTTGCTCGACGACGGCCGATGGAGGTTGCGCTTCCACCAGTCGACGCCGGAGAAGTAACGGCTCAGAAGCAACCGGACCCTGGAAAGCGGCTGGACCCCGGCGGGACGGCGGATTGGCCGCACCGCCGGAACCCGGGCCCAGCTGTCAGTAACTGAACCGCTGGGTGTTGCCTTGCTCGGTTTGGAGGTAGCTTGCCGCCGCGGAGGACAGCGCGAGGTTGATGGATGCGAGCGAAGCCTCCACCTTGTTCTGGGTCAGCGTCCACTCCGAGACGAGGGCCTGGAAGTTGTTGGCCGCTGATCCCTTCCACGTAGCTTGGAGCTCGTCCAGGCCCCGTTTCATCGCTTGGACGTCGGCGCTGATCCGATCCACGGTGGCCTTGACGTTGGCGGACTTGAGCTGGAGCAGTTCGGTATCGACGGAGATAACGCTCATGGGGCGTTGCCTTTCAATCAAAGAGATCCGCAGGTGCGGCTGGCTTGTGGTCCACACCACGAGCCTAGAAGCCGTCACATGGCCCGGACAGCGCCGAGTCTCCCTATGTGGACAACTCGCTCAATCAAGCCGCCAGGCATAGAAGACTGCTAGTCGGAGATCTCCGCCTCGGCGATGCCCGCATCTTCGGGCATCTCGGACAGCTCGTCCTGGAAGGGGAGGCTGACAACCAGGGTGGCTCCGCCGCCGTCGGTCTCTTCGACCCGGACGGTACCGCGGTGGGATCCGACAATTGCAGCCACAATCGCGAGACCGAGCCCGCTGCCGCCCGTTTCCCGCGTGCGCGAAGTGTCCGCCCTGTAAAAGCGCTCGAAAATCCGGGGCAGTTCCTCGGCCGGAATGCCGCTGCCGTGGTCCCGCACCTCGAGAACGGACAACGGGCCGGCGGGCGTGTTCCGGACCCCGACGGCGAGCTCAATCGGCGTTCCTTCGGGGGTGTAGCGCAAGGCGTTACCCACCAGGTTCCCCAGGACCTGACGAAGCTTGGCCTCGTCACCCTGGACCGGGGCAGGCGCTGCCGCTCCGCCGTCGAGCCCTGTGAGCGAAATCTTCCGCTCGCCCGACGTTGCGAGTGAGTCTACGACGCGTCATTCGCCAGTAGGTGCAGATCCACCGGCTTGAGCTGCAAAGGCCGTTGTTCGTCCAGGCGGGCCAGCAGCAGCAGGTCTTCCACCATGGATCCCATGCGCTTGGCTTCGCTCTCGATCCTGCCCATGGCGGTGCCCACGTCTTCCGGCGTGGCAAGGGCGCCGTGGCGGTAAAGCTCGGAGAAGCCGCGGATGGTGACCAAGGGCGTGCGCAGCTCGTGGGAGGCGTCGGCGGCGAATCGCCGCATCCTTGCCTCGGAGGCGGCACGCGCCGCAAAGGACGATTCAATGTGCGCGAGCATGGCGTTGAGGGAAGCGCCCAGGCGGCCGACCTCGGTGACCGGATTCTCGATATCCACGCGACGCGAGAGATCACCGGCAGCGATTGCGGCCGCCGTCTTCTCAACGCGGGCGAGGGGGCGGAAGGAACGTGCAACGGTCCATGTCGCGATGAAGAACGCGAGCACCAGGGTCAAGAGTCCGACGCCGACCACCACGAGCGTGGCGTGTTCCATGACTCGGTCCACGGGGGACAGCGGCAGGCCCACGATCACCACCGCGTTCTGCCCGGTCCGGTTGTCCACTACGTTGACCGCCACCACACGCCAATCGCCGCCAGCGGTGCCGTTCACCTGGAAGGGTGCGTAATTGCGGTTCTTGGCCTCAACCGGGGTGATGCTGGCGATGCTCGGCCGATCCGTCTTGCTTCCGCCGAACGGATAGGGCGGCTGGCCCTGGACGTAGAGCGTCAGGGAATAGTCCGTGGGCACGGCGGGGCTCGCCTCAGACAGGTTGGCAAAGGACTGCTGCTGCTGGGCGATCTGGACGGCAGCCCTGAGCTTGTCATCCACTTGCCCTTGGAGGTAGCTCTTGACGAGCGTCAGCGTCCCGGCGCCAGTAGCGGCCAAGGCAAGGAGCAGCAGCCCCATGATGATGGCGACCAGCTGCGACCTGAGGGAGGCCGACTTCCAACGGTTGAACAAAGTCAGCGCTTCTCGGCCGTCCGCAATACGTAACCGACGCCGCGCTTGGTCTGGATCAAGGCAGTGGCATCCGGATCAATGTCCACCTTGCGCCGGAGGTAGGAAATGTAGGACTCCACGATCGAGGCGTCGCCATTGAAGTCGTATTCCCAGACGTGGTCCAGGATCTGCGCCTTGGAAAGCACCCGGTTGGGGTTCAGCATGAGGTAGCGGAGCAGCTTGAACTCGGTGGGCGACAGCTCGATGATGGTGCCGCCGCGGCGGACCTCGTGCGCGTCGTCGTCGAGCTCCAGGTCATCTACGCGGATGACGGCGTCGTCGTCTTCCATTGGCTGCGTGCGGCGAAGCACGGCGCGGATCCGCGCCACCACTTCATCCAGGCTGAAAGGCTTGGTGACGTAGTCGTCGCCGCCCACGGTCAGGCCCGTGACCTTGTCCTCCGTGTCGTCCTTGGCAGTCAGGAACAGGACAGGGAAGTGCTTACCGGCGGCGCGAAGGCGGCGGGTGACAGTGAACCCGTCCATGTCGGGGAGCATGACATCCAGGACCGCGAGGTCCGGGGCGTGAAGATCGGCGGCAGCGAGCGCTTCGCGGCCGTTCGACGCCGCAACGACCTCAAAGCCGGCAAAGCGCAGCGAGGTGGAGAGCAGCTCACGGATGTTGGGTTCGTCGTCGACGACGAGGAGCTTGGCTTCGGGGCCGTTCTTTTTCATACCATTCATGATGCTCCCAGTTTCTGGGAGTTGACTGGACGCTTGTTGTGAGAATTATCGGGGTGTCGTGGTTGTGGGCCCGGGCTAACTGCCGAGAGCCAGCCCGACGCCGAGTCCCACCATGGTGACAGCAATTCCGCCGTCAAGGATTCGCCAGGACGCCGGTCGCGCAAAGAATCCGCGCAGCAGTTTCGCGCCGAAGCCGAGGGAACAGAACCATAGGATACTGCCCAGCATGGCTCCGGCGCCGAACCACCACTGCAGCCCGGGTCCTTGCGCGTTCGCCACGGATCCCAGGAGCAATACGGTGTCCAGGTAGACGTGGGGGTTGAGCCATGTCAGCGCCATGACAGTCGCCAGTGCTGACGCCAGTCCGCTTCGGCCGGCCCCCGACGGTCCAGGTTCCGCGGAGACGAGCGCTTGCGGCCTTAGGATGCGCCGTGCCGCCATCACGCCGTATGTCACCAGGAATG
>NZ_DF952469.1:808286-810570 GCF_001263615.2 Arthrobacter sp. Hiyo1 | reverse complement strand
ACCACTGTGTCCGGCGGAGTGCGTCCGGCGTCGGGCGATGCGGCAACGAAAGAACGTACGTCTTGTGCCTCATACAAGGACTGCGTCGAGGTGCTGAAGGGGGCCAAGCTCCCGGATTACGACGGCGAGTCCGGCACCATCGGGTTCGACGCCAACGGGGACGTTACCTCGTCCAATTACATGGTCTTCACCTACGGGGCTGACAACACTGCGCGGGTCAGTGGCAAAGAGACGGCCTCCCGGACTCCGTGACGGCTTGTGCCCGTAGCGAATTCCCTGGGCGTGGCGAGTAGTTTCCGGCTCTTCCTGCTTGCACTCTCCTCGGGTGAGTGCTAATTATTGATTAGCACTCTCAGGCATTGACTGCTAATCCTTCACGGCTCCGGCCGTATGGAAATGGTGGCGGTGCCTGGGGGAACAAAGAAAACCTTGCTGGGGTGAGATCCGGAGCACGCGGCGTACAGAGGCCGAATGTGAAGGATCGTCCGTCGCGGGCACCGCAGTGAAGGCACCTTCTTAACGACTGTCCCGAAAGGACTACCGCCGTTATGGCCAAGATCATTGCATTTGATGAAGAGGCACGCCGCGGTCTCGAGCGGGGTCTGAACATCCTCGCCGACGCCGTCAAGGTCACCCTCGGCCCGCGTGGACGCAACGTCGTCCTCGAAAAGAAGTGGGGCGCCCCCACGATCACCAACGATGGTGTTTCCATCGCCAAGGAGATCGAGCTGGACGATCCTTACGAGAAGATCGGCGCCGAGCTGGTCAAGGAAGTTGCCAAGAAGACGGACGACGTCGCTGGCGACGGCACCACCACCGCCACCGTCCTGGCCCAGGCTCTCGTCAAGGAAGGCCTGCGCAACGTAGCTGCCGGCGCCGACCCGCTGTCCCTCAAGCGCGGCATCGAGAAGGCTGTTGACGCCGTCATCCGTGAGCTGCTCGCCTCCGCCAAGGAGATCGAGACCAAGGAAGAGATCGCAGCCACGGCTTCCATCTCTGCCGGCGACACCGAAATCGGTAACCTCATTGCTGAAGCCCTGGACAAGGTTGGCAAGGAAGGCGTCATCACGGTCGAGGAATCCAACACCTTCGGCCTGGAGCTTGAGCTCACCGAAGGCATGCGCTTCGACAAGGGTTACATCTCCGCTTACTTCGTCACCGACGCAGAGCGCCAGGAAACGGTCCTCGAAGACCCGTACATCCTGATCGTCAACTCCAAGATCTCCAACGTGAAGGAACTCGTTGCGGTCCTGGAGAAGGTCATGCAGTCCAACAAGCCGCTGCTGATCATCGCCGAAGACATCGAGGGCGAGGCCCTGGCCACCCTGATCGTCAACAAGATCCGTGGCACCTTCAAGTCCGTTGCCGTCAAGGCTCCGGGCTTCGGTGACCGCCGCAAGGCACAGCTCGCCGACATCGCGATCCTCACCGGTGGCCAGGTCATCTCCTCGGAGGTCGGCCTCAGCCTCGAGAACGCAACCCTCGAACTGCTCGGCAACGCCCGCAAGGTTGTTGTCACCAAGGACGAGACCACCATCGTCGAAGGTGCCGGCGACGCCGACGCCATCGCCGGCCGCGTGGCGCAGATCCGTGCCGAGATCGAGAACTCCGATTCCGACTACGACCGCGAGAAGCTGCAGGAGCGCCTGGCCAAGCTGGCCGGTGGCGTTGCAGTCATCAAGGCCGGTGCCGCAACCGAGGTAGAGCTCAAGGAGCGCAAGCACCGCATTGAGGACGCAGTCCGCAACGCGAAGGCTGCCGTTGAAGAAGGCATCGTCGCCGGTGGTGGCGTTGCCCTCATCCAGGCCGGTGCCAAGGCATTCGCCAACCTGCAGCTCGAAGGCGACGAAGCAACGGGCGCCAACATCGTCCGCGTTGCCATCGACGCTCCGCTCAAGCAGATCGCTTACAACGCCGGCCTTGAGCCGGGCGTTGTTATCGACAAGGTCCGCGGCCTGCCGTCGGGTCACGGCCTGAACGCTGCAACCGGCGTTTACGAGGACCTGCTGGCTGCCGGCGTCAACGACCCCGTAAAGGTCACCCGCTCGGCTCTCCAGAACGCTGCCTCCATCGCTGGTCTGTTCCTGACCACCGAGGCCGTTGTTGCCGACAAGCCGGAGAAGAACGCTCCGTCTATGGGTGGCGGCGACGACATGGGCGGCATGGGCGGCTTCTAGCCCCGCTGTAGCTCACCAGCCACACGCACGACGGCGGTCCCCACTTCGGGTGGGGGCCGTCGTCGCCGTTTAACGACGCTCGCTCACGTATGTCGGGTTTTGGGCGG
>NZ_DF952469.1:800274-803727 GCF_001263615.2 Arthrobacter sp. Hiyo1 | reverse complement strand
CGCCTGTGCCGAGTACCCCGGCCGCGATGAGCACGGCGTCCGAGATGGCGCACACGGCAACGACCGCACCGATATGCTCGCCGCGGATGCCCTGCCGGAGGACGAAGGCATTTTGGGCGCCAATCGCGACAATGAGGGCCAGGCCTGTGCCGAGGCCCAAACCGGCGGCGTGGAAGACGTCGGGGGAGTTCATTCTTCGAGGCTAAGTTCCACCTTCGTCATTAGTCCAGCTAATTATTCTTAAGCATCGTAAGATTGTCTTATGGCCAGATTCTCCTCCGAACAGTTGCACACCTTCGCCGCCGTGCTCACGGAAGGCACGCTCGACGCCGCCGCCCGGTCACTGAACATCACGCCGTCGGCGGTCTCCCAGCGTCTCAAGGCGCTTGAACAAGCGTCCGGAAGGGTATTGCTGCAGCGCAGCAATCCGGTCCAGGCCACGGAGTCGGGACATGTGGTGCTCAGATTGGCGCGGCAGCTCGCCCAGTTGGAGGCCGACGCCGAACTTGAACTGGGCCTGCCCGGCGAATCCCCGATGGTCTCGGTTCCGATCGTGGTCAACGCGGATTCCTTGTCCGTCTGGTTCCTCAAGGCCCTGACAAGGGTTCCCGCGGAGCTGAACGCTGTCTTCGATCTTCACCGCGACGACGAGCAGTATTCCACGTCCATGCTGCGCGCCGGAACTGTCATGGCCGCAGTGACCGCGACTCCTGAGCCGGTGCAGGGATGCCGGGTGGAGCCGCTCGGGAGCATGCGATACCGTGCCGTCACCACTCCGGGCTTCAGGGCACGGTGGCTTCCCGACGGCGTCGATGTCGCCTCGCTCTGCGCTGCTCCCGCCGTCGACTTCGACCGCAAGGACGAGTACCAGCACCGCTTCCTGGAACTCCTGGGCGGTGCGGCTCGTGGGATGGAGCCTGCAGGCCCGCGCCACTTTGTTCCGTCCAGCCAGGAGTTTGCCGAGGCCATTCGTTTGGGGCTCGGGTGGGGATTGCTGCCTGAACCGCAATGCGGCCGGGACATAGCCGATGGATCCCTGGTGGAACTCGCGCCTGAGCGGCCATTGGACGTGCCTCTGTACTGGCAAAGGTGGCGGACACCGTCGCGCATATTGGACGCTGTGACCGAGGCGGTCCGGAGCACCGCCGCGGAAGTGCTGCGCAGGGCCTGAATGGTGCTGCGCAGGCCTCGGCAATCCGGCCAAAAGCCAACACGCCGCGGGCACAGTCCTAAATTGTCGGACCCCGGATTCACACTTGAGCCATGGAAAACAAACAAGAATCACGCGTTGAAATTCAAGACGTCGAATTCCATGTCAGCTACCTGGACACGCTCTCCGGACGCATCGAGCACGAGGACTTCAGCGACCGCCGCGCCGCCGAACGCTTCGCGGATGCGCAGCTCAAGGACGAGGAGTCCTGGGCTGTGGTCGACGTCGTCGTGCGGCAAGGAGCGCAGCCCCAGGAACACGCACAACAGCTGGTTGCCTAGCCAGAAAAAATGACGCGCCTTACCCGGCGGGTACGTCCTTGGCGTCCATGATCCGGTAGGCGTAGCCCTGTTCGGCGAGGAAGCGCTGCCGTTTGGCCGCAAAATCCTGGTCGAGGGTGTCCCGGGCCACCAAGGAGTAGAAGCGTGCCGCGCGGCCGTCCTGCTTGGGCCGAAGCAGGCGCCCCAAGCGTTGAGCTTCCTCCTGGCGGGAACCGAAAGACCCCGACACTTGGATCGCCACGGATGCCTCGGGTAGGTCGATCGAGAAGTTGGCCACCTTGGATACCACGAGGGTCTTGATGTCACCGGCCCGGAAGGCGTCGAAGAGCTTCTGCCGCACCTTGACTGTCGTATCGCCCTTGATCACGGGAGCGTCCAGGCGCTCGCCGATCTCATCCAACTGGTCGATGTACTGGCCGATCACCAGCAGCGGCTCGCCTTGGTGCAGGGCAACGAGCTGCTCCACCAAGTGGGTCTTGGTCTCGGACGTCGCGCAGAGCCGGTACTTGTCCGCATCCTCAGCCATCGCGTAGGCCACGCGCTCGTCCCTAGGCAGGTCTACCCGGACCTCCACGCAGTCCGCCGGCGCAATGTAGCCCTGGGCTTCGATGTCCTTCCACGGTGCGTCGTAGCGTTTGGGACCGATCAAGCTGAAGACCTCGCCCTCGCGGCCATCCTCACGCACAAGCGTCGCCGTGAGTCCCAGGCGCCGCCGGGCCTGCAGGTCCGCGGTCATCCGGAAGATCGGAGCCGGGAGGAGATGGACCTCGTCGTAGATGATGAGTCCCCAATCGTGCCCGTCCACGAGTTCCAGGTGCGGGTAAAGGCCTCCGCGCTTGGTGGTCAGGACCTGGTAGGTCGCGATCGTGACGGGCCGGACTTCCTTGACCGCGCCCGAATACTCGCCGATCTCCTCCTCCGTCAGCGACGTCCGCTTGAGGAGTTCGTCCTTCCATTGCCGGGCCGCGACCGTGTTGGTCACCAGGATCAGCGTGGTGGTGGAGCTCGTAGCCATGGCTGCGGCCCCCACCAAGGTCTTGCCCGCGCCACAGGGCAGCACGACGACGCCGCTGCCGCCCGCCCAGAAGTTCTCCGTGGCAAGCTTCTGGTACGGCCGCAGGTGCCAACCGTCCTCGTTCAAGGCGATCAGGTGCGGCGTGCCGTCCACGTAGCCGGCGAGGTCCTCGGCCGGCCATCCGAGCTTGAGCAGCAATTGCTTGAGCTGTCCCCGCTGGGAGGAATGCACCACGACGGTTTCGCCGTCGATCCTGGGCCCCAGCAACGGCGCGATTTTCTTGGCCCGGCTGACTTCCTCGAGTACGGGGTAGTCGGTGGTCCGCATGACCAATCCGTGTTGCGGGTCCTTTTCCAGGCGCAAGCGGCCGTAGCGGGACATGGTCTCTTCGATGTCGATCAGCAAAGAGTGCGGCACCGGGAAACGGGAATAGCGCAGGAGAGTGTCGAGGACTTTTTCGGCGTCCAGTCCCGCCGCGCGCGCATTCCACAGGCCCAAAGGGGTGAGCCGGTAGCTGTGGACGTGTTCGGGGGCGCGCTCAAGCTCGGCGAACGCCGCGATCGCATGCCGTGCCTCGGTGGCGAGCTCGTGGTCGACTTCCAGCAGGATGGTTTTGTCGCTCTGTACGATCAGCGGACCGTCGCTCACTATTGCTTCCTCACTTGTGCGGCTCGCCCGCAGGTTCCACATCGATGATGCGATGGATGGACAAGACTCTTTCGGTGTCCCTGGCGGCGTCGAACACCCGGACGCGCCCTCCGGACACCGATACCGGAACAACGGTTTCGGTGTTGGAATTCCCCAAGCCGTCAACCACGTTCATGGTGACCGCTTGCTTCAGCCGGATGGCCCTCTGCAGGGTTTCGAGGCCCAGTTGCGTTGCCGCCTCGCCGGTCACCTCGCCGTGGACCGCCCGATGGTGCCTCAACACCGCGAGCTGGGCGTCG
>NZ_DF952469.1:796559-799214 GCF_001263615.2 Arthrobacter sp. Hiyo1 | reverse complement strand
CCGGGACCACCGGGGAGATGAGGTCCGGCCGCGCTGCAAACAGGGCCCGCAGCGAATCATCGCTGCGCGCTTCCAGTTCCTTGCTGAGCGCGCGAATAAGGGACATCAATTCAACGTTACAGCCAGCCGGGTCCGCCGTCGGGCTTTCCGGCTGCTCATTGCCGACGCCGCGCCCACACAGCGTCCACCACCAGCGCGGCCATCAAAATAAAGGCGAGCGGCAGCCCGTAGAGAGCGGTGGACGTAACCCACACCGGTGCCACTCCGTTGGCGAAAGCGATCCCCATGACGGCGGCTACGGAAGCCAGGGACAGGACTGCGACGACGGCGGCAACGATCGTGAGCGGGCGGCGGAAGTCGTGGGGAATCATGGAAGCAACGCTAACAGTCCCGGGCCGCATCCCCTGTTCCAGGCAAGGGTGCAGCCTGGCCGCGGGCAAAAGGCGGCGGGACCTGCCTGCGGGGGTCTCAAAGCGCGAATCGGTGGCCGGGCAGGATAACCTTGAAGCAATAGACCAACATGGTCCAGGCAGTCACCCCTATTCCCGCAGTCTCCTGCGGATGCGGTGGCGTGCCGGCTGTGTCTCGCAAGTAAGAACGAAGAAGGTTGATTACGTGCCCACCGGCAAGGTCAAGTGGTATGACAAGGAAAAAGGCTTCGGATTCCTCGCAGCAGAGGACGGCCAGGAAGTGTTTCTGCCCAAATCCGCACTGCCCGAAGGCGTAGCGGATCTCAAGGCAGGAACCCGGGTTGAGTTCGGCGTCGCCGACGGTCGCCGGGGCGCCCAGGCGCTGGGCCTCCGGGTCCTGGACAAGTTGCCTTCCATCGCCAAGGCCAAGCGCATGAACGCCCGCGAGCTCGCTCCGGTAGTCCAGGATCTCGTATCTGTACTGGACAACCTCTCCGGCACGTTGTCCGCCGGCAAGTACCCTGAAGGCGCCAAGGGCAAAGCCATCGCAGCAGCCCTGCGCAAGGTTGCCGACGAGCTGGAAGCCTAAACCTGCCATGACATCAACGGCGAAACCCCGCACCGGCATTCCTGTGTGGCGCGTCGGCAAGCCGGACGCTTTCCTTGCGGCCGCCGTCGACGTCGCCCGCAATGCGGTGGAGACCATTGCCAAGCCGGCAGAAATCGGGCCGCATATTGCCGCGCGCTCGGAAGGCGAACGCGTCGTCACGCACCTGTTCGAATCGCGGCTGGCCGGGTACGGCGGGTGGCAGTGGTACGCCGTCGTGACCCGCAACTCGCGCTCCAAAGTGGTCACCGTCAGCGAGCTTGGCTTGCTGCCGTCCGAGGACTCCATCCTCGCTCCTGAATGGGTGCCTTGGGCAAAGCGCGTCCGTCCGGAGGACGAGGCTACCGCGGCCGAGGAGGCGGAGGAAGCCGGCGTCCCCGTTGACGCGGACGACGACGGCGACCCTTCCCGTGAGGACGTCGCCGCCCCGGGTGACGAACAAGAGAGCGACGACGCCGACGACATCGAGGCTGACTAGCCCTTGGCGGACCCGGCGAGTGAATTTCGTGAAGGTGGCAACTGATGTCCACCTTCAAATCGCTCGGTGTCCTTAACTACCGCATTTGGTTCATCGGTGCGCTCGTTTCCAATATCGGCACGTGGATGCAACGGACTGCCCAGGACTGGCTGGTCTTCGCCCATCTGAGCAACCACGATGCCGGGGCGATGGGCGTGACCTTGGCCCTCCAACTGGGTCCGCAGCTTTTCCTGGCGCCGTGGGCCGGACTGCTTGCCGACCGCTACAGCCGGCGCAGGCTCCTCGTCATGACGCAATCGGCCATGGCGGTCCTGAGCACTGGCTTGGGACTCCTGGTCCTAAGCGGTGCGGCGCAGTTGTGGCATGTCTACGTGTTCGCGCTGTTGCTTGGCGTCGTCTCGGCACTTGACGCCCCCGTCCGCCAGACGTTCGTGTCCGAGCTGGTCAAGGACGACTATCTTTCCAACGCTGTCGCGTTGAACAGCGCATCCTTCAACGTCGCCCGCATGATCGGTCCCGCGGTGGCCGGCGTGTTGACGGTGGCGGTGGGGCCAGGTTGGGTATTCATGATCAATACCTTGACCTTCCTCGCAATGCTTGGCTCGATCCGGGCCATCCCTCTTTCCTCCTTGCGCGTCCAACCCCGCGCCGCCGCTGGCAAAGGCCGCATCCGTGAAGGGCTTCGCTACGTCCGCAACCGCCCGGACATTGTGGTTGTCCTCGTCGCGATCTTCATCATGGGCACGTTCGGACTGAACTTCGTCCTCTTCATCGCGGCCATGGTCGGCACGGAGTTCGGCATGGACGCGGGGGCATTCGGGCTGCTCAACTCGGTCATGGCGATCGGCTCCGTCACAGGAGCATTGCTTTCCGCCCGGCGAGGGAGGCCACGCATGCGGCTCATCTTCGCGGCGGCGGGCGGGTTCGGCCTCGCGAGCGGACTGGCCGCCCTGGCGCCGAACTACACCATGTTCGCCTTGGCATTGATTCCCTGCGGACTGTTTGCCCTGACCATGATCACGAGCGCCAACGGCTACGTGCAGTCCACCACCGAACCTGTCATGCGCGGCAGGGTCATGGCGCTGTACATGGCCATTTTCATGGGTGGAACGCCCATCGGTGCACCGTTCGTCGGCTGGGTGTCCAACGTGGCCGGACCC
>NZ_DF952469.1:792405-795208 GCF_001263615.2 Arthrobacter sp. Hiyo1 | reverse complement strand
CGCGGGCGCCAGCACCGCCGTCGTCGGCATCGTGTGGATCATCCGCGCGCGCCAGTTGCGGCTCCGCTTCGACCGCAGCGCCGGCGGGATGCGGTTCTTCCGGATTGAGTCCCAAGGCGCGGGTCCAGCTAATAGGGACGCCGTTAAAAGGGACAGCGCCGCCCGGGATCCCCACCCGGACGACGCCGACCAGTCCTGACCGCGGGAATGCGGCAGGCCCTTACTTCTTCAGTTCGCCCACGACGAAGTCGATGCTGGCGAGCAATGCGGAGACGTCGTCCGGCTCGATGGCAACGAAGGTAGCGATGCGCAGCTGGTTGCGGCCCAGCTTGCGGTAGGGCTCCGTGTCCACGATCCCGTTGGCGCGGAGCACCTTGGCGATGGCCGCGGCGTCGATCGAGTCATCGAAATCGATCGTGGCAATGACGTTGGAGCGGTCCTCGGCCTTTGCCACGAACGGGGTGGCGTACTCGGAAGCCTCTGCCCAGCTGTAGATACGGCTTGCGGAGTCCGCGGTGCGTCCGGAAGCGAAATCCAGGCCACCGTTCTTGTTGAGCCACTGGACCTGGGCATCCAATGTCACCAAGGTGGACAGGGACGGCGTGTTGTAGGTCTGGTTGAGCTTCGAGTTGTCGATGGCCGTCTGCAGGTCGAGGAAATCGGGGATCCAGCGGCCGCTTGCCTTGATACGGGCCGCGCGCTCCAGGGCGGCGGGGGAGAAGAGGCCGAGCCACAGGCCTCCGTCGGACGCAAAGTTCTTTTGCGGGGCGAAGTAGTAGACGTCGGCTTCGGCAACATCAACATCCAGGCCGCCGGCTGCGGATGTCGCGTCCACCAAGACAAGTGAACCCTCGCCGGCGTCTTGGACGCGCTTGACCGGAGCGGCGACACCCGTCGAGGTTTCGTTCTGTGGCCACGCGTACACGTCCACGCCTGCTTCGGCCTGGGAAACCGGCCGGGTACCAGGCTCGGACGTGATGATGGAGGAAGCTTCAAGGAAGGGGGCCTTGTTGGTCGCCGAAGCGAACTTGGAACCGAACTCGCCGAAGGAGAGGTGCTGGGCCTTCTTCTCGACCAGGCCGAAGCTGGCGACGTCCCAGAACGCGGTGGAGCCTCCGACGCCGAGGATCACCTCGTAGCCCTCGGGCGCACGGAAGAACTGGCTAAGTCCCTCGCGGACGGAGCCCACCAGGTTCTTGACGGGTGCTTGGCGGTGGGAGGTGCCGAGGATCGTTGTCGAGGCGGCGGAGAGGGCCTCGATCTGCTCCGGGCGGACCTTGGAGGGCCCGGCGCCGAAGCGGCCGTCCTTGGGCAGCAAATCGGCGGGGATGGTGATGCTGTTGTCGCTCACGGGATGCTCCAATGGTGAAGTAGCGGCCTAGATGGGTCGTGGCAGGTGGCAAGCTGCCCCTTCGACTCCCCAATTCTGCCTGACGCCGCAGTCACGGGCAGAACCGAAGGTGTCATAGTCCGCCACGTGGAAACCATTGTTCGGCCGGCTCAGGAGAGGACGGCGGACCGGGCGGTGGACAAGCGCCGGAATTATCCGGAGTAATTCCAAATAAGCTAAGCTTGGAGCTGGCGAAAATACGCAAGATACTGCGCTCGAGGAGCTGAGCTGGATGACGGATCTGATCGATACCACTGAGATGTATCTTCGGACCATTTTGGAGCTTGAAGAAGAGAACATCGTGGCTCTTCGCGCCCGCATCGCCGAGCGCTTGCGGCACTCCGGCCCCACCGTTTCCCAGACGATCGGGCGGATGGAGCGCGACGGCCTGGTGATTGTGTCCAACGACCGGCACCTTGAGCTGACTGAAACGGGCCGGAAACGCGCCACCGAGGTCATGCGCAAGCACAGGCTCGCCGAACGGCTCCTGGCAGATGTCATTGGACTGGACTGGGCCTACGTGCACGATGAAGCGTGCCGTTGGGAGCATGTCATGAGTGAGCGCGTGGAACGGCGGCTCTATGAGTTGCTGGACCACCCCACGGAATCGCCCTATGGCAACCCCATTCCCGGACTCGAAGCGCTGGGTGGAGCCGCGTCCCACGCCTTTACGGATGGCGTGGTCAACCTTCTTGACGCGATGAACGAATATTCACCTGAAAACCGGGTCACCGTCAGCCGGCTGGCTGAACCGATCCAGGTGGAACCGGAACTTCTGGTCCAGCTGGACGAGGGCGGAATCCGCCCGGGCGCCAGGGTGTCCCTGGAGCGCGTGGGGGAGTACATCTCCGTTCGCGTGCCCAATATCGAGGGCGCGCTGGAGCTGCCGCCTGAGGTTGCCTCGCACGTGTTTGTCACGGTCGCCTAGCCGGCCCGGCGGGGTCGCCCGCAAAGATAACGAAATTATTACCGTGGGCTTAATCCCCTATAGTTAAATACTGGCGCCGATACCAAAGCGTTACCTGATCCGAAGCCGAGTTCTGCCAGCGGATCAGGTGGATTAGTCCATTCACTGGCAGAAACGGAGGAACCACCATCGGCTGTCGAAAGACGGCCTTGGGGTGAAGTCCGTAGCGGAAGTGCAAACAACGCAAGGCCCCTCCGGGTACCTTGCGTTTCGTGCCCTTCGCGCGGACCGGGTCCACGATCTCTCTGGCCCGAATCCGACAGCTAACTTCGCAGGCTTGCCAGAGAGGAAAACCTTGACCACGCAGAACACCAGGGGCCGCAGGCGCGCGTCCGGTCCTACTGCTGAGCTGCGGAGCACAAGCGCCGTCGAGCACGAGCGGCCGCGCGATCCCCATCGCGAACTTCGCCGCCGCAAGGGTCCTTTGCGGCAGATGGCCGAATTCG
>NZ_DF952469.1:789868-792380 GCF_001263615.2 Arthrobacter sp. Hiyo1 | reverse complement strand
CTCGGCTGTGGGCACCCAGCCCGAGATTCCGGCCGCGGCAAGCGCCACGATCGACTTCAGCCGTGCCGCAGTGTCAACCACGGCGGATCCGGACAGCAAGCTCAAGCAGCTCTTGAGCGCACAGTCCGTCGGCACCATCAAGACCTCGTCCTCCAAGGGCACCCTGGGGGCGCCCCTGGACACTCTGACCACGGCCTCGCCTTTCGGCTACCGCGTGAATCCCATCACGGGCGGTTTGGGGGAGTTCCACCGCGGCCAGGACTTCGTGGCCCAGTGCGGCACCCAGGTCCATGCTGCCGCGGCCGGCAAGGTCACCTTCGCCGGCTGGCATCCGTATGGCGGCGGAAACCGCATTGTGGTGGACCATGGCAACGGCTTGGAAACCACGTACAACCATTTGTCGTCGTTCAACGTCCAGGTGGGCCAAACGGTTGGCCGAGGCGATGTCATCGCATTGAGCGGCACTACGGGCGCCTCCACGGGCTGCCACCTCCACTTTGAAGTCATGGTCAACGGCGACGTCGTTGACCCCCTGGGCTGGCTGTAGCCAATCCGATGGAAGTCTCTCGCATGCTTGTCACGCTCCGTGACCTGAATGTGACATTCAGCCAAAACTCATGTACCGTCTAACTCGCATCAACTTTTAGAGAGTTGATGCACTCGGGTGGATTGCCTAGCTCTGCCACTGCCCGAGGTTCCGTTCGCAAAACATCGTCTGGCAGAGGCGGGGGACCCACTTTTGGTCATCTTCACCGATGGCCTTGGGGTTAAGTCGCACGACTTCCGAGAGGGAGGAGTGTGGCCGGATGACTCCCATCCGAATCCGACAGCTTACCTCGCGGGCATAGGGAGAGGCCTCTTAACGTGTCTTCACGCTCTACTGTTGCGCGCCACCGTGCCGCGGTCACCAAGACCAACTCGCTTGCCGTTATCGCTAAGACTGTCGGCAGCAACGCCGGTGGCGTAGGCCGTCAGGCAGCCGTTATCGCAGCTGCTTCCGGTCTGGTGCTCACTAGCGGTATCGCAGCCAACGCTGCAGAAACCAACGTTCCCCGCGAGTCCACTTCGACCTCCGCCCTGGAAGTCCAGTCCATCGCCCAAGCCAGCATTTCGGCCGACTCCTCCGTCGCCATCAAGTACGAACGCCCGGTGGTTTCCACCGAAGCTGCTCCGGTTGTCGCAGCTCCGGTTGCCACCCAGGAAGCCGCTCCGGCTTCGCAGGCTGCCACGGGTGCCGCTACCGGCTCCTCGACGCTTTCTGTGACCGCTGCTGTTTCGCCCGCCACGAAGGTTGCCAGCGGCAAGGGCGCAGCGATTGCTGCCGCAGCTTACGCTCAGCTTGGCGTTGCCCAGGACTGCACTGCCCTGGCCTCGAACTCCCTGGCCGCTGTTGGCATCAACTTCCACGGCTGGCCGGCAGACTACCTCTCCCTTGGCCGTACGGTCAGCGCTGCTGAAGCGCAGCCGGGAGACCTGGTCTACTACCAGAACGGTGGCATGGGCATGGCCCACATCGCTGTTTACGTCGGCAACGGCATGGCAGTCCACGGCGGCTGGAACGGTGGCACCACCGCCCTTTACAGCGTCAATGTCGGCTCCGGCCCGGTCTTCATCCGCGTTGGTGGCTAAATAGCCCCGGTTACATAGCTTCACTGGAACATCCCCGCTGGTCCGCCGGTGGGGATGTCCTGTTTTAACGAGCGTGCGCTTACGTGTCCGGCACATGAACTTTGACCGACACTGCGCTGGAACCCCCGCATGGATTCGTTGATCTGGCCTTCTGGTGTTTACTCTTAGGTTGTCGATCCACAGCCCGTACATGCAGAGGGCAGCCGGCCCTCGCGCCCCTGACGGGTGCGGCCGTGAAGAGGTACGTGCATGCGCACACTCGTTCTGAATGCTGGATATGAACCGCTGGCGGTAGTAACCTTCCGCCGGGCGCTGGTCCTTGTGCTCACCGGAAAAGCGAGCGTAGTGGCCGAAGGCGACGAGCCTGTCGTCGGGCCACAAGAGATTCTCGGACGTCCTTCCGTGATTCTGCTCAATCGCTACATCCGGCCAAGGTACAACACCATCACGGCGGTCACACGCCGCGGCGTCTTGCGCCGCGACGGTCACCGTTGCGCCTACTGCGGGAAAGCAGCGCACACCATTGACCACGTCCACCCCAAATCCAGGGGCGGCGCGGATTCCTGGGAAAACCTGGTGGCAGCGTGCTTGCGCTGCAACAACGCCAAGAGTGACCACACCCCAGCGAGATGGGCTGGAAACTGAGGTTCACTCCGGCGGCGCCCACCGGGACTATCTGGCAAATCAAGGAGCTTGAGAAACCTGCGCCCGCATGGGATCCCTTCCTCCTGCCCGAGTCGGCGGCCTGAACCGGAATTGAGCCCGCTTCCCGGGTAATCTGGGCGGGTGGACTTTGATGCGGTGATATTGGCGGGTGGCAAGTCCTCCCGCCTCGGCGGCGTGCCCAAAGCCCAGTTGAGATACGACGGCGCCACACTCCTTG
>NZ_DF952469.1:781091-789843 GCF_001263615.2 Arthrobacter sp. Hiyo1 | reverse complement strand
CGCCGGACTCCTCGCCCTGGGGCACGGAGGCGAAACGCAAGACGGCGAGGAGCCGTCCACGAAGCACGCGCCCTGGGTTCTCGTCCTGGCCTGCGATATGCCCCTGGCCTCCGCCGCGGTTCCGGTCCTGCTCCGGGAAGTTGCAGGCCACCAGGACACGGACGGGGCCATGTCCGTATCCGGCGACGGTAGGAAGCAGCCGCTGCTCGGGATCTACCGCGTATCTGCTTTGCAGCGCGAAGTGCAAGCTGCCGGAGAAGAACGCGGCCTGGTCAACGCCGCGGTTTTCCGCCTGCTTGCTAGGCTTGATCTGCTGGCCGTGCCTGTCCCCGCAGGGTCCACCGATGACGTGGATACCTGGGATGACGCCGCGGCGCTTGGAGTGGACGGCGACCTGCCGTGACAACAGCTGTACCGGACAGTGGAGGCGGATCGTGAAGAGCCAGGAAGAAACGCTCGAGGAATGGTGCAGGAGCCTGCTGCAAGCGTATGAGTTGGACGACGTCGAGATCGACATCAACGAGATCCTGTCCCTGGCGGGCGTTGCAGCCCATTCGGTGGTCCGGCCGGCGGCTCCTTTGACAACCTTCATTGCGGGCTTTGCGGCCGGGCTTGCCGCGGGCTCGGGACAAGCCACCCAGGCAGCGTCGATGGATGCAGCCCTGGGCCTTGCACGCACGCTCGCGAAGGACTATACGAACCCCGGAACCGACGCCGGATGACGGAAGCCCCCGGGCATGTCCAGCATGCCGACCACTTGTGGGCCGAGGCGCGGCAACTTGCCTTCGATAGCGCCACGCCCATTCCCGCCGCAGCCGTTGCCCTGAAGGACGCCATCGGCAGGACCCTGGCCTCGGATGTCCACGCCTTGCAGGACCTGCCGCACTACGCGTCCTCGGCGATGGATGGCTGGGCAGTCAACGGCAGCGGTCCATGGATCCTCGCCGAACCCGGCCATCGGCTGGCACCGCACCAAGCCAGCCCGATCGCCACGGGTGGCCTGATCCCGCCCGGGGCCAAGGCCGTTCTGCGGAGGGAGAGCGGGGTCCTGACCACGGACGAAGACGGCTTACCACTGCTCGCGCTCGGCGGGAACGCGAAGCCCGGCGAACCGCGCAACGGGCAACACATCCGCGACGCGGGAGAGGAAGCCGCGGCGGGCGAGCTGCTGATCAAATCAGGCGTCGTCCTGAACCCGGCCCATCTCGCCCTGGCCGCCCTGGCCGGACGTGATGAACTGGACGTCCTGGGCAAGCCCCTCGTGAAAATGGTGCTGACCGGCGCCGAGGTGGTGACCGCGGGTGTCCCGGCCCCCGGGCGCGTGAGGGATACTTTCGGTCCCCAGCTTGGCGCCGTCGTCGAGCTCCTTGGCGGGACCCGCGGCGAGCAAATCAAGGTGGGCGACTCCTATGACGAGTGGCTCTCGGCCCTTGAGGAAGGTGAGCTGTCGCCGGACGCGCCACCCGCCGACGTCGTCATCACCACCGGGGGTACCGGCCGTTCGGGGACGGACCACTTCCGTCGGGCCATTGCGGAGCTGGGTGGCCGCTTGCTGATTGATGGAATTGCGATGCGTCCGGGACATCCCGGCGTTTTGGCCGAGTTGCCGGACGGTCGCTTCGTGCTGGGCCTCCCAGGCAATCCGCTCGCGGCCATGATGGTCCTCTTCACGATCGGCGCGCCGCTCCTCGCGGGTCTGGGTCACGGAACACTGCCCGAGGTGGGCGAGGTTCCTTGCGGTGCAATGCTCGACGCCGATCCTGGGCGCACGCGCTTGTTTCCCTTCAGGTTTGTGTACGGCTTGGCGTCGCCGGCCCAGCACGCGGGGCCCGGGATGATGCGCGGCCTCGCCAGTGCGGACGGAATCATGGTGGTGCCGCCGCACGGCGTACAACTTGGAGAGGCAGTGCCAGCTTTTCCATTGCCGTGGGGGCCGCCGCTTCCCCGGCCGAAGCCACCGGAGGACAAGGCCAAGAAGACTCCTGCCAAGCCAGCACGGAAGGTTTCGTCCGGTCCGGTGGACTGGAGCGCCCTGACGGCTGAGAGTTTCAGGTGCGGGATGGACGCGGGTGGATTAGAGAGTCAGGCCTTGCAATGATGGGGACATGAACAGGCATGCTCCCGAGCAGGACATCAATGAAGATGACCTCCAGATCCACCCACCCAAGCGCTCCGCGGCGGGCGTCAAAGCTGTCACCGTGGCATTGGAACGGGGCTGGTCCCAAGCGGGTGTCAGCCGGACCGTCAAGTCAATGCTCCGCGTCAACCAGCGGGACGGTTTCGATTGTCCCGGCTGCGCCTGGCCGGAGTCCATCACGGGCAAACGCAGTCCCGCCGAGTTCTGCGAAAACGGGGCCAAGGCAATCGCCGAGGAGAGCACCACACGCGTGGTCGACGCGGAGTTCTGGGCCCGGCACTCCCTGGCCGAGCTTGGGGACAAGACCGAATACTGGCTCGGCAGCCAAGGCCGCATTGCCGAGCCTGTCGTCATCCGCCCTGGCGAGACGCACTATTCGCCGATCAGCTGGACGGATGCTTTCGCCCTGATCGGCGAGCACGTGAATGCCACCACGCCGGACCGTTGCGTTTTTTACACCTCGGGGCGCACGGCCAACGAGACAGCCTTCATGTACCAGCTGTTCGCCCGCAGCCTGGGCACGAACAACCTGCCCGATTGTTCGAACATGTGCCACGAGTCTTCCGGAAGCGCCCTCAACCCGACCATCGGCATCGGCAAGGGCACTGTCTCCCTGGAAGACATCCATGAAGCTCAGTTGGTGTTCGTTGTGGGGCAGAACCCCGGCACGAACCATCCGCGCATGCTCTCAGCCCTGCGTGATTGCAAGAACAACGGCGGCAAGGTCGTAGCCGTCAATCCATTGCCGGAAGCCGGGCTCCTGAACTTCAAGGACCCCCAGTCGCTCAACGGCGTGGTAGGCGGCGGCACGGACATCGCCGATGAATTCCTCCAGATCAAGGTGGGTGGCGACCTTGCCTTGTTCCAAGCGCTGGGCCATCTCCTGTTGGAGGAGGAGAAGCGGAAGCCTGGAACCGTGGTTGATCGCGCCTTCATCGAGGCGCAGACCGACGGTTTCGAGGCCTACGCCGAAGCCCGGGCTACCCTGGACTGGGCAGAGACGGAACGCGCCACGGGCCTGAGCCGCATCGAAATCACCAAGGTGGCCGGCATGCTCGCCGCCTCAAAGGGCACCATCATTTGCTGGGCGCTGGGCCTCACCCAGCAGCCCCACTCCGTGGACACCTTGCGGGAAATCATCAACCTGCTGCTCTTGCAGGGGAACTTCGGCAAACGCGGTGCCGGCGCCTGCCCCGTGCGCGGCCACTCCAACGTACAGGGCGACCGCACGATGGGCATCTGGGAGAAACCGTCCGAAGGCTTCCTGGCAGCCTTGGACAAAGAGTTTGGATTCACCACACCGCGGGTCCACGGATACGACTCCGTGGAAACCCAGCACGCCTTGGAGAAGGGCGAGGTGGACGTCTTCGTTTCCATGGGCGGCAACTTCGCCGCGGCAGGTTCGGACACCGTCGCACTGGAGGAAGGGCTCAAGAAAGCCGGGCTGACGGTCCACATCTCCACCAAGCCCAACCGCGCCCATGTTGTACACGGCAAGACCTCCCTGATCCTGCCCACCCTGGGCCGCACGGACACCGACGACAAACACCCGGGCGGCCGGCAGATCCTCTCCGTTGAAGACTCCATGTCCGTCATCCACTCCACGCAGGGCCGGTTGACTCCGATCTCGGAGCATTTGCTTAGCGAACCCGTCATCGTCGCACGCATGGCGCAGGCGGTCCTCGGGGACAACCACCCCGTTGATTGGCGGGCCATGGCCGAAGACTACGACGTCATTCGCGACCACATCTCCAGGGTGATCCCCGGCTTCGAGGACTTCAACGCGCGGGTGCGGACCAAGAACGGCTTCGTGCTGCCGAACCCGCCACGCGACACCCGCACGTTCGCCACGGACATCGGCAAGGCACGATTCACCGTGAGCCCACTGGAGTACCTCGAAGCCCCTGCCGGCCACCTGATCCTGCAGACAGTCCGCAGCCATGACCAGTACAACACCACGTTTTACGGGCTCGACGACCGATACAGGGGCATTTCCGAAGGCCGCCGCGTGATCCTGGTCCACGAGGACGATCTCGGCGAACTCGGCTTCGAAGACAGGGACATGGTGGACGTCATCTCCACTTTCCGCGGAACGGAGCGCCGGGCGGACAAGTTCCGGCTGGTTGCCTACCCAACGGCCAAGGGTTGCGCCGCCGCGTACTTCCCCGAGGCCAACGCCCTGGTCCACCGGGAGCTCGTTGCCCGTGAATCCAATACCCCCGGCTACAAGGCCATGACGGTGCGGTTCGTCAGACACGGGGAAGCCGCCGGGCATGCGGAACCCGCCGGGAAGGTGGGTAGCTGAGATGGGACGGGTGACCCAGCGCCGCAAGGTGCACAAATTCGTCCTGGACGGCTCCGCCCAGGCCCTGGAGCACCCGGTCCGCTACCGCGAGGACTTCCTGGCCGTCGAGGAACCGCTCGAGGTGCGTTTGGGGCACATGTCCTTCTCGGTGACCATGCGGACCCCTGGCGACGACTTCGACCTCGTGGCGGGCTTCCTGGTCTCCGAGGGTGTCATTTGGGACCCGGCCCAGCTCATTTCCCTGCGCTTCTGTGCCGGCGAGGACGAGAACGGCGTTCAGACCTTCAACGTGGTGGAAGCCCAGTTGCGTCCCGACGTCGTCCTGCCGGAGACCGGGCGCAACGTCTACACCTCCAGCTCGTGCGGGATCTGCGGCACCGACTCCATCGAGGCAGTGCGTAAATCCTCACACTTCAGCCCCGCGGACGACCCCCTGAATGTCCCGGTGGAGGTTCTGGCCGCGCTGCCTGACCGTCTCCGTGAAGCACAGGCGTCTTCGACAAAACCGGGGGAGTACACGCCGCCGGACTCTTCCGGATCCACGACGACGGTGCTGTCGAGCTGCTGTGCCTGCGGGAAGACGTGGGGAGGCACAATGCGGTGGACAAAGTGGTGGGCTGGGCGCTGCGCGAAGGAATGCTGCCCCTGCGCGGCACCGTCCTTCAGGTCTCCGGGAGGGCATCCTTCGAGCTGGTCCAGAAGGCGGCGCTCGCAGGGATCCCGGTCCTGGCCGCCGTCAGCGCACCCTCCAGCCTCGCAGTGGAGCTCGCACAGGAGACCGGCCTGACGCTGGTGGGCTTCAGCCGGGGGACCAGCTTGAACGTCTACGCGGGCAGCGACCGGGTCGGAGTTCCGGCGGGAACCGGTGGGGGGCCCACGCCGGCGAGGGCCCCGGCCTGAGCTTGCGAAGGCTGGGAGCCGGTGGGGAATAGGGACCTGCAGGGATAGCCGCCAATCACTTGGCTATTGTTCGGGAAAGACGTAGATTTTATCCATCGAATGGAATCTGGTTCCTCCGGACAGTGACCTGCCTACTAGGCTGCTCATAACGGTAAGGAAGCAATCAACCAGCCCACCGCCAAAGGGGACTTCAATTGCACGACGACCGCCGGATCACTGAGAAGCGGCTCGAACGTTTTGTCCGGGAGCGGATAGCTCCCGCCATCTATGGCCGTGCGCTGCCTCTTGAACTGAGCAGCTGGGATGCCCCGGGGGAGCCGGTTCCGGTCTCGGAAGCACTCCGCCAGGTCTTTGAGCCCCAGGAACACGGTGCCGCGTGGGGCAAGGCCTGGAGCACCAAGTGGCTGCGGCTTCGGGGCGAGGTCCCGGAGGTGGGGAGTCGCCGATGGCACCACGGTGGAGATCGTCGTCGATCTCGGGTTCAGCATCGACGCACCCGGATTCCAGTGCGAGGGCATTGCCTGGCGCCCGGACGGCACCATCATCAAGGCCATCTCTCCGCGCAACCAGCATGTCCCGTTAAAGCTTCTGGGGGGCGGACTCTCGGTGGACTTCTACGTGGAAGCCGCGGCCAATCCGGATCTCAGCCAGGGGTGGAGCTTCGCGGCAACCCCCCTGGGGGACAAGTCCACCTCCGGAGACGAGCCCCGCTACCGGCTCGGACGCATAGCCATCGCCGAACTCAACGAGGTGGTCTGGGAGCTCCACCAGGACATCTGGACCCTTAGCGGGCTGATGCACGAACTGCCCTTCGAACTGCCGCGGCGGCATGAGATCCTCCGCGCCTTCGAGCGCATGCTGGACATCATGGACCCGGACGATGTTGCCGGTACCGCAGCCGCCGGCAGGGAAGCCCTCGCCGAGGTCTTGAGCCGGCCCGCTTACGCCTCGGCCCACGAACTTCTGGCCACTGGCCACGCCCATATTGACTCGGCCTGGCTATGGCCGGTCCGGGAAACCATCCGCAAATGCGCCCGCACGTTCTCCAACGTTGTGGCCCTCATGGATGAGAACCCCGATTTCGTCTTCTCCTGCTCCTCGGCGCAGCAATTGGCATGGATGAAGGAGTTCTATCCTGAGCTGTTCATCCGGATCCGGGAGAAGGTGAAGGCCGGGCAATTCGTGCCGGTTGGCGGCATGTGGGTGGAATCCGACACCAATATGCCCGGTGGCGAGGCAATGGCCCGCCAATTCGTCGAGGGCAAGAGCTTCTTCCTGCAGGAGTTCGGGATCGACTGCCAGGAGGCCTGGCTGCCTGACTCCTTCGGATATTCCGGGGCCCTCCCCCAGATCGTCAAGTCCGCTGGTTCCCGGTGGTTCCTGACCCAGAAGATCTCCTGGAACCAAGTCAACAAGATGCCGCACCACACCTTCAACTGGGAGGGCATCGACGGCACGCGGCTTTTCACCCACTTCCCGCCCGTGGACACTTACAACTCCGAGCTCCACGGCCGCGAACTGGCCCATGCCCAGCGCAACTACCGGGAGCATGGCCGCGGCACCATTTCGCTGGTCCCCTTCGGTTACGGCGACGGCGGTGGCGGACCCACGCGCGAAATGGTTGCCGCCGCCCACCGGACGGCGGACCTCGAAGGCTCGCCGAAGGTGCGCATGGGAACCGCGAAGGAGTTCTTCACCCAGGCCGAGGCCGAGTACCACAACCTCCCAGTCTGGGTAGGGGAGATGTACCTTGAGCTGCACAGGGGGACGTACACGAGCCAGGCCAATACCAAACAAGGCAACCGCCGCTCGGAACACCTGCTGCGCGAGGCCGAGCTTTGGTGCTCGACGGCGGCAGTACGGACTGCGGGTTCGTTCACCTATCCCGCGGCGGACCTCAAGCGGATGTGGCGGCTTGTACTCCTGCAGCAGTTCCACGACATCCTGCCGGGCAGTTCCATCGCGTGGGTCCACCAGGATGCGGAGCGGAACTATGCCGCGATCGCCCGGGAGCTCGAAGGCATCATTGCGGGGGCCGCGTCCGCCGTTCTGGGCGAGGGAGACACCACGTTCCTGCTCAATGCCGCGCCGCACGAGCGCAATGGTGTTCCGGCGCTCGCGGCTGCCGAACCGGTCCACTCGGATAGTCCAGTCAGTGTCACAGAGCGCGCCGGCGGTTATGTTTTGGACAACGGCATCATCCGGGCGGTGCTGGACGCCAATGGATTGCTGACCTCCCTCTCCGATTACGCAACGGGCCGGGAAGCCATTGCGTCCGGGACGTTCGGCAACCACCTTGAACTCCACCGGGATACGCCGAACGAATGGGATGCCTGGGACATCGACGAGTTCTATCGCCGGAACGTCGTCCCGGTGGTCGACGCGCGATCGGTGACGCTGGAACGCGCGGGCTGGGACGTCGTCGTCGTGGTGGAGCGGACGGTGGGCTCCTCCACCATCACGCAGCGCATTTCCCTCGAAGCGGGCGCGGAATCCCTCGGCATTTCCACCACGGTGGACTGGCAGGAACACGAGAAACTGCTCAAGATCGGTTTCCCGCTGGATGTCCGTGCGGACCGTTCCGCCTCGGAGACCCAATTCGGGCATGTCTTCCGGGCTACGCACACGAACACGTCCTGGGAAGCCGCCAAGTTCGAATTCTGCGCCCACCGCTGGATCCACGTGGCGGAGCCGGGTTACGGAGTCGCAATCTCCAATGCCTCAAGTTACGGGCACGACGTCACCCGGACCATCCGTGACGACGGCGGGACCACCACCAATGTGCGTGTGTCACTGCTGCGGGCGCCCAAGTTCCCGGACCCCCAAGCCGACCTTGGTTCACGTCCTGGATCTGAGCATCCGGCCCGGCGCCAGCATCGGCGGGGCCGTCGAAGAAGGCTATCGGACCAACCTCAAACCGAGGTTGCTGGCAGGGGCGAACCCCGTTGAGCCGCTTTTAACGGTGTTCAACCAAGCGCTGGTCATCGAAGCCGTCAAGCTTGCCGAGGACGGCTCCGGAGACGTCATCGTGCGGCTTTACGAATCTCTGGGAGAACGCTCCACGGGCCTCATCACAGCCAACTTCGAATCCCGGATGGTGCAATCCGTGGACCTGTTGGAACGTCCCGTTGAGGCTCCCGGAGTGAAGCCCGGAGTGGGAGCTGCCGAACTGACCCTGCGCCCGTTCCAGCTGGTGACCTTGCGTTTCAGCCGCTAGGCGGTTGCGTGCCCGGCCCACCCAACTGACTCCCAGTTAATGTCGTTTTGGAGGCCCAAAACGACAACAAATGCTGGGCCCACGCCCCCAGGGTTCCCTGGCCGTGGGGCCACACCGGCGAGGTCCCTGCCTGAGCTTGCGAAGGCTGGGAGCCGGTGGGGACTTGCGAGGCGAGGGTGGCGGTGGGGATCAG
>NZ_DF952469.1:777609-781035 GCF_001263615.2 Arthrobacter sp. Hiyo1 | reverse complement strand
TTGGGGGTCAGACGTCGTGCTGGAGGCGCTTGACGAATTGCTTGGTGCGTTCCTCCCGCGGCTCGCGCAAGACATCCGCTGCTGGTCCGCGCTCCACCACTACGCCGCCGTCCATGAAGATGACTTCGTCGGCAACCTGGCGGGCAAAGGCGAGCTCGTGCGTCACGATCACCATGGTCCAGCCTTCGTCGGCAAGTTCCTTGATGACACCGAGCACTTCGCCCACCAGTTCCGGGTCCAACGCCGAGGTGGGTTCGTCAAAGAGCAGCAACTGCGGCTTGAGGGCGAGGGCGCGCACGATTCCCACCCGTTGTTGCTGGCCGCCTGACAGCTCGAAGGGGTAAGCGTCGCGTTTGTCCGCGAGGCCCACCCGGGCCAGGAGCCGCTCGGCCTCCGCGACCACTTCCGCCCGTGGACGCTTCTGGACCTGGAGCGGTCCCTCGATGATGTTCTTGAGCACCGTCATGTGCGGGAACAGGTTGTAGTGCTGGAACACCATGGCACTGCGATCCCGGAGGGCGGCGATCTCCCGCTTGCCCACGCTGCCCGCGAAATCGAGGGTCAGTCCTGCGCCGGAGCCCCGGACCGTCCCCGCGTCGGCGTCCCCGAAGGTGACCGTTCCGGCGTCGGGCACTTCGAGGCCGTTAAGTGAGCGCAGGACGGTGGTCTTTCCCGAACCGGACGGCCCGATCAACGCGACCACCTGCCCGCGCCTAACGTCGATGTCGATTCCGCGCAGCACCTTGTTGCTGCCGAAGGCTTTGGCGAGGTCCCGGGCAGACAGCACCGGCCCGGAGTTCCCGTGGGGGGCGTTGCTGGGCTCAGTGGGCGACATAACGGTCCAATCTGCGCTCCAGGGCGGACTGGCCCGTGGAGAGGACGAGGCAAATGACCCAGTAAACCAAGGCGGACTCGAGGTACAGGATCATGAATTCCTGGCTGAATGCGGCGATCTGCTGGGCGTTGCGGAAAAGCTCGGTGACCAGGATGAGCGAAGCCAGCGAGGTGTCCTTCACGAGGGAAATGAAGGTGTTGGACAGTGGAGGTACCGAGACCCTGGCCGCTTGCGGGAGGATGATCCGCACGAGCGTCTGTGGACGCGACATTCCGATGGTGTGCCCGGCCTCCCACTGGCCCTTGGGCACCGACAGGATCGCGGCGCGGATGACCTCGGCCGCGTAGCCGCCCACATTGAGCGAAAACGCGATGATGGCGCTCGGCCACGGCTCCAGCTTCACGCCGATGCTCGGGAGACCGTAGAAGATCACGAACAACTGCACCAACAGGGGAGTCCCACGGATCACGGAGACGTAGAAGCGTGCGACGCCGGAGAGCAGCCTGTTGGGGCTCAAGCGCAAGAGGGCGACCAGCAGCGCCAACGCCAGGCCAATGGCGAACGAAGCCAGGGTGAGGGGGATGGTTCCTGTGACGGCGCCCCCGACGATTGGCCCGAAGGAACTCCAGACGAGGTCCCAGTTGAAGGTCATCTGATTGGCCGCCGGCTACTTGGTAACGTCTGCGCCGAAGTACTTCTGGGAGATCTTGGCGAGGGTGCCATCGGCCTGAAGGTCCGTGAGCGCTTTGTCGACCGCGGCTTTGAGTTCGGCGGATCCCTTGCGGAAGACCATGGCGCTTTGCGTCTTGTCGGTGGTCTCCGCGGCGATCTTCAAGCCGGAGTCCGGAGTGCTCTTGGCGTAGTCGAGGTAGGTCAGCTTGTCGTTGACGGTTGCGTCGACGCGGCCTTGGCGGACCAGGGTTGCGGCTTGCGCCCAGCCTTCGACGGACTGCACGTTGGCGCCTGCGTCAACTGCCATCTTGTAGAAGTTGCTGGTCAGCGACTGCGCGGTGGTCTTGCCTTTGAGATCGGCGAAGCTGTTGATGGAGTTGTTGTCCGACTTGGTCACGACGACGCCATTGGAGATCGTGTACGGCGCCGAGAAATCGTACTTGGCCGTGCGTTCGGGGTTGATGGAGATCTGGTTGGCGATCATGTCGAAGCGCTTGGAATCAAGACCCGCGAAGATGCCATCGAACTGGGTTTCCTGGAAGGTCGCCTTCACTCCGAGCTTGGCAGCGACGGCCTGGGCGATCTCGACGTCGAAGCCCGTGAGCGGACCGGCCCCGTTCTCGTGGAAGCTGAACGGCCGGTAGGTGCCTTCCGTGGCAATAACGATCTCGCCCTTGGACTTGATGGCGGACAGCGAGGTATCTCCACCCGACGTCGACGACGGCGAGGAACCACCGCCGCAAGCGGTCAGTGCCAGCGCGACGGCGGCCAGGGTTGCGGACAGTGCTGTGCGGCGGGTGGGCAGGCTCTTCATGAAAGCCATCTTAGTCACGGGACCGGACTGGGGTGCTTCGGGCGGTGTCCGGCGTACACGGGAGGACGCTTAAAAAGGCTGAGTGGGGGCGGTCCCCAACAGCCCGCCACCACTCATCCCCCCAAAAGTGCTCCCGCACGCGCCACGAACCTTGGAAACCCGTTCATTGATTCAAAGGTCAGGCTGCGTCGCCTTCACACATTCATAATTATGGCACGATATAATGGATTTATGAAAGAGGTTAAGCGGTATGTTTTTAAATTACCGTGCGGCTAGTCCGGCTGGCAACGGTTTTGGACAGCCAGATGCCT
Source organism: Arthrobacter sp. Hiyo1 (assembly GCF_001263615.2). Taxonomy (NCBI): domain Bacteria; kingdom Bacillati; phylum Actinomycetota; class Actinomycetes; order Micrococcales; family Micrococcaceae; genus Arthrobacter; species Arthrobacter sp. Hiyo1. The sequence continues at coordinate 778,403 of NZ_DF952469.1, read as the reverse complement.
CCCAGGCCAAGTGCAGTGGCCAAAGCGGCAGAGTAATTGATGAGCGGCCGCAGCCACGTATTCGTTGGCGGGATGAGCGGAAAGACCTGTGAAACCGTTAGCAAGGCAAGGCCCAGGAGCAGTGTCGCTGGGGCGGCCCGGAGCAGAACGGGACCCGAACCTCGGACCGATCGCCAGATGCCCGGGATAAGGCATACGGCAACGTAGCCCGGGTAGAACCTGCCCAAGGCCGCATACAGATCAAGGGCCGGCCCAGGGTCAAGGTCATTCAGGCCAACCGTGGAGTCCCGGGTGTCCATCGAGAAGAAGAAGAAGGCCGTGAGGACCGCGGTTGCTCCCAAAACGGCCAAGCCGATCGGCCCGCGGATGGCGCGTTCTCCGCCAGCTGAGCCAAAGGCCCTGGCCACCTTGATGCCCATGAGCAGGAACGTTCCGTAGAGCAGGAACCGGAGCAGCAGGTTGCCGAGGTTGAAGTTGCCCAGCCACCCGTCAATCAGCACATAGGGACCCTCGATGCTGAGAAGGATGTCGAGGGAAATCAGTGCGAACAAGACGAACATCATGCGGTTCTCGCCCCGAACGGCGCTGGGGATGCGAATGGCGGTCAAAATGAGGCAAATGGAGAGCGTAGCCCACGCCAACATGGTGGTCATCCCAGGTTCTCCCAGATTCTGTTGCTGTGGTCGAGCTCGTGCTCATGGCGGCGCAGGGCCTTGCCCAGGGCCTGCAGCCGCTCTCCGGCCAGCAGGGCCAGTTCGCCGTCCGTCATCCTGTCCAGGGCGTCCCGCCGCGCC
>NZ_DF952469.1:774900-777424 GCF_001263615.2 Arthrobacter sp. Hiyo1 | reverse complement strand
TGCGATCCCGGTGGAGCCGCTCACCCGGTGGCGCAGTTCGCCGTCGTCGATCGCGTCCACCCAGTTCCTGACTGAACTACCGTGCGGGGTCTCCGCCAGGACCAGGGGCGGGACGCCCTCGCCGGGATCGGAGCGCTCGACGACCGCACGCAGCAGATCCATGGTGGACACCTGGCTGACGAGTTCCGCATCAGTGGGGGGAACCGGGGTTCCGCGAAGCGCCGCGTAGGCCTCGAATTGTGCCAAAGCATCGAAGGGATTCATGTCGAAGGCCCGGCTGATGCTCACGAGCGAACTCTCGGCCACCTTGCCGCGAACCAATTGCTGGGCCAGTGTGGTGCGTTTCACTCCCGAAAAGCGGCAGACATCGGCCGTGCTGGTGTTCGGGGCGATCCCGTGCAGCCAGCGTTGGAACGCCTTGGAGGGGAGGGACATGAACCACTTTCTGCTAGACGGTTTCAGGTCTGCGAAGTCGATTTTACGATGCAGGCACATTGAATTATGCTTGATTCTCGAACCCGCTGGTCCGCACACCCCCCAAGTACGGACCAGCGGGTTCTTCCATGCCCCGGTCTTTCGGACGGCAGGGTATACGCACGGCCGCCCTTTCGCGTGGCCGGCCTTTCCGCTCAGGAGCGGAGCAGTGAGAGGATAGACCAATGACTGCAACGCTTGTCGCCAAAGAGCTCTCCGGCGGCCACGGTCACCGCACCTTGTTCTCGAAGCTCTCCCTCACCGTCGCACCAGGAGACGTCGTGGGTGTCGTCGGCGCCAACGGCGCCGGGAAATCCACCCTGCTGCGCATCCTCGCGGGAGCCGACCGTCCCCAGGAGGGCACGGTCAGCCTCGCTCCGGGCGACGCCTTTGTCGGCTGGCTGCCCCAGGAACACGAACGCACCCCAGGCGAAACCGTCGCCGCCTACATTGCCCGCCGCACTGGTTGTGCCCAGGCCACTGAGGAGATGGAGCCGGAGCCGAGGGGCTCGCAGCCGGAACCGCGGAGGCCGACGACGCGTACTCCCTGGCTTTTGACCGCTGGATGCATCGGGTGCCGCGGACCTGGAAGACCGGATCCCCGCGGTGCTGGCGGAACTTGGCCTCGAATCGGGTCCCGATGCACTTATGACGGGCCTGTCCGGAGGCCAGGCCGCCCGCGTTGCTTGGCTGCCCTCCTGCTGAGCCGCTTCGACGTCGTGCTCCTCGACGAACCCACCAATGACCTGGACCTCGACGGACTGGCCCGGCTTGAATCATTCGTCCAAGGCCTTCGAGGCGGCGCGGTGCTGGTCTCGCATGACCGCGAGTTCCTGGCGCGCTGCATCACCAAGGTGCTGGAACTGGACCTGGCCCAGAACAGCGTGGCCGTCTACGAAGGCGGTTACGATTCCTTCCTCGAAGAGCGGGCGGTGGCAAAGCGGCACGCCCGCGAACGCTACGAGGAATTCGCCAACACCAAGGCGGATCTTGTGTCCCGGGCCCGGACGCAGCGCGAATGGAGCTCGCAGGGCGTCCGCAACGCCATGAAGAAGAGCCCGGACAACGACAAAATCCGCAGGGCCGCGAGCGTTGAGTCTTCGGAAAAGCAGGCCCAGAAAGTCCGGCAGATGGAATCCCGCATCGCCCGGCTCGACGAGGTGGAAGAGCCGCGCAAGGAATGGCAGCTGCAGTTCAGCATCGGCCAGGCTCCGCGCTCCAGCTCCGTCGTCGCAACCTTGCGCGACGTCGTGGCACACCAGGGCGACTTCACGCTGGGACCCGTCAACCTCCAGCTCAACGCCGGCGAACGCATTGGCATCACGGGACCCAACGGCGCGGGAAAATCCACCCTCCTGCGGCTGCTGCTCGGGATTCAACAGCCCGACGCCGGAGATGCCTCCATGGGTGCATCCGTGGCGATCGGCGAGATCGACCAAGCCCGCGGACTGCTGGCGGGGCACCTCACCCTGGCAGACGCCGTCGAATCTGTCCTGGTCGACTGGAACTCCGCGGATGTGCGTACCCTGCTGGCCAAGTTCGGCCTCAAGGCGGACCACACCTCCCGGACCGTGGATTCCTTGTCCCCGGGCGAACGCACGCGCGCGGCGCTCGCGCTGCTGCAGGCCCGCGGCGTCAACCTGCTGGTCCTGGACGAACCCACCAACCACCTCGACCTGCCGGCGATCGAACAGCTCGAGGATGCGCTTGACGGCTACGAAGGCGCGCTCCTGCTGGTCACGCACGACCGCCGCTTGCTCGAAAACGTCCGGCTCGATTCCCGCTGGCACCTTGACAACGGCACCGTGACCGAACTGCACCACACTTCCGGAATGGGGAATCACAAGCCATGAGCATGGATGGCGTCGCCTGGCGCTCGCTCTACAACATCACCCGCGCCAAGAGCGGCTCCCAGCCGTTCTCGCGGGAAACCATCCGGCGCGTGCTCGCTTTCGCGAAACCGCACCGCAACAAGCTGATCGCCTTCGTGCTGGCCTCCATCGCTGGTGCGTTCCTTGCCGTGGCCACCCCGGTGCTGGCCGGCAAAGTG
>NZ_DF952469.1:765779-774875 GCF_001263615.2 Arthrobacter sp. Hiyo1 | reverse complement strand
GGCCGCGCTCATCGCTGCCGTGGCCGTCGCCGACGCCGGAGTGGGACTACTGACCCGGTGGCTGTCTTCCGTGATCGGCGAAGGCGTGATTGTCGACCTGCGGACGCGGGTGTTCGACCATGTGCAGGGCATGCCCATCGCCTTCTTTACCCGGACCCGTACCGGAGCCCTCGTCAGCCGGCTCAACAACGACGTCATCGGAGCCCAGTCGGCGTTCGCGGGCACTCTCTCCGGTGTAGTCAGCAACGTCGTGTCCTTGGCGCTGACCCTCATTGTCATGCTCAACACGTCCTGGCTCGTCACCGTCCTCGCGATGGTGCTGCTGCCGATCTTCCTCATTCCCGCACGCCGCATGGGCTCCAAGCTGGCCGACCTCCGTCGTGAAGCCGCGTCCCACAACGCGGCCATGGGAACCCAAATGACGGAGCGGTTCTCCGCACCCGGCGCCACGCTCGTCAAACTGTTCGGCCGCCCGGACGAAGAGTCCGCCGAGTTCGCCCTGCGCGCCGGCCGTGTGCGTGACATCGGCGTCCGCACCGCCATGTTGCAGTTCACGTTCATCACCGCACTGACCCTCGTTTCCGCCCTGGCCCTCGCACTCGTTTACGGACTGGGCGGTTGGCTTGCGCTGAGCGGGCAACTGGCCGCGGGCGACGTCGTCGTACTGGCGCTGCTGCTTACCCGCCTGTATGCGCCGCTTACCGCACTGTCCAGTGCCCACGTTGAGGTCATGAGCGCGCTGGTCAGCTTCGAGCGGGTCTTCGAGATCCTGGACCTCAAGCCGCTCATCCAGGAGAAGCCCGACGCCGTCGCGGTGCCTTCGGGCCCTGTTGCGGTGGAGTTCGACGACGTCCGCTTCGCCTATCCGTCCGCGGACAAGGTGTCCCTTGCCTCGCTGGAGGAAGTGGCGACGCTTGATACCCGCGGCGGCGAGGAGGTCCTGCACGGAATCAGCTTCCGCGTGGAGCCCGGGCAGACCGTTGCGCTCGTGGGGTCCTCCGGCGCGGGCAAGTCCACCGTGGCCCAGCTGCTGTCCCGGCTGTACGACGTCGACTCCGGCGCCGTGCGATTGGGCGGGCATGGGCGAGGTACCGGCCTGGATATCCGGGACGCAACGTTCGATTCCCTCCGGGCGACCCTGGGCATGGTCACGCAGGACGGCCACCTCTTCCATGAAAGCATCGCCTCCAACTTGCGGTTGGCCCGGCCGGGAGCGACGGACGAGGAAATGTGGGACGTGCTCCGGCGCGCCAGGCTCGAAGCGATGGTCCGTTCCTTGCCGGATGGCCTGGAGACCGTGGTGGGGGAGCGCGGCTACCGCCTTTCCGGAGGAGAACGCCAGCGGCTCACCATCGCACGCCTCCTCATCGCCCAACCCAGGGTCGTCATCCTCGACGAAGCAACGGCAGCCTTGGATTCCACCAGCGAAGCCGCGGTCCAGGCGGCCTTGGGCGAGGCACTCGAGGGACGCACCGCCGTCGTGATCGCCCACCGGCTCTCCACCATCCGGGCCGCCGACGTGATCCTGGTGGTGGAGGACGGATCGATCATTGAGCGCGGCACGCACGCAGAGCTCCTCGCCGCAGACGGGCGCTACGCAGAGTTGTACAACACTCAGTTCGCTGAGGCGACGGCTGTGGCACAGGAAGCTGTTCCGGAGCTGTAGGCGCGGTGCCGGGCTTCAGCTCCTGGTGTGTTGACGGACTTCCGGGGCCACTTCCACGCGGTTCCTGCCGGCGGACTTGGCCGCGTACAGCGCCATATCGGCCTCTTTGAGGAGCCGCTCGCTGCTGACGCGATGGCCGGGCACAAAGGCCGAGAGACCGGCGCTCAAGGTCAGGGTACCCGAGGGGTTACCTGAGTGCGCGATGCCCAGCTCCCGCACGGCCTCCAGAGCGCGGGCGAGCCTGGCTTCTGCGCCGGATACCGTCTGGCCCGGCAGCAGGAAGAGGAATTCCTCCCCGCCGAAGCGGTAGATTCCGTCGCTTTCGCGCTTGGGCGGCAAGGGAGGCCGCAACCGACTGCAATGCGAGATCTCCGGCCTGGTGGCCATAAAGATCGTTATATCTCTTGAAGTTGTCCACGTCGCAGATCGCCAGGCTGTAGTCCGTTCCGTAACGGGCGCATCTGTGGTGCAGCTGTTCCAGGTCCTCCGAGAGCTTCAGCCGGTTGTGGAGCTTCGTCAGGGGATCGGTGCGCGCTTGCTCCGCGAGCGCGGCACGGTAGCGTGCAAGATCGGTGTGCAGCGAAGTCACCCTTTGAGCCACGAGCAGCCGGGTATGCAGGGCGAACGGGTCAAGCGGCTTGGCCACGTAGTCGTCAGCACCGGCCTGCATGCCCGCGACGACGTCCTCGCGTGAATCTTTCGAGGTGACAAGGACAAGGTAGGTGTAGGAGTCCTCTTCCGCGCTGCGAATGGCGCGGCAGAGTTCCAGTCCGTTGAGCCCGGGCATCATCAGGTCAGTCACCACAACTTGCGGCCGATGTTGCCTGTACAGCTCCCAAGCGGAGTTGCCGTCCGCGGCCACGATGCATTCGTGGCCGGACTGCTCCACTGCCGCCTTCGCCACGAGACGCGAACCGAAATCGTCGTCCGCCACCAGGACCTTCACGAGGCCACCGACAGGGCGTGGTCCAACGCTTTGTCAACAAGTCCCAGTTCGGCCTCAAGGCCGGCCAGGAGCGCGGGATCGACAGGCCCGCCGCTTGATGAGCTGCGTTCCAATTCCTCGCACATCCGTGCCGCGCGCGCGGCCCCGATGTTGGCTGCGGCTCCTTTTAGCTTGTGGGCAACGTGCCTGAAAGTGTCTCGGCTTCCGTTGTCCAAAGCGTGGCGGAGTGCCTCCAGGCTCGGTTGGATGTCTTGCCTGAAGGCCTGGGCGGCGGCGGGCAGCAACCCGAGCCCGTCTGCCGGACCGAGGTCACGCAACGTTTCCAGCCTCGCGGGGTCGAGGACAGTGCCGCCGCCTTCCTTCGATGTTTCCGGTATCCATCGCGAGAGAACCCGCTCCAATTTGTCCACGTCCACCGGTTTGGTCAGATAATCGTCCATGCCGGCCGCAAGGCAGCGCTCACGATCCTCATCGAGTGCGCCTGCCGTCATCGCAATGACCGGCAGCCGCCTGCGCCCATCGTGCCGTGCCCGGATGGCTTTGGTGGCCTCGAATCCGTCCATGACGGGCATATGGCAGTCCATCAGGACCGCGGCATACTCTGTGGCCGCAGTGGCGGCAACTGCTTCGCTGCCATCAGCTACGACGTCGGCCTCGTACCCGAGCTTCGCAACCATGCTGCGGGCCACGAGCTGGTTGACCTCGTTGTCCTCGACGACGAGAATCAGGCCGCGCGAAGGCTGGCTGATGGTCACCGGGATGGCTGGAAGGACCACGGGAGCCGCGAGCGGGCGGGCCGCGACAAGACGCATGAGGCGGTCGTAGAACTCGGAGCTGCGCACCGGCTTGGTCAGCCATTCCTGGACCCCGGCGGCCACGAGTTCGGCTTTGTCCACATTCATGGTGGACGTCAGCATGATGATCCGGGTGGATGCGAGCGCGACGTCGGTGCTCAGCTGGTGTGCCAACTCCAAGCCGTTCATGTCCGGCATGCACATGTCGAGCACCGCAATGTCGAAGGGACGTCCGGCGGCGGCCTCTTCGCGGCAGCGGTCCAGGCCCTGTTGGGCGTCGCTGACAGCTTCCGGTTTCATCCGCCAGCCAGCCAATTGCCCCTCGAGCACCAATCGGTTGGTCGAGTTGTCATCCACCACAAGGACCCGGAGTCCCGTGAGCTGGTCGGGCGAGATCGACGCCGGAGCTGCCGCAGCTTCGCTCACTGCCAAGGGAAGGGTGGCCCAGAAGGTGCTCCCGTTGCCCAAGGAACTGTCCACCCCGATTTCGCCGCCCATTACCTCTGTAAGCCTCCGTGAGATCGCCAGTCCAAGGCCGGTCCCGCCGTACCGCCGGGTAGTGGAGGCATCGGCCTGCGAGAACGACTCAAAGAGCCTGTGGTGGTCTGCCGCGTCGATCCCGATCCCGGTGTCGCGGACCTCGAAGCGTACACGAACGTTCGCGGATTCTTGCTTCACGAGCTTCACGCTGATGACAACTTCCCCTGAGGGAGTGAACTTCACGGCGTTCGAGGCCAGGTTGAGCAGGATCTGCCTGATGCGGCCGGCGTCGCCCACCAGCATCGCCGGAACCTCCGGGCGGCAGTACGCAATCAGCTCCAGGCCTTTGGCCTGTGCGGCCTCGGCAAGGAGGACCGCGAGTTCCTCCACCAAGGTGCGTGGATTGAAGGGAGCAGGGTCCAGATCGACCTTGCCTGCTTCGAGTTTCGAGAAGTCCAGGATGTCATTGATCAAGGACAGCAGGGATTCGCCCGCGCCCTTGACGCCTTCGGCATATTGGCGCTGGGTTTCCTCCAAGGGGGTGTCCAGCAACAATCCGGTCAGCCCGATCACTCCGTTCATCGGCGTGCGTATCTCATGGCTCATCGTCGCGAGGAACTCCGACTTCAAGCGGCTGGCTTCCTCGGCGGCTTCCCGGGCGGTCACCAACTCGGCCTGGGCGATCCTGCGTTCGGTGATGTCCTGGGCGATCGTGGCGACTCCGCGGATGCCGCCGGTGCCGCGGATCGGAGACATCGTCAGGGAAACGGGAACGATGGAGCCGTCGATGCGGACCCGTGCTGTTTCGTAGCTGTGGGTTTCCCCGCCGGCCCGGATGCCCGCCAAGAGCTCTTCTTCCTCCTCCTGAAGTTCGTCCGGAATGATGAAGGAAACATGCCTGCCGATTGCCTCGGCGGCGCTGTATCCGTAGATCCGTTCGGCTCCGGGATTCCAGCTGGTGATGACACCGTCCAGTGACTTGCCCACGATTGCATCCGCTGAGGAGTTGACGATCGCGCCGAGACCTTCAAGTTCCGCTGTACGCTCGGCAACCTTGGATTCGAGATCCCGCGTGAGGTTGATGTTCTCGAGGATGATCAGAATCTGGCGGGTGATGGCCAGGGCCAGGGCAGTGAGCCCCACGGCCTGGAGGAAGGGGTCCCCGGGACGCCCGACCCGGATGGGCGCCACCATCACGGCACCCAGGACAGGGACGTAGGGGAGCAGTTCCAGGGCCAAGGTGTAGAGGCGCCGCTCCGTCCGGGGACGCGGGGCGTAGGGGACCAGCGGGGCGAGGGCTATCAGCAGGAACGCCGTGATCCAGCCTGCCGCCAGGGGAGTTCCGGTGAGACCTGTGACGCCCTCGGACGTCAGGTCCACGTACGTACTGTCAGTGATCGCAAGGACGAGGAGTCCGCCACCCAGGCAGACCCACCTGAGGCGTTCCCCTGGTGCCCTCCGCATGGTGAGCATGAGGACGATGGAGACCATCGCAATGTCGGCAACCGGATACGCGAGGCCGGTGAGGTGGACGAGGGTCTCCTGCCCTTCGGCCTTGTACATGGAGCCGAGGACGGTAGCCCAGCTCATGAACAGCACTGCGGACGCAATCACTGCCGAATCCAGGAGTGCACGCAGGAAAGCAACCGAGGAGACCCGGGGACGAGGGAACAAGTAGAGGGCTATGGCGGCAGGGATCGAATAGCCGACGAAAGCGGCGTCGGCCACGGAGGGGTAGGGGTAGTCGTGATCGAGCGTCAAGCCGTAGAAGGTCCAGATCGCTTGTCCGGTGGTCCAGATCAGCGTGGCTAGGCCCATGACCCGCCACGCACGGGCGCTTTCATCCTTGCGCCGCCCCGCCCATGCACAACTGGCTGTGGCGAGCAGCGATGCTGCCAGGATGGCGAGGTCACCGGCTGACTGGGCCCCGGACGTCCCTTGGTTTGCGCCGAGGATCGCCGCCAGGATGGCCACCGCCGCAGCGGTGACGATAACAGTCCAGGCGAGGGCGGGCCTACGCAAGGCGTGGCCGTTCATGCCGACTCGCGGGTTGCGACGGCAGGGACCCCGGGAGGAAAGCCGGGCAGTGCGTTATCGGGAGTATGAAACAGCCAGAGCGAGAGCCTGCGGTACGCCTCCCAGTCGCGGTCACGAACCCGTAGCGAAGCAGTGTATTCTCCCTTCGAACTAGACCACACCCGGACGATATCCAGGGGGATCCGTGCGTCTCCCGGGAGTTCCAAGAGTACGCGGCCTGATTCCGGCAGCGCGTCCGCCCCGACCCGGACTGCGGCGCCTCCCATGGAAATGTCCAGCAGTTGGCCCGGGACCCCGGAAACCGTGACAGGTACCTTGACGGTGACCCTGTGGGCGCTCCTGCGTGATGTGGCGAATTCGGCGGCCCTGATCCGGAGCGTCCCCAGCACCAAGACAACCCCCGCCAGCACCAGCCAGACTCCGGCGGCAATCGTGGAGCCAGGACTCGTCCGCCAGGGCACCCAACCGAGGACTCCGGCCGTCGCATAGAGAATAATCGCGCCCACGATGACAATCAGCACAATGAGGATCCGCGGGGCCCTTCCGCGGAGTCGAAGTTCCGCGGCGCCTTTCGGGGTGACTTGAAACTCCAAGGACTTCCGGGAAACGAGCCACCAAAGGCAGGCCATCCCGACAGGAACCCGGAAAATCCGCAGGGCGAACGCCGTCGGCCAGTGGATCTGGTGGCGCATGAGCCTCTTGGCGCCCCACAAACGCACCCAGAACATGGCGGCGAAGGCAAGGGTGAACTCAACGGGCCCGGCGGTGGAGGTCTGCGCGCCGGAGACCATGACCGCCATGGGGATGATGAAGGCAATCAAGGTGGCAATGCCCTCAAGCCACCATAAGGTTCCGTTGATGTATTCGTGGAAGTTCCGCCAGGTCATCCAGCTCTTGGCCGCCCAAAGGCGCTCGTAGGTCAGGATCTGCATCGCGCCCATGCCCCAGCGTCTGCGCTGCAGCAGGTATTGATCGGCCGTTGCCGGGGCCAGGCCAACTGCCAGGGTCTGGTGGTGGTACACGGTCTTCCACCCGAGCCGGATGAGCTTGAGGGTGGTGTGCATGTCTTCGGTGATGGTCTCGGTGGCTACTCCACCTACCTCGCGAAGCGCCTTGATCCGGAGCAGCGAGGTTGAACCGCACCAGAAAGGTCCTGCACCGGGAACATTGCGCGAAGGCATCAGGACGTTGAAGAACAACCCCTGTTCGCCGGAGATGCCGTCGTCGTCGAAGGCTCCTGAGTTGTAGAACGCCTGCGGCCCCTGGATGAGGGCGATTTCCTCGTCGGCGAACCAACCCAAGGTGGCCGTCAGGAATGTTGGGAGGGGCACGTGATCGCAGTCGAGCACGGCAATGACGTCTATTGGGTCTTTTCCGGCTGCTTCCTCCGCAGCCATCAAATCCAATGCATGGTTCATGTTGCCCGCCTTGGCATGGTCGTGCTCGGCGCGGGTGACCACTCTTGCACCGAAGGATGCGCACATCTCGGCAACCCACGGGCGGCTTCCATCATCCAATACCCACGTTTCGTGGCGCGGTTGAAGCGCGCAGGCCGCGGCGATGGTGGGCGCAAGGACTTCGACCGGCTCGTTATACGTGGGGATCAGCACGGCGACCTTCATGCCATTGGGAGCTTCGGCAACCGGCTCAGGCGCATAACAGTCGATGTTCCACAGAGTGATGGATTTCAGGACCAGCCTATCAGGGGAAGGGCCTCAAACGTCACCAGCGTCCACGCGATGACAAGATCCCCGCCACCAAGCGGCATGGTGAATGCGACCCGCCACGTCAGGTAGAGCAACAACGCTGCTATCGCAGCTATCCCGCCGGTCCTGGCCATTCTGCGGGAACGGGGAGCTTCGGGCGCGGGAGAACCCAGTTGCGCCGCCCAGCCGGCCATTCCGGCCGTCGAGTACGCCTTGACCTCCACAGGAGTGTCACGGAACTGCGGACGTTCTCCGCCGACGTCCCCCCGGACGCGTCGGCGCTGTTCAAGAGATTGCATGCGATCCCCCAGCTGGATCTGACAATGCAGCCTGTATCAAGTTAAAACAAACTGTGCGATCACTATAGCCAGTTCTCACCGGATTTTCATGGCAAAACAGGGAAGTTCAGGCCCCGACACGCATGGCTTTTCCGGGAGCGGGAAGGCCTACTTTTTCGCGAGCAGGGGCAGGACGTGGTCCGTCAGGAGCGGAGCCAAATCGTCCGGAAGTTCAGCAGAGAGATCCAACCACCGGATCTCTGCGATCTCGGCCGAAGGGCGGGCTTCCCACGTGCCCGGTGCGGTGAAGACGGTGGCCTCGATGTCAGTCGCGGCCTCATTGGCGGCGACGGCGAGCCAACTCCCCAAGGCCTCAAGGTCGGCCGGGTCGATCTCGATTCCGACTTCCTCGGCCAGCTCGCGGGATGCCGTCTCCGCCGCGGTTTCACCTGGCTCGGGCTTGCCGCCGGGGTGCATGAACTTGTCCGTGCCGCGCTTGCGCACGGTCAGCAGCCGTCCGGCGTCGTCGTAGACGCAGACCGCGCTGACTACTATCAGGTCCTTGGCTGGACTGTTGCTGGTCATGTCTCTCTCCTTAGCCGGGATTCGAGCAGCAAGTCCTTGGCTGGTCCGTGCACGTCCCAGGCGTAGCTGAAGGCATCCGGCCCGCCCCAGAGGTAATTGACTTTGTAGTCATCGGGATCGCACCAGTGGGTGTCCTGGTTGGCGTGGTCGCGGAAGCTCATGCGGTGGAACGGTTTCCCATCAGGGAAGTAGACATCCATGGCTTCGGGGGAGTCGGAAGGCCGCAGGAGGTATTCGCGGAAGGCGGGGCCGGTGTGGGTGGGCCAGGTCATGGTGCCGTCTTCGCGAAGGAAGAGACCGCCGTCGGGGGTTTCCGAATAGCGCACGACGCCGGCAAAGGTACCGCGGGTGCCGCCCGCCCGGTCCCACAGAGACCGTTCCACGGTCCAGCTGCCCAGCAGGTAAGCCCGCAGGTCTTGCGTCGGAGACGATTCGCGCAGCTGGTCTTTCAAGTGCCCTCGATTGGAATCGAACCAACGACACCGGCTTTAGGAGAGCCGTGCTCTATCCACTGAGCTACGAGGGCCTGTGCGCGTGCTGGAAGCTCCTGGGAGCCGCTCGCCGGGCACGCATACAAGCATACAAGCTGCCGGGGCGGCCCTCG
>NZ_DF952469.1:761153-765754 GCF_001263615.2 Arthrobacter sp. Hiyo1 | reverse complement strand
CGGGTGCTGGCGTTAGGCTGGCCCGCATGAGAGAGCAAATAACCGTGGTGGCCGCCCACGGCGGCCACCTCCCGGAGCTCGGCACCATCCGCTCGAACATCGGCGGTTGGGCCCAGTTGAGCGTGGTGCAGTATTTCGTGGCCGAATCGGCGGTGATCGAAGCCTGGCGGGCCCCGAACCTTACGACCGCCGGACCGGGTTCATCAGTGATCTTGGCGCGCTCAAGTGCGGGGTCTACGAGCACCGCGACGTCTGTTCGCCCCTGCATCTGCTCATGAATGCCTCCTTCGTAGTGCAGGGCCTGGGCATGCTTTTCGGGGCGATCCTGCTGAGTTCGGCGCTCCTGTGCATTGCGGCCCGTCCCGGCGTGCGGATCCTGCAGGGTGCCGCCTACCGCAAAGCGCGGCCCACCGCCGTCGCGGTCCGGTTCCTGGCGGGTGTCTCCGGGCTGGGAACTGTGGTTGTTGGGTTTGTGCCGGAAGACCTGGGTTCACCCTTCCATCTTGCGGGCGCCCTGATGTTCTTTATCGGTGGAGCATCCGCACTGTTGCTCCTCGGGCTGCTCTGGCTGCCGCATACAGCGATGAGCTGGTTCATCCTGGCGTGCGGGACGTTGACGCTGGGCGCCTTGGTGGTCGGCGGCCTGACACGGATGGATGTCCCCGAACCGGGAACCCTGGAACGACTGATGGCCTATCCGGTCACGATCGGATTTTCCGCCGCGGGACTTGTGGTGGCGCAACGGGTCCGGGAAGTACGGCGAACGGCGGCGCGGCTTGCGAAACGATGAGTTTTCGCGGGTAGCCTCATGTCAGCGGGTGGGCAATCTTTGCATTATCATGAGTGCACTCACCGGAATGGCGCCGGGCTGAGGGTTCCATGCAGTCTTGGCGCAGATTAGATTGACCGACACGGCAGAACATAGGACCCATGACTCATCAGCTTGTTCTGCGTCGTCCGGGACACGCAGGCGATACATCCCCCATAAAGGCAGCATCCCACCCCTCGGGTAATGGCCTTCGGGACCTTCGCGGGCCGATCGCCCGACGGCGGCAGGTGGCGCGGCGATGAGCTCCCAGACACTCCCCGCCCGGGATTCGCGGATTCCCGATGATGCCCTGGATGCTTCGCCTGAAGACGTGATGGTCCCTGCCGATCAGATCACCGTTGACTTGGCGGAGGACGGCATTATCGAGGTCACCCTGCCACCGAACAGCGTAGTCCGCTCACCCGAAGCCCAGGCGGCCGCGGCGGCTGTTCGTATGTTTGCGGACGGACGGCGGCTCCCGCTTCTGCTCAGGGTGACCGGAGTACTGTCCGTCACCGACGACGCGCGCCTGACCTACACGAATTCCGTGGCTATTTCGGCCTGCGCCCTCTTGGGGGAGAGCCCGGTGGACCGGGTGATTGCACACTTTCTCCTACGCGCGAAGCCAGGCTCCCTTCCGGGACGGTTCTTCACGTCCGAGGCGGAAGCCCGTGACTGGTTGAGAGAGCACCACCGTGAATCATGAGCCAGGACCCGCGGCTGCTTGCCCTCGTTGAAGGGGTGGTCCGGATCGCGGACGGAGACCTCAGCACGAGGATCCCGGTCTCCGGCCCGCGTGACGAAGTGGCTGCCGTCATCACTGGGATCAACCTCATGGCCGACGATCTTCAAGCCATTTACCAGGAGCTCGAGGAGCGGGTCGAAAGCCGGACTGCCATGCTGCGCGAGGCCCAGATCGAACTCGAAAGGATGGCGCTCACTGATCCGCTGACCCAGTTGGCGAATCGCACGGCACTCGAAAGGGCGCTGAACCATGAACTCGTCGAATCCGAGCGGGGTGAGCTCCCGCCCGCGTTGCTCGTTTTGGACTTGAACTCATTCAAGGGGATCAACGACACTCTGGGGCACGGCGCCGGGGATACCGTCTTGAAGGTTACCGCCAGGCGCTTGCTCGCAGCGGTCCGCGACACTGACATGGTGGCGAGGCTCGGCGGGGACGAATTTGCCGTGATGCTGCCCAAATCCAATGCGGCGCATGCGCGTGGCGTTGCCAAGCGGATCCTTCGGGCCGTCGGTGAGAGCATCGACATCGGCGAAGTCCGGATCATCTGTGGAACCAGCATCGGGCTCCGGGTCGCCGAACCAGGGCAGTCCGTGGACGACCTCGTCATGGAAGCCGACACGGCCATGTATGCGGCAAAGGCCGAGCAGGGGAGCAGCGTCAGGGTTTTCGAACCGGCTTTGTTGTACGCGCGCCGGCTCCAAGGACTCATGATCTCGGAACTGCGTGAAGCCATCCGGACAGATCAGCTGGTCCTCCATTTCCAGCCTGTTGTCGAGTTGGCCTCGGGGCGGATTGAAGGCGCTGAAGCGCTGGTGCGGTGGAACCACCCCGATAGGGGATTGTTGATGCCGGATGCATTCATCCCGTTGGCCGAGGAAACCGGCATCATCATCGATCTTGGCTATTGGGTTCTCCGGCGGGCGATGCAGCAATTGCGCGAGTGGCAGGACGGTCCGGGCATGGACGAAGACTTCAGCATGCGGGTCAATATTTCCACCACCGAATTGCAAAGCCTGGAATTGATCGAGCATGTGCGGGAAGTGCTCGCCGAAACCGGAGTGGAGGCATCCAAGCTGGTCATCGAGCTCACGGAGTCAATGGCCGTGAACGGAAGCGACATCGACAAATACTCTCTGACCGGCCTCCGGCGACTCGGTATCCGGCTGGAAATCGACGACTTCGGGACTGGCTATTCGTCCATCAGCTACCTGCGCAGCCTTCCCGTCAACGTGGTCAAGATTGACCGCTCCCTCATCCAAGGGCTGGGCACGGACGACAAGGAGCGGGCCTTTGTGGCGGCTGTTCTCCAGCTCATTCACGCCTGCGGGATGCAGGCTGTTGCCGAGGGTATCGAAACGGCGGAGCAGGCGGCTGAGCTTGCCCGCCTGGGCTGCGCCAGTGGCCAAGGGTATTACTTTGGCCGGCCCATGGCGGCGGATAAATTCGCGGAACTGTTGCGAGGCACCTGAGCATGCCTCCTCCCGGCAACGGAAGACGGGCAGCGGAAAGGCACCGGACCTTGGGTCCGGTGCCTTTCAGGTATTGCTAGTTGGAGGGAGTGGAGTTGGTGGCGGAGTTCGGCCACCAGCCAGTCGCCTGAGGCGAACCCTGAGTGGTGGAGTTCGGCCACCAGCCAGTGGCCTCTGCCGAGTTCTGTGCGAAGTTCGGCCACCAGCCCGTGGCTATGGACGAATCCTGTGACGGGCTCTGGCTGCTGGCGGACACAGCTGCCGAGCCGGTAATTCCTGCGAGCAAGATTGCTGCTGCCGCGAGGAGCGCGGCGAGAGTTCTTTTCATGCGAAAGCTCCTGATGATATGTGACTGATGCGACTGGAGTGAACGAAGTGAAGCACGCTCATTATAAGAGTAACGACACGCCGTGTCATCAGTGTCCGTCCGGACGGTGGAGAAACATGCTAAACGCTCGCCCGAATCATGGGCGGAGTGTCTCAGGGACATAATGGAGCCATGGGAGAAAAGAAGGTTGCGCCGTCGTACGCCGCTGCGGAACTGCAAGCGAGGGGTCACCGGGCCAGCCATGACTTCGCCAAGGCTGCCGATGGTGCGCGCTCGGCCGCCGATATTGCCCTCGATGAGGGCGATTCCGCCGGATGGTGGAACATGACTTTCCTCCAAGCGGAGAATCTTCTCGACGCAGGTGATTTCGCTGCCAGCACTGCGCTGGCGAGATCCCTTTCCGAGGCATCGTTGGCTGTCGCCTCACCCCAGCACCGGGCCCGGGCACTCATCTTGATGGCGAACTCCCTTCGGGGTGAAGGGCTGTTGGAGATGGCCACCTCGGCTGCGGCGTCGGCAGTTGGACTGGTCGATGATGACGCAGACATGGAAATCGACGTCCATGCGCGGCAGGCACTGATCGCCGCGTTTGGCGAGTCCGGCAAACTGGAGGAGGCGTGGGAGGAGTGCCTGTCCCTCTCGGCGAGAATTTCTGATGAAATGGATGACCAGTTGGCCGGCAAGGCGTACTGGGTCATCGGGAATGTGGCGTTCCTCTGCGACAAGGTAGCTGAAGGCCTCCACTACCATGAGCTTGCCGCGGAAACCTTTTCCCCTTCGCGGAACCTTGATGTCTGGGCCAAGTTCAACAAAGCCTCGGCCGCGATGAGGCTGGCCGCTGAAGTGGCCGATGCGGCCACCCTTCGGTGCATTGAACGGGCGGAGCTTGCCACGGATGTCGTCGGCGGCAGCGAAGAGGAAATTCTCCTGCTTCGCCTCAACCGCGCGCATTGGAACTACCTGGCAGGAGACGCCGGGGCGGCGCTTGAGCTGCTGAACGAAATCAGTCGCAGCGCTGACCAACTGCCCGCGCAGATGGCAGGCGAGGTATTCCTCTTGATGGCGCGGGCCCAAGCCGGTACCGGGAACAAGCAGGCGGCGAAAGAAAGCCTGGTCGAAGCGGCCGATCGCTTCGAGAAAGCCGGCGCCCACCAGCGTGCCTCCAAGCCCGGGAGATGCTTGAGCCGGGGGCCTGATTCGGAAGCCCGATTCTGGGCCAGGGTAGCGCGTGCGGGCGTTGGCTGCGTTCGG
>NZ_DF952469.1:759621-760914 GCF_001263615.2 Arthrobacter sp. Hiyo1 | reverse complement strand
GCCCACAACGGTGAGCGTGGAAGCCAAAGCCACCTGGCCGGCGTCGGGCGTTGCCGATCCCAGCGCGGCGTCCACCGCCACGTTGCTCCACAAACGGACCACGGCGAACAGCAGGGGAGCAGCCCACAGCGTCCAGCGCAGTGCCTTTCCGGCCACATTGGTGCCGATGAGCAGAAGCCAGGTGAAACCGAAGATCAGCGGAAACAGGGTTCCGGCGGTCTTGTGGATGTAGCTGAGCTGTCCGCGGGCGTCGTCCGTCATGGCGCCATGCAATTGGTGGACGTAATCGGTGGAGAACCCGCCGATGAGGGAATCGGGCATGGCCATGCCGCCGGACAACTGGGTCATCTGGTTCAGGGTCAGCAGGTGCACATACCAAAACAGGAAAAGGCTGGCCACGACCCCGGCAATCACTATGAGGCGGCCGTTGTTCTGGGCCTTCTCGGGCGACCGCTGGGTGGTGGGATTGATCACCGACGGCAAGTGGTGCTGGGGGAGAGCGGCATTGGCGCCGTGCTTCTTGATGCGTTGGGCTGGGGTCTTGGCCATGTCATTCATTATCCCGCCACATAAGCTGGACCCATGACCACTGGCAGGCACTCCGCCACAGAACTTGATCCATCGCTCGACGACTACGAACTCGCTGCCGCCCTGGTCCGGGAAGCCGGGCAGCTTGCCCTGCTGATGCGGATGGGCGGCCTGCAAGGCGAACGGAAGACCTCGGTTTCGGACGTGGTGACCGCCGCGGACCATGCGGCCGAGGCCTACGTCCTTGAGCAACTGCGCCGTTGCCGCCCCGACGACGGCATCCTGGGTGAAGAAGGAAGCTCGGTGGCTGGAAGAAGCGGCCGCACCTGGGTGATCGATCCCGTGGACGGTACCTACAATTTCCTGCACGGCTCCACCTATTGGTGCTCCGCGATCGCCTTGAAACGCGAGGGCACGGCATCACCCGGGACCGCCTCGGATGCCGACGTCATTCTCGGGGCCATCTATCAACCGGAGCTCGACAAGCTTTGGACCGGCGGCGAAGGGCATCCCGCGACCCTCAACGACGAACGGATTCCGGGACCGTCGGGTGCTGCCCTAAGTGAACTCGGTGCCGCGACCTACATCCACCCCACGTGGCTCGCCGATCCCCGAGCCGCCATGCCCTGGCATGCTGCAGCGGTGTCGGCAGCTTCATTGCGCATGTTCGGTTCCGGCTCTTGCGATCTCGGCCGGGTGGCCGACGGCGAACTGGGCTGCTGGTTCCAACACAGCTGCCCCGAGTGGGACTGGCTCCCCGGCAAG
>NZ_DF952469.1:753639-758376 GCF_001263615.2 Arthrobacter sp. Hiyo1 | reverse complement strand
GAGGCGTTGCTCGAAGGGTTGAACCCCCAGCAGGAGGAAGCCGTCAAACATGCCGGCAGCCCTTTGCTGATCGTGGCCGGGGCCGGTTCGGGCAAAACCCGCGTGCTGTCGAACCGCATTGCGTACCTGATCGCCACCAGGCGGGCCCATCACGGCGAGATCCTGGCTATCACCTTCACCAACAAGGCGGCCGCGGAAATGCGGGAACGCATCGAAGCCCTGGTGGGTGCCCGTGCCAAGTCCATGTGGATCTCGACGTTCCACTCCTCCTGCGTGCGTATCCTGCGCCGTGAAGCTACCAACGTGGGGCTGAACTCCAACTTCTCCATCTACGATTCCGCAGACTCCTTGCGGCTCATCACGCTCGTAGCGAAGAACCTGGACCTCGATCCCAAAAAGTTCGCGCCCAAAGCGATCCAGCACAAGATCTCGGCCCTCAAGAACGAGCTCATCGACGACGATGCGTTCGCCTCGAGCGCCAACTACAACGAACCCTTCGAACAAGCCGTGGCCGAGGTCTTCAAGGGCTATACCCAGCGCTTACGCCAGGCCAACGCCATGGACTTCGACGACCTCATTGCGCAGACCGTCTACATGTTCCGGGCCTTCCCCGCGCTCGCGGAGTCCTACCGCCGTCGATTCCGCCACGTCCTCGTGGACGAATACCAGGACACCAACCACGCACAGTACGCATTGGTCCGCGAAATCGTCGGTGAGGGTCCCCAGGCGAGCGAGCTGACCGTCGTCGGCGACTCCGACCAATCCATCTACGCGTTCCGCGGTGCGGACATCCGCAACATCGTCGAATTCGAGAAGGACTACCCGGAAGCCCGCACCATCAAGTTGGAGCAGAACTACCGCTCCACCCAGAACATCCTGAGCGCGGCGAACTCCGTTATTTCGCGCAACCCCAACCGCCCGGACAAGAAACTCTGGACGGCCGAGGGCGACGGCGAGAAGATCATCGGCTACGTAGGCGAGAACGAGCACGACGAAGCCCAGTTCATCGCCAAGGAGATTGACCGGCTCCAGGACGAGGAAGGCCTGCGTCCCGGCGACGTCGCCATTTTCTACCGCACCAACGCCCAGTCCCGCTCCATTGAAGACGTCCTGGTCCGCGTCGGACTGCCGTACAAAGTGGTGGGCGGCACCCGCTTCTACGAGCGCAAGGAAATCAAGGACGCCCTCGCGTACCTTCGCGTCCTGGTGAACCCGGACGACGACGTCAATTTGCGTCGCGTCCTCAACGAACCCAAGCGGGAATCGGTGATCGTGCCGAAGGCGCCGTCGCGGCGCTCGCCGAGCGCGAACGCACGTCGTTCATGACTGCGGCGCGCAAGGCGGACCAGGCTCCCGGCATGGCCACCCGCTCCGTGAATGCGGTCCTAGGCTTTGTGAAACTCCTGGATGACCTGGCCGAAGTGGCTTCGGGTTCCGGGGCTGCGGCAGCTTTGGAAGCAGTACTGGAACAGACCGGGTACCTTGCCGGGCTCCGCGCCAGCACCGATCCGCAGGACGAATCCCGCGTGGAAAACCTCGCCGAACTCGTGGCGGTGGTGCGGGAATACGAGCGCGACAACCCCGAAGGCTCACTGGGTGAATTCCTGGAGCAAGTCTCCCTCGTAGCCGACGCCGACCAGATCCCGGACGCTCCCGAAGGATCCTCCGAGGACGCAGCCGCCGCCGTCGCAGAGGCCAAGCGGATGGGCGTCGTCACGCTCATGACGCTCCACACGGCCAAGGGCTTGGAATTCCCCGTTGTCTTCCTGACCGGTATGGAACACGGACTTTTCCCGCATCAGCGGTCCGCAACCGATCCCAAGGAACTGGCGGAAGAGCGTCGCTTGGCCTATGTGGGCCTCACCCGTGCACGGAAACGCCTTTACGTGACCCGCTCGGAAGTTCGCAGCATGTGGGGCCAGAGCCAATACAACCCTGCCAGCCAGTTCCTCGAGGAGATCCCTACCGGTCTCGTGGAGTGGAAGCGCGAGGGCACCTCCCGCCAAGTGAGCGGCTGGGGGAACGCCCCCATCGGTTCCGGGCGTTACGGGGGCTCCTTCTGGGGTGCTGGAACCTCGCGCGGGGCCGCAGCCAGCGATACGGCGGGCTTCAACGCGGACGTGCCGGCCGCCGTCGTACGCAATCGTGTCCAGCCGCAAAAGGAAGTGGTCGCCGTCGTCGTGGGGGACAAAGTGAACCACACGAGCTTCGGCAACGGCACCGTGATCGGCGTCGAAGGCGCCGGGGACAAGACCGTGGCGAAGGTGAAGTTCGACGTCGGCGAGAAGCGGCTGCTCTTGCGTTACGCGCCGCTGACCAAACTGGATTCGTAGCGGCTCTTGAAGCCGGAAAACCGCGTCATATAGGGGTTTTTCTACGGTCGATAGAAGTGTGTGCTTACTCACTTAACAGGTACTGTAGAACCGGCTGGCCTCCCCGGGGGGCTAAAGTTCGAGAGGAACTTGCGCAATGTGACCGGCTGCTTGGCAGCCGTTCGATGCGCACCTATCCGCAGCCGGTTTTCGCGGTCACCGTGGTTTCCGGCTGTACAGAAACTACTTCGACGTAGAAGGACACTAAACCGTGGACCTGTTTGAATATCAGGCGCGCGATATGTTCGAAGCGCACGGTGTACCCGTGCTCGCCGGCATCGTGGCGCACACTCCTGAAGAAGCAAAGGCTGCTGCCGAGAGCATCGGCGGCGTAACCGTCGTCAAGGCGCAGGTAAAGGTCGGTGGCCGTGGCAAGGCCGGCGGTGTCAAGGTCGCAAAGTCCGCTGACGAAGCGCTTGAACACGCCACCAACATCCTTGGCATGGACATCAAGGGCCACACCGTCAACAAGGTCATGATCGCCCAGGGCGCCGACATTGCTGAGGAATACTACTTCTCCGTCCTGCTGGACCGGGCCAACCGCAACTACCTGGCCATGTGCTCGGTTGAAGGCGGCATGGAAATCGAGCAGCTTGCTGTTGAGCGCCCCGAGGCCCTCGCCAAGGTCGCCATCGATCCCGCCGTCGGTATCGACCAGGCCAAGGCCGACGAAATCGTCGCCGCTGCCGGTTTCTCCGAAGAACTGCGTGGCAAGGTTGCTTCCGTCATCCTGAAGCTCTGGGACGTCTTCAAGAAGGAAGATGCAACCCTTGTCGAGGTGAACCCCTTGGTCAAGACCGGCGCTGGCGACATCGTTGCCCTTGACGGCAAGGTCTCGCTCGACGAGAACGCCGGCTTCCGCCACGTTCACCACGGTGAACTTGAGGACAAGGACGCAGCCGACCCGCTCGAGGCCAAGGCCAAGGCTCAGGACCTCAACTACGTGAAGCTTGACGGCTCGGTCGGCATCATCGGCAACGGCGCCGGTCTTGTGATGTCCACCCTCGACGTCGTCGCTTACGCAGGCGAGAACCACGGCAACGTCAAGCCGGCCAACTTCCTGGACATCGGCGGTGGAGCTTCCGCTGAGGTCATGGCCGCTGGCCTGGACGTCATCCTTGGTGACGAGCAGGTCAAGAGCGTATTCGTGAACGTCTTCGGTGGCATCACCGCGTGCGACGCTGTGGCAAAGGGCATCGTCGGTGCACTGGCCGAGCTTGGCTCCAACGCCAACAAGCCGCTGGTTGTCCGCCTCGATGGCAACAATGTCGAAGAGGGCCGCCGCATCCTGCCGAGGCCAACCACCCGCTGGTTACCCTGGCAGCCACCATGGACGAGGGCGCCGACAAGGCCGCCGAGCTCGCCAACGCAGCGAAGTAAGGGACGCAAGACTATGTCTATCTACCTCAACAAGGACTCCAAGGTCATCGTCCAGGGCATCACCGGCGGCGAAGGCACCAAGCACACCGCCCTGATGCTCAAGGCCGGCACCAACATCGTCGGCGGCGTCAACGCCCGCAAGGCCGGCACCACGGTGCTGCACGGCAACAAGGAAATCACCGTCTTCGGCACCGTCAAGGAAGCCATTGCGGAGACCGGCGCCGACGTCTCGATCGTCTTCGTTCCGCCGGCATTCACCAAGGCCGCCGTAGTTGAAGCCATCGAAGCAGGAATCGGCCTGGTTGTTGTCATCACCGAAGGCGTGCCGGTTCAGGACTCCGCCGAGTTCTGGGCACTCGCCCAGGCCACGGTGGACGCTGATGGCAAGCAGATCACCCGCATCATCGGCCCCGAACTGCCCCGGCATCATCACCCCGGGCGAAGCCCTGGTTGGCATCACCCCGGCAAACATCACGGGCAAGGGCCCCATCGGCTTGGTCTCCAAGTCCGGTACCTTGACCTACCAGATGATGTACGAACTGCGCGACCTCGGTTTCTCCACCGCGATCGGCATCGGTGGCGACCCCGTCATCGGCACCACGCACATCGACGCCCTGGCCGCGTTCGAGGCTGACCCGGAGACCAAGGCAATCGTCATGATCGGCGAAATCGGTGGCGACGCCGAAGAGCGCGCAGCCGACTTCATCAAGGCAAACGTCACCAAGCCGGTTGTCGGCTACGTTGCAGGCTTCACCGCCCCCGAGGGCAAGACCATGGGCCACGCAGGCGCCATCGTCTCCGGTTCCGCGGGTACGGCACAGGCCAAGAAGGAAGCTCTCGAAGCTGCAGGCGTGAAGGTCGGCAAGACGCCGTCCGAGACCGCCAAGCTCCTCCGCGAGGTCTTCGCAACCCTCTAGCACAACCCGCGCAGGGTTTCCGCGCGATTGAAGTACGGCGGCGCGTCACCTTCACGTGGAAGGTGACG
>NZ_DF952469.1:751007-752615 GCF_001263615.2 Arthrobacter sp. Hiyo1 | reverse complement strand
GGTGGGAGGGGCGTCATTGTCGCTAGAGCTTGTGGCGCGATTCGATAGTTTGTTAGTATGTCAGGACAAACTATCGAAGGAGAGCAGATGCCCCTCGTCCGCATTGACGTCAACGAAGGCCGTACGCCGGAGCAGCTCGGTGAACTCAGTAAGCGAATCCACGACGCCATCCTCGCCGAGTATGGCATCCCCGAGCGCGACTACTTCCACATCATCACCGAGCATCTCCAGGGCCAGATTGTTGCCCAGGATGCCGGCCTGGGTTTCGAGCGAAGTTCCGGCGTGGTCATGATCCAGATCTTCACCCAGGGCGGTCGAAGTCGCGAAGCCAAGCAGTCCTTGTTCGCTGCCATCGCCGCCCAGCTCGGCGAGATCGGCGTCCCTGGGGAGGATGTCTTCCTGGGGTACGTCGAAAACACTGCCGATGACTGGTCCTTTGGCTTCGGCAGGGCCCAGTATGTCACCGGCGAACTTGCCGTTCCCGCGCGGTAACTCAGCGTTTTGGAGCGGACTCAAGCCCACATCACCGCGTAATTTAGGCCATTACGTTTCGTTGTAAATATGTCAGTACAAACCTTTGACAGGACATGAATTCTGGTGCAAAGTAGTGGTTGTGGCCCCGCTCACTGCGGGCCGGCAAAAGCACTGGAGCTCTCACCGTCCCGCAAGAAGAGTTCACTACAGAAAGGTCCGCGATCACCGTGACCCACGAACTGCTCACCATCGGGCGCATCAGCGTTGATATCTACCCGAACGACATCGGTGTGGGACTGGAGGACGTGCAGTCCTTCGGCAAGTATCTTGGCGGCTCGCCCTCCAACGTGGCTGTTGCCGCCGCCCGCCACGGCCGCCGCTCCGGCGTGATTACACGCACCGGTGATGACCCTTTCGGCATTTACCTGCACCGCGAACTGCGCAAGTTCAAGGTCGACGACGGATTCGTCACCCCGGTGCCGGGCCTTCAGACCCCGGCCACGTTCTGCGCGATCCAGCCTCCGCATGATTTCCCGCTCTACTTCTACGGACGGTTCCCCACCGCGCCGGACCTGCAGATCAAGGCCGAGGAACTGGACCTGGAGGCCATCAAGGACGCCGGCATCTTCTGGTCCACCGTGACCGGTCTCTGCCAGGAACCGAGCCGCTCGGCCCACCTCGCGGCCCACGAAGCGCGCCCCCGCACCGGACTCAAAGAGGGCCAATACACCATCCTGGACCTGGACTACCGGCCGATGTTCTGGGCTTCCGAGGACGAGGCCCGGGCCGAGGTCGCCAAGATCCTGCCGCACGTCACGGTGGCCATCGGCAATGACAAGGAATGCGCTGTCGCCGTAGGTGAAGGAACCCCGGACGAGCAGGCTGATCGCCTCCTCGCGGCCGGCGTCGAGATCGCGGTCGTCAAGCTCGGCCCCGAAGGCGTCATGGCCAAGACCCGTACGGAACGCGTGGTATCCGCGCCGGTTCCGGTGGAGACCGTCAACGGCCTGGGTGCGGGCGACTCGTTCGGCGGTGCTTTCTGCCACGGATTGTTGTCCGGCTGGCCTTTGGCCCAGGTCCTGGACTACGCGAACGCCGCCGGCGCGATTGTCGCTCCCGCCTCTCGTGCGCGGA
>NZ_DF952469.1:748610-750055 GCF_001263615.2 Arthrobacter sp. Hiyo1 | reverse complement strand
CCATGGCGGATCGCCGGGATCTTTTGGACCGGCTGCAGGTCGCTTTGGCGAATCCCGCCGTCGACGGTGTCCTGGCGTCGCCGGACATCATGGATGACCTGCTTCTGCTCGGGGCACTTGAGGGCAAGCTCGTCTTCGGCTCGATGAACCGAGGCGGCCTCGCCGGGCTGGTCAACGAGATCGACGACCGTTTCACGGGCCATACCGCAGCGGCCCTGGACGCCCTCGGCGCCGATGGCGGGAAGATGCTGACCCGGATCTGCCTCGGGGATCCGGACACCGCCAACATCCTGGAAGCCACGGCCAAGGCGGTGGACTCCCTCGCCGCGCGCAAGCTGATCGCCATGGTGGAGCCGTTCCTGTCTGTCCGGGAGGCGAACGGCAGTGTCCGCAACGACCTTTCGCCGGATGCCGTGATCAAGTCGGTCGCGATTGCGCAGGGCCTGGGTTCCACGAGCGCGTACACGTGGATGAAGCTCCCGGTCGTGGCGGAGATGGAACGGGTCATGGCGGCCACCACGCTGCCCACGGTCCTGTTGGGTGGGGACCCGGATGCGGGCCAGGACGAGGTCTTCGCCAGCTGGCAGGCCGCCCTTGCCTGCCGGGAGTCCAGGGATTGACTGTGGGACGGACCCTTTTGTATCCGGCCGACGGGGACGTGGCCGGGGCCGTTGCCACCGCCGCCTCGCTCTTGAAGACGCCAGAGCTGCTGAAGACACCTGCGAAAGTATCGGAGTAAGAGTAATGTCAACGCGCAGAATGACGGTCGCCCAGGCGGTTGTCGAGTTCCTGTCCAAGCAGTACACGGTGGACACCGTCGGCGGGAGCGAGTACCGGGAACGCCTGATCCCGGGCACCTTCGGGATCTTCGGACACGGCAACGTCGCCGGTGTGGGGCAGGCCCTCAAGCAGTACCAGCAGCTCGATCCGAGCATCATGCCGTATTACCAGGGCCGCAACGAGCAGGCCCAGGCGCACCAGGCTGTCGGCTACGCCCGGCACACCCGCCGCCGCCAGACGTTCGCGATCAGCACCTCGATCGGCCCGGGTTCCTCGAACCTTTTGACCGGCGCGGCGCTGGCCACCACCAACCGGCTGCCTGTCCTGCTTCTGCCGTCCGACACCTTCGCCACCCGGGCCGCGGACCCGTGCTGCAGCAGCTCGAGCTGCCGTACGCCTACGACATCACGGTCAACGACGCCTTCCGTCCGCTGTCCAAGTTCTTCGACCGGGTGTCCCGGCCCGAGCAGTTGTTCTCGGCCTTCCACCACGGCCTGCGCGTCCTGACGGACCCGGCCGAGACCGGCGCGGTCACCATTTCGCTGCCGCAGGACGTCCAGGCCGAAGCCTTGGATGTCCCGGAGGAATTCCTCGCCGAGCGTGAGTGGCGGATCCGCCGCCCCGAGGCCGACGACGACGACATCCGCCGCGCCGCCGAGGCCATC
>NZ_DF952469.1:746532-747885 GCF_001263615.2 Arthrobacter sp. Hiyo1 | reverse complement strand
ACGCCTTCGCGAACGAGGAACTCGCCACGTTCGCCGAACTGACCGGAATCCCGGTGGGCAACACCCAGGCCGGCGTCGGCGTCCTGCCCTGGGACCACAAGTTCTCGCTCGGAGCCATCGGCTCCACGGGCACGACGGCGGCGAACGCCATCGCGGCCGAAGCTGACTTGATCATCGGAATCGGTACCCGTTACGAGGACTTCACGACGGCGTCGCGCACTGCTTTCCAGAACCCCGACGTGAAGTTCGTCAACATCAACGTGGCCGCGATCGACGCGTACAAGCACGGCACCGTACTGCCGATCGTCGCCGATGCCCGCAAGGCCCTCGTCAAGCTCAACGCAGCCCTCGGCGGCTACCGTGTCGGCGCGGACCTCGAGCAAACGATCGCGGCCGAGAAGAAGCGCTGGGACCGCATCGTGGATGAAGCCTTCGATACCCGGCACACCCCGCTGCCGGCCCAGAACGAGATCATCGGCGCCACCAACCGGGCCATGGATGAGCAGGACGTCGTCATCTGCGCCGCCGGCTCCCTGCCGGGCGACCTGCACAAGATGTGGCGTGTCCGGGATCCGTTCGGCTACCACGTCGAATATGCCTACTCGTGCATGGGTTACGAGATCCCCGGCGGCTTGGGCGTCAAGCGCGCGGCCCTGGCCGAGGCCGCTGCAGGCGGCAAGGATCGCGACGTCGTGGTCATGGTGGGGGACGGCTCCTACCTGATGATGCACACCGAACTGGTCACCGCCGTCGCCGAACGCATCAAACTGATCGTGGTCCTTATCCAGAACCACGGCTACGCCTCGATCGGCTCGCTTTCCGAGTCGCTGGGCTCGCAGCGCTTCGGCACCCAGTACCGCGTCCTGGACAAGGAACAACACTCCTTCGACGCCGGCGAGAACCTGCCCATCGACCTGGCCCTCAACGCCGAGTCCCTCGCGCGAAAGTCATCCGGATCGAACCGGGGGAGAAGGTCATCGCCGAACTGGAACAAGCCATCCGCGACGCGAAAGCGGCACCGGAAGACACCGGACCGATCGTGATCCACGTCGAATCCGATCCCTTGCTGGACGCGCCGAGCTCCGAATCCTGGTGGGACGTTCCCGTTTCGCAGGTCTCCGAACTCGAATCCACCCAGCAGGCCTACCAGACGTACACAGACCACAAGAACCGCCAGCGCAAGCTGCTCGGCTAGACCCCCTCAAGCTCTCTTCAAGCACCAGACAAGGAAGTCCGCACATGTCGACGACGACCACCCTGACCACCATCAAGCATTTCATCAACGGTGTAGAAACCGCCGGCGCCGCGACCGCAGCCAGCCGGTCTACAACCCGGCCCCGGTGGCCGGGTTGT
>NZ_DF952469.1:743579-745346 GCF_001263615.2 Arthrobacter sp. Hiyo1 | reverse complement strand
CAAGAAGGTCGAAGAACGCGCGCTGGCCGTGAAGGTCAAGAACGGCACCGAGCCCGACGCCGAAATGGGCCCGGTCATCACCCCGGCTTCCAAGGAACGCATCGTGCGGATCGTCACCGAAGCCGAAGCCGCGGGCGCGGCGATGGTCGTGGACGGCCGCGATTTGGTGGTCCCCGGCCATGAAGAAGGCTTCTGGGTCGGCCCCACCGTGATCGACCACGTCACGGCCGAAATGACCGCATACACGGAGGAAATCTTCGGACCCGTCCTCGTCGTCGTCCGCGTCGAGGACCTCGATGAAGGCATCAAGCTGATCAACTCCAACCCCTACGGCAACGGCACCGCGATCTTCACCTCCTCTGGCGCGAACGCCCGCAAGTTCCAGCGCTCCGTCACCGTGGGCATGGTCGGCATCAACGTGCCCCTGCCGGTACCCGTGGCCTACCACTCCTTCGGCGGCTGGAAAGCCTCGCTCTTCGGCGACAAGCACATCTACGGACCCGAAGGCGTCTCCTTCTACACCCGCGGCAAGGTCATCACCTCCCGCTGGCCCGAACCCACCCACGCCTCCGGCGCCTCCTACAACTTCCCCTCCAACTAGTCGCCACCCGCTGACCTCTCCCACCCAACTGACTCGCTGTAGATGTCGTTTTGGGCCCTCATAACGACAACAAATGCGAGCTAGTTGGGCTGCGGCCCCCGGTGGGGAGCAATCAACGTTAAGGATTGAGCAATGACAGAGAACAAACTCATCATCGGCACGGCCCCGGACTCCTGGGGCGTCTGGTTCGCGGATGACCCCAAGCAGACCCCGTGGGAACGCTTCCTGGACGAAGTGGCTGAGTCCGGCTACAAGTGGATCGAGCTGGGCCCCTACGGATACTTGCCGAACGACCCTGCCCGCCTCGCCGAGGAGCTCAAGCAGCGTGACCTCAAGGTCACGGCGGGAACGGTCTTCACGGCCTTCCATCGCGGTGCCGCACAGTACGAGGAAGCCTGGGAGCCGGCACGCAAGGTGGCTGAGCTGACTGCAGCCATGGGCGGCGAACACATCGTGGTCATTCCGGCTATGTGGCGCGACGACGTCACCGGAGAGGCCGTGGAGAGCGGGGAGCTGTCCCAGGATCAGTGGAACGATCTGTTCGCCGGCCACAACCGCATGGGCAAGGTGTTGCTGGAAGACTTCGGCCTCAAGCAGCAATTCCACTCCCACGCAGATTCCCACGTCGGCGCCCAGTCGGATATCGAGCACCTGCTTGCCGAGACCGATCCCCAATACCTGAACCTGTGCCTGGACACCGGGCACGCGGAATACTGCGGAGCCTCTAGCCTGGAACTGATCAAGAACTACCCGGACCGTATCGGCTACTTGCACCTGAAGCAGATCAACCCGGATGTCCTGAAGAAGGTCAATGAGGAAAACATGACCTGGGCGGCAGCCAACCTGGCCGGCGTCATGACCGAACCGCCGAACGGCCTGCCGGATCTTCGCGCCGTCATCGAAGCCGTTGAAGGACTTAACCGCCCGATCTTTGGCATTGTGGAACAGGACATGTACCCCGTGGCCTTCGACGTCCCGATGCCCATCGCCAAGCGCACCCGAAACTACCTGCTCTCGTGCGGCTCCCGCACGACTGTCAACTAACGCTGCCTCTCAAGCACAAACAACCAAGGACAGAAACAATGACTGACATTCTCCGCGTGGCCGTCATCGGCGCAGGCCGCATGGGCGCCGACCACATCAAGCGGCTCAGCACCCGCATCCAC
>NZ_DF952469.1:732047-741922 GCF_001263615.2 Arthrobacter sp. Hiyo1 | reverse complement strand
CCCACCGCCTGGGACGGCTACGCCACCGCTGCTTGCTGCGAAGCCGGCGTTGAGGCCCAGAAGTCGGGCGAGAAGGTCTCGGTTCAACTCAATACCAAGCCCGAGCTGTACAAGTAGGAGTGGCCATGAAGATTGCCCTCGATCCCACCCCGTTCCACCACAGCCACGGGCTGCTGGAGTTTCCGCGGCTTGCCGCCGATCTCGGGTATAAATACCTCCAGCTGACCCCGCACGCGGACTTCATCCCGTTCTTCAACCACCCGAAGGCCGACGACGAATTGGTCGGCCAGCTGAAGAAAGCCTGCAAGGACGCCGACGTCGAGATCGCCTCGGTGCTCCCGGTGCTGCGCTGGTCCGGACCGGACGAAGACGCCCGCGAGGCCGCTGTCCGTTACTGGAAGCGCGCCATCCAGATCACGGTCGATCTTGGCGTGCAGACGATGAATACCGAATTCAGCGGCCGCCCGGAAAAGGCGGAGGAGTCCGAAAGGGCCTTCTACCGTTCCATGGAAGAGCTGCTGCCGATCATCGAGCGCGAAGGCCTGGACGTCCTCATCGACCCGCACCCGGACGACTTCGTGGAGGACGGACTCGCCGCGCTGCGTGTCATCCGTGGCGTGAATTCGCCCAACATCGGTATGGTCTACGTTGCCTCCCACACGTTCCACATGGGCAACAAGCCGCTCGACATCATGCGGGCCGCGGGGGACAAGCTGCGCTTGGTCCACGTGTCCGACACCATGGACCACCACGCCTCCCACGGGCTGCGCTACATCACCAACCCGCCGGGAAACGCCGTGCGCGTCCACCAGCACCTCAAGATCGGCGACGGCGACGTCAACTGGGACGAGTTCTTCGGCGGACTCAAGGAAATCGGCTTCCTGGACAAGGACAACACGGTCATGGTGTCCAGCGTCTTCGCCGAGGACGACAACGCCAACGAGGTGTCCCGCTACCAGCTGGAAACCATGGGCAAATACATCGCGAAGGTCCAATAAGGGCGGCCGCGGCTGGACCGGTTTACGGGGTCTTGCCGGGGTTGCGTGCGCTGGCGGCGCGGGCGACGTGGCTTCGGGCGTGTTCGACGGCTGGGCCCAGTTCGGTGAAGAGGTGTTTGTGGTGGCGAAGGGAGTCCAGGACCCCCACCTGGGTGACGAGCCGAACGTGGCGCTCCTGGATCCCTTTGATCAGCACGGTGATTCCGCGGCGTTCCAGGGCCTGGACGATGTCTGTGATGGTTCTGGCACCGGTTGCGTC
The DNA here is from genome assembly GCF_001263615.2 of Arthrobacter sp. Hiyo1. NCBI lineage: Bacteria > Bacillati > Actinomycetota > Actinomycetes > Micrococcales > Micrococcaceae > Arthrobacter > Arthrobacter sp. Hiyo1. The sequence goes on along the minus strand of NZ_DF952469.1, from coordinate 740,665 downwards.
CAGGATCTGCAACTGCGACATGCGGATGATCACGACGTCGACGTTCCGGATGGCGCTGACCCGCTCCAGGACGCGCTCGGCAGCGGCGAAGAATAGTGCCCCGTCGAGCCGGAACACGGCGATGTGCTCGTCCCCTTCGTGGACCGGGCCGGGGATTTCTTCCCGGTGCACACCGCTGGACCGGACCAAGGCACGCAAGGCGAAGAATGCAGCGACGGCGATCCCGATCTCCACGGCCTCGATCAGGTCGAAGGAAACGGTGATCAGTGCGGTGACGAAGAACACGACCGTGTCGGCGCGGGTTGATCCGATCACGCTGCGCAGCGTCTTGAGGGAGACCATGCGTGTCGCGGTGACCATCAGGACCCCGGCCAAGGCAGCAAGGGGGATGCGGGAAACCGGGCCGGTGGCCAGGTACACCACGGCAAGCAGGACCAGCGCATGGGTAATGGCGGCAAGGCGTGTCCTGCCCCCGGAACGAATGTTGACCGCTGTGCGGGCGATGGCACCAGTGGCCGGCATGCCGCCGAAGAATCCGGACGCGACGGACGCGAGGCCCTGGCCCAGGAGCTCACGGTCCGCGTCATAGGGCCGGTATCGGAGATCGACGCCCCGACCCGTGCCGAGAGCAGTGACTCGATCGCGGCCAGGGCCGCGATCGTAGCCGCGGACCCAGCCAGCGCGGTGATCGTCGCCAGGTCCAGGGAGGGGATCATCGGCGCCGGCAGGGAATCTGGCAGCGCACCGATCCGGGTCACAGGCAGGTCGAGGAACTGCGCGGCCACAGTGGCAATGATGATCGCGATGAGCGAGCCCGGGATCCGGGGGTGGATCCGCGGTGACGCAATCATGATCACCGCCACCAGAGCCACCAGGGCAGTCGGGGCAAGAACCGAGGCAGGGGACACGGTGCCGATGGCCTGGGCGGCAGAGATGACGGCGTTGCTGCTGGGGCCCGGCTTGGTGCCGAACGCGGCAGGGACCTGCTGCAGGAAGATGATCACCGCGATTCCGACGGTGAAGCCCTCGATCACCGGCCAGGGCAGGAGCGTCACGACCCGCCCGAGTTTGAGTAGCCCCGCGGCCACCACTATCACCCCGGCAAGGACCGAGACCGCCGCAGGGCACCGAGCCCGTGGGCCGCGATCACGGGGCCCAGGACCACGACCATGGCTCCGGTGGGTCCGGAGACCTGGATGTTGGAACCACCGAAGACGGCCGCGATCACGCCGGCGATCACCGCGGTGATCAATCCGCTGGCCGCACCCGCGCCGGAGCTGACACCGAATGCCAGTGCCAGCGGCAGTGCGACAATGCCGACCGTGACCCCGGCAACCAAGTCTCCTTTCCAGGTACGCGGCAACAGCGTGTAATCCTGCCGCCCGGGAAGCAAAGCCCGGACCGCCACCAGGGCCTTCACCGGGTGCTGGCTGCGGCTGACGCGGATGCAGCCGCCTCTGAGGACTCAAGCTGCGCCCGGGTGGTGTGCAGAATGTCGTTGAGCAGCAGTCTGGCCACGGAGAGGAGTTCCGCAACCTGCGGGTAAGCGAGGGTGTAGAACATCTGCAGTGCCCGTCGTTCTCCCTTGACCAGGTGATATCGGCGCAGCACTGACAGATGCTGGGACAGGTGCGAAGCCTCCAGGCCCGTTGCGGCCAGAAGCTCAGTCACTGACACTTCGGGCGCGGCCGACAGCAGCTCCAATACCCGGATCCTGACCGGGTGGGCCAGCCCCTTGAACAGATTGGCCTTCACCTCGTATAGCGGTGCCCGGAAATCCGCGAACTCTTCCATGATTGCCTTCCTGGCCCACACCACGAGTCTTTGCTTGACTATTTTATGGATTCATCATCCAGTGTAACAAGGGTGGGAATAGAGAGCCCTGCAGGCCAACACAAGAGGGCCCCATCTCGGATGAGGCCCTCCTCTATGGTTCGGTGAACCGGCTAGCGAGGAACCCCCTACGCCGTCACCTTCAGCGACGCTTCCAGCGCTGCGTCGGCATCCCGCAGGACCTTGGCTGCCACTTCGAGTCCTTCGATCCGGCCGAGGGAAGTGTCTTCGTGCTCGATGTTGACCAGCATGTTCGGGTCCACTTCATAGAGGGCACGCAGGAACTCGGTCCAGTAGGCGGTGTCGTGCCCGCGGCCGAGGGCAACGAAGTCCCACGCGGAGTTCTTGGGCCACTCGTTGGCCCATTCGTCGCCGCCGAGGTTGGTGCGGCTTTCCTCCGGGGAGAGCCGGCGGAAGCTGTTGTCGAGCACCCCGTAGAGGGCTGCGTTCGCGGTGTTGATGCGCACGTCTTTCGCGGCTGCCTGGAAGACCAGGGGTCCGAGTTCGCGGACCACGGCTACCGGATCCATCTGCTGCCAGAACAGGTGCGAGGCATCCAGTTCGACGCCGACGTGGGTGGCGCCCGTGAGTTCGATGAGCTTGTGGACATCTGCGGAGTTGAACACGATGTTCTGCGGGTGCAGTTCGAGGGCTACCTTGACGCCATGCCCAGCGGCCAGGCGGTCTGTCTCGCGCCAGAACTTCGCCGCGATGTCCCACTGGTAGTCCAGCACGTCCAGGGCCGCCGAGTTCCAGGCGTTGACGACCCAGTTGACCGTGGTGGCTCCCGGCTCGCCCCCGGGCAGACCGGACATGGTCACTACCCGGTTCTGGCCGAGGCGCTCTGCAAGCCGGATGGAGCGGCGGATGTCCTCGGCATGCTTTTCACCGATCTCGCGCTTGGGGTGCAAGGGGTTGCCGTTGCAGTTCAGTCCTGCGATCGCGACGCCGGTCCCCTCGAAGATCGCGAGGTAGTCGTCGCGGGCGGCATCCGAGACAAGAATGTCGTCGAAGGTGGGGACGTGGACCGCGGGGAGGAAGCCGCCGGTGTTGATCTCGATGCCCGTCAGACCCAGGTCCGCGATGACCTTCAAGGCCTCGGGAAGCGGCCTGTCGTGCAGGATTGCGTTGTAGACGCCGAGTTTCATAGCGTGATGGTCTTTCCGTTGTTGAGTGCGGATGCGGTGACGGCGCCGAGCAGTTCCATGTTGCGGACGCCTTCGTCGAACGTGGCGCAGCGGGGGAGTGACTCGGATTCCGGAAGTCCGGCGACCTCCTCGAGGAACGCCCGGGCCTGGTAACCGAAGGCGTCGTTCTGCCCGAAGCCCACTTCGGGGGCGTCCATGGCGAGGCCGCCGGCGATGTAGGGGTGGCCCGGGCCGAGGATGACCTGGCGGTAGCCGTTCTCGTTGCCGGAGCCATCGTTGAGGAAGAGCTGGATTTCGGAGGGGCGGCGCTGGTCGAACTTCGCCGCACCGTTTTCGCAGAACACTTCGAAGTTGAGGCTGTTGGCGTGGCCGGCTGCAACGCGGGACACTTCGAAGCTGCCCGCGCCGTTCTCGAATGCTGCGTTGAAAGCAGCGTAGTCGTCGTTCTCTACGGCCTCGAAGGTGTCGCTGACAGCGGCGTGGTCGTGGCCCATGACGGCGCCAAGGGGCACAGGGCGCTTGTCGATGACGGTGCTCAGGCGACCGCCGCTGATGGACGTGATGTCGCCGCACAGGAACTCGGAGACATAGGCCAGGTGGCTTCCGACGTCGGCCAGCGCACCGGAGCCGGGACCCCCCTTGTAGCGCCAGCTCATGGGAGCGGAAGGGCTGAAGCCGTAGTCGGTCCAGTAGCGGCCGCTGAAGTGCAGCACCTTGCCGAGGACGCCGGTGCGGATCAAGTCGCGGATGTAGGCGATGCCCGGTGTGCGGCGGAACGTGAAGCCGATGCGCGCGATGCTGGAAGCGTTGCGGGCTGCGTCCGCCATGGCCCGGGCGTCCTCGATCGAGTCGCTCAGCGGCTTCTCGCAGAGGACGTGCTTCCCTGCGGCCAGGAGTCCCTCGACCACCTCGCGGTGAAGGGAATTCGCGATGACGACACTCACGACGTCGATATCGTCCGCTTCCGCGATCGCCTGCCATGAGGTGTCATTGCGTTCGTAGCCGAAACGCCGGGCAGCGAGGGACCCGAACTCCGGGTTCACGTCCCCGATCGACACGAGGCGCACCGGCGGAAGCACGGGGCTATAAAGGGCAGACGCTGTGCGGTAGGCCGCCGCGTGTGCCTTGCCCGCCATTCCTGCGCCGATGACGGCGACCCCTAGGCTCTCAGCCATTGATTTCTCCTTCGAAATTCAGCCTGGGTGTCGAGCACACCGGGGCATTTTGGAGCGCTACAATTTAGCACTGGACTTACAGCGTAATCATGTGAGTATGTCCTGTCAATGTCTTGCGAATACCCTTGACAGCAAAGGAGAAAGGTTCCCGAACCATGAGTGCCAGCAGTCCAAAAACCCGCCGCCCCACCATCTACGACGTTGCCAAGCTAGCCGGCGTCTCGCCGTCGTTGGTGTCCTTGGTCCTCCAAGCGCCGGCGAGGGTCAGCGACAAGCGCCGCGAAGCCGTCCAGGCCGCAATATCGGAGTTGGGCTACCGGCCCAGCCGGGCCGCGACAACCCTGGCGAGCAATCGGACCAAGAGCATCGGCCTGGTGATCGACGACTACCGGAACCTCTGGTTCGTGGACCTGCTGAGGGGCATGGAATCCGTCCTCTCCGATCTCGGATACCACGTCATGCTGGCCGACTCCCGGCCCGGCGAACACCGCATCAAAGAAGCCACGGACGGCCTCCTCGCCATGCACATTGATGCGCTGGTGATCGCGGCGGAACCGAGCGAGCCTATGCTGGCGCGGACATGGGTACCCACGGTGGTTGCCGGATGGCGCATGGGGGTGCCGAACGGCGCCGACCTCATTACCAACGACGACGACGGCGGAGGCGGCCTGGCCGCGAGCCACTTGCTGGAGCTGGGCCACACCCGCATCGGCCATCTCTCAGGGTCCGACGGCGCGTCAACCCATCGGCGTGCCGGTTTCCGGCGGCAGATCCAGGCCGCCGGCGTCGAACTCCTGATTGCCGAGTCCAAAGGCACTTCGGAGGAAGATGGCTACGCCGCGGCTTCCTGGCTGCTGGACCACTACCCGGACGCGACGGCGATCTTCGCGGCCAATGACACCATGGCCGTGGGCGCCTTCGCCGTCCTCAAGGCCAGGGGCCTTCGCGTGCCCAACGACATTTCTGTGATCGGCTACGACAATTCCCCGCTGGCAAAGTCGAGGTACTTGGACATCACTTCCGTCGACAACCGAAGCGACCTTGTCGGGGTTGATGTTGCGCACAGGCTGCTCGCCAGGATCGAAGACCCCGCTATCAAGCCCGAGCGCACCCTGATTGATCCCGTCCTGGTTGTCCGCTCGACAACAGCGCGCCCCGCACCTTAATCCGGATCTGACGGTGATCACCGCGACCATCTCACGTAAAAACATCCTAATGTCAGGACAAAGTATTGACATCTGTGAGGCGAGTCACCATGATCTGTGTAGAGGGCTTTGAGCTCCTGCAGAGTGGCAGGGCCACAACCCCAATCAAAGGAGATAAATCGTGAAGAAGTTTTCCTGGCGGAAGGCGGCACTCGTTGCGGCCGTCGTTCCGATGATGGCTCTTAGCGCTTGTTCCAGTACGGGCGGGAAGCCGGCTGACACTGGCAACGCTGCCGCCGGCGGCGGTCAGGCCGTAAGCACTCCGCGCATCAAGGTAGCACTCATCACCCACGCACCGTCGGGTGACACCTTCTGGGACATCGTCCGCAAGGGCGCTGAGGAAGCGGCCGCGAAGGACAACGTCGACCTTCAGTACCTGAACGACCCCGAAGCCGGCCGCCAAGCCCAGCTGGTCCAGCAGGCTATCGACCAGAAGGTCGATGGCATCGCAGTCACACTCGCAACCCCGGATGCCCTTAAGGACGTCCTCAAGAAGGCCGAGGATGCAGGCATTCCCGTGGTGAGCCTCAATGCCGGCGAAGACGTTTCCGCGAAGCTCGGAGCGTTCACCCACTTTGGCTCGAACGAGACGCTCGCTGGTGCGGCGGTTGGAACCCAGCTCGCTGCCCAGGGCTTCAAGCACCCGGTCTGCGTTATTCAAGCCCAGGGTCACGTCGGCCTCGAGGCACGGTGCGCCGGTGTCAAGCAAAAGGTCCCTGGAACGGAGATCCTGTACGTCAACGGCCAGGACATGACTTCTGTCCAGTCGACCGCGACTGCGAAGCTCCAGGCGACGAAGGACGCTGACGTCATTATCGGCCTCGGCGCCCCCATCACGATCACCCTGCTCAAGTCCGTCACGGACGCCGGCAGCTCGGCCAAGGTTGCCAGCTTCGACCTCAATGCCGAACTGGCCCAGGACATCGTGGACGGCAAGGTTCTCTTCACAGTGGACCAGCAGCCGTGGCTCCAGGGCTACATGTCCGTAGACGCAATCTGGCAGAACAAGCGCGGCGGCTTCAAGATCGGCGGTGGCCAGCCGGTGCTCACCGGGCCTGCCATCGTTGACAAGTCCAACGCACAGGACGTCCTCAAGTTTGCCCAGCAGGGCCTCCGCTAGATCCAGGAACCTGGCCGCGCGGCGGGTGACCGCCGCGCGGCCTGACCAACAAGGAGTTATTCCCATGGCAAGCACAACTACCCTGCCGCCGGCGCCGGCTTCAGCCCCGGGGCCACGTGGCGATGAGAGGATGGGGCGGCGCAGCCCCTTCCAAAAGCTCTTGGGTCGCCCCGAAGTGGGCGCCCTCGTAGGAGCGGTGGTCCTCTTCATCTTCTTCTCCCTCGTCTCCAGCACCTTCCTGCAGCCGAATGCGTTTGCGACTGTGTTGTATGGTTCTTCGACGATCGGGATCATGGCGGTGGGGGTGTCGCTGCTGATGATCGGTGGCGAGTTCGACCTTTCCGCCGGTGTGGCCGTGATCTCGTCGGCGCTTACTGCGTCGATGTTCAGCTGGTATTTCTCAATGAACGTCTGGGTCGGGGTGACCCTCGCGCTCGTGGTCTCCCTCGGGATCGGATTCGTTAATGGCTACATTCTGGTCAAGACGAAGCTGCCGTCCTTCATCGTGACGCTCGCGACGTTCCTCATGCTCACGGGCCTCAACCTCGCCCTGACACGTGCCATCGGAGGCAGCGTGTCTTCGCCGTCAATCGGTCCATGGATGGTTTCGCGTCGGCCCGGGCTGTCTTCGCGTCTTCGGTCAGCATCGGCGGCGTGGATGTGAAGATCACGATTTTCATCTGGATCATCCTGGTCGCGATCGCGTCCTGGGTGCTGCTGCGCACGAAGGTGGGCAACTGGATCTTCGCCGCCGGCGGTGACGCGAACGCTGCCCGCGCCGTGGGTGTCCCGGTGACGAAGACGAAGATCGGCTTGTTCATGGCGGTCGGGTTCTGCGGCTGGGTCCTGGGCATGCACAACCTCTTCGCGTTCGACGCGGTGCAGTCCGGTGAGGGCGTGGGCAACGAGTTCCTGTACATCATTGCCGCGGTGATCGGCGGCTGCCTGCTCACCGGCGGCTACGGTTCCGCGGTGGGCGGGGCGATCGGTGCGTTCATCTTCGGGATGGCGAACAAAGGCATCGTGTACGCCCAGTGGAACCCGGACTGGTTCAAGTTCTTCCTGGGCCTGATGCTGCTGCTGGCCACCATCGTGAACCTCATCGTCAAACGCCGCGCAGAGCTCAAGTAGAAGGGGCGCAAGAGAATGAATGCCAAACAGATCGACCAGCAGACCCTGCTCAAGGATGAGAAGGACCCGCTGACCCACACCCCCGTGCACCTGCTCTCCCTGGACGCGGTGGGCAAGCACTACGGGAACATCATCGCCCTGCGGGACGTGACCATGGCCGTGGACAACGGCCGGGTCACCTGCGTGCTGGGGGACAACGGCGCGGGCAAGTCCACGCTGATCAAGATCATCGCCGGCCTGCACCAGCACGACGCCGGGGTGCTGAAGATCATGGGGGAGGAGCGGAAGTTCAACTCCCCCCGCGACGCCCTGGACGCCGGCATCGCCACGGTCTACCAGGACCTGGCCGTGGTGCCGTTGATGCCGATCTGGCGGAACTTCTTCCTCGGCTCGGAACTGACCACCGGCTGGGGCCCGTTCAAGTCCATGGATGTCCAGAAAATGAAGGACATCACGCTCAAGGAACTGGCCCAGATGGGCATCGACCTGCGCGATGTGGAACAGCCCATCGGCCAGCTCTCCGGCGGTGAACGCCAGTGCGTGGCGATCGCGAGGGCCGTGTACTTCGGGGCGAAGGTGCTGATCCTGGACGAACCCACCGCCGCGCTGGGCGTGAAGCAGTCCGGCGTCGTGCTCCGCTACATCCTGCAGGCCCGCGACCGGGGCCTGGGCGTCATTTTCATCACGCACAACCCGCACCACGCCTTCCCGGTCGGGGACCGGTTCCTGCTGCTCAAGCGCGGGAAGTCCATCGGCTACTACGACAAGAAGGACATCACCCTGGACGAACTCACCGCCCAGATGGCCGGCGGCGCGGAACTGGCCGAACTCGCCCACGAACTCGAACAACTCGGCGGACACACCCAAGCCCTCAAGGAAGTCCAAGCCGAAGTCGCCGGGGTATCCGAAGTGACCGACGTCGCGGGCGCAGCTGACAATTCAAGGGAAAGCAGCCCGCGGCACGCTTAGCGCGCGGGGAGACAGCGCGGACGGAGACGGGGGTCCG
>NZ_DF952469.1:729080-732022 GCF_001263615.2 Arthrobacter sp. Hiyo1 | reverse complement strand
CTCCACCACCATCAGCGGGGCCGAAGTCACCTTCGTGGCAGACCTCGACGCCGGACGTGCGGCAGCTGCGGCGCCGCCATCCGCACGCATCACCACCGACCCCTCCGAGCTGATCAACTCCAGCGACGTTGACGCCGTCGTGGTCGCTTCCCATGACTCCACATGCGGGACTGGTGCTGGAATGCTTCGAAGCGATGACCCCGGTATTGTGCGAAAAGCCGTTGGCTCCCACGCTCCTGGAAAGCCGCGAAGTGGTGGAGGCCGAAGCCGACCTCTTGGCCGCAACGGGTGCGCGGCTGCTGTCGATGGGCTTCATGAGGCGCTTCGATCCCGGCTATGTCGCCTTGCGCGAAGCCACCCGGGCACGCACGCAAGGCGAGCCTTTGCAGGTCCACTGCACCAGCCGGACCGTATCCGCGGGACCGGGCGCGAGCTCGGAGTCCGCCATCACCAACTCGGCCATCCACGAGCTGGACATCATCCCCTGGCTGTTGGATTCGCCCATCACTGAGGTGTCCTGGCAAGCGGGGCGGAGCTCCCGGTACAGCACGGGTGACCTGCGGGACCCGGCCTTCATGCTCCTACGCGCAGCCGACGGCACCCTGGCAACGCTCGAACTCTTCCTCAACGCCCAGTACGGTTACACCACCCGGTGCGAGGTTGTTTCGGAGTTCGGCACTGCCGCGCTCCCGGAACCGGCCGCCCTCGATGTCCGGCAGGAAGGGAAGCGCAGCTCCGAAATCCCCGCAGACTGGCGTCCACGTTTCGCCGACGCGTACCGCCTGCAACTTCAGGCCTGGATCTCCGCCCTCGAAAAGGGAGAGCCGGCGCCGCTCGCCACGGGTGAGGATGGCCTGCGCGCGTCGCAGCTCGCACAAGCGATGATCCGCTCGCTCCACAGCGACGGAGCCTACACAAAGGTGATCTACTGATGGTTTCATCCGGTCTGCCAGTATCAAGGGTGCCGGATTCGCGCGACGCTCCGGCGTTGCGCTGGGGGATCATGGGTCCGGGGTGGATTGCCGAACGCTTCATGGAATCGGTGCAGGCCCACTCAACGCAAGTGATCGCCGCCGTCGGCTCCCGCTCCTTGAACCGCTCCAAGGCGTTCGCGGATGCTTTCGGTGTGCCCGCCGCCTATGGAAGCTACGAAGAGCTGGCAGCGGCTCCGGACATAGACATTGTGTATGTGTGCACGCCGCACAACTTCCACCATGCGGCTGCTTTGATGGCCATCGACGCCGGCAAACACGTCCTGGTCGAGAAACCGATCGGCCTGAATGCCGCGCAGGCACGGGATATCGCCGCGCGGGCCAAGGCAGCCGGCGTTTTCGCCGCCGAGGCTATGTGGAGCTTCTTCCTTCCGAAGTTCGACGTGATCCGGCAAGTGCTCGACGCCGGGACGCTGGGTACCGTAACGACGGTCCTGGCGGAATACGGTGAGCACTTTGAACGAGGCCAGCGCATCTTCGATCCCGCTCTGGCTGGCGGGCCATTGCTGGACCTCGGCACCTACCCTCTGGCCCTCATCACCGAAGTACTCGGCGCCCCGGAACGCTTGAGCGCTTTCGGCGAGCCCCACGAATCGGGTGTCAACGGCCAACTCTCCGCCATCATGCAATTCACGGGCGGGGGCCAGGCCGTGATGAATACGCACTTGCATAATTTCACCCCCACCGCGGCGACGATCGTTGGCTCCGAGGCCACATTGACCATCGACGGCCCCTTCAATATGCCCGGCGGTTTCGAGCTCCGTTTCCCGGACGGCACGCGGCTTCGCCACAACGAGGCTGTGGGCGGGCATGTGGAAGGCTTGCACTTCGAAGCCGCAGCGGTGGCCCGCGCCGTCGCCGCGGGTGAGACGGAAACCCAACAACGGCCCCTGGCCTCCTCCATCCGGACGATGGATGTTGCCGATGAAATCTGCCGCCAAGTGGGCATTGAATTCCAGGGCGAAGGCAATGCCGCCTGAGCAATTGTTGTACTGACTATCGAAAGGACGGGCCCATGGCCTACATCGAACAGCACTCCTCCAGTCTCCCCACGCCTGTGCGGCTTGGACTCATAGGGTCCGGCTGGATGGGAGCGTTTCACGGCGAAAGCATAGCTCGCAGGGTTCCGGGTGCGGTCCTGGCCGCCGTCGCCGATCCCAACGTGGACTCCGCCGCGTCCGTGGCTTCCCAGCTTGGTACGGCGAAGGTCACCCCCGACGCCGCGGACATCCTGGCCGATCCTGACATCGATGCCGTCATCATCGCCAGTCCCGCGCGTTTTCACGCTTCCCTGATCGCCCAGGCCGCGGCCGCCGGCAAGCACGTATTTTGCGAGAAGCCTGCCGCGCAGAGCCTCGAAGAGCTCGACGCCGCCCTCCTCGCCGTCGAAACCGCCGGGGTACATTTCCAGATCGGCTTCAATCGCCGTTACGCCACCGACTTCCAAGCCGCGAAGAAGGACCTGGCCGAAGGAATTGTAGGGGAGCCGCAGCTCTTGCGCTCGTTGACAAGGGATCCGGGTACCGGGAGCATCGGACATGCAGCCAGGATTCCGGCCTGGACGATTTTCCTGGAAACCCTCATCCACGATTTCGACACTCTGAACTGGTTCAACGAAGGCGCCGAACCGGTGGAGGTCTACGCCGTCGCGGACGCACTGGTTGAGCCGAGCCTTCGTGACCAGGGATTCCTGGACACCGCCGTGGTCACCATCCGCTACAGCAATGGCGCCCTGGCGGTGGCGGAAGCCAACTTCAGTGCGCTGTACGGCTATGACGTCAGGGGCGAAGTCTTCGGCTCCAAGGGCATGGTGCAGGCCGGACGGCCCACTGAAACGGCTGCCCTGAGGTACACGGCAGAGGGCCTTTCCGCTGAGACTCCGAGGCTCAACGTGGAACTGTTCCGCGAAGCCTACACCGCTGAGCTCGTGGACTTCGCGGCGGCAGTCCG
>NZ_DF952469.1:726548-728563 GCF_001263615.2 Arthrobacter sp. Hiyo1 | reverse complement strand
CAGCAAGGCGGACCGGTGGCGGTACCTGCAGTTTCGAGCAACAGCAAGGCCGGTGTCTGATGCGGCTGGCTGTCTGCGCCGAAATGGTCTTCACGGAACTGCCGTTCGCCGAGCGGGTACGTCGGATCCATGAGGCAGGATTCGACGTCGAACTCTGGGACTCGAGGAACAAGGACATTGCGGCGCTTAAGGCGAGCGGCGCGGTCTTTTCCTCCATGACCGGGTACACCTCCGGGAGCCTGGTTGACGCCGACACCGCCGATGACGTGGTGAGGACGGCCGAGACGCTGATTCCGACCGCCTTGGAACTCGGCGTCGGCCGCATGGTGGTGCACTCGGCGGAGCTGATCGACGGCAAAGCAGCCCGTCCCGCCTACCGGGCCAACGGCAGTATGTGGATCACGGGTGCCCGGACCCTTGAACGCCTTGGCGCGCTCGGGGAAAAGCACGGACTGACGTTTTGCCTCGAAAACCTCAACACCGTGCTGGACCACCCCGGAATTCCGCTCGCACGGGCCAAGGACACTTTGGCGCTCGTGGAGGCGGCCGGACATCCCAACGTGAAGATGATGCTGGACCTGTACCACGCTCAATTGGGGGAGGGGAACCTCATTGAACTGGTGCGTACCGCCTTGCCGCACATCGGCGAGATCCAGGTGGCGGACGTCCCCGGCCGCTGTGAACCCGGCACCGGCGAAATCAATTACCTGGCTGTGGCTCGGGCGCTCGTCGCCGCGGGCTACGAAGGCACCGTCGGCATGGAGGCCTGGGCCAGCGGAGACGACATGGAGGCGCTCGAGGCATTCCGGCGGGCGTTCACGGTTGAGGCCGCGGAATCCCGCAACAGCTCAGCTTTTTCAACGGAGGTAGCACTATGAAGGACGTCGTTCTCGGGCTGGTTGGAGTAGGGCGGATCGGCGTCATGCATGCCAGCAACATCGCGGCCCTCAACGGGGAATTGAATGGACAAGGCATCAACGTGGAGTTGCGGCTCACGGACGTGGCTGAAGACCATGCCCGTCGAGTCGCAGCTGGTCTCGGCGCCGAGTTCCTGCCCTCGGTGGAGGCGTTGATCGCCTCCGGCGTGGATGGGCTGGTGATCGCAACCGGCACGGGTACGCACCCGGAACTAATCCGAGCTGGGGTGGACGCCGGTATCCCGGTGTTCTGCGAGAAGCCTGTAGCCATGAATGTGGCCGATTCGCTGCCTGTCCTGGAACATATCCGTGCCAACGATGGCGTGGTGCAGATCGGCCACCAGCGTCGCTTCGATGCCGGCTACCTTGAAGCCAGGCGTGCGTACCAAGCGGGGGAGCTCGGCTGGATCCACTCACTGCGCGCCGTGACCTGCGACATGGCACCGCCGCCCGTGGAGTTCCTGGCAACGTCCGGCGGGTTGTTCCGCGATTGCTCGGTCCACGACTTCGACATCCTGCGCTGGCTGACCGGCCGCGAGATCGTAGAGGTCTATGCCAAGGGTTCCAACAACGGCGATCCCGCCATCGGAGAAGTGGGCGATGTGGACACCGCCTTAGCTCTGATCACCTTCGACGACGGGACGGTCGGCACAGTCTCGGCAACCCGCTACAACGGTGCAGGGCATGACGTTCGCCTCGAAATCCAAGGCTCCAAGCGTTCCGTCATGGTTGGCTTGGACGACAAGACAGCCATGGAATCAGCCGAGGCCGGGATCGCCTTCCCGTCCGGAGAACCCCACAAGACCTTCGCCGAACGCTTCGACCAGGCCTACCGCTCGGAAATGGCGGCCTTCGTTGAACTGGTCCTGGGCCAACGGGAAAACCCGTGCACCCCCGAGGACGCCGTCGCAGCTTCCCGTGTGGCGGATGCCGCGCAGGAGTCGCTGGCAAGCGGAGTTCCCGTCAGAGTGGCGCTAGTGGGGGCGAAGGCGAGTTAGGCGATTACAGGTCCCAACTAGCTCGCAGTTGTTGTCGTTTTGACGGCCCAGAACGACAACAACTGCTTGGGCCCACGCCGCCAGGGTTCCCTGGCCGTGG
>NZ_DF952469.1:725187-725742 GCF_001263615.2 Arthrobacter sp. Hiyo1 | reverse complement strand
GGGATTGGGTGTGCGGCTCCTTAGGCGCCGAACGGCAGGCGGGGTCGATGTCCTGTCCGTCCCAGCTCTGCCGCACCCACCCGTGGTGGGGGTCGTCGCTGATGAGCCATTCCCGCACAGGTCCCGGGCCGGCCATGACGTTCAGGTAGTACAAGTCGTAGCCGGGAGCGGCCATGGCGGGGCCGTGCCACCCGTAGGGAACAAGGACGACGTCGCCCGTGCGAACCTCCGCGGCCACATCGATCGGCCGTTCATCTGAGGCGTAGACACGCTGATAGCCGATTGCATCGGCGTCGGCGGGTGCACCCGAGCCTTGAGCCACGCGGGTCTCGAAGTAGTAGATTTCCTCAAGCTCCGTTTCGCCGTCCTTTTCCTCGTCATGCTTGTGCGGAGGATAGGAGGACCAGTTGCCTGCGGGCGTGAGCACTTCGCAGACGATGAAACGGTCGGCCTCAAGGGCGGCGGGAGTGCCGAAGTTGTGGACCTGGCGGGAGCAGTTGCCTGCTCCGCGCAGCTCCACGGGGGTTTCCGCCGCGGTCACGAGCCTGGTGGGGT
>NZ_DF952469.1:721574-725162 GCF_001263615.2 Arthrobacter sp. Hiyo1 | reverse complement strand
ATCCGCTCCTCAGCTGCGGCGGGGAGTTCGACGGCGGCGCCCGCGGCGAGCGTGGCCACCTTGAGCCCGGTGTGGGCCCACCCGTCCACAGTCAACGCGGAATCGGAGGTTCCGAGCGAGATGTCCCAATCGCCGTCGTTGGCGGTTCCCAGTGGATAGACCCAGTTGGCCATGAAGTTGTGTCCTTGCGTTAGCGCTGTACGAGTGTCATTTCAAAGCTGTAGGAATCGGCCCGGTACACGTGGTGGCCGGTTTCCACCATGCGTCCGGTGTCGTCGACGGCGGTCCGTTCCATGGTGACCAATGCCGAGCCGACTTCCGCCTCCAAGAGCGGTGCCTGGTAGTCATTGGCGATCATGGCGCCGATCCGCTGCGAAGCGAGCCGGAAATTGACGCCGCCGCGGCGGAGGATGGCGTAGAGGCCTTCTTCCGCGAGCATGGCCTCGTCCATGGTGGCGATGTCGTCGCGGACCCAGTTCTCCATGAGCGCCAGGGGCTTGCCGCCCACTTTGCGCAAACGGGTGAAGTGGTACACCTTGGAACCGGCCGGAAGCTGGAGGGCGGTCAGCGTCGCAGCGTCGGCCTCCATGTGCGAGAAGCTGAGGACCTGCGTCGTGGGCTTCTTGCCGTTGTTGGTCAGGTCGTCGTAGAGGCTGGAGAGCTCCAGGGGCCGGCGGACCTGGCTCGACACCACCTGTGTGCCGACGCCGCGCTTGCGGACCAACAGGCCCGAGCGGACGAGCTCGTCCATGGCCTTGCGCATGGTGGGCCGGGACAGGTTGAGCTGGGCGGCGAGGTCTATCTCGTTGTCCAAACGGCTTCCGGGCTCCAGCACTCCGCTGTGGATGGCGGCCTCGATGCCCTGGACCACCTGGTGGTACAAGGGCACAGGGGAAGAACGGTCGATAGTGAGGCCAAGTTGATTCGCCATTGCATGCTCCCTCGCATTCCAGGACCGTCCCGGAAGTTGCAAGCATGTCCGTTCATGTTCGCTTGATAGGACATACTGCTTTACTGATGATAGCAGGAGCATTGCGCGGGTCAAGGGTGCTGGAGGCGCGTTTATTGCGCCGTTTCAGGGGTCTTGTTTGGGACATGTCCAGACATCAGGACGAGCGTCTGGCGCTGCTGCGTTGACGGACGTAGCCGACGGCGGCAAGCACGGCGCCCAGTCCCTCGGCGACTGCGCTAAGGGTCTTCTCGAAAAACCATACGGGCTCGTACATGGACGGGAGCGGACCGATGGCAGGTATGTCGACATAGCGGTAGAGGAGGACCGCAATGAAGGCGCTTCCAGCGACGACCACCGCGGCGGCGTAGGCTGGCCGACTGCCGCGGACCAGGACATACAGGGCGACGAGGATTGCGACCGCGCCCTCAAGGCGGAACAGATTGCCTTCACCGATTCCGCCAGGGGCACCCAACTGGTAACCGGAGGCAAGGTCGAAATGCACCACGGCGTCGACGACCAGGGCTGCCGCCACAAGCAGCCTCAACAGAATGTCCATTGGCTTGCGGCTCGCCGGCTTGCGGCGGGCCGCTTCACGAGTGCTCATTTTGCTGTGCTCATTTCACGACCAGCGTTCCGTGCATGTTGGAGTGGTACGCGCAGTGGTAGGGGTAGCTGCCCGGTGTGGTGGGCGCCGTGAACTGGACCGTTCCGCCTGCGCCGTCGACGGCGGCGTCGAACGCCTTTCCGTCGTCCGAGGTGACCGTGTGGGCCTGCGTGTCCTCGTTCTTCACGGTGATTTTGGCGCCCGGGCTGACCGAGACAGGTCCTTGATAACCGAAGTCCTTGATGGTGATAGTGAGCGATTGCGAGGTCCCCGACGGCGGAGCAGTCGACGACGCGGCGGAAGGTGGGCTCGACGATGCGCCCTGGTAGCCGGTTCCGGACGCCCCGCAACCGCTCACGGCAATCAGGGCTGCCGCTCCAACGATGACCATCATGGCCTTGGGGTTGCTCCTCATGTTTGGTTCCCCGCTTCTCGTGTCCGGTGGCGCGAAGGTGCTTGCCACATTGATGAGACGAATTCCGGAGCGGTCAGGTTCACGGGCGCGGGAAATTGTTTCCGGCGAGCGGGGGCGTCCCGCTCCATCACCCCACCGGACGCAGCGTCCTGCAGACCTCCACGAACGCCTTGAACGGGGCGAGCCGTTCCTCGTCGGGCAGCTGCGAGGCCTCGGGATGCCATTGCACGGATGCCACCCAGCGCTGCGGATCCTCGAGGGCTTCCACGGTCCCGTCCTCCGCGACCGCCGTCACCACCAAGCCATCGCCTATCCTGGCCACGGCTTGGTGATGTCCCGAAGCAATCCGCACCGAGCCCCGTGCGTTGTAGAGTCCAGCCACTTTGGATTCCGGTGAAAGTTCGACGTCGTGCCACGCCCAGGCGCTGAGCTCGCCTTCCGCCGGGCTGAGGCCGTTGTGCTCGACCGATGAGGGGTGCATGTCTTGGATGAGCGTCCCGCCGTAGACCACGTTGAGGAGTTGGTGGCCGCGGCAGATTCCGAGGGTGGGCAAGCCGGCGTCGAGCGATCCACGGGCCACCGCCAAGTCCAAGCGATCCTGGTCAGGGTTGACGTCGTAGCAGGCGTCAGTCGCTTCTTCACCATAGAGTCGCGGATCCAGGTCTCCGCCGCCGGGCAGCAGGACCCCGTTGAGGGAGCGAAGCTCGGCGGCCAGCGGACCGGCTTCGTCGGTAAAGGAGGCGTCCAGGAGTACAGGCTCGGCACCGGAGTCGCGCACTAGTTCGACGATGAAGTCGAAGAGTTCATTCGCCTCTCCCACGCGGGGATCCGTGCTTTCGGAGCTGCTGAGGCGGACGGGAATGCCGATCCGGGGCCGGACGCTGCTCTGCTGTTCGGAAGTCTGCATGCTCCATGATGCACTGGACGGGAGACTCCTGCGCAACGGGAACCGCGGGCTTACGCTGATGCCATGAATCCGTCGCGCGCACTGACTCCCAGTCCCCGCACGCTCGACATTGAGAGCGTGGCCCATTTCGACAGGCTCCTGAGCTCCGGTGCCGCAACGATGCACGGTTGGCACGCCCAGTCGCTGGACTTACGGGGCCGACGGGCCGACCTGCAGCGGCTGGATCCCCAGGGCGCCATCTTCCTGGGCTGTACTTTCGACGACGGCGTCGAGGACTCCCTGCGGAGCCGCGGCGCACTCATCTTTCCGAAGCTGCGCGGGGTGCCGTTCAACCCGTACCGGGGCAGCCTCTACAGCGCCGCCGAACTGTACGAGGACATTGACTCCACGGAATACGAAGCCACCTTGGATGCCCAGGTCTACCACTGGAGCATCATGCCGGGGCAACGGACCAGCCTGGACGCCACCCTCGCCGCAGCCCTGCACGACCACGCTATCGGGGACGCCTTGGACGAGCTCCTGGGCAACGGGGATTTCGCGGGGAACAAGATCGTGGGAGTCATGGGCGGCCACGTCGCGCAACGCGGAACACAGGACTTCGACGATGCGGCGCGCCTGGGCCGGCTCTTGGCCTTGTCCGGCTTCACGGTAGCCACCGGGGGAGGGCCCGGTGCCATGGAAGCCGCCAATTTGGGCGCCTACTTGAGCGG
>NZ_DF952469.1:711734-721404 GCF_001263615.2 Arthrobacter sp. Hiyo1 | reverse complement strand
GTCGGGCACCATCCGAGCGGAACGACGTCGCTGGGCATCCCCACCTGGTTCTACGGACACGAGCCGCCCAACCTCTTCGCCACCCACATCGCCAAGTACTTCGCCAACTCCGTGCGCGAAGCGATCCTGCTGGAGTTATGCAACGGCGGGATCGTGTTCCTTCCGGGCTCAGCCGGCACCGTGCAGGAAATCTTCCAGGACGCGTGCGAGAACTTCTACGGCGCCCCGGAAACCGTCACGCCCATGGTGCTCGTAGGGCGCGATCATTGGGAGCACAAGTATCCCGCGTGGCCCATGTTGCAGAGCCTTGCTGCCGGGAAGGTGATGGAGGGCCGGATCTTCCTGGTGGACAGCGTCGAGGAAGCGCTCGCCGTGGTCGCGGGCTAACTGCTTGGGTATGGCGGCTCGTAACGACAACAAATGCGAGCTACTTGGGAGTTAGTGCGGGGCGCGGCCGCCCAGGCGCGTGGTGACTTTGCGGGCTGCGTCTTGGCATGCCTCGCCGAGGCTGGCGAGCGTGTCCTGCGAGACCCGGAACTTCGGCGCCGGGATCAGGACAGAGGCAACGATGTCTCCGCGGTGATCAAAGACGGGCGATGCGACGCCGACTTCTTCGATGGACGTTTCGCCGAAATTGAAGGCCCAGCCCCGGGTCACGGACTCCTGCAGCCGAAGCAGGTAGGCCTCGATTGCTTCCTCGTCGAGACCGGGCAATGTAATGGAGCCGCTGCGGAGGAGCTTGCGGACACGGTCGGCGTCTTCGGCGGCGAGGAAGACCTGCACCGAGGAGCTGAGCGCCTCGTTGTAGCGGGCACCCAGCGGAGCGAGGTGCTTGACCTGGTGGCGGCTGGCGATTTGCTCTACGCACATGGATTCGCTCCCGTTCCACACCATGAGCGCGCTCGTCTCGCCTGTCCGTTCGCTCAGCTCACGCAGCACGGGATAGGCCACGCGGCGCTCTTCCAGTTCGGCAAGGAGGGGGCCGGCAAGGGCGATCATCCCCAAGCCGAGCCGGAAGCGGCGGGACTCGGGGTCGCGCTCCACCAGATGTTCTTGTTCGAAGGTTGCCAGGATCCGGGACACGGTGCTCTTGTGCAAGCCGATCCTGCCGGCGATCTCGGTGACTCCCAGCAAGGGTTCTTCGGCGGTGAAGCTGCGGAGCACGGCAATGGCATTCTCGAGTACCGAAGCGCCTTTGGAATCGCCGTTGGCCGGGGTTTCGCTGGTGGTTGCACGCCGTTCTGCACGCGGTTCTGCTGGGGTCATGATGGTCACTATATGGCTCTTTTAATGGGGACATGCCCAGCCTTGGCCGAGAGCAATGAGCATATGAGTCATATGTCCATTGCTCGGGCGCAAGGCTGGGCATGTCCACGGGAGGTGGGGGTTAGGCGCCGATGATGTTGTATTCCGGGCCGAACGGGAACTTGGTGATGTTCTCGGCACCGTCTTCACCGACCACCAGGATGTCGTGCTCCCGGTACCCGCCTGCACCCGGCTGGCCATCGAGGACGGTGATCATCGGCTCCATGGAGACCACCATGCCGGGCTCCAGGACCGTGTCGATGTCCTCGCGCAGCTCCAGTCCGGCTTCACGGCCGTAATAGTGCGAGAGGACCCCGAACGAGTGTCCGTAGCCGAAGGTGCGGTTGGCGAGAAGACCGTGCGAAACATAGATCTCGTTGAGCTCAGCAGCGATGTCCTTGCAGACCGCCCCGGGCTTGATGAGCTCGAGGCCACGCTTGTGGACCTCCACGTTGATGTTCCACAGTTCCAGGGAGCGGGCATCGGGTTCGCCGTAGAACAGGGTGCGCTCCAGGGCCGTGTAGTAGCCCGAGGTCATGGGGAAGCAGTTCAGGGACAGGATGTCGTGTTCCTGGATCTTGCGGGTGGTGGCCCAGTTGTGGGCGCCGTCCGTGTTGATGCCGGACTGGAACCACACCCAGGTGTCGCGGATCTCGGAGTCCGGGAACGTCCGGGCGATCTCGTGCACCATGGCTTCGGTGCCGATCAGGGCAACCTCGTACTCGGTGATTCCTGCCGTGATGGCGTTGCGAATGGCCTCGCCGCCGAGGTCGCCGATCCGGGCGCCGTGCTTGATGACCTCGATCTCTTCGGCCGATTTGATCATGCGCTGGCGCATGGCGGCCTGGGCGACGTCCACCAGCGTGGCCCCGGAGAAGGCGGCCTGGATCTTGTTGCGGTTGTCCAGGGGAAGGGAATCGTCCTCGACACCCAAGCGGCGGACGGTGATCCCGCGGGTTCGCAGGACTTCCTGGATACCGAAGATGTAGTTGTCCCGGCGCCAGTCCGTGTAGACAAGGTTGTCCCCGTAGCTGCGGCGCCACGGCATTCCGGCGTCGATGTTGGCGGTAACGGTGACGGTGTCGTCGGCCGTGACCACCATGGCGTAGGAACGGCCGAAGTAGGTGAACAGGAAGTCGGAGTAGTACTTGATGGAGTGGTAGCTGGTCAGGACAACGGCGTCCAGATCCTTCTCGGCCATGATCCGGCGAAGACTCGCGAGGCGTCGTTCAAACTCTGTGTCGGAGAACGTCAGGGAGACTTTCTCTCCGTTGTTGAGGACCTTGAGGCGCTCAAGCTTGGCGACGTCGCTTACGGCTTCATTCTCGGTGATGGTCATGGGTGGTGTTCCTTTCAATGGGTGGGTTGTTTTCAGTCCTGCTGGAGGGGCTTCTTGGAAGTCTCCACAGCGAAGAGGACCGCGATGAGGGAAATGACGGAGGCTGCTACGAGGTACCAGCCGGGGGCCAGCTGGTTGTGGGTCAGGCCGATGAGGAGTGTTGCCATGAACGGGGCGGTGCCGCCGAACAGGGCGTTGGAGAGATTGAAGCTGACGGCGAAGCCGCTGTAGCGGACCCTCGTGGGGAAGAGCTCGGCAAGGAAGCTGGGCAGGGTGCCGTCGTTGAGGGTGAGCATGGCGCCCAGCAGGATCTGGACCAGGACAATGACCAGGAAATTGCCGGTGTCGAGGAGCATGAACGCCGGAACGGTCAGCACCACGAACAGTACGGAAGCCGTGATGAGCATGCGCTTGCGGCCGAACCTGTCCGAGGCGATACCCGTCAGGAAGATGAATCCGATGTAGCTGAGAAGGGCAATGGTGGTGGCCAGGAACGATTCGGCTGCGCCGAAATGAAGCTCCTCGGAAAGGTACGTCGGCATGTAGCTGAGGATCACGTAGAAGCCGACGGCGTTGAGCAGCACCGCGCCCGTCGCGATGATCAGCTGCTTGCGGTACGTCTTGAACATCGCGAAGGCCGGAGCCTTGACCGCGGTGTCCTTCGCGGCCATTTCGCGGAAGGCCGGGGTGTCCTCGAGTTTGGTACGGATGTAGCGGCCAATCAGGCCCATCGGGGCGGCCAGGAGGAAGGGCAATCGCCAGCCCCATTCGCCGAGCTGCTCGGCGCTCAGTACCGAACTGAGAAGTGCCGCCAGAAGGGAACCGAGCAGCAGGCCTGCCGCCGTGCTGGCAGGTACGACGGCGGCATAGAGTCCGCGCCGATTGGCCGGCGCGTACTCCACCAGGAAGGCTGAGGCACCTGCGTATTCGCCGGCCGCCGAAAAGCCCTGGACAACCCGGACGAGCAGCAGGAGGACCGGGGCCATGACGCCGATGGTGTTGTAGCCGGGGATGAGGGCGATGCAGAACGTAGCCACGGACATGAGCACGATCGAGAGGGAGAGCGCTTGTTTGCGTCCGAGGCGGTCACCGATGTGGCCCCAGATGAATCCGCCCAATGGACGGACAAAGAAGGAGACGGCGAAGACGCCAAACGTGGCGAGCAGTGCGGTCTGCCGGTCCGATGCGGGGAAGAAGACGGTCGAGATGATCCCGGCAAGGTAGCCGTAGACGGCGTAGTCGAACCATTCGACGAAATTGCCGATGAAGCTTGCAGTGATGACCCGGCGCCGGGTGTCTTTGCTGACTGTGTGGCTATTGGCTGGCATCGATGTGCCGCCTTGGATGGCTGCTTCGTCGGGAAAGTCGCCGGATCCGCCTTTGGATCCGGCAGGAGCGCTTCCCGGGATGGCTGCCACGGAGGATGTTTCGTTTTTCATGAATCCACCAAGAACTTTTGAGGTTGCATTCAACGCAACGCTGTTGCACCAGAATAGATGTGTTGCGCGTCACCGTCAAGGGTCTCCGGGTGTCGCCCAACTGACTCGCACTTGTTGTCGTTTTGAGGGCGCTAAACGACAATAAGTGCTAGCTAGTTGGGAGGGTGGGTGTGAGCTAGGTGGGGTGGATGGCGCAACCACTGCAACACGGTTGCATGGAATGGCGCGACCGGGATGAAGCCGCCGGCGGAAAGGCAAAAAGAAGCTCCCCGGATCGCAGGATCCGGGGAGCTTCAAAGCAAGCGTCAGGGACTATTTGAGCCAGGCAGCCACCACATCGGGTGGGCATCCACCCATTTCTTGGCGGCGGCGTCCGGCTTCATGCCGCCCTGGATGTCCGTTGCGACCGAGTCCTGGTCGGCGTTGGTCCACGAGAAGGCCTTGAGCAGTTTCGCCGCGGGAGAACCGCTGTCCGCAAACTTCTTGGCCATCACTTTGTTCAGTTTGTAGTCGGGGTAGTCACAGGCCACCTTCTCGGCGTCGGCATCGCAGCCCGGGGTGTAGGCGGGCAGGCTGACCTTCTTGAGGGGGACCTCGGAGAGGAACCATTGCGGTTCGTAGAAGTAGCCAAGCAGCGGTGTCTTGTTCTTTTCGGCCGTACGGAACGACTGGATGAGAGCTGCTTCCGAGCCCGAGAAGACCACTTTGTAGTCGAGGCCAAGGTTCTTGACCAGGGCTTCGTCGTTGGTCACGAAGGCGGGGTCGCCGTCCAGGACCTGGCCTTTGCCGCCTGATTCGGAGGTGGCAAAGAGTGAGGCGTACTTGTTCAGGTTCTTGCTGTCCAGGATGTCCGGGTACTTCTGGACCATCCATGGTGGTACGTACCAGCCGATGTGCCCTTCGTTGCCCGTCGGGCCGGCGTCCACAGCCACTTTTTGGTCCGTGATGTACTGCTTCGTGAGGTCGGCGTGACCCCAGTTCTCGAGGATGACATCGACTTCACCGGAACCAAAGCCCTGCCAGGAGATCTGCTCCGACAGGTCCTTCTGGACTACTGTGCATCCGAGCTTGTTTTGGGCTACGTAGCTGTAGACGGCCGCATTTGCCGTGTAACCGACCCACGCGTTGAGGGCGACATTGACGGTTCCGCAGGGCGTTTCCGAGGAGCCTGCGGCTGCCGCTTGGTTCACGGAAGCGCCTCCGCAGCCAGCTAGCAAGAGGGCTGCGGTAACGGTTCCGGCCAGTACGGGAATTGTTCGTTTCAAAAGCTGTCTGGTTCTACTCATGGTTGGGGTCTCCTTGTTGGGGCGGTGAACGGGGAGGACTAGTGCGCGCTCGATTTTGCTGAGCGGATTTTGCGGACCGGGTCGGCTGCCGCAGCCTGGGTGATGCGGTCCAGCAGGATGCCGAGGAAGACGATGGCCAGGCCGGCGGCGAGGCCCTTGCCGAACAGCGAGCTCTGGACAAAGCCGGCGACGACGTCGTATCCTAGGCCGCCTGCACCGACCAGGGCTCCGACGACTACCATGGCCAAGACGTAGATCAAGCCTTGGTTTGCGGCGAGGGCCAGGGATTTCCTGGCCATGGGGAGCTGGACCTTGGTGATGACCTGCCACGGGGTTGACCCGCTGGATACTGCAGCCTCCATGACGGTCGGGGAGATCGCCGCGATGCCGTCGGCCGTGATCTTGATGGCCACAGGCGCTGCGTAGATAATTCCAGCGACGATGGCCGTGAATCTCGTTGCGCCGAAGAGGCCTAGGAATGGAACCAAGTAGACAAAGGCAGGCATGGTCTGGCCCGCATCCAGCATGGGCCGCATGATCTGGTCCACCTTGTTGGACCTGCCCATCGCCACACCGAAGATGATGCCCAGCACCATGACCACGGCCGTGGCAACAAGGGTGCTGGCCAAGGTGACCATGGCATCGCTCCACAGGCCCAGGTAAATGATCGCAGCCAGGCATGAGGCGGTGACCAGTGCCAGTTTCCAACCGCCAAGTGCGTAAGCCGCTACAAGGACAACCGCGACGAGGAGGTAGAAGGGGGTCTCGGTCAGAAGGGATTGGAACGGGTTAAGGATTCCGTTGGTCAGGGCCTCGCGGAACGACACCGTAAACAGGGAAAGATTTGTCTGCAGCCATGCGCTGGCAGCGCTGACTCCGCTGACGATGTCCGGGCCAAAGTTGAGGTTCTTCGGAAAGGCTGCTGCCCAGAGCATGGTCCGGGAAAGCTGGACCATGGCAAGGACAACGGCGAGGCTGGCAGCGAGCAGGATGTACCTGCCTTTCCGCGATATCCGGCGCTTGCGGGCTGCTCCGGGTTCGGCCCGGCGGCTGGCGGCCGTGGTGACCCGGTCCAGCACAATGGCCAGGAGGACGATCGACAGACCTGCGTTGACAGCTGTCCCGACGTCGAGCGATTGCAAGGCACGCACAACCACTTGTCCCAGGCCCGGCGCCGCGATCAGCGCCGCGATGGTGACCATGGACAAAGCAGCCATGGTGCTTTGGTTGATCCCCATCACGATGGTGCGCCGTGCCAGGGGGAGTTGCAGGGTGAGAAGCCGCTGCAACCCTGTGGTGCCCAAGGAATCGGAGGCTTCCCTGGTGTTCTCCGGGATGTTCCGGATTCCGTGTGCCGTCAGTCGGATGAGAGGAGGCACCGCGTAGATCACCGTGGCGATGACGGCGGAGGCAGGGCCGATCAGGAAGATGAGGGCCAAAGGAGCCAGATAGACGAACGTGGGGAGGATTTGCATGAAGTCGAGGACCGGAGTGATCACTTGGGAAACCCGGCCCGAGATCCCGGCCAAGACTCCGAGCGGGATGCCGATCAGCAGGCTGAACAGCACGGCTGTGAGGACGAGGGCGAAGGTGTAAGCCGCTTCCGTAAACAGGCCCTGGAGCCCGAAGAACGTGAATGCGGCCGCCGTCAGCAATCCCACCCGGGCATTGCCGACCGCAAAAGCGATCCAGCTGAGCAGGCCGACAGTTCCCAGCCAGCCGATTTCCGGTAGGCGAAGCCCGGTAGAGCTGGCGGCAAAAGTGCTAGTGAACAGATTTGCGACTGAATCGACGGCGGAACGGAAGGGAGTGAAGACGTACTGGAAAACGGGATTGTCCGCCCGGTTCGATGCGACCCAGGCATTGAATTGGTTGAGCGAACGGTGCAGGTCAGTCAATTCCGACGCCGGCAGCGTGAGGGTCGATGTGCCGTGCAGGAACAAGAAACCGAGGAGCCAGAGGACTCCGGCGGCACCCAGAAGCAAAACTCGGCGACTCAGCCGCTTGCGCGGCGGGCGGAGGGTGTTGGCGCTGGCCTGAACCGGGGCGCGATCGCGAACTAGAGTGGACATCACGCCGCAACTTCCGTGCTGCGGATGACCGACAAGATGCTGTCGCGGTCGATCTGGCCCGTGATTTTTCCGGACTCTTCCACGAGCACGGGACACGTCGAGTTCATGACCGTGGGGATGGCGTCGCGGATGATGGTGCCTGCGCTCAGGACGGGAGCATCCCCGGGAGTGCCCAAAGCTACCGGATCGGTGATCCATTTGAGCGTCAGGACATCCGCGCGGGGTACTTCCGAGACGAAGTCGGCAATGTACTTGTCCGCTGGCGATCCGACAAGATCATCGCCGGTGCCGCACTGGACAGTCTCGCCGTTCCGCATGATCAGGATGCGGTCCCCGAGTTTGAGCGCTTCGGATAGGTCGTGGGTAACGAACACCATCGTCTTGCCCATCTCTTTGTGCAGCCGGATGACTTCGGCCTGCATATCGCGCCGGATGAGGGGATCCAGGGCCGAGAACGGCTCGTCGAAGAGGATGGTGTCCGGATCGCCCGCCAAGGCGCGGCCAAGCCCAACACGCTGCTGCATTCCGCCGGAAAGCTGATCGGGGAAATGCTGCTCGTAGCCCTTGAGGCCTACCAGTTCGATGATTTCGCGGGATTTGGCGTAACGCTCGTTTTTCGACGCCCCGCGGATCTGCAAGCCGTAGGACACGTTGTCCAGCACGGTGCGGTGCGGTAGGAGGCCGAAGTGCTGGAAGACCATGGACATCTTCCTCCGGCGCAGTTCCCGAAGTTCGGTGGTTCCCGCATCCAACACGTCTTTTCCGTCCACCAGGACGCTTCCCGACGTCGGTTCGATCAGCCGGGTGAGGCATCGGATCAGGGTGGATTTTCCTGATCCGGAGAGGCCCATGACGACGAACACCTCGCCCTTTGCGACGTCGAAGTTCATGTCCCGCACGGCAGCATTGCAGCCGGTGCGTTCAAGCAATTCGCCGGAGCTCAAGCTCGACAGCTCGGGATTCTTGGGGATCTTTTCACCTCCGGGTCCGAAGACCTTCCAGAGGTTGCGCACTGATATGTCAGGACTGCTCATTGCTGTACTCCTGCCTGTGACGGCTCGAACCAATGGCTGGGCCCGGGGCTGATGTTTTGCCAGATGTGCTTTGTTTCTCGGTATTCGGCCAAGCCCGCGAGCCCCAATTCGCGGCCGTTGCCTGATTGTCCGAAGCCGCCCCATTCGGCTTGCGGAACGTATGGGTGGTAGTCGTTGATCCAGACCGTCCCGTGGCGCAGCGCTTCGGAGACCCGCTGGGCCTTCGAGGCGTCTGCCGTCCACACGGCGCCGGCCAGTCCGTAGACGGTATCGTTGGCCAGCCGGACGGCCTCTTCCTCGGTGGTGAATGTTTCCACCGTCATGACGGGGCCAAAGGATTCCTCCTGGACCACGCGCATCGAGGTCTTGCACCCGTCCAATACGGTGGGCGGGTAGAAACTGCCACGCCCCAGTTCCGGGGTGTCCGGAATGAAGCCTCCGCACAGCAACCGGGCGCCCTCCGCAACCCCGGCCTGCACGTAGGCGTGGACCTTGTCCCGGTGGGCCGTGGAGATCAGCGGGCCGGTCTGGGCCTCCTGGTCGAAGGGGCCGCCCAGCCGGATCTGGCGTGCACGGCGAACCACCTCGGCCACGAACTCTTCGTGAATGGACTCTTCGACAATGAGCCGCGTCCCGGCCGAGCAAACTTGGCCGGAGTTCAGGAAGACAGCCGTGAGGGCGTTGTCGATGGCGGCCTCACGGTCAGCGTCGGCAAAGACCACATTCGGGTTCTTGCCGCCGAGTTCGAGGGCCACGCGCTTGACCGTCTCCGCCGCGGCCACCATGATCCGCTTGCCGGTCTCCAGTCCGCCCGTGAAGGAGACCAGATCGACCCGCGGATCCGAACTGAGCACAGCCCCCACTTCCGGTCCCGTTCCCGTCACGAGGTTCGCGACGCCGTCGGGCACGCCGGCTTCGCGCAGCGTGTCCATGAGCAGGATCGACGTCGAAGGCGTCAGCTCACTGGGCTTGAGGACAAAGGTGTTCCCGGCGAGCAGTGCCGGCGCAACCTTCCATGAAGCCTGCAGAAGCGGATAGTTCCACGGCGTGATGAGGCCGCAGACGCCCACGGGTGCATGGACGACCCGGCTGATGGCGCCGGGCCGGCCGGTATCGATCACGCGGCCTGCGTCCGTGCCTGCCACGCTGCCGTAGTAGCGGAAGCAGGCGATGACGTCGTCGATGTCGTATTCGG
>NZ_DF952469.1:703939-707943 GCF_001263615.2 Arthrobacter sp. Hiyo1 | reverse complement strand
GGTTGAGCAGCGGGTAGTGCTTGGCGCACTCGTCCGGATCGATGAGCCGGCCTTCCACACCCCACGACGCCGCGTAGCCCAGCTTGCGCTTGAGGTCCTCCAGGCGCCCTGGCGTGGTGGCGACCTCGAGGCCGCCCACCTGGTTGAAGCAGGAGACGCCGGAATCGCTGAGGGAGAGCAGCTTGTCCACGGTGTAGGAAGCGAATTCGGTCATGGCCTTGGAGGCGTTGGTCTGGAACACGAGGCCGGGGGCGTGCGAGGTTGAGCCACCCGCCAACGTCAACGGGCCCTGCTCGACCACGGTGATGTTGGTCCAGCCGCGGGTGGACAGCTCATCCGCAAGATTGGCGCCGACGATGCCGGCTCCGATAATGACGACGCGGGGTGATGTGGACATGCGTGTTGCTCCTGAGGTAAGTCGTATCGAAGTTTGGGGCTCGCCGGAAGCTAGACGTGGCCGTCGACGGTCAACCCGGGCGGCAGGTTGGGCTCGTCCTCGGATTCCTTGACCATGATCTGGCCGTCCACTACCAGGACTTCGTGGACCCTGACGGGCAGTTTGGCGGGAGGCGCATCGGCGGCTCCCGTGCGGAGATTGAACTTTGAAGCATGGAGGGGGCACTCCACCCAGCAGTCCTCCACCCAGCCGTCGGCGAGTGAGGCGTCTTGGTGCGTGCAGGTGTCGTCGAGGGCAAAGAGTTCGCCTTCTTCGGTGTGGAATACGGCAATCGGCGGAGACGTCTCGAGTCGAATCGCGTCCCCCGGAGCCAACGAGCTAAGCGGACAAGCACTGTGCATCTCACGAACCTCTTTCACCGGATTGGTCGAAAACCTGCGGGTGGTTGTTTCATGATCAACGAAGATCACAATACGCAACAGAGTGATGGACCTCACAGGGGCTTGTCAAGAGGTGGAAATTACTGCGCAGATTGCTTGACACGCGATGTGAAGGCCGTCACACTGTTTCGCATAACGAAGTTCGTTGCGTAATGCGCAATAAAATTTCGAACGGCTCAACGAGGAGGAAGCCATGGAAACATTGGCCATCGTGGGCGCATCATTGGCTGGACTTTCCGCCGCCCGCGCTGCCCGCGCGCAGGGTTTTTGTGGCCGGCTGATCATCATTGGAGATGAGCAGCAGCGGCCCTATGACCGTCCGCCCCTGTCCAAGGAGTTCCTGGCAGGAAAGATCGGCATCAAGCACTTGATGTTGGAAGCGGAAGAGGGGGGAATGGCGGATCCCCTGCAGGCTGAATGGCTGTTGGGCTCGCCTGCGAAGAGCTTTGACGCGGCCAGCAGGACCATCACCCTAGGCAACGGACGCACGGTGGTGGCCGACGGCGTCGTGATCGCCACCGGAGCTTCGGCCCGCACCCTGCCCGAACTTGCGGGCCTATCCAACGTCTTTACTCTGCGGACTCTCGAGGATGCGCAGGACCTGGCTCCGGAACTCGTTCCGGGCGGCCGCCTGTTGGTGGTTGGCGCAGGCTTCATCGGCGCGGAAGTGGCGTCAACGGCCAAGGGCCTGGGAATGGACGTGACCATTATCTGCAAGAGCCCGATCCCGCTAAGCGCTCCGATCGGTCCGGAGATGGCTGGCGTCATGGCCACGCTCCATGGGATCAATGGAGTGGAACTGATTTGTGACACGGGAATCGACTCGTATTACAGCTACGAAGGAAATGTGACCGGCGTCCGGCTCAGCGATGGACAGTACCGTTCCGCCGACGTCGTACTTCTCGGAATCGGTGCGGTCCCCAACGTCGGGTGGCTGGCCGGTTCGGGGCTGGCGATCGACGACGGCGTCACGTGCGATTCGATGGGACGGACAAACGTCCCCGGCGTGGTCGCCGTGGGAGACTGCGCGGCCTGGTACGACGAACGCAGCGGGCAGCACCATCGCGTGGAGCATTGGAGCGGCGCCCAGGAACGTGCCGCCCTTGCCGTGACAGGGCTCTTGGATCACTCAGCAGCACCCCAACCGCTCAACCTGCCGTACTTCTGGTCGGACCAGTACGGAGTAACGCTCCAGTTCGCCGGCCATGCGCGGGACGCGGAGCGCGTCGAAATTGAGGCAGGGCAGCTCGAGAACCACAGCTTCCTGGCCGTGTACTACCGGGGCGAGGAACCAGTGGGCGTACTAGGTGTGAACCAGCCGCGACTGTTCACCCGTTGGCGCCGGCAACTCAACGCCCGCAATGCCCCGCGCGTCCTGGCAACCCCTTAGTCCTCTCGAGCGCCAACCACGTTCATCACTGAATAGGAGTCAGCATGACCACTGAAGTTGTTTCCCCCAGCCTGATCCCCACTCTCCCCGGCCACACTTATGTCAGTGAAGACATCTTCCGTGCCGAGCAGGAACACATCTTCGAACAAATGTGGTTCTGCGCTGTGCGGACCGCGGACCTGGAAAAGGCCGGCTCGTTCAAAACCGTGCAGATCGGCCGTGAGAGCGTACTCATCAACCGCACCCGCAAGGGAGAGATCCGCGCGTTCTACAACATCTGCCGGCACCGTGGCGTGAAGCTGTGCATGGAGGAGTCCGGCGAGGCCAACCGCTCGTTCCAGTGCCCGTACCACGCCTGGACCTACGATCTTGAGGGGAAGCTCATCGCGGCCCCGAACCTCACCAAGATGCCGGATATCGATCGAAACGAATACGGGCTGGTCAAGGTCCACGTCCGGGAATACATGGGCTACGTCTGGGTCAGCCTCGCGGATGAGCCGCCGTCGTTCGAAGAAGACGTCATGGGCGCGATCGAGGAGCGCCTAGGGGATCTGAGGGCTGTCGACGACTATGACATCGCGAACCTGAGCCTTGGCCGGCGCATCAAGTACGACGTGAAGGCCAACTGGAAGCTCATCATCGAAAACTTCATGGAGTGCTACCACTGCGCCACGATCCACCCCGAACTCACCGAAGTCCTGCCCGAGTTCGCCGACGCCTGGCGGCGCAGTATTTTGTGGGCCACGGCGCCGAGTTCGGTGACGACATCAAGGGCTTCACGATTGATGGTTCCGAAGGCCTGGATCGGATTCCCGGAGTCGGCGACGACCACGACCGCCGGTACTACGCAGTGACCATCAAGCCGAATGTCTTCGTCAACCTTGTTCCGGACCACGTCATCATCCACCGCATGTTCCCGCTGGCTGCCGACCACACGATCGTCGAATGCGACTGGCTGTACCTGCCCAGCGTCGTGGAATCCGGCAAGGACGTGAGCGCTTCGGTGGAGCTCTTCCACCGGGTCAACGAGCAGGACTTCGACGCCTGCGAACGCTGCCAGCCGGCCATGGGCTCCAAGATCTACGCCAAGGGCGGCGTCCTGGTACCGAGCGAGCACCACATTGAGGCGTTCCACAGCTGGGTCACGAGCAAGATCGCCGACGTCCCCGCCGACAGCTAGCCTGAGGAATGTCTGTCGTCGTAACGAGTAACCCGGAACCTAGGAAAGGGACGCAAGCCAATGGTTCATAAAGTAAAAGCGGTCATCGCCAAGGAAAAGAACGCCCCGGTCACGCTGGAGACCATCCTGGTGCCGGACCCTGGTCCGGGGGAGGCGCTGGTGGACATCCTCACCTGCGGTGTCTGCCACACCGACCTGCACTACAAGCAGGGCGGCATCACCGATGATTTCCCCATCCTGCTCGGCCACGAAGCCACCGGCGTGGTCAGCGCCGTTGGCCCGGACGTCACCGATGTGGCGCCGGGGGACAGGGTCATCCTGAACTGGCGCGCCGTGTGCGGGGAATGCCGGGCGTGTGCCAAGGGCCAGCCGCAGTACTGCTTCAACACGCACAATGCCACCCAGAAGATGACCCTGGAGGACGGCACGGAACTGACCCCGGCACTGGGGATCGGCGCCTTCGCGGAGAAGACCCTCGTAGCCGCCGGGCAGTGCACCAAAGTGGACGACGACGTCGATCCCGCCGCCGTCGGGCTGCTCGGCTGCGGCGTGATGGCAGGAATCGGTGCCGCCATCAACACCGGCGAGGTCAAGCGG
>NZ_DF952469.1:694622-700920 GCF_001263615.2 Arthrobacter sp. Hiyo1 | reverse complement strand
CGACGTCGGCCAGGGCGACGTGCATGGGTGTGCCTCGCCGACACGGAGGGCAACGAGTTCTGCGTTCTCAGCCCCGGCTGACGCAGCGCTTCGGCTTCCAAGGCGCGTCCAGTGCAGAGTATGCAGGGGTCTTCCAGTGCTCCTCATGGCCGCTGACTTGTGGACGCTCGCCTCCGCGATCACTCACATCGGCTTCGCCCGTTGCGCGTCGGCGAGATCGGTATCGAGCCGCAGCCATGCGTCCGGCCGAGCTCGACAACGATGATGAGGAAGCGCCCCTCACGAGCGTCGCTGGTCGGTGCTGCCGCCAATGAATCCTCTCGTCGTCACCGCGTGCACTAACGGTTGTACCCCTGCGTCGCCGAGGGTATTTCGCATCGCATCGATCAGCTCGTTCACTTGGTGGACGGTGAAATAGTCGCCGGGTGACGAGTTGCGAATGCGTTCCGCGAAGTGCGATGCCAGAACCGGGCCGTAAAGGGTGAGCGCTCCTTCCGGGAAGTCCGGACGGATGAACCGATCGCCGAGACCGATGCTGCGGTTGCGGAGCATCTCGGTCGCCTCGGGAATGCCATCGCCGAGGTAAGAGACGGTGTCAGCCCAGCAGGATAGTTCTTCGACGTTCAGCCTTCTCGGCACGCCGTTCAGTCGAGATGTCAGGTGGGCGCGAAGCCATCGCTTCCACACTTCAGCACCGTCGACCCCGTCTGCACGAAGGAAATACACCACCGCCTGAGCAAACTCCGCTTCGTGCGCTCCGTCGGCGGCAAGAACGCTCTGATCGAGCAGGGTTTGGCGCGACTCCGGGGCGATACCAGCGAAGGACACGATCGAGATGACCAGGCCGAAGAATTGATTCTGGAGCTCGTTGACCCTTAGCGAGTCGAGCCGCGCCCACTCTGCGATGATACTGTCCAGGAAACCAGCGGCGAGCAGCTTGTCGTTGTAGCGAGGGTGGCGAAGGTAGGGAGGCCAAAACAACGGCGCGGTCGCGTCAGCACGGAATAACGGGAGCAGGTGCTCTGTCGCGAAGGCCGGGTCGGCAGCGAATAAGAAGAACAAGTGGCTCGCCAGAGCGGGTCCTGTGGCATCGAACGCGTGCGCCGGCCCGCAGAGAAGCTGCGTAAGAGCCTCGTGCTCGTCATCGCTGAGGCCCAACCAGTCATCACGATGTTTCCGCCATCGTCGATCAACCTCAGCCATCCAGTACTGGGCGAGGTCTCCTGGCCAAGAATTGAGGTAAGCGGTGCCATCGAGTTCGGGTC
Organism: Arthrobacter sp. Hiyo1; assembly: GCF_001263615.2. NCBI lineage: Bacteria > Bacillati > Actinomycetota > Actinomycetes > Micrococcales > Micrococcaceae > Arthrobacter > Arthrobacter sp. Hiyo1. The sequence continues at coordinate 699,655 of NZ_DF952469.1, read as the reverse complement.
CGCTGCCTCGGAATGCGTGAACGAGTGGCCATGCTTCCTCCAAAGGTCGAGGGCGATGCGGCGCATCGCCGCGAGAGCCGGTGTCTCGTCACTCTCGATCTGCTTTCGAACCTGCTCCAGCAGGAATCGGCCGACTGAGCGAGCGGATTCTAAACTTGCGACTTGTGTTGTAACTCGTGCGACGACGGTGTTGGCAATCGCACCCAGAGCCGATTCCGCCCAACCATCGACAATAGCTCGGCGAAGGTCGTCGGCCTGAGAACCGCGGTCTGGCCGATCATCGACGAGGGCCCAAAGTTGTTCGCCGAGGTCGGGGCGGGACTCAGCCACTTGGCTCACGAGAGAAAGAGCGTCGCGCCACTCTGGTTCGTTCAAGCTCCGTTCCGAGTAGTCCCCGGCTAGGAGGTCATCGACGGTACCAGCGGGATCCTTTTCAAGGGACCCGATAAAGTCATCCAGTTCCATCGGCAGTTTTCCGCCCCAGGTGCCGGTCGTCATCCACTTGTCGAAGTCGGGATTCTCCCGCGGGGCGAAAACATGGTTTGCGTCCTGTGCCTCTGCAAGGGCTGTGCCGGCCTCAGCCCATCCGGGCGCAACTTGGGTCAGCCATACAAGCAAGTTGTAGGTTGCGTATTTGGTGTGCTGTTCACGGTCGAGGATGTCTTCCGTGACGTCTTTGGGAAGGCTAGGCCCGGCTTGTGCGGCCGAAAGGAGGTGATCTCGTGCTTCTTTCGATGCTTTTTCCGCCGACACTTTGAGGATGCGATAAGTCTCGTGTTTGAGAGTAGTTTCGTAGAGAGCAGATCGTTCTAGCAGCCACGAGATCTTCTCGTCGTACGACCGCGAGGCGTCAAGTGCGACCAAATGTAGCGCGAGACGTCGGAAGAGGTCTCGACCGATCGACCACCACCGTTCGGGCAGGTCCGGCCGTGCGAGCAGGGCTTTCTCGCCGTACGCTCGCAGCCCATCGATGACTGCGTCCGCGGGATGGCGAAACCGATCCTGCCCGTGCGGTTCGATTGCCGAGCGACGAAAGTTGAGCGGATCCCACGAGCGTAGGCCGTGATAAGCGTCGAGAAGGTCGTAAGCGGCGCTCAGTGAGTCTTCGAGTACCGCTCCCAGCATCAAGTCGCCGGGTACGGTCGCCTCGATGACCTTCAAGACGTGCTTGGTGAGACTGCGCTCCTTGGTGTTCCAATGCACTTCGGCGTCGGGGAGAGTTGTCAGATCCTCGGAGCCATCAAGGGACCATCGTCGCGTGAGCACGAGGTAAGGCCTGAGAGCCGCCCTGAGCACCGTAGGGTCTTCAGGGCGGCTGTTCGGCTGATACGACAAAAATGTCTCGGTGGCAACCGGCGCAGAGTGACCGTGAATTGAGGTCGCGAGGAATGCTTTCCATCTCCGCCCGGCGTCAGGATCCACCTTGCTCAGATCGGCGGCTGCCCAACCGGCACCCCGGAAGAGGCCCCCGCCGAGCGTTTGGCCCAACCGCTGCATCGTCTGCAGTGCTGCTCCGTGAAGTTCCGGTAACGCGATGAAGCTCTGACAGAACCAGTTCCCAAGGATGGTGGTCGTATCGTCGAAGCACGGCGGCTACGAACGTTCTAACGTGCTTCCCCTCGCTACCACTCAAATATGGGCGATTCGCCACTCATTTTGATTCGGAAGACCACTCAGTGCAGTTTTCCCTTGTTAGCGTTTGCGATGAAGGCCCCCGTCGCGCCTTAAAGAACTCGGTGTATCTGTTCTTTCGATTACCGAAAAGGAACATCGATGAGGCCTTCGTGAGGCGGGTCGTCGACCACGCCCATGACAGTTTCACGATTGGGGACCAAATGATTATCAAAAGGATCCTGGCCTGTCTGGCCATGGCTGCGCTCCTAGCCGCTTCAACAGGGACACCCGCCATAGCTGACGTCGATGCCAACGCGGGAGGCGCTCCGGCGAGAGTGGAAAACGCACCCAAGGAAGCTGCGAAGGCTGAGGCCGTAGCGCGCAAGGTCTTTGAGTCCGACAATCCCGAGCTTGCGGCCAAATCGCTCGGCTCGGAAGAGCTTGGTTTGTTTGAGGCCTATAGCGCGGTCGCGAATGTCATCAGTTCGCCGAAAAGCTACGCGCCGGCAGATAGTCTGGCCAAGAAATCCACATTGAAGGGAATAACGCCGGCTCAGTTCGGCACTCTGGCTTCCGGATGCTGGAACACTTCATCCTGGGTGATAGGCACGAATGCCTTTGGAGGGTGGCTTTACAAGCTGACCGTTAGTGGCGGATGGTGTGGCAACGGTTCGTCAGCAACACATTCATGGTTCAACGGCACGTGGGGTGAGACGTTTGCAATCGGGTGGCGCGACAATGGCCAGGTCTCCAGGCACGCAATCATCTCGGGCGGCTCGGCTAAAATTGTCGGACAGCGCGAATTCAAACTCGGTGTCGGGGGTTGGGACGTGTCGTCGCCTCGCCCCTGCGTGCGGATCATAGGTCACGGCAATGGTCAAAAAGGAGATGACCAATCATGCAGCCCTTGGTAAGGAAGCGCTCAGGCGTTGCGCTCTCCAGATTTTTCCTGCTGGGAGCGGCCATCTTGTTGATTTTGCCGCTCTATCCATTCACAGCTATCTCTGCTGTCCTGTCAGGATCTGCCCTCTTTCTTGCAGCCAGAGAAGCCCCGAGTCGGAACCGCACCCTCACCTTGGCCACGGCCGTTGTGCTGCTCGGAATGGTCATCCTCTTGACGCTCCTGAGCCTGCAGACGGGAACCATTGGCCCCCACAGCGGCGAGGTCTCGAAAGTGTAGCTCCCGCTGTTCAATGCTCAGGCGCGCACGACGGCGACACGCCCCGAAAAGGACACGTCGCCGTCGTTGTCAATTCCTTTAGTGCGGCCCGCCGTCGATCGCCAAAGCCGTTCCTTCTTGGGCGCCGTCGTGCCACACTTGGTGGACTATCGATTGACTGGGGGATCCGGGTCAGGAGATTGGTATGTGTGTTGTGATGCAACCCCGCACCTCGGGCCGCCGACTGGTGGTGATCGAGCCATGATCATCGGTTGGGCTTACTTCATGGCGGGAGTAATGACGGTTGATGCGCTCTTGCTGGGGCTGCTGCTGTTTAACGTGAAGTGGCCGAAGCACTGGAAGAGAAACGGCTAGGCGCCAGCGTAGGTGCCGGACCTAGAGGACCTTGCGGATCGACTCTTCGAAACTCGCCACGTGGTGCAGGGCGAGCGCTGCCGCCCGGTCCTCGTCGCCGTCGGCGATCGCACTGAGCAGTTCTGCGTGCTCTGCGACGTGGCTCGTCACAGAAGGCATCTTGTCCAGCATGTGGCACCAGATGCGGGTTGCCAGGTTGTCGTAGCGGATCAGCACGTCCTCAAGGTGCGGATTGGCCGCGGCCCTGTAGATGAGCCGGTGCACCTGGATGTCGTAGCGCATGAGGTCCTGCTGGCCGGCGTCGTGTGCCTCCAGGCCGCTGATGGCTGCGGCGACCTCGCGCAGTTCTTCCCTCAGCTTCGGGCTGGCCATGCGGGCAGCCCGCCGTGACGCCAAGGGCTCAAGCAGCTCGCGGATTTCCGAGACGTCCGCGAGTTGGGTGATGTCGACGCCGGTGGCGAAGGTTCCGCGGCGGGGATATGAGACCACAAGGTGGTCGCTTTCCAGCCGCTTGATGGCCTCGCGCACGGGTGTCCGTCCGATGCCGAGCTCCGCGGCGACCTGCCCGTCGTTGATGGGGTCTCCGGGTTTGATGTCCAGCATGATGAGCCGGTCGCGCAGGAGCAGGTAGGCGTTTTCCGCCAAGGACGTTCCCTGCGTGCCTGTGTCCGGTGCTTCCAGTGCAGTGCTCATGTGCCTCTCCCGTTTGCCACAATTCCAAGTCTGGCGGTTCAGTTGCCGCCGGACTGTTGACGGCTGTGTGATCTTCAACATACTATGGCAACAGTTCTAATATATCAGTTGCTGATTAGTCAGTAAATATAAGTATCTCAAAAGGAGACCACGATGGTTGAACCGCTGATCCGCCCACTCGCCCAGGCGGACCCGGAGGTTGAGCAGGCGATCGCCCAGGAACTCATCCGCCAGCAGTCCACGCTGGAAATGATCGCCTCCGAAAACTTCGCTCCTGCAGCCGTCATGCAGGCACAGGGCTCGGTCCTGACCAACAAGTACGCGGAAGGCTACCCCGGCAAGCGCTACTACGGCGGCTGCGAGCAGGTGGACGTCATCGAGCAGCTGGCCATCGATCGCGTCAAGGCCCTCTTCGGCGCCGAAGCCGCAAATGTCCAGCCGCACTCCGGCGCCCAGGCCAACGCCGCAGCCATGTTCGCGCTCCTTGAACCGGGGGACACCATCATGGGCCTCGACCTCGCGCACGGTGGCCACCTGACCCACGGCATGCGCATCAACTTCTCCGGCAAGCTGTACAACGTCATCCCGTACCACGTCAGCGAATCCGACCTCCGGGTGGATATGGCGGAAGTGGAAGCCCTCGCCCTGGAACACCGCCCGAAGCTGATCGTTGCCGGTTGGTCCGCCTACTCGCGCCACTTGGATTTCGCAGAATTCCGCCGCATCGCCGACCTCGTGGGCGCCTACCTCATGGTGGACATGGCCCACTTCGCCGGCCTCGTCGCAGCGGGACTGCACCCCAACCGGTGCCGTATGCCGACGTCGTGACCACCACAACCCACAAGACACTCGGCGGCCCGCGCGGCGGAGTCATCCTGTCGAAGGAACAATACGCACGCAAGATCAACAGCGCGGTTTTCCCCGGCCAGCAAGGCGGCCCGCTGGAGCATGTGATCGCGGCCAAGGCCGTGGCGTTCAAGATGGCGGCTGAGCCTGAATTCCAGGAACGCCAAGCACGGGTGCTGGAAGGCGCCAAGCTCCTGGCCGAACGACTCCTGAAGGACGACGTGGCCGCAGCGGGGATCTCGGTGGTCAACGGAGGCACCGACGTCCACTTGGTCCTCGTTGACCTGCGCCACTCGGAACTGGACGGCCAGCAGGCCGAGGACACCTTGCACCGCATCGGCATCAC
>NZ_DF952469.1:686790-691305 GCF_001263615.2 Arthrobacter sp. Hiyo1 | reverse complement strand
CACCCCTGGCACGTTGCCCAGGGAGCGCTCTTCGAGGACGTCGGCCAGTGGAAGCGGCCGTGGTACTACCCGCAAGCGGGCGAGGACATGGACGCCGCGGTGCTCCGCGAATGCGCCGCAGTCCGCGAATCCGTGGGCTTCATGGACGCCACCACGCTCGGCAAGATCGAGATCCGTGGCAAGGACGCCGGTGAGTTCCTGAACCGCATCTACACCAACGCGTTCAAGAAGCTTGCCCCCGGTTCCGCACGCTACGGGGTCATGTGCACCCCGGACGGCATGATCTTCGACGACGGCGTGACCCTGCGCCTCGACGAGGGCCGCTACTTCATGACCACCACCACCGGCGGCGCAGCCAAGGTCCTCGACTGGCTCGAGGAATGGCACCAGACCGAGTGGCCCGAACTCGACGTCGGGTGCACGTCGGTGACTGAACAGTGGACGACGATTGCCGTCGTCGGGCCGAAATCCCGCGCCGTGATCGCCAAAGTCGCCCCGCAACTGGCGGCCGACGGCGGGCTGGACGCCGAAGCGTTCCCGTTCATGACCTTCCGCGAGACCACGCTGGCCTCCGGAGTCCAGGCACGGGTTTGCCGGATCTCGTTCTCCGGTGAGCTTGCCTACGAAATCAATGTTCCGTCCTGGTACGGGCTCAACACCTGGGAAGCCGTTGCTGCCGCAGGTGCCGAGTTCAACATCACCCCGTACGGCACGGAAACCATGCACGTGCTTCGTGCCGAGAAGGGCTACCCGATCGTCGGGCAGGACACGGACGGGACTGTCACCCCGCAGGATGCCGGGATGGAGTGGATCGTTTCCAAAGCCAAGGACTTCATCGGCAAGCGTTCGTACAGCCGCGAGGACGCGGTCCGCACTGACCGCAAGCACCTGGTCAGCGTCCTGCCGGCGGACGGCTCGTTCCGTCTTCCGGAAGGCACCCAGCTCGTGGAAAAGGGAATCCCGGTCAACCCGGCTTACGGCCCCGTGCCGATGCAGGGCTTCGTGACCTCGAGCTACCACAGTGCCGCATTGGGCCGTTCCTTCGGCCTGGCTCTGATCACCAACGGCCGCAACCGCATCGGCGAGACCTTGGTGGCCTCCGTCGGCGACCAGTTGCTGGACGTCGTTGTCGGAGAAACCGTACTTTTCGACGCAGAAGGGACCCGTAAAGATGGCTGAAACAGCAACCCCCGCAAACCCTGAGACGCTCCGTGCGGCACGCCGCAGCCCGGCGTCGCACTTGGCACCGACCTTCGAGTCCGGCTCCGTGGCTGGAACAGTGGCGTTGAAGGAGATCCCGTTCCAAACCATGGTGGGGATCCGGGTTGACAGGAATTCCGACGCCGGAGCCGCCTCGCGTCCGTGACAGGCGGCCTGCCGGCTGCCTGCGGCGACATCAGCGGGGGTGAGAGGGCCACCACCCTGTGGCTTGGGCCGGAAGAATTCCTGGTGGTCGCACCGGAATCGGCCCACGATTCACTGGGCGGAGACCTTGTCCGCGCCCTGGTGGAGGCCTTGGGCGACGACCCTGGACAGGTGGTGGACTTGTCCGCCAACCGCACCACCTTCGAACTGTCCGGGATCCGGGCGCGAGACGTCCTGGAGAAGGGTTGTTCGCTGGACCTGCACCCCCGCGCCTTCCGCACCGGAACGGCACTGGCCACGGAAATCGGCAACATCCCCGCCATGCTGTTCAAGACCGGCGAGGACAGCTTCCGGATCTTCCCGAGGGCGTCGTTCGCCGACTTCCTGGGCCGCTGGCTGTTTGACGGCATGAGGGAATACGCCTCTCCTGAGGTCCCCTGATGGCATTGAGCGTGCTTGACCTGTTTTCCATTGGCATCGGGCCGTCGTCTTCGCACACGGTCGGCCCGATGCGGGCGGCGAAGCAGTTCACCGACGGCCTGGAATCCTCCGGGCAACTCGCGGCAACGGTGCGCGTCCAGGCAGAGCTTTTCGGCTCGCTGGGCGCCACCGGCCGCGGCCACGGTTCGGACAAAGCCGTGGTGCTGGGACTACAGGGCCAATCACCGGAAACGGTGGACACGTCCACTGCCGATGACCAGGTTGCCGCGGCCGCCCTCGACGCCGAATTGCGGATAGCCGGACATCACCGCGTGGACTTCAACTGGGATGAAGACGTGGTCCTGCACCGACGCAAATCCCTGCCTGCCCACCCCAACGGCATGACCTTCCGTGCCCTCGACCACACCGGGGAAGTGCTCCGCGAACGGAGCTACTATTCGATCGGCGGCGGCTTCGTGGTGGACGGTGACGCGTCCGGAAACGACAAAGTGGTCGCTGACAGCACCGTGCTGCCCTATCCGTTCAGCACTGCGGACGAGCTCCTGGCGATCTGCGCACGGGAGGGCATGTCCATTTCCGATGTCATGCTCGCCAACGAACTCGTGTGGCGCAGCGAGGCCGAACTTCGCGAGCGGCTGCTGCAGATCTGGGCCGTCATGCGCGAATGCGTCGACAATGGCTGCGCCGCGGAAGGAATCCTCCCGGGAGGCTTGAACGTCAGGCGACGGGCGCCGTCGTTGTTCAAGTCGCTCAAGGCCACCGACGCCGGTCTGCAAGGCTCAAGCTCGGCAGACCCGCTGCTCGCCATGGAATGGGTGAACCTGTTCGCGCTGGCCGTGAACGAGGAAAACGCCGCGGGTGGCCGCATTGTCACGGCGCCCACCAACGGTGCGGCGGGCATTGTTCCGGCGGTACTGCACTATTACACGAAATTCGTGCAGGGCGCCGACGACGACGGCGTGGTCCGCTTCCTGCTCGCGGCGGCCGCCGTCGGGATCCTGTTCAAGATCAACGCCTCCATTTCCGGCGCCGAAGTCGGCTGCCAGGGTGAAGTGGGCTCAGCCTGTTCGATGGCTGCCGCTGGTCTGTGCGAGGTCCTTGGAGGCACTCCCAAACAAGTGGAGAACGCCGCGGAAGTGGGCATCGAACACAACCTTGGCCTCACGTGCGATCCCGTAGGCGGGCTGGTGCAGATCCCGTGCATCGAACGCAACGCCATCGCCAGCGTGAAGGCCATCAACGCTGCCCGTCTTGCCCTGCACGGCGACGGCAGCCACAAAGTGTCCCTTGATAAAGCCATCAAAACCATGCGAGAGACAGGAGCGGACATGAAAAGCAAGTACAAGGAGACCTCCCGCGGAGGCCTCGCCGTCAACGTAGTGGAGTGCTAGCCATGACTGTCACACAGAATGAATCCGCCCCGCGGCCTGGAGCGGCCCTGCCGGCTACCACCGTTGAGCATGTCCTGACGCTCGATTGCCCGGAAACGCGGGGCATCGTGCACGCCGTCTCCGGCTTCCTCCTGGAACACGGCTGCGACATCATCGACAACAAGCAATTCGACTCCCAACTGGATCACCATTTCTTCATGCGGATCCACTTCGCATCGGAAGGTGACGAATCGACGATCGACTCGCTCCGGGAAGCCTTTGCGCCTGTTGCCGAAAAGTTCGGCATGCGCTGGCAGTTGCAACGCCACGGCGCCAAGCGGCGCGTCCTGATCATGGTCTCGAAGTTCGAGCACTGCCTCAACGATCTCCTGTTCCGGGCCCGTATCGGGGAACTGCCGGTCGAGATTGTCGGGGTGGTCTCCAACCATCCGGACCACAGGCGGACGGTCGAATGGCACGGCATTCCGTTCTTCCACGTGCCCGTCACCGCGGACACCAAGGCGGCGGCTGAAGGACAACTCCTTGACCTGATCGATCGCCTGGACGTCGAACTGGTAGTCCTGGCCCGCTACATGCAGGTCCTCAGCGACGATCTTGCCCGCAAGCTCGACGGCCGGGCCATCAACATCCACCATTCATTCCTGCCCAGCTTCAAGGGTGCCAAGCCGTACCACCAGGCTTACGCCCGGGGCGTCAAGACCGTGGGTGCCACCGCGCACTACGTCAACGGTGAGTTGGATGAGGGACCGATCATCGCCCAGCAAGTGGTAGAAGTTGACCACACCTTCGGTCCTGACGACCTCGTGGCAGCCGGCCGCGACACCGAGTGCAAAGCACTCAGCAACGCCGTCCGCTGGCATTGCGAAGGGCGCGTGATCCTGCAAGGCAGCAGAACCGTAGTGCTCAAGTAGCGTTTGAACGGCCCACCCAACGGTGGGCCGTTCAGGCGTTGCCTAAAGCCGCGCCAAGCGTGTTGCCACGTGAAGCGCGACGAGCCTGCCCGTTCCCCGGGGGTCCCCGCCGCACAACTCGAAAATCCGCTGGAGCCTGTGGTGCATCGACTGCCGTTCCAAGTGCAGTTCCCGTGCCGCGTGAGCGGTATTGCACCCCGTATCCAGCCAGACGGCCAACGTCCGCATCAGCTCCGAGCGCCGCAGCTCGTCGTGCTCGACGACGGCGCCGAGCTGCCGCCGCACGAATCCCTCACGGACTGCCGCGTCGAGGCTTCCTTGTGCCAGTCGCTCGACGGCGAAGTCCTCGGTATCGACCACGACGTTCGCGGCTCCCGGCCCGGACCCCGCTCCCTGGATGAGCTCGA
>NZ_DF952469.1:681361-685176 GCF_001263615.2 Arthrobacter sp. Hiyo1 | reverse complement strand
CCAGCACCGCGAGGAGTTGATCCAGTCCGCCTCCGTGCGCGAGTTCCGCCGCCATGGCATGGCTCGTTTCGTCACCGAACTGCAATTGTGCGACCGACTCACTGACAAGGAGCGAGTTGATGGCTTGCATGATGCCGACGAAAGGGGCCACTTTGCATAACTCGATGATGGGGAGCCCGGCCTCCTGGCCGGCGTCGAGCATGGACTCTGGAATTGCGGGCAGATCAGGCCCGTTTCGATCGCCAAAGCGGTGATGCCGCGCGCCGCCAGTTGGCGGACGTAGTCCACGCGCCGCTCGTCCGAGGCGGTGGCGAGGGCCTGCCCGCCGTTCAGGAGCAGCTCTCCGCCCCGCAGCAACGGAGCGATGTCCAGCACTTCGCTTGAATGGACCCAACGGAGCTGCCGGGACAGTGCCTCGGGCACATCCGTCCGGAGAACTGGTTCGGCGGCTTTCAGGCTTTCGTGTTCGAAGGCGTCGGCAAGGAGCAGAGACATGACACTCCGTAACTAATTATTGGAATCTATCGTACACATCGTATCTTGTTGCTGTGATGTGGGGCACATACATTGAAGGAGTCCCTTTCCTACACGGAGGATCCCCCAATGCACGAGAACTTATCCACTGCGACGCCTGGGGCTGCAACGGCGCAGACCGACGTCGAACAGAACCTGCAGTCCATTCCCGAATCAGCGCGTACCCGCAGCGTTGCGGGCCAATTCTGGATCTGGGCAGGCGCGAACCTTGCTCCCATCAACTGGGTCCTCGGGGCCCTCGGCGTCCAGCTTGGACTGGGCTTTGCCGATACCGTCACGGTCCTGGTGGTGGGAAACCTGATCGGCATGGCGCTCTTTGGCTTGTTTGTCCTCCTGGGCCAGCGGACCGGTGCCACCGGCATGGTCCTGGCCCGGGCCGTCTTCGGCCGCCGCGGCAACTACCTCCCGAGCGCCATCCAGGCGCTCCTCGGAATCGGTTGGTGCGCCGTCAACACCTGGATCATCCTGGACCTCGTGATGGCACTCCTCGGCAAGCTCGGCATGGTCGATCCCGAGCAGCCCAACGTAGGCCCCAAGATCCTGGTGGCCTTCCTGATCATGTCCGCCCAGGTCACCATCGCCTGGTTCGGCTACAAGGCCATCGCGGCCTTCGAGAAGTGGACCGTCCCGCCCACCATCGTGGTGCTGATCGCGATGTCCGCCGTGGCCTGGTTCGGCATGAACATCGATTGGGGCTACGCTGGCCCTCCCGGTGCTGTCCTTGAAGGCGGCGCGCGGATCGCGGCCATGACCACCGTGATGACGGTTATCGGCATCGGCTGGGGGATCACCTGGTTCACCTACGCGGCGGACTATTCACGCTTCGTCAGCAAGTCCGTCCCCAAGCACAAGGTCTACCTGGCCTCCGTATTCGGCCAGTTCCTCCCGGTGGTGTGGCTCGGCATCCTTGGCGCCAGCTTGGCAACGAAAAGCGGCACGGCCGATCCCGGCCACCTCATCGTGGACAACTTCGGCGTGCTGGCCATCCCGGTGCTCTTCCTGGTGCTGCACGGTCCCATCGCGACGAACATCCTGAACATCTACACCTTTTCGGTAGCTGCCCAGGCGCTGGACATCAAGGCCAAGCGTCGCTCCTTGAACCTCTTCGTCGGACTCCTTGCCCTGGTCGGCGTCGTGTTCTTCATCCTGCAGGAGGATTTCGCGTCAACACTGAGCACGTGGCTCGGCGGGCTCGTGGCGTGGGTAGCCGCGTGGGGAGGCATCATGTTGGTGCACTACTTCTGGGTGGACAAGCGCAGCCCCGTAGCAGTCGACCGGCTCTTCGACCCTGTGGGTACCCGCCGGCTCCCGGCGTTCAACTGGGCCGGGATCACCGCGCTCCTGGTAGGCATCTTTGCCACGTGGCTGTTCATGTACGGCGTCCTGCCGATCATGCAAGGCCCCATCGCCACGGCCATGGGCGGGATCGACTTGTCCTGGCTGGCCGGCGGACTTGTTGCCGCGGCAGTCTATGGCGCGCTGGGCCCACGGGTCCATGCCCGGTACCTTCCGCTGTCTTCCGAGACCGCAGCGTCGCAGCCGCTTGCGGAAGACGCCGTCGCCAATCTGGTCAACGACTGAAAGGAAACCTGATGACCACCAACGCTTTCCCCGACGAGGCACACTCGATCACTTGGCCTGAAGGCTTCAGGGCAGCGGCGTCCTTCACGTTCGACGTCGACGCCGAATCCTGCACCATCGCGCACGATCCCACGAGCACCAGGCGCATGTCCCTCATGAGCCACCAGTCGTATGGCCCGAGGGTTGCTGTTCCGCGACTCTTGAAGATCCTCGAGCGCCAAGAGATCCAGGGAACCTTCTTCATCCCGGGATTCACGGCGGAAAGCTACCCGGACGTGGTGCGGCGGATCGTCGACGGCGGCCATGAAGTCGCCCACCACGGCTACCTGCACGAGCCAATGCAGGGAATCGACGCCGCCACCGAGGCCAACTACCTGGACCGCGGGCTCGACGCGCTCGCGAAGGTAGCCGGGGTCAGGCCGGTCGGCTACAGGGCACCGTGGTGGGAGCTCAACTGGCATTCGCCGGCGCTGCTCGCGGACCGTGGCTTCCTCTACGATTCAAGCCTGCTCGACGGCGATGCCCCTACCGCATGGCGGTTGCCTCGGATTCGGGTGATTCGCGGGACATCGTGGAGATCCCGGTGGATTGGGCCTTGGACGATTGGGAACAATACGCGTTCTATCCGGGAGTGACAGGCAGCGGGGTCATCGAGAGTCCGGCCAAGGTGTTGGAGATGTGGACCCTCGAAGCCGAAGCCCACCACACCCAAGGCAGCTGTTTCGTCTTGACCAACCACCCCTTCATCTCCGGCCGTCCGTCCAAGGCGGTTGCCTTGGAGCAGCTGATCGGACGAGTCAAGGCCATGGACGGGATGTGGGTGACCACCTTGGAACGGATCGCCGAGCACACCAAGGCCACGGTGAACGAGATCCACAGCCACGCCCGGATCGAGGTCCCGTCCTACCCGGGCGCAGGAGCCAGCTTCACGTCCGCCCGCGTGCTGGAAACCGCCCCCAACTAAGCCCGTCCCCACCCAACTGACTCGCAGTTGTTGTCGTTATCAGGGCCCAAAACGACACCTAATGCGAGCTAGTTGGGTGGGCCGGGCTAAGGGTGGGCCGGGCTACAGGTCGGTGCGGCACAGAGCGGTGTGGAGTTTGTAGAGTCCATTCAGGTCTCCGGCCGCCAAACCATCAGGGGCGCCGATCTCCGGGTACATGAGCTGGATCGGATCGTCTACGTGGTCAAGGCCAACCACGTGGCCAAGTTCGTGTTGGATCACCGCGGAGACGTAATGGGCGCCGCCGGAGACGCCCAGCAGTTCCGTGATTTGCGGGGCGTCCAAGTCCAGGCTTCCCGAGACGTAGCTCTTGGGTCCGGTGCCGAAGCTGTACATGGTGCTGCCGCCCGTTCCGATGACGGATCCTGTCAATGCGGGAGCCGCCTCTGGAGTGGTCCAGGAAATCAGCAGCGGTGCCCAACGGTCTCCGTAGAGCGCGGGCTGGTACGGCTTGCGCTTCTCGGAGGGGGTTTCCTTGCTGGTGCCGTCGTCAACGAATGTGAGGCCCGTAGCAGCGGCAATCTTTGCAATGGCGTCGGCGATGAGCCCCTCGGATCCGGCCGGGGCGAGAGCGGCGTTGACCACGTAGTGCAGTGGCCGGCACGGAGAGTAGCCCACGGGGGTACCGTCGGCATTGGTGGCCAGGAACTTGAAGGAGTTGCTGGCCACCGCGAGGCTTGGCGGGGGAGCCAAGCGG
>NZ_DF952469.1:669540-680781 GCF_001263615.2 Arthrobacter sp. Hiyo1 | reverse complement strand
GCGCCAGTTGGCGGTACACGGCGGCCTCGGCCCGCTCGTCCGCCAAGTACTGACGCCAGCGCTTGATGTCCGACGACGACGGGGGAGTCTTGGGGGCCGCTTCATCTTGCAATGGACTGCTTTGGTCCGAGGGATTGTCGGGATGCGCGTTGTCTGGATCTGTCGGGTTCTGTGGATCTGCGTGCGGGTGCACCGGGACTCCTGGGTTGCTGGGGCGGGCTTCATCGCCTCATTGCGGCTCCACTCTATCGCCAATTTCCGCGGTTTTTCGGCTGGCAATCCTCACTGGACGTTTTAGGCGCGCCTCAAAAACGGGAGCTCCCGGGAGGCCTTGACCGCGGCTGGGGGCAGTGCTGGGATGGATGGACAGGGTCCACGAATTGGCGGGGTAGCGTGGTGACCGGCTGCCTCATGTGCCTGTGCGATGGGCTCAGCGGCACGTCGAACGGAGGTTGCACCATGGACAGCACCGAAACCCACGCCCGCCACCCCGACCGTCCCACGGTCGAGGCCGATCCCGCCTACGACTACAGCGAAGACCTTGAGGTGGACGAGGACTGGGAGGAACAATCCGAGGTCCTCGACGACGACGAACGGGTGGTTCCGCTCGACGCAGAGGAACACCGCGAGGACGAAGAGTTCGAATAGCCCCGGGCTCGCTAAACCCCGGAGCTAAAACGCGCTCAGGATGAAGTGCCTCTGCACGCCTGCCCGGTGCCCGGTTGCCGCCACCGTCAGGGTGAGTTTCCGTGTGGCGGGGAACCAGCGGGCGGGCTGGACCGCTTTTGAAAGGGCTTGGGTGATGAGCCGCGGCTCATGGTGCCAATAGCGTTCCAGGTTTCCGTCCACGACGAACGTGACGGAGCCTTGGGAGAGGTCGACGCCGGGAATCACCCGGACGAATTCGTCCACCCGGCGGGGGCGGGGCGACAAGAGGGTGCTGGGCTGGGTGGTGCGGTCGGCTATGGCGGTGGCGCCGTTTTCGAAAGGCATGGCCTTCTCCTGTGGAGTTGCTCTTGCCCGTTCGGTTGTCTCTGGTCCGAGCCGGGCCGCTTCTTCATCCGAACCACCCGTGAACATGGGGTTGGCGTGTGGCAAGTCGGAGCTTGGCGCCACATCTCTTGAAGCTCTTCCTACTGTACATGCGACGGCGGCGCCGCACCCCGGAAAAAGGTGAGGCGCCGCCGTCGTACTTGACTCTGTGAAACTTAGTGGCTGGCCACCGGGTGGGCCTCCAGCGGGAGTTCCTCGGTGACTCCTCCGGCGACGCGACGGTCCCATGCTTCGCGGACCTGGGGCTCCGTGGGAGGCGTCAGCAGCGAGACCACGACGTACACCAGCAACGAGGCTCCGAGGCCCCAATAGATGGGATCGTTGGCGTAGACGCCGTCTTCGCTGGGGATGATTCCCGTGGCATAGGCGATCAGCAGGGCCAGGGTCAGTACGGACCCCACGGCCATGGACCAGGCCGCGGCAATACCGGTGCCCCGCTTCCAGACCAGGCCGCCCAGGATGGCAACCAGCAGGCCGCCCACCAGGATGTCGTAGGCGATGGTCAGGGCGACCACGACGTCTTGCGCCGCCATGGATATCAACACGGCCACGATGCCCAGTCCGAGGACCCAGTAGCGGTTGGCCTTGACGTCGTGCTCGGGGTTCTCGGTGTCGTCGGTGTTGATGGTCTTGCCGAACCAGCTGGCCACGAACGGGACCACGTCGGCGCGGGCAACGGTGGCCGCGGCGATGAGGGCTCCGGAAGCCGTGGACATCATGGCCGCGACTGCTGCGGCCATCACGAGGCCGCCGATGCCGATCGGCAGGATGTGCGTGGCAACCTCGGCGTAGACGACGTCCTTGCCGAGGGCCTTCACGTCGATGTTGGGCAGTGCCACGCGGGCGGCAAGGCCGATCAATGCGCCGGCGACGCCGTACAGGACGCAGTAGATACCCGCGGTGGCACCGCCCCAACGGGCCACCTTGGGAGTCTTGGCGGTGAAGACGCGCTGCCAGATGTCCTGGCCGATCAGCAGGCCCAGGGTGTAGACCACGAAGTACGTGATGATGGTTTGTGCTCCGATGCCGTCCAACTGGAAGAAGCTGGCGTCAACGCGGGCACGGATGCCATCGAAGCCGCCTGCGGCGTTCAGGACGAACGGGAGCATGAGGAAGAAGATGCCCACGGTCTTGATGATGAACTGCACCTGGTCGGCGAGGGTGATGGACCACATGCCGCCGATCGTTGAGTAGACCAGGACGATTGCGCCGCCGACGGCGATGGCGAGCCAGCGCTCCCAGCCGAAGAGGACAACGAAGATGGTGGCGTAGGCGCCCGTGGACGTGGCGCACAGCATCAGGGTGTAGGCGAGCATGACGATTCCGGAAGTCTGTGTGGCGCGCTGTCCGTAACGCAGGCTCAGCATCTGGGAGACCGTGTAGATCTTCAGCCGCTGGATGGTGCCGGCGAAAAGCAGGCTCAGGAGGAGCACGCCCGAACCGATCGCGACAACCAGCCACATGCCGGAGACGCCGAACTTGTAGCCGAGGCCGACGCCGCCAACCGTCGATGCGCCGCCGAGGACGACTGCGGCCATGGTGCCGGTGTAGAGCATCGGACCGAGGCGGCGTCCTGCCACGAGGAAATCGCTGTTGTTCTTGGTGCGCGACTTGCCCCACCAGCCGAAGGCCAGCATGGCGAGCAAATACACCACCACGATCGCAATATTGATGAACGAAGAGTCCACGGTTGGCTCCTGAAAGTGATGCGCAGAGCCCTTGGGGATTCCGACGCCGGTCCGCTGGGTTTCGTTGCGGGTTGCGGAAGGTCTCTGCGCTGGTGATTGGGGAGAGTAGTCTGTGATGTATGCCTCACAAACAACACTTGTTGCCTATGAGGATACGTAGTGATGCGAGTAACAGTCAAGGTGCTGTCTCGCCCAGCAGACTCATCGGCGCTCCTCCAGCTTGCCAAAGGCCCTGCCGCGCGGGCGATCCGGCTACTATTGCTGCAATGACAGGGCCGCAGAAACGGCCTGAAAGGTTCGTGAATGAAGGCTCTCCCCGTTGAACCGAGCAATGTCCCCGTTGCCATCGGTTCCAGAATCCGTGCCGCCCGTCAATCGCAGCGGCTCACCATCGAGCAGGTTGCCGACGCCACCGGCCTGACCAAAGGGTTCCTGAGCCGGGTGGAACGTGACCTGACATCGCCGTCGGTCGCTTCCCTTGTGACGCTTTGCCAAGTTCTTTCAGTCTCCATCGGCGATCTTTTCGCCGCACCTGAGACGCACCTGACGCGGCGCGACGATGGGCCGCGGATTTCGCTTGGCGGCCAGGGAATCGTGGAGCGGCTCCTGACCGCCCGGTCGGAACGACGGCTGCAGATCCTACAGGCTTCCATCGAGCCCCGCGGCCGGGGAGAAGCCGAGCTTTACGCCGTCGATTGCGACGTCGACGTCCTGCACGTGGTCAAGGGCCGCATCAAATTGATCCTCACCAACGAGGAGTACGAACTCGAAGAGGGGGACACGCTGTCCTTCCCGGGCCGCGAGCCGCACACCTGGGTCAATCCAACCGACGAGCCCGTTGAAGTGCTCTGGATCCTGGTGCCGGCAGCCAGCCGCTGACGCCGGCACTATGCGATACGGGACCGCATGTGGCCGACACGCGGCGTAACACGCCTGAAACATGACTGACTCCGGGATTTAACCCTGGGACCTTCGGTGTTACGTGCCTGAAATGATCCGTGCCGACTGCTGAAACAGGGCGACTGTACCTTCGAGTCAAGGCAACTCGTCAAGGTCGGTATCCCGTGGGGTACCAGGACCTGTTCGTTTTAAAAATGGTCTCGCCGTGCGGGCGCCATGGAGCGCCGTATATGCAGGAAGGCTCCCGAAATGAACCCAGTATTCTTCAGCGTAGGGCTGGATGTGAACCCCCAGACCCTCGATCCAGGCGCAACAGCCTGGATGCTTGCAGCTTCCGCCCTCGTCCTTCTCATGACGCCAGGTTTGGCGTTCTTCTACGGCGGCCTGGTCAGGATGAAGTCCGTCCTCAACATCATGATGATGAGCTTTGGCGCCATCGGCGTTGTCGCGGTGGTCTGGGCCCTGTGGGGCTACGGACTCGCGTTCGGCCCGGATACCTTGGGCGGCTTCATCGGAGATCCCTTCGCGAACTTCGGACTCAGCGGACTGGCCAGCGTCATCGGCGGGAAAGCCCCGGGGTTGCCGGACATGGTCTTCATAGGATTCCAAGCCACCTTCGCCATCATCACGGTGGCACTGATCAGTGGCGCGGTGGCAGAACGTGTCAGGTTTGGCCCCTGGCTGCTGTTTGCCGGCCTCTGGGTCACCATTGTCTACGCTCCTATTGCCCACTGGGTCTGGGGCGGCGGCCTCTTCGGATCCACAGGGATCATCGGCAGCAAGATCTCGGCCCTCGACTTTGCCGGTGGCACCGTCGTCCACATGAACGCCGGCATGGCAGGGCTGATGCTTGCGGTAGTGCTCGGCAAGCGGCTCGGATTCATGAAAGACCCCAACATCCGGCCGCACAACCTCCCCTTCGTGATGCTCGGGGCAGGCCTGTTGTGGTTCGGGTGGTTCGGATTCAACGCCGGTTCGGAACTGGCCGCTGATGGAATTGCCGCGCTCGCCTGGACGAATACCCTCTTGGCCACAAGCGCGGCGCTCCTCGGTTGGCTGCTTGTCGAAAGGCTGCGCGACGGCCACGCGACGTCCCTTGGTGCCGCATCCGGCGCGGTCGCCGGCTTGGTGGCGGTCACCCCGGCCTGTGGATTCGTGGACCCCATTGGCGCCATCGTCATCGGCGTCATCGCGGGTGCCGTCTGTGCACTGGCCATCGGACTGAAGTTCAAGATCGGCCTTGACGACTCCTTGGATGTTGTTGCCGTCCACTTTGTCGGCGGCCTGTGGGGGACCCTGTCCCTCGGATTCTTCGCGGTACCCTCGGCAAAGACTGAAGGCGGCCTTTTCTACGGCGGCGGCCTGAGCCAATTCTGGCCCCAAATATTGACGGCCTTGGTGGTCACCGCCTGGACGGCGATCATGACGACGCTCATCGGGCTCGCCATCCACAAGACAGTGGGCATGCGCGTCAAGGAGCACGAAGAGCTGGCCGGCATCGACATCACGGAGCACGCGGAAACAGCCTACGAGCTGGCCATGATTGGCGGGTCCTTCAATCCGGGAGAACCGCAGAACGGCAAAGCTCCGTCGAGTTCCAGCGGTGACCCAGAAGCCAGCTCCAACGGGAAAACAGATCGGATGCGCAGCAAGGCGTCGACGTGAAACTGGTCACGGCCATCGTGAGGCCGGAGCGGATCGACGAGGTCCGGGAAGCTTTGGAACACTTTGGAGTCAACGGGATGACCGTGAGCCAAGCCAACGGTTACGGCCAGCAACGGGGCTTCGTGGAGGTGTACCGGGGCGCGGAATACAATTCCGATCTCCTTCCCAAAATCCGGGTGGAGGTCCTGGCCACGGACGATCTCGTGGACGGAATAGTGGACGCCATCATCTCCGGTGCAAGTACGGGTCAGTTCGGAGACGGGAAGATCTGGACGGTCGACGTTTCGCAAGCCGTCCGGGTCCGGACCGGGGAGCGTGGCGCCTCCGCGATCAGCTAGGAAGACTGTGTTGGTGCCGCTCTGTTGGTGCCGCTCTGCGGCGAGCGGCACCAACACTGCCATGTTCAGCCCATTTCAGCCCACGTGCACCCATGGCCTGCGCGTGATGTCCGGTTCGGCTTCGCGCAGCACTTCGCGGGTCACTGGTGCAATCTCGCCCTCGCCGAAGAAGAGGAACTTGCTCAGGTTGGCGATCGGATTGCCTTCGGTCCAGCGGAAATAGATGTGCGGCATGAGTCCCGTGACGTCGCGGATGTGGAGGAGTACCGCGGCCAGCGTGTTGGGCACGTTGTTGCTGTGGATCTCCAGGATCTTGAAGCCGTGCCGGACCTTGCCTTCCACGAGGAGTTCCTGCTCGAAATCTGAGCTGTCATCCACGATGATCTCGATGAAGATCGCGTGGCTGTCCACCGGCAAGTGGTTGGCTTGCTGGGCATGCTTCAGCTTCAACTCGTACCGGTCGGCGCTCAGCCGCTTGGGCTCGTGGGCGATGATCCGGATGGGGCCTTCCTCGTTCGATGCCGTGAACTCGAGGGCCATCTGGTCCATCTTGATGTGGGTAGCCCGCAGTTCGAAGGACCGGCGTACCCGCGACGCGAAGCTCACCAGGACAATGCCGAGGATGAACAGGGCAGCGATCCTGATACCGTCCGGGCGTTCCACCACATTGGCCACCGTGGTGTAGGCGAAGACCACCGCCACAGCACCGAAAGCGAGGGTCTTGCCCCGTTGCTTCTTCCGGCGCGCGGACAGGGTGACTGCGATCGAGGCCGAGGTCATGAGGACCAGGACGCCGGTGGCGTAGGCACCGCCTTGGGCCTCCACGTTTGCCTCGAAGACCAACGTGATGATGAATCCAACCGCCGTGAAGACGAGGACCAGCGGGCGGACGGCTTTGGTCCACGCCGGGGCCATGCCGAAACGCGGCAAATAGCGCGGCACGAGGTTCAACAAGCCGGCCATGGCGGAGGCCCCGGCAAACCACAAGATGGCGATAGTGCTGATGTCATACACCGTGCCGAAGCCGTCGCCCAGGAACTGGTGCGCAAGGAATGCGAGGGCTCGACCGTCGGCTTTCCCTCCCGGCTGGAATTCAGCGGCCGGAATCAGGAACGTGGTGATGAAGCTCGAGGCCACCAGGAAGGCACTCATGATGAGTGCCGCCGTCGTGAGCAGTTTGTGGGTGCCGCGGATGCGGCCCGCGGGATTTTCCTCCGTGTCGCTCGGGCTGCCCTTGATCTGGGGCATGACCGCGACGCCGGTCTCGAACCCTGAGAGCCCCAGGGCAAGTTTCGGGAAGACCAGGAGCGCGATGCCCACCATGATCAACGGGTTGCCGTGCTGCTGGTTCAATGCAGCCCACCAGTCGGTCGCCACATGCGCCTCGGTCACCACGTGCGCCAAGCCGACCGCGACGACGACGGCGTTCAGCACCAGATAGACGCCCACCAACACGACGGCGACGTTGATGGCCTCCTTGAATCCCCTGAGGAACACCACGCCAAGCCCGGCGATGAGCGCCAGGGTGATGGTGATTTCCTGCCCATGGAGCCATTCCGGTGCAAAAGGGTTTTCGATGGCGTGGGCGCTCGCATCCGCGGCGGAGAGCGTCATGGTGATCATGAAGTCCGTGGCGGCGAATCCCAGCAAGGCGAGGACGAAGAGTTTGCCGCCCCACCGGGGGAGGAGCCGCTCAAGCATCGCGATGGAGCCTTCGCCGCGGGCGCTTTCGGAAGCCACCCGGCGGTAGACCGGCAGGGCGCCGAGCAGGGTGACGGCCACCAGGACAATCGTGGCGAGCGGCGAAACGATACCCGCCGCGAGCGCCGCAATGGCGGGCTGGTAGCCGAGGGTGGAGAAGTAGTCGACGCCGGTGAGGCACATGACCTTCCACCAGGACTGGGGAGTGTGGCCCTCGTCCGGCTTGCCGTGTGGACCCTGGCGTTTTCCCGAGGTCTCAGGCATTCCGTCGAGCAGCCATCGCTTGAATTGCCCCTGTTTGATGTCGCCCGCGGGCTTGTGCCGGTCAGAGGGTTCGGCCGGCGGCCTGGTCAGCGTTGTCACATGGTCCTTTCGCGCAGCCTGGAAGCTGCTCCAGATGGAGCGTACGGGTGTACCGGGGAGTGGATGCCCGTCTTTATGGAATCTTTACGCCGCTTGTGAGGCGGGTCACTTCCAGGAAAGACGCATTCAAGCATTTGGCATGTGAGCGGCATCACGTAGCATATAGAACGTCCTATGTTGGATGTGACCAAAAACGAAAGGGCTACGCATGAATAACCCGCTACTCAGTGACAGGGTCAGGAGGCGGCCGGGATGGAGTCGGGGCAGAGCCGTCTCCTTGGCAGCCGCCGCAGTTCTCGTGACGTCAACCGTTGTGCCCGCCTACGCCGCGTTGGATCCATTCCCGAGTCCCAACGTTCCCTCCAACCCTCCGGGAAGCTACGCCGAGCAGGTCCTGGCTTCCAACGGTGACAACGCCATCGACCCCGTGCTCGGCAAGTATTACCGGATCGTCGCGCTCGCGGACTTGGGCGACGGAGTCCTCCTGGCTTCCTACGATGGCCGTCCCGATGGGGGCGATTCACCCTCGGCCAACTCGATCGTCCAGCGGCGCAGCACCGACAGCGGAAAGACGTGGGGCAGTCCCACCTTCATCGCGCGGGGACAGATGGGCTCAGCGGGCGTACAGAAATACGGCTTCAGCGACCCCAGCTACGTCGTGGACAAAGTCACCGGGACGGTGTTCAACTTCCACGTCTACTCGAAGAACCAGGGATTTGCGGGCAGCGTGCTCGGCAACGACGACTCCGACCCCAACGTGATCAGCTCGCAAGTGTCCGTCTCCACCGACCGCGGACTCACGTGGTCCACGGAACCGGTCAATCAGCCCACCCTGCCTGTGCCCTCCAGCTACGCGGCGGGTTCCGCCTACGCCGGGTTTGCAGGTCCGCTGGTCACCAGTACCGTCAAGCCAAACGGCAGCACCGTCAACGGCGTCCCCAATGTCGGCGGCGTGGTCAGCATGTTCGCCTCGTCCGGCGAGGGCATCCAGCTCAAGTACGGAGCGCACGCCGGACGGCTCATCCAGCAGTTTGCCGGAACCATTGTCCAGCCCGACGGGAGCCGCCAGATCCAGGCGTACAGCGTCTACTCCGATGACCACGGCACATCGTGGAACATGGGTAAGCCCACCGGAACGGGCATGGACGAGAACAAGGCGGTGGAACTCTCCGACGGCCGCGTCATGTTGAACTCGCGGGACAGCACCGGCGCCAATCCGCATTTCCGGAAGGTGGCGTATTCCTCCGACGGCGGTGTCACGTACAGCACGCCTGTTGCCGAGACGCAGCTCCCTGATCCGCGGAACAACGGCTCGATCACCAGGATGTATCCGGACGCGGCTCAAGGATCGGCGGATGCCAAGAAGCTGCTCTTCTCGAATTCGCCCACTCCCACCGCCGGCGGCGCGCGGGTGGACGGTACTGTCCGCTACTCTGCCGACGACGGCAAGACGTGGGGCTCCTCGCGCGTCTTCAAGCCCGGAAGTATGTCCTACTCCACCCTGAGTGCCCTTTCGGACGGGACTTTCGGCGTCCTGTACGAAGGTGACAGCAACACCATCACCTTCGGGAAATTCGACACGGCCTGGCTGAGCCCGGTTGCCGCCGTCGTCGTCCCCGGTGCCGTCACCGTCACGAACGGTGGCAGCGCCCAGCTCAGCGTGACCGTCACCAACAACGACAGTTCACCGCTTCCCGCTTCGACCGT
Source organism: Arthrobacter sp. Hiyo1 (assembly GCF_001263615.2). Lineage (NCBI taxonomy): Bacteria > Bacillati > Actinomycetota > Actinomycetes > Micrococcales > Micrococcaceae > Arthrobacter > Arthrobacter sp. Hiyo1. The sequence goes on along the minus strand of NZ_DF952469.1, from coordinate 671,366 downwards.
CAGCCTTGATGCCTTGCAGGATTGGACGTCGACGACGGCGCAGCTCGCCTCCCTCGATCCGGGCGCCTCGGCGACTGTCCAGCTGACTGTCACGGCGCCGTCGTACGCCAAGGCAGGTGCGGTTCCCCTGACCGCCAGGTTGAACGTGGGTGGGTCGTCGATTACCGCACCCGTGTCCGTGACGGTTTCGGGTGGTTCCGCCAGCAACGTGGTGGGCGCCTACATTTTCGGCGCCCGCAATGACGCCGGACGGGACCTGGCAAGCCACCCGTACGCCGTAGGTAGCACGGTGCCTTACAAGTTCCGGGTGTACAGCACGGGCAACGTCACGGAATCCGTTGTCCCGCAGTCCGGCAACTTCCAACCGTTCCTGCCGCCAGGCTCGGGCAACTGCCGGTTCAGCGCCCTTAGCGTGTGGGGCAATTACCTCTGCGGCACCCCACAGCACACCGTGACGGCAGACGAAGTGGCCCAGGGGTTCTTCGTCCCCAGCACCGTCTGGCAGGTGACCGGTAGTGGGGCTGCCACCCAGAACTACACGGTCACGGGTGACGAGGTGGATCTGATGGTCCGTCATCCCCAAGTGAACGGATCGGTGGTTCCCACCTTCAATGATGTTGACGGGGATGGGTTTGCCGGTCCGGGCGATACCGTCACCTTCGCCTACACGGTGAGCAACAGCGGCAATGTGGCGTTGACGGACCTTTCGGCTGCGGCCATTGGTTTGTCCAAGCCAACCCTGGCCGTGGGCGAGTCGGTCAACCTCACCTCCACCTACACGCTGGCCGACGCCGACATCGCGGCCAAGCAACTCCCGGCAATCACCATCCCGGTCAGCGCAAACAACGGTGCCAAGCTTGCGTCCCTTCAGCTGGCCAGGCCAGCGGTCGAGCTGAAGGTCAAGCCTGCGAAGCCCGGTTCGGAGCCTGCCGTGGCTTCCCAGGAATTGATCGGCGCGAATCCGCCGCTGGACTTGGGGCTCGGAACGGATAAATACCGCAGCGGGCAGACCGTGACGGTCTACAACGTGGAGTACGGCCAGTGGTACTACGTCTACCTGAACAAGCGCAGCTACCGATTGGGCTGGTTCTTCCCGACGCAACAAAACACCCTGACCTTCGTGCTGCCCGACGACGTGAAAAACGGAATGGACAGCCTCGTTGTGCTGGATACGGACGGCCATCAAGTGTCGTTTGGAGACTTTCAGGTGACGCCCTTCGGGAACAAGTAGCCCGGGAGGAGGCATGAGATGACAAGCTGGGCCGGGCGCGGAGGCGCCCGGCCCGGTCTTGGTGAGGGGACTATGGCGGTATTTGCTAATGTAAACAAGTGATGCATATAAGGCAACTTTGAGTGTATGATTGGTGTCACAGTCACTGTCCGATCCACCTATTCACAAAGGAGTGGCGCATTTTGGAAGAGCTTCGTATTGAGGCCAACGGCAACCTCGGTCCCATTGATTCGGCCCGAATCCCGCGCTATGCCGGTGCTGCCACCTATGCCCGCTTGCCGCGACTGGACCAGGTTGCCAAGGTCGATGTCACGGTGGTCGGCGTCCCCTTCGACTCCGGTGTTTCCTACCGCCCCGGCGCCCGCTTCGGCGCCAACCACGTGCGTGAAGCCAGCCGTTTGCTGCGCCCGTACAACCCGGCCTGGGACGTCAGCCCCTTTGAGAACATCCAGGTTGCCGACGCCGGCGACATGGCCGTGAACCCGTTCAACATCAACGAGGCTATCGAGACCATCCAGCAGAACGCGCTGGACCTGACCGCCAACGGAAGCAAGCTCGTGACGCTCGGTGGCGACCACACCATCGCCCTGCCGCT
>NZ_DF952469.1:664047-666779 GCF_001263615.2 Arthrobacter sp. Hiyo1 | reverse complement strand
CCCCAACGTCGTCGTGGTTGAAACCCTCCTGAAGATGTTCGGCCCGACGCACTTGGGCGACTGACACCCCAGACGCTTCACACCCCAGCGCGAGCTGGCAGGTAATGACCCATTTTTCGAAAGATGAGGCATTAACTGCCAGCTCGCGCTCGGTGTTTAACGCATCTCACACATCATTAGTTTCCCAAAGCAATCATTTGGGCGTATAGTTGCTTTAGGCAAACAAAAGTGAGGTGTCTTCCATGGCTGTAGCATCCAGCACAGCAACCGAACTCGTCCATCAGATTTTCGATCTCCAGCGGGTGCTGCGTTGCATCGTCACCGCGAACATCGCGAAGGATGCCGACGTCGGGTTCGCCTTGCAAGGCGTCATGCGCTTCATCGGCGAGGGGGAGTCCCGGGCCACGAAGCTCGCATCCCGGCTCGGCGTCAGCCCACCGGTCCTCAGCAGGCACATCGCCGAACTGGAGGAACTCGGTTTGGTGGTCCGCCGTCCCGATCCTGCCGACGGCAGGGCCCAATTGGTGGCCCTCTCCGAAGCCGGCATCGAAAAGGTCCGGAACTTCGAAGAACAGCGCAGCCTCAATTTGCGGGCCTACCTCGCGGAGTGGAGCGAGGAAGACGCCTTGGAAGCAGGGCAGGTCCTGGAGAAATTGACCACATCACTCAACCACTCAGTCCGGGCAACGGCGGCCGGCTCCCACCACTTGAACCACACAGCTTAGGAGCAGCAGCAATGGCAACCCGAATACAAGAACGTTCGACGGCGGTACCGGCGTCATCCGCGCCCATGACGCACCGCCAGATCATGGAGGCCCTGACGGGCCTCCTCGCGGCATTCTTCACCGCCATCCTGAGCAGCACCATCGTGGCCAACGCCCTCCCGACCATCATGTCCGATCTCCACGGCACGCAAACGGACTTCGCGTGGGTCATCACGGCCGCACTGCTGGCCAACGCCGCAACTACCCCGATCTGGGGCAAGCTCGCCGATCTCTTCGACAAGAAGCTCCTGGTCCAGCTGAGCATCGTGGTCTTCGTGGCCGGCTCGGTCATGGCGGGCTTCTCCACGAGCATTCCCTTCCTGCTCACCGCCCGCGTCATCCAGGGCATCGCGATGGGCGGCCTCACCGCCTTGGCCCAGGCCATCATCGGCACCATGATTCCGCCGCGGGACCGCGGCAAGTACTCGGGTTACATGGGCGCCGTCATGGCGGTCGGTACCGCAGGTGGCCCGCTGCTCGGCGGCTTCATCGTTGACAGCCCGCTCGGCTGGCGCTGGACGTTCTTCGTCTGCGTGCCGCTCGCCGTCGTCGCACTCATCCTGCTCCAGGTGACCCTCAAGATCCAGCACATCAAGCGCCCCGCCAAGATCGACTGGCTCGGCTCCATCCTGCTGACCTCGGGCGTGAGCCTGCTCCTGATCTGGGTTTCCTTCGCCGGCAACCCGGACTATTACGACTGGATCTCCTGGCAGTCCGCCCTCATGGTAGGCGGCGGCGTGCTTCTCCTGGCCCTGCTGGTAGTGGTCGAATCCAAGGTGGCCCAGCCCATCATTCCGCTGAAGATCATCTCCCAGCGCACCACGGCTTTGGCGATCCTGGCCTCCGTCGCCGTCGGTATCGCGATGTTCAGCTCCTCCACGTTCCTTGGCCAGTACTTCCAGGTAGCCCGTGGCGCCACGCCTACCGAGGCCGGCCTCCTGACGCTGCCCATGATTGCGGGCAACCTCTTGGGCTCGGTGGCATCCGGCCAGCTGATCAGCCGCTTCGGTAAGTGGAAGCGCTTCCTCTTGGCGGGTACCGTGTTCCTGGCCGGTGGCCTTGCCTTCACCGGCACCATCGACCACACCACCGAACTGTGGATCACCTGCTGCTACACCGCCATTTTCGGGCTGGGCCTTGGCTTGCTCATGCAGAACCTGGTCCTCGCGGTCCAGAACACCGTCCGCGCGCAGGACATCGGCACCGCCAGCGCGTCCGTGGCATTCTTCCGCTCCGTCGGCGGTGCGATCGGCGTTTCGGTGCTCGGTGCCATCATGGCCACGCACGTCAAGGACCTTGCCACCCAAGGCCTCGCCGCGGCACACATCCCGGTGAGCGGCGGCTCCAGCAATGCGAGCATGGACCTGACGGATTTGCCGGCCCCAATCCGCGACATTATGCGGGCCGCCTACGGCGATGCCACCGCCCAGATCTTCATGATCTCCGCGGCGATTGCCCTGGTCGCGTTCATCGCAGTGCTCTTCATCAAGGAAGTTCCACTGCGGAAAACCGTGGACGCAACGCCTGAGAGGGAATTGCTGGCAAACGCTTCCGGCGAGGCCGGGATGACTCTGGACACCTCCACCCTGCCGGTTATCGAGTCCGCTGAGTTTGTCCCAGCAGCCGACGACGCCGGCACCCCCTTGGGTGCCAGCCGCGCCCGAGCGGCAGCCGAGAAGGAGCACGATGAGCTGGACCTTGAGTTCGCCCGCATCCTGACGCAGGAACGGCCCGATCCGGCAGCTGGCCTGCGCGAAGTCCAGGACCAGCTGGCCCGCACCCAACGGTTGCTGGCCGAGCAACAGCTTCAGTTGAGCAAGGCGCAGCGCGAGCTCCAAGTACGCGTGCAAGAACAACTTGCCACCGCCGTCGAGCAGTCGCGGATCGCCGAGGAGTTGGCCGCGCTGCGCAAGGAACTCAAGCGGGAACGCCGCCGCCAGGAACGGCCTGCCTTGCTGCTCCTCGCCG
>NZ_DF952469.1:649144-664014 GCF_001263615.2 Arthrobacter sp. Hiyo1 | reverse complement strand
GAGTTTTGAAGCGCTGCAGCGGCTCAGCTATGCCGCAAGGATGATATTTGGCTATCGATATTTCGCTGGGGCAACGGATTTCGTAGAGTTGAGGGACTAATACTGTCAGCGCCTGCTGCTATCCATGTATTTAGTCATTCGCAGTATTTAGTCATTCGCAGTAATTCATTCGCGCACTCTCATTAAGGATCCGTGGGCATGCTTGTCACCCTGATACGGCGTTACTCCAAGCCGTATTTGCCGCAGATACTAGCCGTCATCATCTTCCAGCTGGCGTCTACCATTGCCACCCTTTACCTTCCAAGCCTCAACGCAAAAATCATCGATGAAGGGGTGTCCCGGGGGGATACCAACTACATCTGGCAAACCGGTGCCCTGATGCTCGCGGTCGCGCTCGGCCAGGTCGTCGCGGCCATTGCCGGTGTCTATTTCGGATCCCGCGTGGCCATGGCCATGGGCCGCGACTTGCGCAGGGACGTCTTCCGGAAGGTCAGCAGCTTCTCGGCCAAGGACGTCAACAGCTTCGGCGCACCCACGTTGATCACCCGTGGCACCAACGACGTCCAGCAGGTCCAGATGCTCATGCTGATGGGCCTGAACTTCATGGTGTCCACGCCCATCATGTGCGTCGGCGGCATCATCATGGCCTTGCGCGAGGACCTCAGCCTCTCGTGGCTCGTCTGGGTCTCGGTTCCCGTCCTCGTGGCCGTGGTTGGTTACCTCGTGGTCCGGCTCATGCCGCTCTTCCGTTCCATGCAGAAGAAGATCGACGCCATCAACGGTGTCCTGCGCGAGCAGATCATCGGCATCCGTGTGGTCCGGGCGTTCGTTCGTGAACCGTACGAGGCCAAGCGCTTCGGCGATGCCAACAAGGACCTCACCCTGGTTTCGGTCAAGATCGGCAACCTGTTTGTCCTGATGTTCCCGGCCATCGGAATGATCCTGCACCTTTCCACGGCGGCAGTGCTGTGGTTTGGCGGCCAAAGGGTGGACGCGGGCAACATGCAGGTGGGTTCCCTGACGGCATTCCTGCAGTACCTCCTGCAGATCCTCATGGCCGTCATGATGGGTACCTTCATGGCCATGATGATCCCGCGCGCGTCTGTGTGCGCGGACCGCATCGGCGAGGTCCTCGACGTCGAACCCTCCATCCACGATCCGAAGGCGCCCGTGGCGCCCGCGGAAAAGAAGGGTCGCGTCGAATTCCGCGATGTCACCTTCAAATACCCCGGCGCTGAAGCTCCCGTGCTGAGCAACATCTCCTTCACCGCGGAGCCGGGCCAGACCCTCGCGATCATCGGCTCCACCGGCGCAGGCAAGACCACCTTGGTGTCGCTGCTTCCGCGCCTGTACGACGTCGCGTCCGGCGATGTATTGCTCGACGGCGTTCCAGTCACCAGCCTGGACCGCGACGAGATCACCAGCGCGTGGCCACCGTGCCGCAGAAGCCGTACCTGTTCTCCGGAACCATCGAGCACAACCTGCGCTTCGGCAAGACCGACGCCACGGACCAGGAACTCTGGGATGCGCTGGAAACCGCACAGGCCAAGGACTTCGTCATGGAAAAGTCCTCCGGCCTCAACCGTCGTGTGGCCCAGGGCGGCACCAACGTCTCCGGTGGCCAGAGGCAGCGCCTCTGCATCGCCCGGGCGCTGGTGACGCAGCCCAAGGTCTATCTCTTTGACGACTCCTTCTCGGCCTTGGATGTGGCCACGGACGCCCGCCTTCGCAGGGCGCTCAAGGAAAAGACGCAGGATGCCACGGTCATCATCGTGGCCCAGCGCGTCTCAACCATTGCGGACGCGGACCAGATCCTGGTCCTGGACAACGGCAGAATCGTCGACCGCGGCACCCATGAAGAACTCCTGGAAACATCACCCACGTACCAGGAGATCGTCGAATCCCAGCTGAGCGCGGAGGAAGTGGCATGAGCGAACAGAATCAGCAAAAGCGCGGCTGGGCCGCGAAGGCCGAAGCAGCGAAGGCCGCGCGCGACGCTGCGGAAGTGAAGGATGCGGACGCCGCCGGTGCCGTAACGGCGGTGGACGATGACGACATCGAGGAAACCGAATACACCCCGGGCGAAGCCGACGGCGGCATGTTCGGCAACCTGCCGGCCAAGAAGGCAAAGGCCTTCGGACCGTCGGCCAAGCGGCTCCTCGGGCTGCTCAAGCCGGAGGCTGCCGGAGTCGTCTTCGTCATCGGCCTCGTGGTGGTCTCGGTCGTCCTGAACGTCATCGCCCCGAAGATCCTCGGCAGCGCCATGGACGTCATCTTCGGCGGCGTCATGGGCAAGCAATTGCCTCCCGGCGTGAGCCAGGCCGCCTTCGCCGAAGGACTCCGCCAAGCCGGCCAGAACAACTTCGCGGACATGGTCTCCAAGATGGAGCTCACCAACGGGATCAACTTCTCCAAGCTCACGTTCCTGATCTCGATCGTGCTCTTGATGTACTTCGTGGCCAACATCTTCCTGTGGGCCCAGGGCTACATCCTGAACAAGATCGTCATGAAAGTCATCAACCGGCTCCGCAATGACGTCCAGGCCAAGCTCAACCGCTTGCCCCTGAACTACTTCGACACCCGCCAGCGCGGCGACATCCTCTCCCGCGTGACCAACGACGTCGACAACGTCCAGCAAGGGCTGCAGCAGGCGTTCGCCCAGCTGGTCAGCTCGGTGCTGACGGTTTTCGGCATCACCATCATGATGTTCATCGTGTCCTGGCAGCTGGCCCTCATTGCGCTGGTTGCCTTGCCGCTCTCCGGCGTCCTTGCCGGCGTGATCGGCTCGCGCAGCCAGAAGCTCTTCGCCGCCCAATGGAAGAACACCGGCTCTCTCAACGGCCAGATCGAGGAATCGTTCTCCGGCCACGAGCTGGTCAAGGTCTTCGGGCGCGACGCGGACATGCTGGAGCGCTTCGACGAACGCAACGAAGCCCTGTACAAGGCCTCGTTCGGGGCACAGTTCGTTTCCGGCATCATCTTCCCGGCCATGAACTTCGTGTCCTACCTGAGCTACGTGGGCATCGCCGTCGTCGGTGGTTTGCGTGTGGCCTCCGGTCCATGAGCCTTGGCGACGCCACGGCGTTCATCCAGTACTCGCGTGAATTCACCCAGCCGCTTGGCCAGATCGCCGGCATGGCCAACATGCTCCAGTCCGGTGTGGCCTCTGCTGAGCGCGTTTTCGAGTTCTTGGATGCAGACGAGGAAATGCCGGAGAACGCGGCCCGTCACCTGCCCCCGCGCACGGACGGCCACGTCGAGTTCGAGAACGTCTCCTTCAGCTACGTGGCCGACAAGCCGCTCATCGAGAACCTTTCCCTCAGTGCGGAGCCCGGACACACCGTCGCGATTGTCGGACCCACAGGCGCGGGCAAGACCACCCTCGTCAACCTCGTCATGCGGTTCTACGAGCTCAATGCGGGCCGTATCACCTTGGACGGGGTGGACATCAAGGAGCTGAGCCGTTCCGAGCTTCGCTCCAAGGTGGGCATGGTGCTGCAGGACGCTTGGCTGTTCGGCGGGACCATCTACGACAACATCAAGTACGGCAAGCTCGACGCCACCGAGGAGCAGATCATGGAGGCGGCCAAGGCCACCTACGTGGATCGTTTCGTACGCGCCTTGCCGGATGGGTACCAGACCATCATCGACGAGGAAGGCAACAACGTCAGTGCGGGCGAGAAGCAGCTGATCACCATCGCGAGGGCCTTCGTTTCCGATCCTTCGCTGTTGATCCTGGACGAGGCCACAAGCTCCGTGGACACCCGTACGGAGCTGCTGTTGCAGAAGGCCATGGCGGCCCTCCGCACGGATCGCACCAGCTTTGTCATCGCCCACCGTTTGTCCACCATCCGCGACGCCGACACCATCCTGGTGATGGAAAACGGCAGCATCGTGGAGCAGGGCAACCACAACCAATTGCTCGCATTGCAGGGTGCGTACTACCGCCTCTACATGTCGCAGTTCGCCGGTGAGGATGCCGAGGAAACCGTTGTGGATGACTCGACGGCGGTGCACAGCTGAGCGAGCGAATTACGGTCCAAGTACCCATGCGTTGGGGAGACATGGACGCGTACGGGCACATCAACAACGTCCAGATCGTGCGCATGCTCGAAGAGGCCCGCATCGCGGCCTTCGGTCCGCCGCGCGGTGCCGGACTCCCCGGAGTGGAACCACCGGTCTCTGTTTTCGACTCCGTTGAGGACGGGGTCATGATCCTCGTAGTGGAGCACAAGGTCCGGTACGTCCGGACCTTGGAGTATCGGAACATTCCCGCACTGGTTGAGATCTGGGTAGGGGCCGTGAAGGGGGCAAGTTTTGACCTTCACTACGTCATCAAAGATCCCGTGACGGGCCAGGATTGCGTCAACGCGAGTACCCATCTGGCGTTCGTCGACGAGTCCACCGGCCGTGTCCGCAGGCTCACTCCCGAACAGAAGGAGCAGCTGGAGCCCTATCGGGCCTAGCGAAGCATTGCAGCAGCGCCCTGGGCACTGCGGTGGCCGTTAGAGTTTTCCCATGAAACTCGAGATCGTCGCCGTCGGTGCCCAGGGCGCTGCCGTTGCCGCTGAAGAAGGCGCGGACCGGATTGAACTTTGCAGCGCCTTGGAGCTCGGGGGACTGACTCCGAGCCAAGGGCTGATGGAAGCCGCGCAGGAAGCTGCCGACGGACGGCTGGAGATCCACCCGCTGATCCGCAGCCGGCCAGGAGACTTCCTGTACTCCGACGCGGACTTGGACACCATGGAACGCGAGATCCGGTTCCTGCTCAAGCAAGGGGCCCACGGCGTGGTGATCGGAGTCCTCACGGCCGCCGGTGACATCGACGTCCAAGCCACGCGAAAGCTCGCCGACGCGGCTCTAGAGACCAACCCCAACGCCCAGCTGACCTTCCACCGGGCCATCGACCAGACCCCGGACCCGGCGGCCGCCGTCGAGCAACTCGTGGAACTTGGTTTCACGCGGGTGCTCAGCTCCGGGGGCGCCGCGACGGTGGGAGCGGGGATCGAGACCCTCGAGCGCATGGTCCAGCGGGCGGTGGGGCGGCTTGAGGTCATGGCTGGCGGCGGACTCGTCTTGGACGATATCCCCGCCCTGCACGCCGCAGGATTGAGCGCGGTCCATTTGTCCGCCAAGGCCACGGTTTCCACGCGGAAGGACCGTGGGGACTCCTTCGGCACACCCGGCGAAGCAGACCCGACGGCGTACATGGTCACCAACCGGGACCTGGTGAGGGCCGCCCGCGCCGCCTCCCGCTGACATTCCCAACTGACTGGCAGTTGATGTCGTTTTGGGCCCTCAAAACGACATCAAATGCGAGCTAGTTGGGTGGCTCCCTTTACACAGCGGCGACTTGGGTCAAAGATGAGTGAAGTCTTGCGATCGAAAATAGCCCCCAGGAGTCATAAAGATGCAAAACCTGAGCTTCTCCACCATCACCCTGAACATGGCGGAGTTGGGTCCCAATAGCCCGCTGCCGGTGGTCATGGCTGAGTTGGACCAGCCGTACAGAATCGGCGACGGCGTCCCGGAGGAGCTGCGGGCGGCGGCCCGCTACGGCCAGGTGCCGAACATGTTCCCGTACCTGATGCAGGACGGCTACTCCCGCGAGCGGACTGCCCACGAGGTGCCCGCCGTCGTGCTCGAGAACAACAAGCTGCGTGCCGTTGTCCTCCCCACCTTGGGCGGCCGGCTCTGGGAGCTCTTCGACAAGGCCTCGGGAAAGCAGCTCCTCCACACCCATGGGACGCTGCAGTTCGCCAACATCGCCCTACGTAAGGCGTGGTTCGCCGGCGGGCTCGAATGGAACATCGGCACGCGCGGGCACTCGCCCACCACGTGCGATCCGCTGCACACGGCGATCGTCAAGTCCCCCGATGGCCACGACATTCTGCGCATGTGGGAGTTCGAACGCCTCCGCGAAGTGGTCTTCCAAGTGGACATGTGGCTTCCGGAGGACTCGGACGTCCTCCTCACAGCGGTCCGGATCAGGAACCCGCGTGACCACGAGGTCCCCATGTACTGGTGGAGCAACGCCGCGGTTCCCGAGACGGCGGAAACGCGCGTGATCGCGCCCGCCTCCGAGGCTTTCGGTAGCGATTACACCACCGACATCGCCCGCGTCCGGCCCACGGAACACCAAGGCATGGACGCCACCTGGCTGGTCAACAGCCCGCACGCCGCGGACTTCTTCTTCGACATCCAGCCCGGGCACCGGCACTGGATTACCGCAGTAGACCACGACGGCGACGGCCTGGCCATGCTGTCCACCAGCCTCCTGCGGGGGAAGAAGCTCTTCGTCTGGGGCCAGGGCGACGGCGGGAAGCGCTGGCAGGAATGGCTCAGCCCAGGGGCTGGCCCCTACGCGGAGATCCAAGCCGGGCTCGCGCAGACCCAGTTCGAGCACCTGTCCATGCCTGCCGGCGCCGAGTGGAGTTGGGTAGAGGCCTACGGCAACGCGAAGCTGGATCCCGCAACCTCCCACGGCCAGGATTGGGATGCGGCCGTGACCCACGCCAGCGCCCGGCTCGAAGACCTCGTCCCGGACGCGGAGCTCGAAGTCGCCCTTGCCGAAGCCGCGCGGAACTATGCCCTGCCTCCGGACGAGATGCTGGTCCGCGGCAGTGCTTGGGGTGCTTTGGAAAGTGCCCGACGGCGACACTCGGGCCGCAAATGGCTGGACGAAGTCGGTACTCCCTTCGCGGACGACGCAACCCCTGAGGCCATCGAGGAAACGGGCCCCTGGCACAGCCTGCTGGATGGAGCGAGTTTCCTGGGCGCCGGGACCTTCGTGGCTGGGGACGACTGGGAAGAGCTGCTGGCCAAGGATGGCGGAGCCGAGGCACAGTTCCACCTGGCCACCATGAAGCACGCCCGCCAGGATCTTGGCGGTGCGATCGCCGGATACGGCGCCGCGCTGATTGCCGAGGACCTCTCGCTCCGTTCCAAGGTCCTCGCCACAAGGGGCCGGGCCCTCGCGCTGCTCGCCACCAACAAGACTGACAACGGTTGGCGGAACTTGCCGCCGCGAGCCGGCTGGAACCGTCCAATCTCCCCTTGCTCAGCGAAGCCATGACCCTCAGCATCCGGCACGGAGACCCCGCCCAAGCACTCGCCCTGGCGAGCGAGGCACCTGACGGAATGTCCGACGTCGGACGCGTCCGTTTCCTGACGGCGCTCGCCCTCGCGGGTGTCGGCCAAGGCCGGGAGGCAGCAGCGATGCTGCGGGACGGCGTCGAAATACCGGACATCCGGGAAGGCGAGGACGGGATCGCCGAGCTGTGGCAGGAAGTGTGTCCCGGGGAGCCGGTGCCTGCCGGCTATCGCTTCGGGATGCACTGAACTTCCCGGGCGCATCGGCCCGGGGCGCATGCGGCGGGAAGCACGTTGTGGGACGCATGTGGCAGAACATGAGAGGCGGGACGCCTGTGGCGGGGGTGCCGGCTTTCCTGATGCCAGCACCAAGAGAAACCATGTAAGTTGGCATGGTGACTCCCTCCACCAAAACCCCACTGACCCGTGCCCCCGGTATCTCCAAGGAGATCGAAGATGCGGCGTGGTTCGTGCTGGGCCCGGGGCTTCAAGGCAAGGCTTCGGCGCTCGACGCCAGTACCCGCACTTGGACGGTGGACGCCGCCGGCGAGCTCCTGGAGCGCCTGGAACGCGGCGTCGGAGATGCCAACGCCCATGATGACCAACCTGCGCCAGAACCTGGAAGGGGCTTCCCGCGAGGCCAAGTTGCTCGCCGTCGAGCTTCTCTTCCTGCAGTCCCTGCCCCTGGCGCACGAGGTCAAATCGCTCAAGGTGAAGCGCGCCCGCGTCGCTGAAGCCGCGTCCTGGCTCGATCCCGAGCTCGAGCTCCCCAAGGAGCTGTACCAAGGGATGACCGATCACGGCGTCATCCGTGACAGGACTGCTGAGTTCAACTGGACGATCTGGGACCACCTGACCTGGTTGTGCCGGTTCGTGGCGCACGTCGATGGCCAGTCCAACGCGAGCATCAACAAAGCCCTCAAGGACCCGTTGAAATTCCACGAACTCGCGGCGGCAGCCCCCGAGGACCAGCCGGCCATCCGCCGCAGCATCGAATACTTGGCGTGGCCCAGTTACTTCGAGCCCGTGGTCGCGGACGTTGAGCGGCGCGAAATCCGGGACGCCTTCGCCTCGCTGGTTGGCGGTGCCCACGGCGAAACGGAAGCCGACATCACCGCGGACGTCCACCGCATCCGGCTTCACCTGGACGAACAGGCCGGCCAGCGCATCGATTGGTATGATCGCCAGCTCGTCAGCCAGTGGCGCAAAGTGGGAGATCCTGGCCGCCGGGCGTGGCTGCTGCGCACGCACCAGGACTCCGCCGAGCTCCTCGCCGCGTGGCGGGACGAGGAAAAGGCGACGCTCGACGTCGAACACCTCCGCGAACTCACTCCCGGGGTGACTGCCGGGGTGGTCCAGCACGCCGTGGACGAGGACTACAAGCACCTCGGCTACGTGGAGCGGGAGGACACCAAGACTGCCGTTTTCGCGTTCCTGACCGTGATGAAGCCCGGCGACCTCGCGCTGTTCCAGAATTCCGGGGCCATCAGGATCGGCGTGGTCCTGGGCGAGCCGGAACACAATGAGGACAACCGTCGGCTCCGCCGCAAGGTGCGTTGGTTCGATGAGACCCACCCGATTGCCGAGGCTCCGCGGCACGTCCAGCGCCAGCTCTCTACGTCGGGGATCGTCGTGGACGTTACAAGGGTCATCCAGTCGCTGCAGTCCCTCCTGCCGGCCGAAGCGGAGTCCGACGGCGAGGAAACCGCCGCCCCGGACGCCGTCGTCGAGCCCGTGATTGAAGGGTTCCGCCCCCTCACGGAAGAGTTCGCAGCGTCCCTTCACATGGAGCTCGATCCGCTCAAGGAGATCGCCGAACTCCTGGAGGAGAACCGCCAATTGGTGCTCTACGGCCCTCCGGGAACGGGAAAGACCTACCTCGCCAAGCACTTGGCGGCCGAGCTCGCGGGCGACAGCACCGATGAGCGCGTCAAGCTGGTGCAGTTCCACCCGTCTTATGCGTATGAGGACTTCTTCGAGGGGTACCGGCCGGACAAGACCGACGACGGCCAGGTTTCTTTCAAGCTGGTGGCCGGACCGTTGCGTCGACTCGCGGAAGAAGCCGCGAAGCCCGGGAACTCCAACAAGCCGTACTTCCTCATCATCGACGAGATGAACCGGGCCAACCTGGCGAAAGTGTTCGGTGAGTTGTACTTCCTGTTGGAATACCGTGACGACCGCATCTACCTCCAGTACAGCCCCAACGAACCGTTCAGCCTGCCGGACAACCTCTACATCATCGGCACCATGAACACGGCGGACCGCTCCATCGCCATGATGGACGCGGCCATCCGCCGCCGCTTCGCATTCGTGGAGTTGCATCCGAAGGTGGAACCGATCCGCGGTTCGCTCCGGCGGTTCCTCGCGGCCCGCGGCCTGGACACCCTCAACGCGGACCTGCTTGACGCCTTGAACGACTCCATCGACGATTGGGACCGGGACCTGATGATCGGTCCCTCCTACTTCATGAAGAACGCGGCCCAGAACCCCGCAGGCTGCGCCGGATCTGGAAGTACGAACTCATGCCACTCCTGGAAGAGCACTACCACGGTCAGTTGAACCGGGCCCAGCTGGAGGAGCGCTTCGGGCTGGAGCAGTTGTTGGGTCGACTTGCGGTCCGCTAAGACCGCGCCACCGCGGCCGGCCCGCCCCCCGGGCATCGGAAAGCCTGCGGTCCGCGCGTCAACCAAGGCACCGGCTGTGCGGCACATCGTCATGGACGAGCTCTCCGGTGGCATCGTGGACAAGCTTGATCCGGACACGGCCGCCCTGCTCAACTCGAGCGGGCTCGCGAAGGCCTCGCCGATGGGGATGGGACTCTACCGCATCGAGCCTGTGGGCAAGGTGGGGTCGGTGCGGACGCCCACCGTCCAAATCGAGGTACGGCCCAAGGACCGCCTTGGCTTGAGTCGGCTCCTCTTCCTCCTCAGCTACGCCGGGGACCAAGGATTCCGCGAGGATTCCGTGGCCGCCGTCGAGCACAAGGACCTGTGGAGCGCCCTGGCCGAGTCCCTCGCCCAGTTGGCGGAGCGGGCGCTCAGCCGAGGTCCGCTGCAGGGCTATCTCACTGTGGACGAGTCGCTCCGGACGGTCAAGGGCCGTATCCGGATCTCGGACCAGATCTCCCGGCGCCCCGGAATGCTGGTACCGCTGGAAGTCTCCTACGACGAATTCACCGAGGACATTGCCGAGAACCGCATTCTCCGTGCCGCCCTTGAGCGGATGGGCAAGGTTCCCGGCGTGCGGCAAAACGTCCTGAGCCGCTTGCGGCAGCTCAAGGGAAAGCTCGACGCCGTCACGCGGCTGCAGTCCGGAGCGCCGCTGCCGAAGTGGCAGGCCAACCGGATGAACCTCCGCTACCACCCTGTCCTCCGCTTGGCCGAGCTCATCCTGCGGAATGCCTCTGCGGAAGCGGGCGAGGGGAAGCAGCAGACCGCCTCGTTTGTAGTGGACATGTCCACTGTGTTTGAGGAATTCGTGGGTGTGGCTTTGCGGGCGGCCATGCGGGCACATCCGGGTGAAATGCGGCTTCAATACGGCGCCACCCTCAACGAAGCTGTGCGGGATTCGGACCGGCTCACCGTGCGCCCCGACGCCGTGCATTTCCTGGGTGGCCGGCCCGTGGTGGTGTACGACTCGAAATACGCCTCGGCCACCGATTCCGGGGCATCGCTCAACGCGGACCACTATCAACTCCTGGCCTACTGCACGGCGTTGCAAGTGCCCACGGCGTGGCTGGTCTACGCGGGCAAGGGCGAGATGAAGCTGCGACGGATCCTCAACACGGATATCGACATTGTGGAGTACCCGCTGGACTTGTCGCGGCCACCGGCGGAGATCCTTGCCGCCGTCACGGACCTGGCCCAGCAGTCCTGGGGCGAAGTGGTGCGCCAGGCTCGGCTATGAGGGGCATCCGGTTCCGTCCTGTTCCGTCCTGTTCCGTCCGGGCGGCCGGCAGACTAGCCTGAGAGGGCAAGTCACTGCAGATGGAGGCATCATGCACGGCAAGAAAAAGAAGAAGTCCTGGAAGGACATGACTCCGGGGCAGCGGGTAGGCGTGCTTGTGATGGGTGCGGGACAGATGGCGTTGCTCATCGCGGCACAGCGTAGCATTTCCAAGACCCCCGCGGCCCAGATCAGGGGGAACAAAGCTGTTTGGCGGGCTGCAAGCTTCATCAATTTCTTCGGGCCGCTGAGCTACTTCCTGTTCGGCCGCCGTCGAGGAACTGCGTGAGCTGACTCTCCAAAGCCGAACGGTCCCGCAGTTCGCATTCCCACACGGTGAGAACCTCCCATCCCGAGGCCCTCAGCAATTCGCGCTGTCCGGCGTCGCGCTCCCGGGTGCGGTTGCGCTTGGCTGCCCAGAAATCCGCGTTGCCGGTCGGTGAGTGCTGGCCTGCCTTGCAATCGTGGAAGTGCCAGAAGCATCCGTTCACGAAAATCACCTTGCGCCGGCCGGCAAACACGAGATCCGGGCTGCCTGGCAATTTCCCGCCCGCAGCCCGGCCATGGAGCCGGTAGCGGTAACCCTTGGCATGCAGTAGCCGACGGACCAAGAGCTCGGGCTTGGTGTTCTTGCCCCGGATCTTGGACATGTTCAGGCTGCGTTGCTCAGGCGTCAGCAGGTCGCGGCTCTCGCCCATATCCTCAGTCTACGCAGCACCCCCTCCAACGCTCGCTCACGTATGTGGGTTTTTCCCCGGACGCTCGCTCACGTATGGCGCCCAAAACTAGAACCCTCGATCACATGATGTGAGCGGGCGTTGGCCGGAAAGGGCTTGTTTGTGAGCGGGCGTTGGCCGGAAAGGGCTTGTTTGTGAGCGAGGGTCGGCCGGAAAAGCCCATGATGTGAGCGAGCGTCGGCCTCGCGCCGCGAACGACTGATAGCATTCGCCGGTGGGTCGAGGGATATTTCAGCGCATGGTCGGCATTGTGATCGCGGTTACAGTCGGCGGTGCAGCGGCCCTCTTGTGGTTCGCTATTGCCTCGACGGGGAATTCAGCGGTCGAATCGCGGGCTGAGGGGATTGTCCTGGGTGTCTGGAGGATTCTCTACGATTCAGTGGCGCCGCAGCCCCGCGTGATTCTCGTGGCCATAGCCTTTGCCCTTCTGCTATCCGCTGGCGTGGCTGTGCTGGAGCAGCGCATTGCCAACAGATCACGCCGCTCCGCGCATCCCCGGACACCGCTGGCGCCAAAGATCGTCATGGCCGAAACCCGCGGTGTGTATGCTGGCCCGGTCACGGTGACCGTCTTGATCCCTGCGCACAATGAAGAAGCCTCGCTGCCCGCCACCATCGCTTCGCTTTTGTCCCAATCGCACCGCCCGGACCGCGTGGTTGCGGTTGCCGACAACTGCACGGATGCAACTATTGCGCTTGCCCGCGAGGCCGGGGTTGAGGTCTTCGAATCGGTGGACAACACGAAGAAGAAGGCCGGCGCACTCAACCAGGCGCTCAAGTGGCTGCTACCAGGCCAAGGCGATAACGACGTCGTCATGGTCATGGATGCCGACACCCGCCTTGACGATGGATTCCTGGAAGTCGCGGTTGCGCGGATGAGCAATGACCGGGCACTGATGGCTGTAGGTGGTCTTTTCTACGGGGAAGAGGGACACGGAATTGTCGGCCAATTCCAGCGCAACGAATATATCCGGTATTCCCGGGAAATCGGACGACGGCGTGGCCGCGTTTTTGTGCTGACCGGGACGGCCTCGCTTTTCCGTCCCCGTGCCTTGCGCACTGTTGCCCAGAGCCGGGGCGAATCGATCCCGGGAATTCGGGGAGACGTTTACGACACGGCATCGTTGACCGAGGACAATGAGCTCACGATTGCCTTGAAATCCCTGGGCGGCCTCATGATTTCCCCCATGCAATGCACTGTGGTCACCGAGTTGATGCCGAATTTCCGCACCTTGTGGGCGCAACGACTCCGTTGGCAGCGGGGTGCCCTGGAAAACCTTGGGGCTTACGGGGCCACACCCCAGGGGCTCCGCTACTGGGCGCAGCAGTTCGGCATTGGCTACGGAGTGATTGCCCTCAGCGCCTACCTCCTGCTGATCCTCTTGATGGTTTTGTCCCTGGACAACTGGGTCTGGTTCCCGTTCTGGCTGGGAATCGGCGTCGTCTTCTCCATCGAACGCGTCGTCACCGTGTGGAAGGGTGGCTGGCGGGCACGCCTCTTGGCAGTCACGCTCTTTCCGGAGTTGTTCTTCGACATGTTCCTCAACGTGGTGTATGTCAAGGGAATCATCGACATTTCCCTTGGCAAGCAAGCCAAATGGAAACACCTCAACCATTCACCAACCGGCGAACCATCGAAGGCAGGGTAATCATGGCTATTTCCGCCTCCCTTCCCACCGGAATTTTGTTTCCTGAGGGAATTCTGCATTCCGATTGGTTTGCCGTCTTGGCGACCTTCGTCGCGATTAATACGTTGATGTATGGCGCGTTGGCCATCGCCAAAATCTTGCCGAAACTGCACCCCGGCGATTGGGTTCGCACCCGGAACCAGCGATCGGAAACCCGCAGCATCCACCCCGATGCGCCGGCAGTGAACGAAGCCACCGACTTCCTCAAATCCCGACGCTGACCGTCCGCGGAGCTTGGAAGGACAGCAGGCGCAGCCACTCGGGGTTCGGCTCTGCCAAACGGACGCCATGCAGCGCTGCCGCGGTTTCCTGCACGACGACGGCGGCCTCCAGTTCCGCGAGCTTCGCACCAAGGCAACGGTGAATCCCTGAGCCGAAGGCCAGCCCGTAGGCCGTGGGACCCTGCTCGTGGGCCGCCGAAGCCCGCCCGGATGACTCGTGGTTGCCTGTGAGTTCCAGGAGGATTTCGGCGCCGGCGGGGACGCGCTGGCCGTCGAGCACTGTGTCCTGGGCGGCAACCCGGCGCCATGTGGGAACGGAGGATTCCGTAGCCAGGACGTGCCGGATGAGGTCCCGTGCAGTGGTTCCGGAGGCCGCGTCTTTCCAGTCAAAGCCCACTGATCCCTCGGCAAGCCGGAATAGCGCCGTGCTGATGAGTTGAGTGGTGGTTTCCTGCCCTGCGATGAGCAGGAAGTAGCCGAGGGAACAGATCTCTGGCGTGCTGAGGCCGTGTTCCGCCAAGGAGCGGAAGAGATTGCGTCCGGGGGATGCCACGGCTTCGAGGACGAGTTCCCGCAGCCAGCTGTAGAACCCGGCCGCGCTGTGCGCCAGTTCCAGTTGCCTCTCGGGATCCGGCCAGCCCCAGAACAGCTCGAGCGAGTCCAGGCTCCAGGCTTTTAGCTCCGGAAGATCACGGACAGGGAGTCCCAGAAGCTCGAACATCACGATCGCCGGCGGGTACGCTGCCACGGCCTGCACCAGATCCACTTGCCCACCCGTTTCCAGCAGGCCAACAGCGGCGGCAGCGGCATCCCGAGCGATGCCGCGGATGCGCGGCTCAAAAGCACCCACCGTTGCCGGGGTAAAGAACCCGGCCACCACCTTGCGAATGCCAGCATGGGAAGCCGTGTCATTGCTGGCCAGCACCGGCGGCAGCGCGAAGCGGGCGCGCTGCAGGACCCGCAACGACGGTCCGGACAAAGGTGTCACAGCGATGAGGGCATTTGCCGGGCTGAAGTCTTCCGGCCGGTGCAGGACTTCCCGCACAGCCGCGGGCTCCCGCAGCACCAGATACGGGCACGTCTGGGCGCCGGCAGTAGTGGTGTTCATGACCAAGCCCCGCTCAGCCAGTGCGCACTCGCCGCCCGGAACGTCACGGGTGGGAGGTCCGCGGCGCGCTCGGGGAGCAC
>NZ_DF952469.1:640424-646196 GCF_001263615.2 Arthrobacter sp. Hiyo1 | reverse complement strand
CTTGCGTGGCGGGTCCGCCGCAGTGCCCGCAGAAGCCTGCCGTCTCAACAGTGTTCACAGCGACTTCTGGAGTTCCTTGATGGGCATGTTCAGTTCCACGAGGAGGTTGAGGTCTGCGTCGCGGGTCGGCCGAGTGTGGTGAGGTAGTTGCCGACGATCACCGCGTTGATGCCGCCCATGAGGCCTTCGCGCGTGCCGAGGTCGCCCAGGGTCAGTTCCCGTCCGCCGGCGTAACGCAGCACGGTCCGCGGCATGGCGAGGCGGAACGCCGCTATGGCGCGGAGGGCGTCCTTGCCGTCCATGATTCCTTGGTTTTCGAGGGGCGTTCCCGGGCGCGGATTGAGGAAGTTCAGCGGGACTTCGTGCGGTTCGAGGGCCGCAAGTTGGCTGGCGAGTTCGGCGCGCTGGGCGGTGGTTTCGCCCATGCCGATCAGGGCGCCGCAGCACAGTTCCATGCCGGCCGCCTTGACCATGTTGCAAGTGTCGAGGCGTTCCTCGTAGGTGTGCGTGGTGACGACTTCGGGGAAGTAGCTGCGCGCGGTTTCGAGGTTGTGGTTGTAGCGGTGGACGCCCCATTCGGCGAGTTGGTCCACTTGGCGCTGGTTGAGCATGCCGAGCGAGCACGCGATGTTGATGTCCACTTCGGCGTTGATGCGGTCGATCGCGAACTTGATCTGGTTCATGAGCTTGATGTCCGGGCCTCGGACGGCTGCGACGATGCAGAACTCCGTGGCCCCGGTGGCGGCGGTTTCCTTGGCGGCCTTGACGAGCTCGGGGATGTCGAGCCAGACGCCCCGGACCGGACTGTCGAACAATCCCGACTGGCTGCAGAAATGGCAGTCCTCAGGGCATCCTCCGGTCTTGATGGAGATGATTCCCTCCACTTCGACGTCCTCGCCGCAGTGCTCCAGGCGGACTTCGTGGGCAAGCTGCAGGGCTTCGGGAATGGCATCGTCCGGGAGCTCGAGGATCTCGAGCAGTTGGGCTTCGCTGAGTCCTTCGCCTTTCGCGAGGACTTGCTCGCGGGCTGTTTCCAGAATCGGATAGGTGGACGTACGCCTTGGGTTTGGCTGGGTGGTCATGATGCTCCTCGGCCGTTACTTGCAGGGGATGGTGCGTTCCTTCACGACGGTAGTAGGCCTACGGGACCGCGATTTTGTTGGACGTCCACAAACCCGGAGCCGCAATCTTGGCGTCCAACTCGCTGGATAAGTTACAGCGCGGAAACATCGTGGTGACTCCGTGGTTCCATCCCGCCGATAGCGTCGAGCCCATGTTCATCGGGGAAACATGTCGAGACGAGGAAAGTTTTGGGGATGACTGACGATTCGAAGACAACGCAAGTGCTTGAACCCTCGACGGCGGGTGGCTCCCCGGTGGGGGTCGCCGTCGTCGAACCTTCCGAGGCGCTAGGCGCCGGGAGCCGCACGGCTGGTAATGCCGATGCGATGAGCGCAGCGAAGGAGAGCCTGGAGGACTACACCCTCAGGTTCGCGCCACGGTCCTACCGCAAATGGGGTGCGGGTGTGGTGGCGACGAGTGCGCTCGGTGGAATCGCGTATTTGGCTGATTTCTCGATCGGCGCGAACATCGGTATTTCGTACGGCACCGTAAACGCTATTTTCGGAATCGTGGTGGCGGCCGTGGTCATTTTCGCCACCGGATTTCCCTTGGCCTACTACGCGGCCCGGTACAACATTGATCTTGACCTCATCACGCGGGGTTCCGGATTCGGCTATTACGGCTCGGTGGTCACCAACGTCATTTTCGCGACGTTCACGTTCATCTTCTTCGCGCTTGAGGGTTCCATCATGGCTCAAGGCCTGGAACTTGGGCTGGGCATCCCGCAGTGGCTCGGTTATGCGGCGTCCACGCTTATTGTGATTCCCTTGGTGATTTACGGGATGAAGGCCTTGTCCAAGTTGCAGGTGTGGACCACTCCTTTGTGGCTCCTGCTCATGGTGGTTCCCGTGGGGTATTTGGTGATTTCGCACCCGGACAGCATCGGGGAATTCTTCGCGTTCACGGGCAAATCCGGCGCTGAAGGCACCAACCTGGCCTCCGTGATGCTGGCCGCGGGTGTCTGCCTGTCGCTCATGGCGCAGATCGCGGAGCAGATTGACTATTTGCGTTTCATGCCTCCCAAGACCGCCGAGAACCGTGGTGCTTGGTGGCGTGCCGTGATCCTGGCGGGGCCGGGCTGGGTGATTTTCGGCGCGATCAAGCAGATCGTGGGCATGTTCATTGCCATCTACCTGATTGCGACCCTGGATCCAGCCGCCTCCGCGCATGCCAACGAGCCGGTGCATCAATTCCTTGGCGTGTACCAGGAAATGATGCCGGCTTGGCTGGCGATGACCTTGGCCGTGGTGCTTGTGGTCATTTCGCAAATCAAGATCAACGTGACCAATGCCTACTCCGGCTCGCTCGCGTGGACCAACAGCTTCACGCGTATCACCAAGAGTTACCCGGGGCGCATGGTGTTCGTGGTGGTGAACCTGGTGATTGCGCTGGTGCTGATGGAAGCGAACATGTTCGAGTTCCTGAACACCATCCTTGGGTTCTACGCGAATTGCGCCATGGCATGGGTGGTTACCGTTGCGTCCGATATTGCCATCAACAAGTATTTGCTCAAGATTTCGCCCAAGGTTCCCGAATTCCGCCGAGGCATGCTTTACGCCGTCAACCCGGTGGGCTTTATCTCGATGTTGGTTTCGGCCGTTGTCTCGATTGCGGTGTTCTTCGGCGCTTTCGGTTCAGCTGTGCAGCCATATTCGCCGATCTTCGCCGTTGGGCTGGCGCTTGTGCTGCCGCCAGCGCTGGCCGTGTTGACCCGCGGGAAGTACTACCTACGCCGCTCCGACGACGGAATCGATCTGCCGATGTTCGACGCCGACGGCAACCCGAGCGACGCCAAGCTGCTATGCCACGTGACCGGACTGGAGTTCGAGCGCCCGGATATGGTCCGCTCGGCCCAGGACGGGCCCGACGGCGAACCGCAGTTCATCTCTTCGCTCGCTTTGTCGACGGATAAGTCGGGGGAGTTGGTCCTGCCTGCTCAAAAGTAGGTAGGAGTTCAAGGTCCCATAGGCCTCGACGACGGATGGGCGGCCTGGCCGCGGTCCCGTCGTCGGGGCCTTTGGTTTGTGTTTGTTGTGGTGGGCTGGTTGTGCTGGGCCGCGCTCGTGAAGCGATGGTGCGTAATGAACCGGAGCCTGTGGATAACTTTCCCGCCACGACGGGCAATTAAGCTACCCTTTTTGGAAACGTTTAGTCTTGAAAACTATTTGGGGATAGCAAACCATGACTCCACGCACCTCGGTTTCTGCTCGCTTTTTCATGATTGTCAGCCTTGGCACGGCGTTGACGCTGACTGCGTGCGGGAACACTACCCAGCCGCAGTCTGCGTCGCCTACAGATTCTGCTTCAGCTTCAGCCAGCGTCACTGGTGCTCCCTCTCCGACCTCGACGGCTGTTTACAAACCCGCGGACGCCAAGGGGAAAGCCGAGAACGTCCCGGTTCCCGTGTTGCCGGAGGCCGCGAAGGCGAACACAAAGGAAGGCGTGGAGGCGTTTGCGAGGTACTGGTATGAACTGCTGAATTACGGTTTTGAGACCGGCCGATTGGGCCCCATCAATGAAGTAACTAGTTCTACGTGCGCGATGTGCAGCAAGGTCTTTCCTGGGATCGAGAAGTGGAGCTCCGACGGTCGATGGATTGTCGGAAGCAAGATCCAAGTTCAGGCTGTCACATCGAAATTCCTAGCGGCTAGCGGGGAGTACCAAGTAGCCGTACAGTCCCAACAATCGGCCGGAACCTTGCATAACTCTGACGGGAGCGTTGGGCAGAATGTTGCGGCATCCGGCGTTCTCGGTGACCTGGTTATCGCGAAATACGTCGATGGAAAATGGTTTGCTTCAAACGTTGACCGATTGGGTAGCTAGTGGTTGACCGGGTCCGGGTTGCAGCATGGAGTCTGGTGACCTTTTGTCTTGTTGCAGGGAGTATGTTCGTCACGTCGATTGCACGTGCTGAACAGAGTGATTCAGATATTTCCTGGGGTCAACGCGGGATTGGTGTCTGGAGATATGACTCTGGCAGCGGGGCATGGGTGGATTTGCCAGCGGCTGGACCTGAGGATCCTAAACAGTACAAGTTCGAGTTGTTATGCCTCGACCCCGGTCAGAACAATTTTGACAAAGCGTGTCTCGCGGCGGCAGCGGACTGTAAGGAGGGGGAGAACGGGAGGCCAGTCCGCTGGTTCGAGTCGCTCAAGATTCTTGATCCACCGGCATGGGCTGCCATACGGCCCGACCGTTGCTTGTATTCGGAAAAGCCCACAGACGTGCTCGAGAAAATTGCCGCCCAGATACAGTCGAAATTCGAACAACTTCCAATCACACCAGCAGTATCTGGCATTCAGCCATTTCCTCATACGCTGAGGGGCGCTGAAACCAACTTCTACGCTGAGGCCTCCGAACAGGCTTTTACTGTGGACATGCTCGGGCAAAAGGTGGTCATAAAGGCAGAACCGGTCGAATATCGATGGGACTACGGAGATGGTGCGACGCTCGGGCCGGGGCCAACTATGGGTGGTCCACTTCCTGAAGAAAGATGGGGCGAAAAGACGCGCACGAGCCACGCTTACGCCGGGACAGATGACTACTGGGTTGTTTTGACCACCACCTTCCGCGGCACCTACTCCGTGAACGGCGGTCCTGACATGCCGATTCCCGGCACAGGACAATTTGCGTCGCCGTTCCAGAAGGTGAGCGTCTGGAGGTCGATCACGCGCAACTACGCCGACAACTGCATCGTGAATCCGCGGGGCGAAGGCTGCCCGGGCGTTCCCTAAGAGCGTGTGATCCGCGTCTCAACAGGAATAGTTGCAGGCGCGCTGCAGTTGCCGCCAGTGGACCTGTTCCCGTTTGAAAGGCACTGCCCATGTTGTTTTCCCCTTTGACTCTCGGCGAGATTGAAATTCCCAACCGCTTGGTCATGGCGCCGCTGACCCGCCTCCGTTCGGGCGTCGAAGGCGTTCCCGGCCCGCTGGTCGCGGAGCACTATCGGCAGCGTGCTTCCCTCGGGCTGATCGTCAGCGAGGGCACGTACCCCACGCCCGCGGGTCAGTCCTACCCGGGGCAGCCTGGCCTCGTCACCGAGGAACAGATCGCGGGCTGGAAGAAAGTGACGGATGCCGTCCATGCCGAGGGTGGCCGGATTTTCGCCCAGGTTATGCACGGTGGCCGCGTTTCCCACTCGGACATCACCGGTGGTCACGAGATAGTTGCACCCAGTGCCGTGGCCATCGACGGCGAAGTGCGCACGCCGAACGGCAAGAAGCCCTACCCGGTTCCCCGTGAACTGAGCACCGATGAACTTCCCTCGGTGATCCAGGAAATCGTCACGGCTTCCCGGAACGCCGTCGAGGCAGGATTCGACGGCGTCGAGCTCCACTCGGCGAATGGCTACCTGCTGCACGAATTCCTGGCACCCAACACCAACGTCCGCACTGACAGCTACGGCGGTTCGCCGGAAAACCGTGCACGCTTTGTGATCGAGACCGTCAACGCGGTGGGAGAAGCCTTGGGCGCCAACCGGGTCGGCATCCGGATTTCCCCTGAGCACTCGGTCCAGGGAATCGCCGAGACAGACCCCGCCGATGTCCGCGCCACCTATGAAGTCCTGGTGGACACCATCGCCTCGCTCAACCTCGCCTACCTCAGCATCCTCCACCATGATCCCAAGGGTGAGCTCGTCCAGGACCTGCG
>NZ_DF952469.1:637100-637719 GCF_001263615.2 Arthrobacter sp. Hiyo1 | reverse complement strand
CCGCGGTCAGCATCGACGGGACGGCGCGGGAATTGGACGTTTCGCCTACGCCGGTGCGCGAGGCACTGGCGCGGCTGGAGCACACAGGCATGGTCCGCCGGGTTGCCCTCAAGGGGTACAGGGTGGCCCCGGTTTTCACGCGCGAGGATTTTGCCGAACTCATGGAGGCCAGGCTCGCGATTGAGCCCGTGAATGCCCGCTTGGCGTGCAGCCGGATCACTCCGGAGGGTTTGGCGGATCTGCGGGAGGCTGTGAAGGACCTGGAGACTGCTCCTCGAGGCCCGTCTTTCGTGGAATTCCGGGACTATCTCGACGCCGATGAGCGCTTCCATAAGCTGATCGCCGAGCAGTCCGGCAACCAATTCATGCTTGCTGCCTACGCCGCGCTGGGTGGCCAGGTCCAGCGGTTCCGACTGTTCGGGGGAGTGGGCATCACCGACGCAGACCAGGCCATCGCTGAACACCAAGCAGTGCTCGACGCGCTGGCGAGCGGTGACCCGGAACAGGCCGCGGCCGCCATGGCTGACCACGTGCACAAGGTCCGCGCCCGGGCCATCGCCGACGCACCCGCTGACTGATCTCCCGTCGCCCAAGCCGAGTCCGACGGCGATCCAGGACG
>NZ_DF952469.1:634043-636414 GCF_001263615.2 Arthrobacter sp. Hiyo1 | reverse complement strand
CGCCGGCCAGACCCCGAGGCCCGCCTAACGGCGGGCCTTTTGCGTGCGTGGCGAACGCGGCGTCGGGTGACCCACTTCACAAACATATGTAAGACATATAGGATCTTTGATGACGCGGAGCTGGGGTGCGAAGAGGCGGGGCCAGCCCACGGAAGTCCGAATAAATATGTTGACAGCCTTGCCTGAATAGTAAATCCTATAGGAAACAGGATTCCATGAAGGAGTGAAAACTATGGCTTACACCGCCGAAACCTGGCCCATCACCGCGGCCCTACTCCAGTTCCCCTGCACTGACGCCACGGGACAGCACATCAACGACGCCGATGCTTCCGCTTGGGCCGAGGTCCTGCAGGAAGTCAAGGACGCAGGATTTGCCAACGCAGACCTCACGGACAGCTGGGTCCGCCCGGGGGACCTCGGCAAGGAACGCCTCGCCGAGTTCAAGCAGACCGCGGAGCACGTTGGCATTGGCATCCCGGTCATCTCGGCTATCCGCCGCAGTATCATCCACACCCGCGACTGGGCCGAGAACCTGGCGTACAGCCACCGGACCATCGATGCCGCAGCCGAACTCGGCTGCGAGGTTGTCTCCTTCGGACTCCACCAGGCCATCACCGCCGAGCAGCAAAAGCAGCTGTGGTTCTGGACGGTGGAAGGCTACAAGGATCCGGCGGGGGACAAGGAAGCCTGGGGCAAGGCGGTCGCCCGTTTGCGGGAACTCGGTGAGCACGCCGCGGAAGCCGGCATCCTCCTCTCCCTGGAAATGTATGAGGACACCTACCTCGGCACCGCCGATTCCTCGGTCCGGCTGGTCCAGGACATCGGGCTGGACAACGTTGGCCTCAACCCGGACCTTGGCAACCTCATCCGCCTCCACCGTCCCATCGAGGACTGGCGCGAGATGGTGGCCAAGACCCTGCCGTACTCCAACTACTGGCACATGAAGAACTACATCCGCGACGAAGACGTGGCCCGGGACAGCTACATCACCATGCCTGCGCCGATGGAGAGCGGCCTGATCAACTACCGCGAGGCTTTCAAACTCGCGCTGTCGGTAGGCTTCCAGGGCATCTTGTGCACCGAGCACTACGGCGGCGACGGGCTCAGCGTCACGGCGAGCAACCAGGAATACCTCCGGCGGCAGGTTCTTCCGAAGACAGAGAACTACGTCCTCGGCCAGAGCCAGGTAGCCCAGGGCCGGCAGCAGCCGTCCGGCCGGACCGGCTCCACCCAGCCAGCAACCTCCCAGCTGGCTGGTGTCTAGGACCATGACAAGGATTTTCGACAACCCCGCAGACTTCGCGGACGATGCCCTGGACGGATTCGTCGCCGCCAACCGCGGCTATGTTGCCCGGGTGGACGGCGGAGTGGTCCGTTCCACCGAAGTCCCCTCCGGACAGGTCGCCCTCGTGGTGGGCGGCGGCTCGGGACACTACCCTGCGTTCGCCGGACTGGTCGGGCCGGGCCTGGCAACCGCCTCGGCATGCGGCAACATGTTCGCCTCCCCGGCGGCAGGCCAGGTCTACCGCGTAGCCAAAGCAGCCAACGCCGGGGGCGGAGTGCTGCTCAGCTA
Source organism: Arthrobacter sp. Hiyo1 (assembly GCF_001263615.2). Taxonomy (NCBI): domain Bacteria; kingdom Bacillati; phylum Actinomycetota; class Actinomycetes; order Micrococcales; family Micrococcaceae; genus Arthrobacter; species Arthrobacter sp. Hiyo1. The sequence goes on along the minus strand of NZ_DF952469.1, from coordinate 634,841 downwards.
CGGCAACTACGCCGGCGACGTGCTGCACTTCGGCCAGGCTCAGTTGCGCCTCAACGCCGAAGGCATCGAGACCCGCACCGTGACCGTTACCGACGACATCGCCAGCGCGCCGCTGGACCAGATCGAGAAGCGACGGGGGATCGCGGGCGACCTCACGGTCTTCAAGATCGCCGGGGCCGCGGCCGAAGCGGGACTGGACCTGGACGCCGTCGAGCGCTTGGCCATCAAAACGAACTACCGCACGCGTTCGCTCGGGGTGGCCTTCGACGGTTGTACACTCCCAGGCGCCTCGGATCCGCTGTTCCACGTTCCGGCCGGCCAGATGTCCCTCGGCCTGGGCATCCACGGCGAACCGGGCATTTCCGAGCACAAAATGCCCACCGCTTCCGAGCTCGCCGAACTGCTCGTCTCCAAGCTCCTCAACGACAAACCGGACGACGCCGGAAACCGCGTGGTGGCCATCGTCAACGGCCTCGGCACCGTCAAGTACGACGAGCTCTTCCTGCTCTTCGGCAAGATCGAAAAGCTCCTCGGCAAGGCAGGCCTCACGGTAGTCGAACCCGAGTGCGGCGAGCTCGTGACAAGCCTGGACATGTCCGGTCTTTCGCTCACGCTGCTGTGGCTGGACGAGGAGCTCGAACAGTATTGGGCAGCACCCGCGGACACTCCGGCGTTCCGCAAGGGCAACCTCGCGCCCCGCCCGCCCCGCAACTTGGCGAGCGTCACCGCGGTGGACGAGTCCGACGTCGAGCATCCCACCGCGGCCGCTGCCGAACTCGGCCGGCAGGCCGTAGCCGT
>NZ_DF952469.1:628903-633172 GCF_001263615.2 Arthrobacter sp. Hiyo1 | reverse complement strand
CACGGCGCGGTTGCGTCCGCTCAAGGGCAGGGCCCGTCCGCTCGCGGAGAAGAGCCTGGGCCACCCCGATCCCGGAGCGGTCTCCTTCGGGCTGATCACGGCGAGGATCTCACAACATATCGACGCGCAGCTGGCGTCCCCGGCAGGAAACGGAGTTCAAGCATGAGCACATCAGAGCTGGCGGATCATCGTCGGCAATGACGAAGCGGGCGTCGAATACAAGCAGGCACTCATGGCGCTGCTTGAGACCGATCCCCGGGTGGCGTCCGTCACCGACGTGGGCGTAGGCGCCAACGACTCCACGGCCTACCCGCACGTTGCCGTGGATGCAGCGCGCAAAGTTGCCGAGGGCGAGGCAGATCGCGCCCTCCTGATCTGCGGCACGGGCCTGGGCGTGGCCATCGCGGCCAACAAGGTTCCCGGAATCCGGGCCGTCACCGCGCACGACAGCTACTCCGTGGAACGCTCGGTCCTCAGCAACAACGCCCAGATCCTGACCTTGGGACAGCGGGTGATTGGCTTGGAACTGGCCAAGAAACTGGTGGGCGAATGGCTGGGCCACCACTTCGACGAAACATCATCTTCCGCCGCCAAGGTGGACGCCATTTGCTCCTACGAGCCCGATTACACAAAGGCAGTGTGACATGACTGAATCAGCAAGCAGCGCCACAGGCGACGGAAGCGCGGCCCGGAAGATCGCCGTCGTCGGCTCCGGTTACATGGGCGGCGGGATCGCGCAGGTCCTGGCCCTCGGGGGAGCGCGCGTGGCGTTGGCGGATGTGTCCGCCGAAATCGCGCAGAAGAACTACGACCGCCTGCTCGTGGAGTCGGACGAATTCGTGGCCGCAGGTCTCTTTCCAGAAGGTTCCACGGCAGTCCTGAAGGCCAATCTGTGGGCCGCGAAGGACATCGAAGAGGCCGTGGCGGACGCCGACTTCATCGAAGAAGCCGTCCCTGAGGTCCTCGACATCAAGCACCAGACCCTGGCCCGCATCAGCGCGGCCGCCCGTCCCGACGCGCTGATCGGCTCCAACACCTCTACCATTTCCATCGCCGATCTCGCCGAGGCCGTTGTCGGCCCCGAGCGATTCCTGGGAGTGCACTTCTCCAACCCGTCACCGTTCATCCCGGGCGTCGAGGTCATTCCCCACGCAGGCACAACGCCGGAGACCGTGGCTGCATCCCGCGAACTGGTCCACGCGGCCGGCAAGCAAACCGCCGTCGTCAAGGACGTCACCGGTTTCGTGCTCAACCGGCTGCAATACGCGCTTTTCCACGAGGCCGCGCAACTGGTGGAGCAGGGGATCGCAACAGCCGACGACGTCGACACCCTGGTCCGTACGACGTTCGGCTTCCGCTTGCCGTTCTTTGGCCCATTCGCGATCGCGGACATGGCCGGACTGGACGTCTACAACTTCTGCTATAAATCCCTGCAGACCGGATTCCCGGAACGCTTCGCGACCCCGAAGATCCTGAGCGACCTCGTGGAGGCGGGGAAGCTGGGCACCAAGACCGGCGCGGGCTTCCTCAACGTCCCGGCGGAACGCACGCCCGAACTCATCGCTTACCGGAACAAGGCCTACGTGGCCATGCAGAAGCTCCTTGATGAGCTTGGCCCGGCACCGATCAACTAGCCCACATTCACAGGAGAATACCCATGAGCACCTTCCCCGCAGAACGCACCGCAATCGTCACCGGCGCTGTTTCCGAGCGCGGCATCGGCCGGGCCACCGTCAACTACCTCGCAGCACAGGGCTGGAACATCGGCATCATCGACCTCGACGACGCCCTCTGCAGGAGCACCGCCAAGGAAATCGCCGCCGAATATGGAGTCCAGGCCTACGGCGTCGGCGCCAACGTGGCTTCCGAAGCCGAGGTACGGTCGGCGATCGACACCCTCGAGGCCGAGTTGCCGCAGATCGTCGCACTGGCCAACGTCGCAGGCGTCAGCTCACCGGTTCCGTACCTGGAACTCGAGCCCGCTGAATGGGACCGCGTCCTGAACATCAACCTCAACGGCGTCCACTACGCCACCCGCCGCGTGGCCGAATCCATGGTCAGGAACCGGATCGGACGCATCGTGAACATCTCCTCGGTTTCCGCCCAGCGCGGCGGCGGGACGTTCTCCAAGACCCCGTATTCGGTGGCCAAGGCCGGCGTCATCGGTTTGACCCGCGCCACAGCGCGCGAACTGGGGGAATACGACATCACCGTCAACGCCATCTCTCCCGGCCCCATCGACACCGACATCATGGGCGGCACCCTCAGCGAGGAACGCAAGGACGAACTCACCAAGGACCTCGTGGTGAACCGCGTGGGCTCCACGCGGGACATCGCCGCCGCCATCGCCTTCCTCATCAGCGAAGACTCCGGCTACATCTCGGGCCAGACGCTGAATGTCGACGGCGGTTTGTACATGCATTAATGCGCGGCTCCACCACCGTTGTCCAAACCCTGACTACTCAACACTGATTTCTCAACACTGATTACTCAACGAGGAGTTTCGATGTCCGCTGTAACAACGTCCACGAAGGAGATGCTGGATTCGCCGGTCCTGAAATCGGCGATCCGCAAGGCTGCCTTCCGGCTCATGCCGATGCTGGTCATCCTCTATGTGGTTTCCTTCCTCGACCGCACAAATGTCGGTTTCGCCGAAGCTGCACTCGGCGCCGACAAAGGCGTTTCGGCCGGGGCGTTCGCGCTCGGTGCCGGTATTTTCTTCATCGGTTACGCGATCTTTGAAATCCCCAGCAACCTGCTGCTCAAGAAGGTCGGCGCGAAGGTCTGGCTCGCACGCATCGCGATCACGTGGGGCATCGTCTCGGCCTGCTTTGCGTTCGTACAGGGTGAGACGTCCTTCGTGATCCTGCGGTTCCTGCTCGGCGTGACGGAGGCGGGCCTGTTCCCCGGCGTCATCATGTACTTGGCCGAGTGGTTCCCGAACAAGGTGCGCGTGCAGATGTTCGCGATCTTCTACCTCGCCCAGCCGTTCTCCCAGATGATCGGCAACCCGCTCTCCGGCTGGCTCATCAACATCGGCGACCAGCTTCCGGGCGTCCGTGGCTGGCAGGTCATGTTCTTCACCGAGGGCATCCTGGCGGTACTCGCCGGCGTTGCGGCGTTCTTCTTCCTGATCAACGGGCCGGAGAAGGCCAAGTTCCTCAACGTCGACGAGAAGTTCGCGCTCAAGGAGATCATGACTCAGGAAGACACTGTCAAGGATGAAACCGGGCCGCGGGGCGTCTTCGCGGCGATGCGCAACGGCCGCGTCTGGTACTTCACCCTCATCTACTTCTGCCTGCAGATCGCCGTCTACGGCGTGACCTTCTTCCTCCCGCAGCAGGTGTCCTCGCTGACAGGCCAGAAGGTGGGCCTCGCCGTCGGGCTCCTGATCGCGGTGCCGTGGTTCTTTGGCATCTTCTCCTGCTACCTGATTGGCCGGGCCGCCAACACGGTGGCCAAGCGCCGCATGTTCGGCACCGTGCTGTTCGTCTCCACCGGTGTGTGCATCCTCGGTTCGGCATGGGCCGGCACCAACCACCAGCCGGTCCTCGGACTGATCTTCATCACCCTCGCCGTCTGCAGCTTCCTCGCCGTCGGGCCGGTGGTCTGGGCCTACCCCACGGCGTTCCTTGCGGGTTCGGCAGCCGCGGCGGGCATCGGCCTGATCAACTCGCTGGGCAACCTGGGCGGCTTCGTGGCCCCGATCCTTCGGACCGCGGTCAACAGCGCCACGGCGGACCCCACCGGATCCGCCGGGGTCTATGCGCTCGGTATCCTGCCCTTCCTGGCGGCTGCCATGATGTATGGCACGCGGGCATTCAGGAACAAGGCCGACGATCTCCTGGACAAGTAGCCCGTTGTACATCGGGGTCAGCACCAAGATGTACATGGGCTACCGGCACAGCATGTCGTGGCTGGAGCAACTCCGAAGCGAAGTGGACGCCCGTCCGGCCCTCGTCGCCGGGCGGGTGGTCCCGTTTGTGATCCCGTCGTTCCCCATGTTGCCTGAGGCGGCCCGGATTCTGGACGGCTCTCCTGTCCACCTGGGTGCGCAGAACTGCGGCTGGGCCGAGGGTCCATGGACGGGGGAAGTGTCACCGTCGTTGCTGGTGGAGCTCGGTGTGCGGCTCGTGGAGATCGGACACGCTGAACGACGCCGGCACTTCGTCGAGGACGACGCCGTGGTCGCATTGAAGGTCCGGGCCGCCGTGGAGGCAGGGTTGACCCCGCTGCTGTGTGTCGGCGAGGAGGCCGTCGCCGATCCGG
>NZ_DF952469.1:617812-628449 GCF_001263615.2 Arthrobacter sp. Hiyo1 | reverse complement strand
CAGATCTCTGCGGCCGTCCGGGACGACTGGGCGACCGCGGCCCGCCTGGTTATTGCGTACGAACCGGTGTGGGCCATCGGCGCTGCCGAGCCAGCCCGCGCAGCTTACGTGTCCGACGTCGTCGCCCACCTTCGGAACCTGCTGGCCGAACATGGCCTCGCCGGGCTGCCGATCATTTACGGTGGCTCGGCCAAACCGGGTCTCCTGCCCGAACTGCGGGGCGTGTCAGGCCTCTTCCTAGGCCGCTTCGCCCACGACGCCGCGAACTTCGGGGCGGTACTGGATGAGCGCTGCGGCTGGACGAGGCGCTGGGCTTGCCCGAGGCCCTGGGATTGCCCAACTAACTCGCAGTAGTGTCGTTTTCAGCCCTCAAAACGCAACTACTGCCAGTCAGTTGGGTCTCCACGCTGGCACAGGCCCACAAAGCCGCCCAGCTGCTCCAGCCCTTCCGGCCGGGTCGGCAGGTAGTTTGTCAGCTCCGGTGAGCGAACGACGACGGCGCGCCACTGACCGCGCGACACCGCCACATTGATCCGGTTGCGCGAGAGCAGGAACTCCATGCCGCGCGGCACCTCGGCGGCTGCGGACGCAGCCATGGACACAATCACCACGGGAGCTTCCTGCCCCTGGAACTTGTCCACGGTCCCCACCCGCACACCGCGAAGTCCGGCTGCCCTTAGTTCGTGCTGAATGAGCTGGACCTGGGCGTTGTAGGCAGCCACCACGAGGATGTCCTTTTCGGCCAGCGGCTGCTCCTCGGTTGATTCCCGGGGGTCCAGCCAAGCCAGCCCGAGGTGGGCCCTAACTTGCCGGACTACCTCCGCGGCTTCCTCGGGAGACTGGGTGGAGTTGCCGCCGTGCGGGACGTAGACGCATTCGACGCCGGCCCGAACGCCCGAGAGCCGCCGCTTGGAAGCAGCCGGTGCTGAATGCAGCCGACCATCGTAGGACAATTCCGAAACCGCGGCGCACAAATCCGGTGCATGCGCCACGACGTCGCCAGGAAGTAGCCGAGCTTTGCGGGCAGCGTGTGCGCGCCGTGGGCCAGCCAGCCGAGAGCGGATTCATCGACGGGTTCCGGGTGCTTGCCCTGGGTGACCTGGGGAAGTTGCTGGGGGTCGCCAAGGAGCAGGAGCCGCTTCGTTGCCCGGCTCACGGCGAGGGTGTTGGCGAGCGAGAACTGACCGGCTTCGTCGATCACCAGCAAGTCCAGGGATCCCGGAGGAACGGTGCGGCCCGTCATGGTCCATGCCGTGCCGCCTACCAAGCAGCCTCCCCGCGATCCAAGCAGCCGCTCAATGTCGTCCTTGGCCTGCTGGTCCCAGGGAACGGGGTCGTCATGCTTCATTTCCTTGGCGATGAGCGAAGGATCCACCCCGGCCTTCACTGCGGCGTGCAGCATGTTCTCGACGACGGCATGGGACTGTGCAACAACCCCTACCTTCCAGCCCGCACGCACCAGGCGCTCGACAACATGCGAACCAACGTACGTCTTGCCCGTTCCCGGCGGGCCTTGGACAGCGAGATATGACTGGTCAAGATCCGACACGGCAGCGGTGATGGCATCCACATATGCATCGTCGCCAGGCCCGACGGCGGGCAGTTCCGCAAGCGTGGCCAGCTCGGTGGGACGCGGCGCAACAGATCCAGCGCCGGATCCTTGGGCCACGACGGCAGACTGGAACGCACCCTGATGGCCAGTTCGCTCAAGGCCTTCCTCTGCCCGTCGGTGTTGACCGGAGCATCGGGCGTCAGGGCCATGGGAAGCTGGGAGTATTCCTCGCCACCCTTGGGCAGCCGCTCCGAAATGGTTACGGCATCCGAATCGCCGTCGTCGGGACCCGAAAGCAGGCCGCCGTCATCGAGGCCCTCGGGATCGCCGACCTCGGTCACCTCCGTGCCGGACATTCCCGACCTGCCCAGGGCGCTGACTGCCTTACCGTCGAAAGCCTCCGGCACGGGAGGCTCGTACATCCGGAAGTACTTCTTGCCGGGCGCGAAACCGGAGCCATCGGCTGCGTGGCCGAACAGCCTTACCTTCCGTGCCGGGTTGCTTCGGGGCGTCGGCTTGGCCCAGTCCTCCAGCACGTCGCCGCCCTCCACGATGAAGCAGTCCCTGGTGTCCTCCCATTCGGAGACTGGCCGGTCCAGGCGGTCGAAGTGTCCCCACCAGAATTGCTTGTCCTCACGCCGGTGAAAGCCGACTGCGGCCGCCACCAAGGCCACCGCCCTGTTGTCGTCGGAGCGGAGGGCATCGTCCGGCAAGTCGGCAAGGTACTCGAGGAGGGCTGTTTCCTCGGGCGCGGCCTGGTACTTGTCCGGCTCGGTCTCCGCGGGTAGCCCGGGTCCCGAGGTACCCGGAAAACCGGGTTCAATGGAGCGTTCGGCTGCCAGGCCCAGCAGCCAATTCCGCAGTTCCAGAGTGGAGAGGCAGTCATATTCGTTGTAGTCGGAGATGCCCGCCAGGATCGTTGCCGCTTCATCTTCGCGGTGTGCGTCCCTGGCCGTGCAGTAGTTGGCATAGGCAACCACGGAGGCCCCGGCGTCGGTCACGTCACCCGAGCGCAAATGTTCGCCCATGTACAGGGGCTCCAGTTTCTTGATGCTGTAGGAGTCTTCGGAGATACGGATGCTGTGCCGCACGGTGTCGTAGAGGTCAACCAACACGCCTTCGCGGAGGAGGTTGTCCACGGCGGCTTCGCCAACGGTATGGATGACAGACAGGTTCCGCAGCGCTGTTTTCTCATAGGCCGCGTAGTGGTAGATCCGCATGTCCGGATACTTCATGCGGCGTTCTTCCACGTAATCGAGGAAATCGATGAACGCCTGCCGTTCTTCAGCCCGGGAGTGTGCCCAGAACGGCTTGAACACGGGAGTTCCGCCCGGCTCGGCCGGATTCTCGATCACCCCGAACAAGTACTCCAGTCCCCAGCGGCCCGTTACCGGGTCCTGCCACAGGGGGTCTCCCTCGAAGTCAAAGAAGATGTCTCCCGCGTCCGGCCGGGGGAGCCGGGCCAAGGAGTTGGACTCGAGAACGGAATAGCTGATGCTCTTGGCTGCGCCGGTCTTGTCGGTGTACGTGACGGTGCCATCGGGGGTGGCTGTTCCGGTCTGTAGTCGGGCCTGTTCCTGCAGGCGCCGCGTCACGGAATCGGCGGCGTCGGGCATCTGGGCAAGGGCATCAATGGTGAAGATGCCGTTTTCCATGAGCTTCTTGCGCCGCGTGATTCTCATGCCCGCCACCATCAGCAGGTCCCGGTGGAGGCGCACTTGTTCTTTGCAGTAGTCGCAGCGGCCGCATGCGGTGACTCCGGGTGCGCCCCATTCGATGGGCTCCAGCCGTGATCGGTGCGTGTCCGTCAATGCGAGGAAGCGGTCCCGGCGTTCGCGGAAGACCGGCAAGACGTCGGCGAGCCGGTGGTCGCTGTGCACGTAGTCGAAGCCGCCCCGGCCGTCCGATCCAGCAGACTCCCGCTGAATCGTAGCCCCGAGGACAAGGGTCAGATCCGGGGCCGGTGTGATTCCCGCCTTGAGCAGCTGATCGCCGTAGGCAGCCAATTGCAGCAGGGCCGTGACTTTGGCGTGGCGGGCGAGCTTGGTGTCGTACACCGCGTAGCTGCCATCCTGCTGCTTGACGAGGAAATCGGACCGTCCGTGAAACTGGCCGTCGAAAAACGCGGCCTGGAAGACCACATCCGCGCCCGATCGCAAAGCCTCGATCGATTCCGCATGCTTGGCTTGCAAGGTGGCGCGGTCCATCGCTTCGGCGGGAACGACGTCGAACACGCCCTTGCGCGTGAGCGGATCCCAGGTGCCGAACTCGGCCACGAAACGGTCCAGCACCCTGTGCTCGTGGACGTCGCCGAGCGCGGCGGTGCGCTCCAGCATTTCGTCGACGTCGAAGGCCGGCTTCTGCGAGAGGCCCAGCTTCTCGTCCAACTTGCGCAGCAACTGGTACTCGCAGGTGGAGGCCGTGACGAGGTCGCTGGCGGAAAACACCAAATCCTGCGCTTGCCCTGCATCTACTGAATCGAGAAAAAACACCGTGCCCCCAGACCGTTGAGCTGATGAAGCCAAGCTATCAGTGCGGTCCGACAGTAAGTGGTTGCCCAACAGGGCTTGTTAGCGCTAACATGTGACGCAGGTCAACCGGGGGTGATCTTCGGGGTTTTCTCGACAACGACGTCAACTGCAATCGAAGGACTGAAAGTGAAACTACGGAAGCTTATTGTCGGCGCTGTCGCCGTCAGTATGGCCCTCAGCGTTGCCGCCTGTGGTAGCCGCGGCGCTAGTGCCCAAAGCAGCGGAGGGGACAACAGCGGATCCTTGGTGGGCATTGCGATGCCGACAAAGACCTCCGAACGCTGGATCAAGGACGGTGATGCCATCAAGGCTTCGCTGGAAAAGCTGGGCTACAAGACGGACCTTGAGTACGGTGACGACAAGATTCCACAGCAGGTCCAGCAGATCAGCAACATGATCACCAAGGGCGCCAAGGTGCTGATCATCGCTGCGATCGACGGAACCGCGCTCAGCGACCAGCTGGACAACGCGGCCAAGGCCGGCATCAAGGTCATCGCGTACGATCGCCTGATCAACGGCAACAAGAACGTTGACTACTACACGACATTCGACAACAAGAAGGTCGGGGTCCAGCAGGCCACTTCGCTGCTGGCCGGGCTGGGGATCCTCGATAAGGACGGCAAGGAAACCGGGAAGAAGGGCCCATTCAATGTGGAGCTTTTCGCAGGCAGCCCTGACGACAACAACGCGACCTTTTTCTACAACGGCGCGATGGAGACATTGAAGAAGTACATCGACGATGGCACCCTTGTGGTCAAGAGCGGCCAGACGGGCTTTACGCAGATCGCCACGCTGCGTTGGGATCCCGCGACGGCCCAGAAGCGCATGCAGAACCTGATCGCCAGCACCTACTCGGGCGGCGCCAAGGTGCAGGGAATCCTCTCCCCTTATGACGGTCTCTCGATCGGGATCATCTCCGCGCTGACTGCTTCGGGCTATTCACCCTCGGCATTGCCGGTCATCACCGGTCAGGACGCGGAGGCTGCCTCCGTGAAGTCGATCATCGCCGGCCAGCAATACTCGACGATCTTCAAGGACACCCGCGACCTCGGAAAGCAGGCGGTCACCATGGCCGATGACCTGCTCAAGGGCAAGACTCCCGAGGCCAATGACACCAAGAGCTACGACAACAAGGCCAAGATCGTACCGACCTATCTGTTGCAGCCGGTCGTTGTCACGAAGACGAACTACCAGACCGTCCTTGTCGACAGTGGCTACTACAAAGATTCGGACCTGAAGTAGTCCAGCCTGAACCGTGGTGGTGGCGGACCGTACCGCCACCACCACACTTCTGAGATCCACAGCGTGAAAACGCGAAAGCTAGGACTTGACGTGACGACGAATATTCTCGAGATGCGCGGCATCACCAAGACATTCCCAGGGGTCAAGGCCCTCCAGGATGTTTCCCTTGAGGTCCAGCGGGGCCACGTACACGCGATTTGCGGTGAAAACGGGGCCGGTAAATCAACGCTGATGAAGGTACTTTCCGGTGTCTACCCGGCCGGGACCTACGAAGGCGAAATCCATTTCGAAAACGAGCTTTGCGAATTCAAAGACATCAAAGGCTCCGAGGCCGCAGGCATCGTGATCATCCATCAGGAGCTCGCCCTGAGCCCCTACCTTTCCATCGCGGAGAACATCTTCCTCGGCAACGAACAAGCCAGGAACGGCTTCGTGGACTGGAACAAGACAAACCTCGAGGCCTCAAAGCTACTCGCGCGCGTGGGCCTCAACGACAACCCGATCACCAAGATCACGGATCTAGGCGTGGGCAAGCAGCAGCTGGTCGAAATCGCCAAAGCACTTTCCAAGCGGGTGAAGCTCCTCATCCTTGACGAGCCGACCGCGGCCCTGAACGACGAGGACTCGGCACACTTGCTGCGCCTGATCAAGCACTTGCAGGCCCAGGGCATCACCTCGATCATCATCAGCCACAAGCTCAACGAGATCAAAGCCATTGCGGATAAGGTGACCATTATCCGCGATGGCCGGACCATCGAGACTCTTGACATGCACAAGGATGACATCTCGGAGGAACGCATCATCAAGGGAATGGTGGGCCGGGACCTCGACCACCGCTATCCCGAACACGAGCCATCGATCGGGGAGGAAATCCTGCGGGTCGAGGACTGGACCGTGCACCACCCGGTGGACCAGAGCCGGCAGGTGGTCAAGAACGCGAGCTTCAACGTCCGCGCCGGCGAGATAGTCGGCATCGCCGGACTGATGGGCGCCGGACGCACCGAGCTCGCGATGAGTATCTTCGGCCACAGCTACGGGGCGAAGATCAGCGGCCACGTCTACAAAAACGGTCAAGAGATAAGAACCAACACCGTGGCCGCCGCGATTAATCACGGCATCGCGTATGCCACCGAGGACCGCAAGCACTATGGACTGAACCTGCTGGACAACGTCATGCGTAATGTCTCCGGCGCAGCCCTGGACAAGCTCTCTCGTTGGGGCTGGGTAGACAGCAACAAGGAGAACCTGGTCGCCGAAGGCTATCGACGCAGCATGAAAATCAAGGCAGCTACGGTCGCCGCGGTCACCGGAAAACTCTCCGGCGGCAACCAGCAAAAGGTCGTCCTGTCGAAATGGATGTTCGCCAACCCAGACGTCCTGATCCTGGACGAGCCCACCCGAGGAATCGACGTCGGCGCCAAATACGAGATTTATACGATCATCAACCAGCTGGCAGACGAGGGTAAGGGCATCGTTGTCATCTCCTCCGAGCTGCCCGAACTGCTGGGCATCTGCGACCGGATCTACACCCTCTCGGAGGGCCGGATCACCGCTAACATTCCACGGGAAAAGGCCACTGCCGAGTACCTGATGCAATACATGACCCTAGAAAAGGAAGCCTGATGTTTGCGCTTCGCTCCGCATTGCACTACCTGGCCGGCCAGTTGCGCCAAGTCGGCCTGTTCATCGCCCTGATTGTGATCATCCTGTTCTTCCAGGTCAGCACCAACGGCATCACGCTGGCTCCGATCAACGTCTCGAACCTGATCGTGCAGAACAGCTACATTCTCATTCTCGCCATTGGCATGGTGATGGTCATCATCGCCGGACACATCGACCTCTCCGTCGGGTCCGTGGTCGCCTTCGTCGGAGCAATGTCAGGTGTCATGATTACCCAATGGGGCGTGCCTTGGTGGCTCGCCATCATCCTTTGCCTAGCGATCGGCGCCCTCGTTGGCATGTGGCAGGGCTTCTGGATCGCCTACTTCGGCATACCGGCCTTCATCGTCACCCTGGCCGGTATGCTCACTTTCCGCGGGCTGACCCAGATCGCCTTGCAGAACCAGCAGATTTCCCCTTTCCCGGACGAGTTTCGATCCTTGGGCAGCGGCTTCCTCCCTGACCTAGGGGGCGGCACCTCCGCCCTTGAGCCACTCACAATGATCATCGGCATCGTCGCCACCATTGCTCTGGTTGTGCAGGACCTGCGCCAACGGGCGGCGCGCCGCAAGCACAACCTCGAGGACGAGCCGTTCGCCTGGTTTGTGTGCAAGATGGTCTTCACCGCGTTACTGATCCTGCTCATCACCTATCTGCTCGCAGGCTACCGCGGAACTCCGATCGTGCTCATCGTGCTCGGCCTGCTCACCGTCGCCTATTCAGCCGTGATGGCCAACTCGGTCTGGGGACGCCATATCTACGCTATCGGCGGCAACCGGTTCGCCGCAGAACTCTCCGGCGTGAAGGTCAAACGGGTCACGTTCACCCTGTTCGTGAACATGGGTGTTCTGGCGGCCTTGGCCGGCCTCGTCTTTACCGCGCAGCTGAACCTGGCCAACCCCAAGGCCGGGGACGGCTTCGAACTTGATGCGATCGCCGCGGTCTTCATCGGAGGCGCTGCCGTCACCGGCGGAATTGGAACGGTAATGGGCGCCCTCATCGGCGGCTTGATCATCGGCATCCTCAACAACGGCATGTCCATTCTTGGCGTCGGAACCGAATACCAGCAGCTGATCAAGGGCCTGGTACTTTTGGCCGCCGTCGCTTTCGATGTCTTCAACAAGCGACGCGCGGGAGGGTCGAACGGGAGCGGCCGCCAACGGAGGAAGACTACCCCCCGAAGTGCCCCCAGCGAGGCAAAGACCAGGACACCGGTCGCAAGCGCCTAAGCGAGATGGGCAAAAGCGCAGGTCCCGGCCCAACAGCCGGGGGCCTGCGCTTTTCAGCGCTACGCTGGGGCCAACACGGCAGTCCACGTCCCACTCGCAAAGCCCACCCGTTCCCCCACCTCCTGGAAAGCAGGCTCCGAATGACCCAGTCTGACGCCCAAGCCGCCCAAGATCCCGCGTTCGAAGCCGCGTACCAGGCAGCCCAAAAGAGCCTTCGCGAAGGCGGCATTCCCATCGGCGCAGCTCTCGCCCGTGGTGGGCTGGTGATCGCGAGCGGGCACAACGAACGTGTCCAGAACGGCGATCCCATCGCCCACGGGGAAATGTCGGCCCTCCGCGCAGCCGGCCGGCAGAAGAGCTACCGGGACACCACCCTCTATACGACCCTCGCTCCGTGTGCCATGTGCACGGGCACCATCATCCAGTTCAAAATCCCGCGCGTGGTGGTGGGGGAGGCCCGCACCTTCGGCGGCGAATTCGAGCTGCTGCGGTCCCGGGGCGTAGAGGTGGTGGTCCTCGATGACCAGCGGTGCGTGGACATGATGCGCACGTTCCAGGAAGAGAATCCGGAACTGTGGGCCGAGGACATCGCCGAGTAGGACCGGCGCGAGCAGCGGGAAAACCGGCGAATCAAACGGCATCTGGCCACAGCCAAGGCCCAAGCGTAGGCTGACAGCATCGGCGTCGGTGCCGGGGGTCCGCGTCGATACCCAATCGATCAAGGAGGACTCATGAGTGTTGTGCGCGAATTCATGACCACCAATGCCCAGTGCGTCAAAGAAGAGCAGTCGCTGCGTGACGCGGCTGTCCTGATGCGCGATCTGGACGTCGGTTCGCTGCCCATTTGCGGCAACGATGGAAGACTCAAAGGATTCATCACTGACCGCGACATTGTGGTCAGGTGCGTTGCTGAGGGACTGGATGCTGACCTGCTCACCGCGGCAGATCTCGCCCAGGGCACGCCGATCTGGATCGATGCAGATGCCAGCATCGACGCAGCCATCGACCTGATGGAAAAGCACCAGATCCGGCGCCTTCCGGTCATCACCGATCACAAGTTGGTGGGCATCATCAGCCAGGGCGACATCGCCCGCAACTACACCGAGGAGCGCGTAGGCGAATTGGTGGAGCACATCTCCGCCAAGACCCCCATGGCGCAACTGGGCTAACCGCAAATTCCGCACCCATCAAGCGTCACGGCCCGCGGGCCGTGACGCTTCCGCATGCGGGTCAAGAAGCGCCGGAAGCTAGAGAAACGCTTCCCGCCCGGTGCCTTCCCGCATCACCAGTTCCCCGTCCTCGATGGACACCAGCAGGCTCTTTGCTTTTCCGTGGAGTTTCTTGCTCGCGCTCAGCCGACGGCTCGTGACCTCGACGCCCACGGTGGATCCCTTGGCGGGCAACTCCACGGAGATCTCTGCCGCCATTCCCAGCATCTCCCTGGTCGATACGTCGCGCTCGTGGTGGGCCTCTTTGTGGTTGACGGTGACTTCTACGTCATCTGCGTCAAAGCCGTCCTGCAGGATGATGAGCAGTTCTTGCATGATGCGCCTCTTCCTTGAGTAGCATTCCTGACCGGATCAACGGCGGCTCTTTCCACTACAGCACTCCGCGCCGTCTTTAGGTAGGGCAAAATGTCATGGTGACCCATCTTCCCCAGCCTCAGTCAGCACAGCCCCAGTCAGCAGACGCCGCCATCCACGCATTGATCGCCGAAGAGCTCGGCGTGAAGGCCTGGCAGGTCAAGGCCGCGGTTGAATTGCTTGACGCCGGATCCACCGTCCCGTTCATCGCCCGGTACCGCAAGGAAGTCACCGGGACGCTCGATGACACCCAGCTGCGCGAGCTCGAGGAACGGCTCCGGTACCTGCGGGACCTGGAGGACCGCCGTCGAACGGTCCTTGAGGCGATTGCCGCCCAAGGCAAGCTGACTCCGGAACTGGAGGCCGCCGTCGTCGGCGCCGATACCAAGTCCCGGCTCGAGGACATCTACCTGCCCTTCAAATCCAAGCGCCGCACCAAAGCGCAGATCGCCCGCGAGGCCGGCCTCGAGCCGCTTGCTGATGCGCTTCTCGCGAACCCGCAGCTGGAGCCTGAGCGTGAGGCGGCCAAGTATCTCAACGCTGAGCACTCCATTGACGATGCCTCCGCGGCGCTCGCCGGTGCCCGCTCGATCCTCGTGGAGCGGGTCTCCCAGGACCCTGATCTGGCCGAAACGCTGCGCGAGCGGTTGTGGACGCAGGGCCGGATGGTGTCGCGCGTGAAGAAGGGCCAGGAACTCGAGGGGCACAAGTTCAAGGACTACTTCGAGTTTTCCCAAGTGCCTTCCGGCATGCCCGGCCACCGCGTACTCGCGCTCTTGCGTGGCGAGAACGACGGCGTCCTGGAGCTTGATCTCGCCGAGGCAGAACCAGCCGACGACGA
>NZ_DF952469.1:603946-616611 GCF_001263615.2 Arthrobacter sp. Hiyo1 | reverse complement strand
CGCAGGGGAAGGCTGCGCCCAAGGCGCCAGTCAACACCGCGATGGCGGAGGCACTCCGCCGGGCCGGGCTGGGGAAGTAGCCTAGAGGGCCCCTCCGGTCGCCCGGACGGCGTTCTCTTCTACACCCGCAATGTCAACAGCTTCTTGACGACGAAGCACCTGTCCCAGGGCAATGCAGCACAGGGCGGACAGGAGCAGGGGGACGGCAAACACGTAGAAGATGGTGACGGGCGGCATGCCTGCTGCGATGAGATATCCCACCAGAATGGGCGCGACAATGGAGACCAGACGCCCGACGCCGATCATCCAGCCGAATCCCGAAGCCCGGGCCTTTGCCGAATACAGCGGAGGCACAATCGTGTAGTAACCGGCCACTCCTGCGTTGGTGAGCATGCCGACCATGGCAGCCAGGGCCAACGCAAGCCCGGTAGCACCGAAGGAACTGGCGAAGCCGACGTAGGCAATGCCGGCCAGAACGAGGCAGAGAGTGTTGAGGAGGCGGCTCTTGATCCACGTCGAAAGAATCCCGAATCCAAGGGCACCAACAATGCCGCCCGTGCTGATAAGGATGCCGGCCGTTACGCCGATCTGGTTGTTGCCTGCGGCCTCGGCCATGATCTTGGGTGTCCACGTATTGGCGAAATAGAACGCTGCGATGAGGAACGCATAGCCGATCCACATCAGGACCGTTCGGCTTAGCATCTTCGGCCCGAACACCTCCTTGAACACACTTCCCGATATCTGTTCCAAGGAAGCGGCCGGAGGGATCTCCGTAAGAAGGGGGCGGCCCATTTTGCCGAGAATCCTGTTGATCCGGGGAAGCGAGCTGGCAGTGCCCTTCTCGGCCAGATATTCGAGGGATTCGGGAAGGAGGAACCAACTGGCAACCAGCATGGCCACGCTGATGACGGCACCGAAAGCAAAGGCTGCCCGCCAGCCGTATCCGGCAATCAATGCCCCGGCGATGACACCGCCCATCGCGCCGCCAATCGGATAGCCGGCGGAGAAGATTCCCATGGCCAGGCCGCGCCGCCGGTCTGAAGAGTACTCGGACACAATGACGCTGAGATTGGCGATCATGCCGCCAATACCCAGACCGGTGAAGACCCTGCAGGCGATCAGCTGCTGGACGTCCGCCGCGCCCACGGACAGGATCATTCCTATCGAAATAATGGACAGCGCCACCAAGGTCAGGTTCCGGCGACCAATCTTGTCTGCGAGGGGCGTCAGGAAAATGGAGCCTGCCGACATGCCGAACAACCCGGCACTGAGGAGGTATCCCAGCTCGATGGGCGGGACCTTCCACTCTGCGGAGAGGGCCGGGGCTGTGAACGACATGACCAGCACGTCGAATCCGTCGATCATGATCAGGATCAGTCACGACCTGAAAGCGACTCATGGGTGAGTTTTTGATCTCATGCTTAATGTCCAAGGCAAACCTTTCGTAGGGATACTTCGTCGTATCGTGCGCTCCAGCGAACGGAAGACGTTGCCGCGGCGGCGGTCACGAGACCTCGATGGTGACTACCGCCGGGCCGGCGGCGGAGGCTTCTGCCGCCAGGCCGGTTGGGGAGGTGACGGCCCGGGAAACGCAGCAGGCCATCTTCTCCGTGGCGTTCTTCTGCCTGGCGCTGTAAAAGACGTCGCGGTGGTCGATGGCGCCTTGAAGCCCCAGGATCCGGACCTCGCAGAGCCCGCATTCGCCTTTGCGGCAGTCGAACATCATGTCCGCGCCGGCATCCTCAAGGGCTTCGAGCATGGAGCGGCTCTTGCCCACCGGCACCTCCAATCCCAGGCTCGGGATTTTGACAATGAATTCCTCCGGATCGTGCCAGCCGCTGTTGCCGAAGGTTTCGTAGCGCAGGTTGGGGTAGCTGAGCCCGCGCTCGGTCCAGGTGCGGCGGACTTCGTCCATTAGCCTGATGGGCCCGCACATGTACAGTTCAGTGTCTTCCGTGGCGGAGGCCACCAGGGCGTTGACGTCCAGGGGCGATCCCTCGCCATCGATGTGGACCACGAGGTTCTGCCCGTGCAGTTCCTGCAGTTCCGTCAGGTAGGCCATCACCGCGCGGCTGCGGCCCGCATACACGAGGGTGTAGTCCGCGTTGAGATTCCTCAGTACCCGGGCCATGTTGATCATGGCCGTGATGCCGATACCCCCGGCCAGCAGGATGTAGCGTCCCGCGCCCACGCGGAGCGGGAAGTTCTGCAACGGCTGCGTGATCTCCAGCTGGTCTCCGGGCTCGAGTGTGTGGATGAAAAGGGAGCCGCCTCGGGATAGGGGCGCTTTCAGCACGCTGATCGCCAAGCGGGTGCCGTCCTCGCTGGACTCGACGATGGAGTAGGAGCGTTTGTCCTCATGTCCGTCTATGTTGACCATGACGTCGATGTGTGAGCCCGGTTCGGCTTTCTTGGGCCGGGACGGCTCTATCACGATGCGCTGGATGTCCGTGGCGACGTTCCGGACTTCGACAACCGTTCCCAGCTGCCAGACCTCAATGTTTGTTGCTGCCATGCCTATATCAACCTGTCTCGCGCTTGCCTGTCTCCGCGCTACGCGAGAGGAATCAGGCGTCCTTCGGATTCGAGCTGGCGTTCGATGAGCCGGCGGACCCACATGCCTCCGGCGTCGATGTTGAGGTTGTAGAACTCGTAGTCCGGGTTGGCGTCGATGGCTGCCTGCGCGGTGAGCATGGCCTCATCTTCGCCGAACACCCCGTGGACGCCCTCGCGCAGTTGGGTGGTGATGAGCTGGCTATCCAGGCGGTAGTTGCGCATGAACGCCCAGAAGTAGTGGCAGGACTTGTCGCTTTCGGGCGTGATCGCGTTCATCACGAAGCCGTTGACCCCTTGGCTGCGGTTCCCATCGAAGGCGCCGGTGCCGGCCTTGGCAACACCGACATCGATATTGATCACCGATGGCGAGCGGAAGGTGATGATCTGCCAGCGGTCCACTTTGCCTTCGAATCCGGGGAACTTGTCGCGCATGTTCTTGAGCCAGAACGGAGGCGCGTCGATGTTGAACATCCATCGGGACACTGTGACGGTCCCGTCGTCGTGGGTGACCGTGAAGTCCGATTCACTCAGCTCTTCTTGTCCGATTGAGGAGGAGTGGATGAATTCCTCGTGCGTCAGGTCCATGAGGTTGTCCAGCACCAGCTGGAAGTTGCACGGGGCGTAGATGGTTTCGCCATCTCCTGCCCATTCCGGGGAGTCCAGCTGGTGCATGTCCGGAACCAGTCCCGGATCGGCTTTCGTGGGGTCCCCGAGCCACACCCAGACATAGCGGTGGCGCTCCACCACCGGGAAGGACGGCACGGTAGCGCTGGGATTTATCGTCTCTTGCGCCGGCATGGAGACGCAGCGTCCGGCTGAGTTGTAGACGATGCCATGGTATGGGCACTGGATCTGGTCCTTAGCGAGGGTCTTGCCCATGGACAGCGGCGCCAACCGGTGCCAGCAGGCGTCAGCCAGGGCCACCGCTTTGCCGCCCTCCGTTCGGTACAGCGCGAGTGGGCGTCCGGCCACCTTGCGCGACATCGGCTTGCGCGTCACTTCCTTGTCCCAGGCGGCGACGTACCAGACGTTCAGCGGGTAGCCGAGGACCTTGTTGGTGGTGGAGCTCTGTGTCCGGACATCAGTCACGGCTCTTCCTTCCAGTCGCCGGCTCGGCGTCGACCATGACGCCGCCGGGTGGGTGGTCTTAGTAACTATCTCCATAGTTAGTGCGTTGGATCACACTATCTATGGATATAGTTATTGGCAAGAGCTAAGAAAGGGGTCATCCGTGAGTCTCCGGTACGCGTTGCTGGCACTGCTTTCCGTTGAGCCAATGACCGGTTACGACTTGTCCAAGCGTTTCGAGTCGTCGGTGGCCTACGTCTGGCACGCCCCCGATTCGCAGATCTATCCCGAGCTTCGGAAGATGGAAAAGGACGGACTGCTGGCCGGCGAGGAAATCCCCTGGGGGCCGCGCGGCAAAAAGACGCAATACCGGATCACCGCGGAAGGCCGGGCAGCCTTCCGGGACTGGATGAACACGCCCCTGGAGTACTCCCGCGAGCGCGATCCCGTTCACCTCAAGGCGGCCTACCTGGAATGGGCAGACCCTCGCGCCGCTCGAGCCCACATGCAGGCACACATCGACTACCACACGCTGCGCCGGGAGCAGTGGGCAGGCATGATCCAGGAACTGAAGAACGGCACGAACGTCATGCTGAGAAAACGGCTGGCCGTGACTCCGGACGCAGACCGCCGTCGCACCTTGGAGTACAAGATCTTCACCTACGAGGGCTTGGTTGCCCGCGCGGACACCGAAATAGAGTGGGCGCGCCGCGGTTTGGCTCTCATCGACTCCCTGGAGGAAGCATCGTGACCGCATCCAACCCCAGTTTGTGGATAAGGTGAAAGCCAGCATCATGTAGGAGATGAGCAGCGTTAGCTTGTGGCAGGGGGCCATGTTTCGAACGCGCGGGCCGAAGGAGAGCATTCGGGCGTCCATGCCCCGATGGTGGCTGCTTGTCATCATCGTCTTGGAGGCCGCTGTTGCCTTGACTGCAGGCCTTCCCTTGATGCTGGGCGAAGAACCTTGGGACAACTTCGGTTGGCCCGTCTGGATTCCTGATGTCATTGCGTTGCTCGTGGTTCCCGTCGTGGTTTTCGCGTCGTTTTCTTTGGTGCGGCAGCAGTTCCGGGAGCGCGCTGAAGCGTCCCGGACCACCCGCTTGATGGATACGGTGCTGACCACCAGCAAGGAGTGGTTGTGGGCCATAGGACCCGATGGGCGCTTCACCTTCTCGAGCCCGGCGGGAGCGGAATTGACCGGGTACGAGCCTGCCGAAATACTGGGCAGGCATTTCAGCCTGATCATTGATCCCGACGAGCTGGCGGAGGCCCTGCAAGCGCTGGCTTCCACCCAGGACGCAGATGCCGGCTGGTCCGGACTCCATGCCGTATGCCGCCGCAAGGATGGCAGCAAGGTCCCGGTCGAGGTGTCCGGAAGGTCACTTCGCGATGCCGCCGGACGGCCTGCTGGTTTCGAAGGTACGAGCAGGGCCCTTGATCCCGGGACAGCGGACACGCTCGCTGCCGGAGAGATCAGGAGCCGGATCGAAGCGACGCTCGCCGGGCGTTCCTTGATGACGGCGTTCCAACCGATCCGCTCCCTGGAATCAGACTCGATCACTGGAGCCGAAGCCTTGACCCGGTTTCCGGGCTCTCCGAGCATTTCCCCCGAGGGTTTGTTCGCTGAGCTACCGCCGTTGGACTGGATGTTGAGCTTGAGATCCTCGCTCTTGAGACCGCACTCGCGGCTGCGAAGGGGCTGCCGCCCACGCTGTCGGTTTCTGTGAATCTCTCACCCCGGGCATGCCTTGACGCGAGACTCCCCGATATTCTCGCGGACTCCGGAATATCGACAGGCCGGATCGTGCTCGAGGTGACGGAACGCCACCACGTCGTGGATTATGGTCCCCTCGCAGCGGCGCTTGCACCTTTACGAGGCCGTGGATTGAGGATCGCCGTTGATGACGCAGGTGCTGGCTTTGCGTCCATGCGCCACGTCCTGCTCCTCAAGCCCGACGTGATCAAGCTGGACAGGGAGATCATCGCCGGCATCGACACGGACCCGGGCCAGCGGGCCCTGGGGGCGGCCATGGTCGGCTTCGCGAAGGAGATCGGAGCAGCCCTGGTGGCCGAAGGGATCGAAACCGAAGCCGAGTTGAGCGCGGTAGTCGAGCTCGGCATGACGGCCGGGCAAGGTTACCTGCTGGGCCGACCGTCGGTGCGGCCGGAGGACTGGGCACACTGGGGTGAGGCGCTCCAGCACCCGGGAAAGCCGAAGACATCGACGAATCCCGGGTCGAACTAGTCCCCATCGGCACCCTCGCCTCGCAAGTCCCCGCCGGCTCCCAGCCTTCGCAAGCTCAGGCAGGGACCCTCGCGGTGGGCCCCACGGCCAGGCCAGGGAACCAGAGTGCCATCGTATTCACGAAGGAGCCTAACGGCGTCTTCAATGAAACTACTCATTCATCCAAGCAAAAACACTCATTTTTCCGCCAAACAACACTCAATTCGGCGCTATCAGCACCTGGTCGCGACTTTCCTCTAACAAATGCAACTTACGATGGTCACTCACTTGCTACAACTCAAAGGGGGGAGAAATGGGCATTGGGAAGAAAATACGAAGCGTCATTGCAGTTGTGGTGACAAGTGCCGCTCTGTTGGTTGGTGGAATTAGCGGCGCAATGGCGGCAACTGTTACAGCGCCACCGCCGCCAAAAACAACGTCGCAGTTGCAAACACCTGAACAGATTCAAACCGCGATTTCTGAGGCGTTCGACGGTGATAGCAACCGTCTAGCATTGCTCCTTGAAAGTCCTCAAGTCTCGGAGACGCAAGCGGCGCTAAAAATCCGGATTGAAGAGCGGGGCGACTTTTCGGGTGGCCACTTCCTAGCAAGCAAAAAGGCACCCGGCGGCGCCATTGCCCCTATGTCGACGGGACGATATGACTACTACTACTGCACGGGTTATAACGGAGCCACCATAGGATGGAACGGCAAGGAGATCCTAGCCTGTCACGGATGGCTTGATACCTACATCTCGGGCCGCCATGTTGCACACTACAACCCCGATCTGATTCCCCGTGGCGGACCGGTGTCAATAGGATGCGCGTATGCAGGGTTTGGTGTAATCGTGTCTCTTATGGGACCGATAGGAGCAATCGGTTGGGCCGCCTACGGTGCGGGTGTCCTTTTCGCGGCAGGAGGGGTGGTCATTTCTTGTGGATAAGGTGAAAACAACGCCTTGGTCGGCCATCATCACGACCCAGTTGGTTGCAGCGCTCGGGCTGCTGGCGTTGCTCGTTCGATTCGACGCCCGCTGGTATGACTACATGTGGGTTGTCGCCTTGGTGGCCTACGAGATCTTGGTTATGCGGGCGCTCGTCCGTCGGCAGAACGTCTAGCTCGAGCCGCTATGGTGCCGGAATCGGGAAGAACGCCCGCGGATCCTGCAACAAGGCCGGGTAGTCGAAGTCCGAGCGGTCGATGATCTTGGTGACCTCGAAGTTGCGACCGAAACGGCCGTCTTCCAGGGTGATCGGTCGTCCGTGGATCTTGCCCAAGGCAAACTTGGCGCCGCCCTCGATGGGGACGAGAACTGGCGTGTTGCCGGGGAGCGTCCGGAAGGCCTCATCTTGGCGCTGGCGATTGCGCGTGGGCTTCTTCACCAGCTGCTTCGGGGCTTTGCGGGCGGTCTTGCCCGGACGGCGGGACGTTTCCGAGGCATAAACGAATTGGTAGCCGTCGCCCTCACTGTTCGCGGCCTTCGCCTTGCCTGCTGCCGGCATCCCCACTTTGTCGATCTTCTCGGGTTCGACGTCGCCCACCGGAGCGCGAAGCACCCAGATGAAGTCGTCGTAGGGGTCTTCGGGGATGAACTCGTGACTGGGCTCGGGCCAGAGGTACTCGAGGTCGTTCGGAGTGTCCGGGAAGAGCTCGGCGTAGAAGCGGGGCTCCTTTTGGAGCAGCTTGGAGCGGTGGCTCAGGTGGAAATCGGCGTCGCCCAGCCACGGCGGCATAGGAATCTTGGAGGCGTAGTCAGGGTGGGCTGCCTGGGGTGCGAACTCGGTGATGCTGGAGCGGGTGTTGTCCGGATTGCCGCGGGCGACCCATTCGTCCACCATGGCCAGGCCGTAGAGGGTGAGCGCGGGAACGTAGCCCATCCACATGCGGATAGCGGGGTGGGAGGGCCGGCCGAACTCGGGGATCACCAGTGCGCGAAGGATCTGCAGTGCTTCGACACGCTGCTTGCCAAGCCTTGCGGTGTCCAAGACGGCAGCACTTTGCTTGAAATCGGGGAACGGGAGGAAGGTCTGCATCCTTTCAGTTTGGGGGCCGAACGGCGTAGATCCAAGTTGACGCGGTGTGGCCTTCCCCTCGCTCGTGTTATTGGCGCCCTTTGATCGCTGTTTGCCGGGCGCTCAGATGGGGCGCGTCCAGTATTCGTCCTAGTCTTGTCGAGTGGAAACTTTTGGCGAATCGACGACGGCGGCACCTCCGGTTGCCGAACTGCACCTACACATCGAAGGGACGCTTCAGCCCGAGCTGATTTTCGCGCTCGCGGAACGGAACGGGATTGAGCTTCCGTACGCGGATTTGGACGAGCTGCGCGCAAGGTACGAGTTCACGGATCTGCAGTCATTCCTTGATCTGTACTACGCCAACATGGCCGTGTTGCGCACCGAGCAGGATTTCGCGGACATGACCAGGGCCTATTTGGCACGTGCCGCGGCCGGTGGCGTGCGGCACGTCGAGGTCATGATGGATCCGCAGGCGCACATCTCGCGCGGCGTGGCCCTCGAGACGTGCGTGAACGGTGTGGCGTCCGCGCTCGCGACGTCGGTAGAGGACTTCGGCGTCTCGACGCTCCTGATTGCCGCGTTCTTGAGGGACATGTCCGAGGAATCTGCGCTGGAGGTTTTGGAGCAGCTTCTAACCATGAAGGCGCCGATTGCCGGCATCGGCCTGGACTCGGCTGAGGTGGGCAATCCGCCGTCGAAGTTCGAGCGACTATACCGCCGCGCGGCGGAGGCCGGACTGCGACGGATCGCGCACGCGGGCGAGGAAGGCCCGGCTTCGTATATTTACGAGGCCCTCGATCTGCTCGGCGCGGAGAGGATCGACCACGGCATCCGTTGCATGGAAGATACGGCTCTGGTGGAACGGTTGGTGGCAGGCCAGATTCCGTTGACCGTGTGTCCCTTGTCCAACGTCCGGCTGCGCGCGGTGGACACCTTGGCTGATCACCCTTTGCCTGCGATGTTGGCAGCCGGGCTGAATGTCAGCGTGAACTCGGACGATCCCGCGTACTTTGGCGGCTATGTGGACGACAACTTCGAGCAGCTTGTCGCCGTGCACCGGTTGTCCATTGCGGACCGGGCACGCCTGGCCGCGAACTCGGTGCGTTCGTCGTTCGCGGACGAGGCCCGGAAGGCTGAGCTGCTGGCCGAGGTTTCGGAGTGGGAGAAGGCTGCCATCAATTAGTCGGTCGCGGGTCGATCACCGCGCTGCGCGGAGCTAAGCCCTCGCTGTCGGCCCACCAGCCCTATCGAAGTTCCCGGACCACTTCCTGAAACGCGAAGTGAGTTGGATAGCCTTGATTGCTCATTGCATGCACCATGGCTTTGGTCATCCAATCCTGGGGGAGCCATGTCCGGTCGGTCATCTGGGGATGGGTCGGATTACAGACGGACGCCCAGAGCATGAAGACGAGTTCGGCCCAATCAGAGTGAAGGATCCACTTGATCGGGCCATTCTCCGAAACTCCGTCGATGCTGAGCTGCCCTGGACCCACCAATGAGGCCATATGGATGCTGTGCCAGTTCCAGGCATGGATGCCAGTGGGGGAGTGAAGGTAAAACCCAAAGTTGCTCACGGCGACCGTCCCGTGGTCGATTGGAACCCAACGCGGCTGGGCCATTTCAGCTGCCTGCCGGCGTCGTGATGCGTTGCCAATAGCCTGCGCGGCGGCGAAACCGGCCATCATGGCCAGTCCACCTCTTCCGGTGGCAACCATCATTCCGTGGCTGTGGGCGTAACTACCGTCACCGGGTGCATGCCAGGAGAGCAGCTGAAACCCTCCATGTGCAACGATCCTCTCCTCGGGTCCGCCCAGCCGAAGGGCGAACGGTACTGGAAGGTGCTGACGTTGCCCCAACTGGCCGCGCATCGTGAGGACTGCCAATTCCGCGGTGGTCCAAAGTGCCTCGTCGCGGGCAGTCCATTGCTCGTTTTCGTCTTGCATAGGCTTTTTCCCCATGGGGTTTAAGCTAGCCGATTCCTGAGGGGATATGCCCGCCGAGGAGCAAGGTTGTGGATATCGGCGCACACGGCGCCGCTCGGAAGGAAGCGGATTCTAGCCGGGGCTCTCCGGAGGCCCTCGAGGGTACCCCAAGCGCCAGCTACCGGCCGGTACCCGAGAGCCGCCCATCACTTGCCGGCGATTGAGCGTAATAGTGGGTCACGACACACGGTGTTTACCAAGAACAGTCGCCAGAATTTACAGAACATTGGCAGACTGCTGAAGGAATGTTCGCCGTTGAAGGAGACCCAGTGGCCAAGTCCACCGTCGAAAAAAGCAGTGCCCGTCTCAAGACCGTCCTGGACGTCTTGGCTGAGGGAACGTGGTCCGAGAAGTCGTTGAATGCCGGCGAGATCCTGGCAGAAGCGATTGTCCGTGTCCCGCTGGATGAGCGTGAGAGTGAGCTGCTCAGTGGAGGCATTCCGCGCGGCCATAAGAGCCTGACGACGGAGACAGCGAAGCTGGTCAAGGCTGGCTGGCTCGTCAAGGGCCGTTCAGGCTGGACCATCACCGACGACGGCCTGCGTGCCACGGTCGCTTTCGCCAAGCCGGACGAGTTCGTCACGGCGCTGACTGAGGGCATCCCCGTCCCGGCAGATACCCCGCTTCCCACAGCTCCCGTCAAGAAGGCTCCCGCCAGGAAGACCGCGGCCAAGAAGGCTCCCGCAGTGGAAAAGGCACCTGCTGCCAAAGCTGCGGCAACGAAGGCCCCCGCCGCCAAGGCAACGCCCAAGAAAGCTGCAGCACCCAAAGCGGCTGCCGCCGTCGAGAAGCTCGAGCAGCCGTCCGCCGTCGCGATCGCTGGTGACTTCAACACGATTCTCGGCGCGCCGGAGGACTGGGCCCCGCAGTACGACGAGGTGCAGATGAAGTTCAACGCCCGTCGCAAGGTGTGGACCCTCGCCGCCACGTTGCCTGCCGGTTTCTACACGTACAAGATCGCGCTGAACCGTTCGTGGGACGAGAACTACGGCGCGTTCGGCGCACGTGACGGTGCCAACCACGAGCTAAAGCACGACGGCGGCAAGGTCACCTTCACGTACGACCACGCCACACGCGACATCGTCACGGCTTAGCCGGTTCTCCCACGTCTCCAAGTCCACATGCGACTTGGAGAAAACTTGGGAACAAGCGCCCAGGCTCCGAGGTTAGGGTAGGTCAACAGAACCTAACCGAGGAGCTAGCGATGACCGATGCCACTTTCCGCCACAACGTTGACCGCGAACGCTTTGAGGTGCTCGTTGACGGCCACGTCATCGGGAAGGCGGCGTACAAGGCGTACGACGACGGCGGGTCCCCTCAGCGGATCTTCTACCACACCGTGATCAACGAGGAGTTCGGCGGACAAGGGCTTGCGGGCAGGCTCGCCGAGGTGGCCCTGAACGAGACCATGAGCGAGGGACTCCGGATTGTGCCGGTGTGCCCTTTCATCAAGAAGTTCCTCACCAAGCACCCGGAGTACGCGGCGAACGTTACTGCCCCGACGCTGGCGCACCTGGAGTACCTCAACGCGGCCCTCGTCCCCGCTGCCAGGGCCTAAAGCGGCGGGTCGCGCCGCCGTCGAGCCTCACGAATACATCAATGAACCGGGAGTCGTCAGGACTTCGCCGGTCTCCAGCCAGGTCTTGAGGCCGGAGAGGATCATCGGCCAACCGCCGTAGATCTGGTCGTTGCCGCCTTCGCGGAGGTCGCTGTGGGTGACGGTCAGGTGGCAGGAATCGCCGACCGGTTCGATCTCCCACGTGACGCGTGATGTGCCTCGGCTTTGACGTCCTCACCCCAGAGCGCGCGCATGGTCTGCACGAGCCGGCGCGGGGGATCGACCTCCACGTTTTCGCCTTCGCCCAGGACCATTCCGTTCGCCTTGGGATTGTGCATCTCGTAGTGGCCGCCCGGCGTCCAGTCGGCAGTGTGGGTGTTGCCGAACTGGTACTTGCTGCGGGTGTCGCTGTCCGTGATGGCTTCCCAGAGCCGCTCCGGAGTGGTCTTGATGTAGATTTCGAAGATCTTTTCCACGGGACTTTCCAATCTGGTCTTGAGGTCGCTCAACGCAGCGGCCCATGGTTCTGCATATTTGCTCACCCAGCGGTCGTGGACGAGCCTGATGGGTACCGGATTCAGGTAGTGGAGCTTTTCGCGACCACGACGGCGGGTCACAACCAGCCCGGCTTCCTCAAGGATCTTGAGGTGCTTCATGATCCCGAAACGGGTCATGTCGAACCGTGCTTCAAGCGCGCTGAGCGTCTGCCCGTCCTCGCGGAACAGCTCGTCGAGCAGATCCCTGCGGGTGGGGTCGGAAAGTGCCTTGAAGACGGCGTCCATGCATTCAGAATAGGTGACCATTTGGTCACATGTCAACGGATTTTGGCGGACTGGGTCCGGCGCATTTCCTGCGTGGGCGGGTTTATGTCCGGATGGGTCTGAAGTGGTGGTTGCGGCGGGGTGTTTGGCGGGGGTCGAGGTGGGGTGGTGGTTTGAACCATGCGGTGCCGTTGTCCAGGGTGATGGTCCAGTGTTCTTTGTGGATGACGTGGTGGTGGTGGCTGCAGAGCAGGGTGCCGTTGTCGGTTCCGGTGGTGCCTTGGTTGGACCAGTAGGTGATGTGGTGGGCTTCGCACCAGGGTGCGGGGATGGTGCAGTCGGGGAAGGCGCAGCCTTGGTCGCGGGCGATGATGGCTTTGCGGATGTGGGGCGGGAAGATGCGGGTGGTGCGGCCGATGTCCAGGACGCGGCTGTCGCTGCCGAGCAGGACGGGGATGATGTCCGCGTCGCAGGCGATCTTGCGGATGACTGTGGGGTGGA
>NZ_DF952469.1:600273-602501 GCF_001263615.2 Arthrobacter sp. Hiyo1 | reverse complement strand
TGACATTTTTACCTCCCGCACGGCCGTTCGGCGTCGCGACAAGCGAAACAAGGAAAACACGTCCCAAGAATCAGGTGCTGAGCTCCCAGTGAACCCGGATCGCCTCGGCGATCGGGCCGGCGGTGACGTCAACTTGGAAGGCCACGGGGGCGGTCCCTGTCGCTTCAATGACGGTGTCGTGGTAAACCCGGCCGCAGGACGGACACAAGGTGTAGAGGTCCTCATCGTCGGGCCACGGGGCGAGTCCGGCGGGGACGGGCTTGTCGGCCCCGGCGAAAACAGGGAGGCCTTGCGAATTGGCCTGAATCAATCCCTCTTTGCTGACGGTGTTTCCGCACAGGCAAGTGATCGTCGTGACATCATGACCGATGACATCAGCGAATTCAGTGTCCATTTGAGCTCCCCGGCGTCGGAAGAGACGTTCTGCTTGTAGCTTATGCCCGCGGATCGCCTCCCGTCGCTGCATACGTGGTCATTTTGAATACCCGGGCAGGGTGCGCCCGATCTGCTGCCTAGACTCCTTGGATGGCTATGGACCTTGAGAGTGTTTTCCTCAACGGCACGGTTGGTGCCGGCAAGACGAGCACCGGCGAAGCCTTGCACTGGCTTCTCGCCGACGACGGAATCAGCAACGCCGTGATTGACCTCGAAACAGACACGAGCCGAACGGCCAGGAGCTGACCTGGCACCTGGATCGCAGCGTGGAGCTCGATGAAATCCTGAGCGAGACCCAAATCGAAACTCATGTGGTGCCGACGGGACCACGAACCCCACAACAGGTTGCCCAGGCGGTTCGGGCTCTGATTGGGTGGTAGGCGTAGCCAACGCACCACTGAAAGGACGCGATGAGATCCAACGAACTGCTGCTGGATTCCTTTGGCCGGATCCGTGACGTCGTGGCCGCAACGCTGGAAGGGGTCGACGACGAGTCCTTGATCCGCCGGCCCGCCGGCAGCGGAAACTCGATTGCGTGGTTGATCTGGCACCTCAGCCGCGTGGAGGACGTCCAAGTCGCGTCCGCCGCCGGCGTCGAACAGGTGTGGACTTCGCAGGAGTTTGCCGGCCGCTTCAGGCTGCCGCTACCCGAACGCGACACCGGCTATGGCCACTCGAGCGATAAAGTCGATGCGGTTCAAGCTCCGCCGGAGCTGTTGCTCGAATACTACGACGCCGTGCACCGGCAGACGGTTGCGTTCCTGAAAACGCTCGGTGACACGGACCTTGATCGCATCGTCGACACCCGCTGGGATCCGCCCGTCACTCTCGGCGTGCGCCTGGTCAGCACGATTGCGGATTGCCTTCAGCATGCGGGTCAGGCCGCCTACGCCAAAGGCCTAGGCGGCCGGTAAAGACCGTTCATACAGCTTTCCGGGGTTTGAAGATCAACCCCAGGACGGCTGCCAGCGCGAGCGCGGACAGGACAGTTGCAGACCAGAACCCGGCCCGCCCGCCGGTCAGGAAGTCGCCGGGGATCGCGAAGGCCGCGTAGATCGAAGCCACGATGGCCAGGCCGACAGCTCCGCCCAGCTGCTGCATCGTCTGGAAGAGTCCGGACGCAGACCCTGCGTGCTCGGGTTCGACGTTGCGCAGCGCGAGCGTGGTGAGCGGCATGAACGTCATGCCGGCCGAGATTCCAGTGCCCAGCAGTGCAAGCAAAACGAGGGCGAGCGGGGTGTCCGTGTTCAGTTGCGTCAGCGGCAGGAAGGCGACGACGCGGAGAGCGGTACCGACGATGACCAGCCGGACGGCCCCGAAGCGCTCGAGCAGGCGCGGGACGATGCGCGACATCGCGAAGATGCTGAGCGGCATCGGCAGGAACGCCAGTCCGGTGACCATGGGCGTGAGGTGCAGATCGTCTTCGAGGTACTGGACCATGAGGAAGAACATGGCCAGCATCCCGCCGTAGGTTGCTGCCATCGCTGCCAGCGCCGCCACTCGGCTCGGGCTGCGCAGCAGTTGCGGACGAAGCAGCGGGTGGGCCACCCTCTGCTCGGTAGCGGCGAGAATTGCGATCAGTGCGGCCCCGACAACCAGGCCGCCGATCGTGCGCGGCTGGACCATCCGACGTCGCCCGCTTGAATGAGACCCCACACGATGGCGATGGCGCCGCCAGTGGCGGTCACGGCTCCGAGGATGTCGAAGCGTCCGGGCCGCCGGGGAGTTTCCGCGACCAGGCGCGGCACCGCAATGAGGACGACGACGCGATCGGCACGTGATGAAGAGGGTCC
>NZ_DF952469.1:596657-597472 GCF_001263615.2 Arthrobacter sp. Hiyo1 | reverse complement strand
GTCAACACCGCCAATCCCGCGGGCTATGGCGCGTGGTGGCCCGGATCCGATGCGGAGGTGGGTCTGGCCGGGCCCAACCCGTATGGGAGCTGCGACGGGTCAGCTTCGGCGGCGTGCGCCTACCTTTACGGTTACGGAATGGCCTTCGACGCCGTCACCCGGTACGGCGTGCCCGATCCCGCCAAGCGCCTGTGGTGGCTGGATGTGGAGACCGGGAATGCATGGTCTTGGGACACCGTGGCCAACGCCGCAGACATTGAAGGCATGGCCGCGTTCCTGCAAAGCATCGGCGCCCAGGTTGGCATCTACTCAACCTCGTACCAGTTCGGGCTCATCGCCGGCCAGCTTCATCCCGACAGCAATCTGAACGGACTTAAGAGCTGGCTTGCCGGAGCAACATCACCAGAGACTGCGGCGGAACTCTGCTCGGCCCCGCCCCTGACTGCTGGCGGCGTGGTTGTGCTCACCCAATTCACCACGGACTTCGACTACAACTACTCCTGCCTTCCGCCCGCACCGCCGCCACCACCACCGGCACCTGCTCCCGTAGTGGCCCCGCCGAAGCCTCCGGCCCCGACGCTGACCCAAGACGCCAGCGGCAAAAAGAAGCCGGTACTGTCCGTAGCGCAGAGCTGAGGGCCCGGCAGCGAGGTTCGTGACGCGCCGTTTCGTGACCTCAGGCAACGATGGACCAGACTTAGGGACGTGACCAACAAACCCCGCCCCGGCCTAGCGATCGCTGCACTGAGTCTCGGGACGGCGCTGAATCCGCTGAACTCGTCGATGATCGCGGTCGCACTGGTGGTGCCTGCGCC
>NZ_DF952469.1:595057-596632 GCF_001263615.2 Arthrobacter sp. Hiyo1 | reverse complement strand
GAGGCAATGGCGGAGAACAGGGCGAGCGCCCGGTTCCGCGCGCCGTCGTCCTTTGCGCTAGTGGTGATGAGCGCCAGAACGCTCGGGGCGGCGAATGCGGCGCCGAGGCCCTGGAGCGCGCGTGCGATAACAAGGAGGAGGGGCGAGGTGGCGAGGCCACCAAGCAGGGAGAAGAGCGTGAAGGCTGCGACGCCCACCAGGAAGGTGCGACGGCGGCCCATCACGTCTCCGATCCGTCCGCCGAGCAGCAGGAGGCCGCCGAAAGCGACGGCGTAGCCGTTCAGGACCCAGCTGAGCTCGGCCCGGTCGAAGTGGAGGTCGGTGGCGATGTGGGGGAGCGCGACGTTAACGACGGTCGCGTCGAGGACAAGCATGAGTTGGGCCAGCATGACCAGCCAGAGGCCAATGCTGCCGGCGCGACGGCCGGATGTAACGATCCCGGCTGGGGCGCGTGTGGCGATTGTGGGTGTCATGGGAGGTGTCCTGTTCTAGCCGAGGGGGCTGACGTACACTAAGAGGAGAGTTGCTCCGTTTAGAACTATACGGAGACACTCTCCGTTTTTCAAGGGTGAATCGAAAGGTGTTTCTGTGCGCGCTGACGCTCAACGCAACCGCGACCGGATCGTGGAGGTTGCGCGTGCACTCTTCCGCGTCAAAGGCTTCGAAGCCGTTTCGATGGACGAAGTAGCCAAGGCGGCCGAGGTGGGACCCGGCACGCTCTACCGGCACTTCCCCACCAAGGAGTCGTTGTACGACGCGGTCCTCGAGGCGTGGGCCGAGAAGGTCCGCACCGCCGTCGACCGGGCACTGTCCCTCGACGCCCCCGCACGGGAACGGTTGTTGAGCTGGCTAACCGACTATGCGTCGATGCTGACAGAACACAAAGGCGCCGCCGCGCGGATCACCGCAGCGCTGGGCGACCCCGGATCCCCGTTTGCCGCGAAGTGCCAGACCTACCTCGGCGCCAATCAGCGCGTGATCGAAGCGTTGGACTCGGCCTTGCGCCCCGGAGTCGATGCGATGCAGATCAGCAGGCTCGTCGGCGGCGTGGCCGCGGTAGTGGATAACAGCGAACTTCCCGCCGATGCGGCAGCATCAATGCTGGCGGTAGTCGCAGATGGACTCGTCGCTTCCTGACCGAGGTCTGGCGCAGAGCTGAGTACTCCGGCGTCTGAGCTGTACTCCAAGTGCACCACGCCACTTACTCGCAAATTCGTTAACCAAGTCCAGTAGAGATCACTCAAGGCTGCCCAGAAGCCCGTCCGTAGGATCCGTAGTGAGCCGAAGATGGCTCACTGCCATTGCTTTTGGGATGCAATGTGCGGCAGTACCAACCCCGGCAGGGCCCTGAACCATGCCAAGGACGCACATCATGAAAACTGCAAAAATCATGGCCGTTGCTTGCCTCTTGTTAGCTACGACCGCCACACCATTATCCGCCGCTAATGCCGCTCCCATGGAAGTTTCTGGGATCTCCTTGGGTAGCGACATTTCCTGGCCCCAATGTGGTGGCGGACTTCCTTCCGGCCAGGCGTTCGGAATTGTCGGCGTGAACGGCGGCCGTCCGGGCACCGC
>NZ_DF952469.1:586113-594313 GCF_001263615.2 Arthrobacter sp. Hiyo1 | reverse complement strand
CGAAGGTTGTTCACCTTCGGGTATGGCGGTGGTCGCCATTTCCTGCCTTCTGGCGCCGTTCTCGCCGAACTTCGCACTGGTCTGCGTGACCCGCGCACTCATGGCAGTGGGGACCGCGACGGCGTACCCGTGCGCCGTCGTCATGGTCTCGACGCTCAGCCGGCAGGCGAACATCAGCTCCACCCGACCCTTGGGGCGGATCCAGATGGCGAACACGTCGGCGGCGGCGGTGGGACCCGTCGTCGGCGGCCTCCTGGTGAGCCTGGTCGGCTGGCAGGCGCTGTTCGCGATCAACGTGCCGATCTCGCTTCTGGCCCTCATTGTGGTGCAGCGCGTGGCGCCGCCCGACGTCGGACGCGAAAGCGGCAAACTCTCCGCACTCCTGCGCGATTCCGACATTCCGGGCATCCTGGCGTTCATCGCCTCACTGACGCTCGCGATGATGGCGCTGCTTAACGTGATGCCGGCTTATCGTTGGTGGTTCATCGCCGTCGCGGTTGTCCTTGCGGGGCTGTTCGCGTGGCGCGAGTTCCGGTTCAGTCCGTCGTTCCTGGACTTGCGGCTGCTCGGCCGGAACCGGCCGCTGCTGCTGTTGTACTTGGGTTTCGCGGTGTTCAGTGCGGTCTACTATTTTGCGTTCTTCGGCCTTCCGCAGTTGCTGCAGCAGGCTGGAAAGTACGACGCCGGCGTGGTCGGCCTGCTGATGCTGCCCCTTGCTGCCATGTCGGTTTTCATGACGCCGGTGACGGTGCGGTTCATTGAGCGGTTCGGCGTGCGGTCCGTGATGATCGCCGGCGTCGTGCTTTTGGCGCTGGCTTCCGGTGCGCTCGGAGTGTTGACGCTGTCCTTCTGGCCGCCGCTGGTGCTCGTGCTCACGGCGCTGATGGGTGTGCCATATGGCGTGGTCAGTACGGCATCGAACCAAGGTTTGTATGTGTCCGCGCGGCCTGAGGATAGGGGAGTGGCGGCCGGGATTTTCCAGACGTGCCGATACCTCGGGGCCATCACGGCGACGGTGCTCATTGGTGTGCTGTACGGTCCCGGCGTGAACCAGGCAAACTGGGGGCTCATGGTGTTGGTGATGCTGGGGTTGAGCGCGGTGGTGTTTGTGTTGGCGCTGGCTTGGCGGAAGCCGGGGGCAGTGGGGTAATTCCCATCGCGCCGCTCCGATACCCGCTGCGGGTCGACAAACCCCTATACCTACTCCGACGCACCTTCCCCACTCATTTTCGGTGCAATGCCTACTCAGTGATCATTTTCGCCCGTAGCGTTGGATAGATTGTCAGGCTAGGGCTCTGGGGCGCTCTCCTCGGATGTGGAATGCCACTAGGCTCATATTTCAAAGCTGGGGTGTCTGCGTCAGGAGTTGCGAAGTGTTCGAAGAGGAAGTCCGGCGGGCACTTGGCTACGTGGCTGGCGGTGTCAGTGTTCGGATCGTCGGCGGCCCCGGAAGCGGAAAATCAACGGTCCTGGAGTCGATCGCCGCTGGCCTCGAAAAGGCCGGGTTCACGGTCTACAGCCTCTCGGGCTCGCCGCTTCTGAATGATACTCCGTTCGCAGGGATTGGCGCACTCGGACTGGAAGGGCGCGGGCAAGAGAATGGGCCGCTAGGAGTCGCGAACGTGCTCGCCGAACAGTTGGCGCAGCGAGGCGCCAGGGCAATAGTTGTTGACGATATCGATGAGCTCGACAAGGAATCGGTGGCAGTCATCGACATTGTTCAGAGGCGGACCGAACGGCCGCTGGTGGTGACGATGGACGATGCCCCACTGTATTCAATGGCCTCCGTGTTCACGCCTGCCCGATGGCCGGAGACAACGATGCGACTCAGTCCTCTTGACTACGATCAAGTCAACAAACTCCTGGCCCAAACGCTCGGGTCGCCGCCGGACGTGGATTTGACCACCGCCGTGCTCATGAAATCCGGTGGCAACCCGCGGCTCGTGGTCAGGATCGCCCAAAGCGCGGAGCTGAGCGAGCAGCTTGTTCTCCTTGACGGACAGTGGAGCATGAGCGGGCACACACTCTGGAACGAATATCTCCAGAGCACCGTCCAGGAACTACTTCACGGACTAAGCGCCGATGAGCGGACGGCTCTGCATACCCTGTCCGTGGTGGGAGCCCGGCCGCTGGGGCCCCTCATGCAGATAGTTGAGGCAGACATCCTGGACAGCCTCGAAATGCGTCCGAAAAGACCATGTCCAGCGCAGCAGCGTTCCTCAAGTTCTACTGGGGCGGTCCGATCGATCCCTCACGCATCGAACAAGTCTTCAGCGAAACTGAGGCTGTAGGAGCTGATTCCGGCGATCACTTCTTCGTCGCCATGACCCGGGCGCCGTGGGCCATCGTCAATGGCGGCCAGTTAGCTGCGGCGACGGACATGCTCCAAGCGATCGGCGAAGCTCACCCCGATTGGAAGGCAGAAGCCCAAGCGTTCGCGCTCTACCTCGAGGCGTCCTTTGACCGAATGCCTGTGAACCTTGACGAAACCCTGGGCGGGCTCCGCAGCCGTCACCCGGAGAGCGGCGTTCTGCAGGTCAGCCGGGGCATTCTGGAGCTCTACCGCTTCGACGCCCAAGCTGCACTCCGGCCCTTGATTCAGCAGATGGCTTCGACCTTGCCGCTGGCATGGAGCCGTTTGTCCGTGGACTCGCTCTCCAGCAAGAATGTCCACTCGCTGGGGATTCAGGCGCGCAAAGACGTCGCCGACATCGGGCCCCTGCCTGGAACCGGAAAAGCGGTCTATGAGCTCGTTACCCGGAAATACGCCGATCCAGCCGAATTTGATGAAAAGGCTGCCGACCTTCTGGAACAACAACTAGACCGGGGTTACATCACCGAAGCCGTGTATGCCTCACTGTTCATGCTTTCCCTCTATCCCGGGCATAAGATCCTGGAGATCACGCAACGGTTACTGCAAGAGAACGCGGTGACATCGCATGCCAAGTTCATCGCCATCGCCGGTGCCGTCCGTGACCGCGACCACCAACTGCTAAAAATGCTGTTGGACCAATATGAAGCCGACTCCGACCTTCCCGCGATCACCAGGCTGCTGAAAGGCGTGGTGAAGGATCACCTCTTCAAACGCCACCGGGGAGTGGCCAAGACCTTTCATCAGATCATCTCAACTTTCGAAAACCGCTTCCCGGCACAAAAGGGGTACAACTGACCCTCGACATGGGAGGGCATCCCCAGGGTCTGACTCCTTGCGAGAGGGAAGTTGCCCTCCTGGCAGGCAGCCAACGCACCCCAGAAATCGCTGCCCTCCTGGGGATCAGTCCCCGGACCGTGGAAAACCACATCTCCAGGGCCCTTGCCAAGACCGGAACCACTACGCGCCAGTCCCTTCATACGCACGCTCGAAACTCCCAAACAAACGGCGGATAATTGGACGCCCGGCTGTAGCTCCTCGGCTGCGCCCGCCACGGTGAGTACGGGCCCTGCCTGAGTTGGGGCTTGACTCACTCCCAATCTGCCGGTGTCAAGCGTTTTGCCTTTAATGAGTGGTGAGTACTCGAAATTGAGTATGTAAGGACCTCAAATTGAGTGGTCCCAAAGCCGGAATTGAGTATTAGCGAAGCCCGCACGGACGCAAAAATCAATTCTGGTTCTGACCTTAAAATTAAAGTCCTCCATCGGCTATTGATTTTTTATATTGATTGCAAATATTGTTGATGAACAAGCTTTTGGCTTACCTTTTTGGGGGAGATCCGTTATTGTTCAATTTCCGCAAGACACTTGGCTCAATCGCGCTTTCTTCAGTGTTGGCCTTTTCGGGCACCAGCGTCGGTATCGCCACCGCCGCCCCGACTACGGGCTTTGCTGGCGCCGTTGTGGATGCAACCATGGAGCCGCAGGTTGCCCTTGTTTGGAACGTCTGGCAAGACAACTTCTACAGTAAAGAGACGTGTAAAAGGGCTTCCTTCGCAGTCCTGAGCATGCACGGCTATATTCGTGACTATGACTGTCTTCAGAATCGTCCCGGCACCTTCAACGCCGGCCGCTGGTCGCTCTGGGTGTTGGTTCCTGATTCCGTGCGGTAACTACGCCCTATGAATAGAAACAGATCATCAAACAGCGGCCAGCAATTGCTTTCTGTCCAAGACGGAAGCTTGGTCGAAGCGCGCGGTCGCCTGTTCACGGGAGCCGACGGACGTGCTTATGTGCGGCCGAGAATGCACCCCGATGAACCGCATATCGGTTTGCCCGAGCAGGCTCAAATGGACACAACAACACTAAGAATCAGGGTCACGGGCCTTGAAACTGGTGAATCCGTGCTTGGCAACCTAGAGGGTTCCTGGCATACCATCCGAGGCGTTCTAAGCGGGATGAGGATCGAAGTAACTGCTGTGCTCGATACCCCTGCGCAATGGCTCGACTCGTGGGAGGAAGCGGACCCAAGATATGCAGAGTCGAAGCCTGATGCGCCGTCGGAGTGGTTCCTTAGTCCAGACCGCCAGAAGCTTCTGGAAGGAATCTTTGCCAGCTTTGATGAGCACAAGGACTTCTATCCCCTTATTTCATTGGGACTTAACGGCACCTACGAAGGCACCTTCCGCGCCAAGTTGTACATGCTTGCGATCAACGAGAGCTTCGCATTGTGGGCAGAGAATTACAGTCCCGGTGATCTCCTTGTTAGATCGTTCGTGAGGGCCTTGTAGCTGGCGGGTGTTGTGCGTTGGAGAAGCAATGCAGGCATAGTTTCAGCGATGCTGATCTGCGGAGACGCGTTGACTGCGTGCGACAAGGGTGTCCAACGTCATGCCGGCTCAATACGAGTTACGGATCCGGTCCAGATTACCGAAGCGGCACCGCAGGACGGGGCGCTGGCGTCAGCGGCAAGCCTCCTCACCAAAGAGTTGAGCGGCGACCCCAACTTCGGGTCAGTCGCCCTTGGACAGGGGAAGCTCGTCATCACGTGGCACGGCCCGGAGAACGACCGCATCGCACTTTTGCGCGACCAACTCCCCGGCGTTGATATCTCGCTCCGTTCCGCAGCGTGCGTTCCGGGAACTGCCATGGACCGGGCGGGAACCCTTTTAGCAGAAGATGTAAGAGTCAGGGTCGTCGGGATGGCCAATGACGGATCCCATGTGGTGGCCACTGTTTCAGAGGGCGCAGACAGCAGTGCCCTTGCCGCCGCTTACGAAGCCGGCTCGGCTACCCGGTCCGCCTCGAAACAGGGGGCGTGGTCCCGGCCACGGGGAACTGAAGGGCTTCTTTGAGACGCTCGCGTTGTGGCTTAGCAGAGCTTGTTGACACCCCTATCCGGTGGGAATAATCTCGGCCTTACGAGGTTCGTGGGTCTCATAGTGAGTGTTTTCGGCGCTGCCTCTGGGGGAGCTCCGCTAGTCGAATGAACTAGCGAGGAGAGTCCTCAATGTCTTGGGAAATGTCCGGAAAATATGTTGCCAATTGCAGTTGCGCTTTGATCTGTCCCTGTCCGGTGGACGGCAGACCCAACAGTGCCAACGGCGAATGCCGCGGCGTGGCAGTGTTCCATGTTGCGAACGGGAAGCTCGATGACACCGACCTTTCGGGTGTCGACTTCGCCTTCGTCAATTTCTTCCCGTCGAACCTCACAGCGGGCGGCTGGAAGATCGGCGTCGTCGTCGATGAAGGCGCTTCCGATGGGCAGACGACCGCCCTTGAAAGCATCCTGCACGGCGAGGTCGGCGGACCGTTCGGGGATCTGGCGGCCCTGTACGGCGAATGGCTGGGCGTGCAGCGGGCCGCTGTCGCGTTCTCGGATGGCGATAACCCGTCCGCCTCGGTGGGAGACAGTGTGAACTACGCACTGGAAACGCTGCCCGGACCGGGTGGCAGCGTCACTACCGTCAAGAACGCGATGTACGCCTTCGCGTCCGACTACATGATCGGGAAGGCGCCCGGTCACTCGGATCTCTTCGGCCTGGACTTCGATGGGATCTACGGCGAGAGCGGAGAGTTCGCCTACGCAAGCGAAATGGCTGAAGGCGCCCCCAAGGGCAGGGCATGACAGCCGGGAACCTGCCTCGTAGAAAGTTGATTCGGGGAGCTGTGGCGGCCGGTACGCCGCGAGCCACCGCTTTCAGGATGGATCCACGCGAAGCCGGTCTGGTTGCTGTATTGCTGATCCTCGCGGCCGTGAGCTGGATCGTTTCTGCGGTGCAAACATCCGGGATGGACATGGGCCGTTGGACAGATCCGGGACCGCTTGGCTTCTTCCTCACCACCTGGGTGGTCATGTTGGCGGCCATGATGTTTCCGTCGGTGGCGCCCATGGTGGTTGCTTACGCCCGGATCACCCACCACCGTCGGGAGACCGGACGCTATGCCCCGGCAGGCTCCACGGCAGTCTTCGTGGCCGGCTACCTGATCTCCTGGACGATCTTCGGCCTCGCCGCGTACGCGCTCTACGCGATGGTCGCGTCCCTCATCCCCGGATTGTTTTCCTCCGATCCGGGCGGTCGCTACTTGGCGGCCGGAGTGATTTTTGTGGCGGCCGTCTACCAACTCACGCCAGCCAAGAACGTCTCCCTGATGAAATGCCGGACGCCGATGGACTTCATCCTGCGCCGCATCCGCTATGGACGGTTTGGCGCGCTGCGTCTTGGACTCGAGCACGGTGCATGGTGCGTTGCCTGCTGCTGGGCGCTGATGGTGGCACTCTTCGCGCTCGGCGTGATGAGCGTCGGCTGGATGGCTGTGGTGGGGGCATTCATTGCTTTGGAGAAGATGCTTCCGTGGAGACGGATCGCCAACCGATTGGTCGCCGTCGGGCTGGCCCTGATCGCGGTGGCGATCGCCGTTGCACCGGGGATGGTGCCCGGCGTCGGGATGTAAGTGCGGGGGAAAAAATGGGACGGTCTCGTTCATTAAGGAGACGGAAATGACTGATGGCACTGGACTGATCGGGCGTTTTTACAAGGAAATCATCGAGGGTGGAAACCTCGATCTCATTGATGAACTGGCGACGGACAACCTGGTGGACCACGAAGAGGCTCTCCCCGGGCAACCGCCTGGGAAGGAAGGCGTCCGGTTCTTCGTCACCGCCATCCGGGCGGCGTTCCCGGACATTAAGGTCAAGACGATAGAGCCGTGGCTGACTGACGGACGATTGGAGGCGTGCCACGTGGTGATGACGGGTACGCACCGCGGGGACATGGCGGGCGTTCCAGCGTCGGGCAACACCGTCGAATTCGGCGGGACCGACATCATCCGCGTCGAGGACGGCAAGGTTGCCGAGCACTGGGGATCTACTGACACCCTCAGCCTCATGCAGCAGATCGGCGCTATTCCCCAGTAGCGATTCCGCGATAGCGTCTCCCGCCCGCGCTCCTAGCTGCGGGCGGGAGGCATTCGGAGGTGAGCCGGGAAGTCTGGTCGGCAGCTCGATAAGGCTGTCATGGAACCGGAGGTCCCAGTGAAAATTCCGAGCGGAACGTCCCCAGGAGGTGGACTGGGAAGAGGCCTGCGTTCCCGCACCGCACTGCTCTTGGCGTTTGCCTTCGCGGTGATGGCCGACCCCGTCTCCTCCGTCGCGTACGCCATAGAAGCGGCCCTGCGCGCCCTGGACGGGGATTTGGCGTTGCTGGTCCCGGCGATGGTCCTGGTGGTAGCCATCGTCGCCTTGGTGATCGTGAACTACCGGCAACTCGTCGCGCGCTACCCGAGAGGTGGCGGGGCGCCGGCCGCGGTGGGTGAGGCCTTCGGAGACGGCTGGTCCTTCATCCCGATCGGCGCGCTGGTGGTGGATTTCCTGCTCACTATCGCGATCAGCGTCTCGGCGGGGTCCTCGGCGGTGATCGCCTATTTCCCCGCCCTTGCTCCCTGGCGTTTGTTGCTCGGACTCGGCTTGGTGGTCCTCGTCGGTGCGGCGACCTGGTTCGGTCACCTTGGCAGGTTGGTCTTCGCGGCGATGACAATGGCCTTTATCGTCGTTTCCGTTGTCGTCCTTCTCTACGGCCTGGGCGCAGCACCTAAACCGCTCAGTACGATCGCCGGCGCTCCCGGGCATCCACCGGTCCTTGCCGTGGTGCTTGCGTTCCCGGTCGCATGGCCATGGCCACCGGTGTGGAAGCGGCGACCTCGGCGGTTGCCCAGCGTCGGGCAGCTCGACAATGACGGGAAGCGGCGTTTCGGCCAGCTCACTCTCGTGGCTCGACCCGTCGGCATCGGTCGGCCACCATCACGCTGGGCCTCGCCGTGGAGGCCGCGC
>NZ_DF952469.1:583048-584712 GCF_001263615.2 Arthrobacter sp. Hiyo1 | reverse complement strand
GCTCGCCGGTGGTCTCCCACACCCAGGCGAGCGGGGGAACCCGCGACGACGTGCCGGCCGATCATGGGCACCATCAGGGCCGTGAGGCCTCGGCTCGCGAGCACTTCGACGAACGCCTCGGCATGGAATGCCTGGACATATCCGGACTGCGGCACCAGCAAAGCGGTGGCGCCGGGCGGCGGGTCTGGCATGCGGATTCCGGGATTACCAGGGACGAACGACCGCGCGATCACCTTCAGCGTGGCCTTCTCAACGCCCTTCATGACTTGGTCCACCTGGATCGAGTGGGACAGATGGTGGGCGAAGAAGACAAGCATCACCATGCTCACGAACAGCAGCAGGAGTGCGCCGCTCACGGCGAGGCGAGGGTAGTCCTGGGTGCGCTGTCCGGCGGCGATGCCTACCGTGTAGAGGCCCGCCGTGCTGTAAGCGAATGTGGCCACGAAGGCGCTGAGGGTTACCTGGTTGGGTATGTCGCGCAGGAAGTTCCGCAGCAGCCGCGGGCTGAACTGCGTGGACGCGAGCTGCAGTGCCACCACAGTGAGGCCGAGCACGACGGCGATGACCGTCACCATGGTGCTCGCGATCCCGATGAGCAGGTTCCGCGCGTCGTCGGATGTCCCTTGGAAGAGGAGGACGGCGAAAGGTGACGTAGTGTCGAGCTGCACCGCGGAAAGGCCCGCGCCCGCGATGATCGCGACGACGACGGCGCAGGTCGGCATCGCCCACAGGGCACTCGCCAGATACTCCCGAACGGCATCACGCCTCACATGTGACACTCTCTGCCGACGGTGCTCGCCAGTCAAGGGGAGGCATGTTGAATATCCGGAGGACCTTGGACCCTATAACGGCCGCCCGGAGCCGGGACAGACTGGCATATGGCCAACATCTACATTGCTTACGGGACCGTTGAAGGACAGACGGCCCAGATTGCTGAATATATTGCCGACGTCGCTCGTGGCCATGGCCACGAGGTGCTGACGGCGGACATCAAGAAGTCCGGGGATACCTTGCCGGACGGTTACGACGCGTCCTGGTGGGGGCGTCCGTCCATGTGGGCAAGCACGAGGGCTATGTCCGGGACTTTGTCCGGAAGAACACGGCCGCGCTTCAGCGCCTTCCCTCCGCCTTCTTCTCGGTCAGCCTTGCCGCCCAGGGCGATGAAGTGAACGCCGAGGGTTATGTGGAGAAGTTCGAGGCTGAGACGGGGTGGCGTCCGGCCCACGTGGGCCTCTTCAGGGGCGCCCTCCTCTACACCCATTACGGTTTCCTCAAACGCGCCATGATGAAGAAGATCGCCCGCGACAAGGGCAGCCTGGACACGGATACCTCGCGCGACTACGTCTACACCGAGTGGGACGGGGTGAGGCGGTTCACCGAGGACTTCCTGGCTGGATTGGCTACACACGTGGCTTAGGCAACGGCCGGATCGCACCAGAATCCTTGACTTCATGCCGAGGCTCAACAAGGGTGGAAGGGATCGATCCACGCGAAATTCTTTCGAATCAGGAGATCCAAAAATGACTCTTCCCGCAGGTTTGACTTCAGGCACCTGGTTGCTGGACATGTCCCACAGCGAGATCGGCTTCAGTGTCCGGCACGCGGGCATCAGCAAGGTCCGCGGCCGCTTCACGGAAGCGAGCGCCGAGGCCCGCGTGCGCGAG
>NZ_DF952469.1:579630-581896 GCF_001263615.2 Arthrobacter sp. Hiyo1 | reverse complement strand
GGACGCGTCCCTCCACGCAACCGTCAAGACCGCGAGTTTCGACTCCGGCGATGCCAACCGGGACGGCCACGTCCGCGGCGCCGACTTCTTCGACGTCGAGAAGTTCCCGGAGATGACCTTCCGGGCCACCAGCGTAGAGGGCGACGGCGAGGACTACACCCTCACGGGCGACCTCACCATCCGGGGGATCACCAAGCCGGTGGAGCTGGAAGTTGAGTTCACCGGCGTCGCGGTTGATCCTTTCGGCGCGACCCGCGCCGGGTTCTCCGCCGAAACCGAGATCAGCCGCAAGGACTTCGGGCTGACGTGGAACGCAGCGTTGGAGACCGGCGGTTTCCTGGTGAGCGACAAGGTGAAGATCAACCTCGAGGCTGCCCTTGTGAAGCAGGCCGAGCCCGTAGCGGCCGAGTAGTCAGCACCAAGTAGTCACAAGGTAGCCGGCCGCCCGCTCAACTCACCGTGTAGGAGTTGAGCGCGGCCGGTGCCGCCATACGTGAGGTCCAAAACGAGAAGACCTTTTTGCTCCAGGACACTGAGGTAGCGCTGCGCTGTCGGGCGGCTGACACCGAGCTGTCCGGCGATTTCAGCGGCGCTGATGGGACCCCCCGGCGGCGCGGACGGCGTCGTACGCTTTTTGCATGGTGGGTTGCAGGCGAGGCGCCGGGGCCGCGGGCCTGACCCCGGCAGAGCGCGCGTTGTAGAGGCTATCAATAGTTGCCTGGTCGGCAGTTGAAGCGGAATCCAGCTCCTGCCGCCAGTTCCGGTACGCCTCCAACTGTGTGCGGAGCCGGTCAAAGCTGAAGGGCTTGACCATGTAGTAGACCGCGCCGCTTGTCATCGCTGACTTGACGGTGGCCAGGTCCTGGGCCGCGGTGATGACGATGCAGTCGACGTCGGTACCTGCGGCCTGCAGGGATCGCAGCATCGCGATCCCGTCCTCGTCCGGCAGGTGTACATCCAGCAAGAGCAGGTCCGGGTTGAGGCGCTCGATCGCCTCCCGCGCGGCCGCAGCGGTGTACACCTGACCGACGCA
Source organism: Arthrobacter sp. Hiyo1 (assembly GCF_001263615.2). Classification (NCBI taxonomy): domain Bacteria; kingdom Bacillati; phylum Actinomycetota; class Actinomycetes; order Micrococcales; family Micrococcaceae; genus Arthrobacter; species Arthrobacter sp. Hiyo1. The sequence continues at coordinate 580,863 of NZ_DF952469.1, read as the reverse complement.
TTCGAAACCGTCAACCCTGGCCACCCGGGCGGCGTGGATTCCGGCGACCCGGAAATCGTCGTCAACCACCAATGTCCTCATCAACGTTTTGGCTCCTTTCCCGGGCATTTCCTCGGTAGGTGAGGCGACAGCAGAAAACGCACAAAACGTGCACTTTTGCGGCTAAGGCGCACAACTTACTGAAGACTTCTGGGCCTGATGATCGCTTCCTAAGCTTTACATAGTTTCAGTGATCCACATCACGAATTCGTCGGACTCCCAAGGAAGGGATCCGTAAGACAGAGAGGTCTTAGCAAATGAATGCCATCCACCCAACCGGCCGCCCGGGGCCGAGAGGGCTGAGGACGCCGCGGGCATCGACATTGTCGGGTTGACCAAGCGTTACCTCACTCCCAAGAACGAGACGTTCACTGCCATCCGCGATGTGACGCTGAGGGTCGAACCCGGCGAGTTCTGCGCGATCGTCGGACCGACGGGCTGCGGCAAGTCGACCACCCTGGCCCAGGTTTCCGGACTCGAGCGGCCAAGTGCCGGCTCGGTGAAGGTCCACGACCAGATCGTAGACGGCATCACCAACGGCGTCAGCTACATGTTCCAAGCGGACGCGCTCTTCCCCTGGAAGACCGTTCTCGGAAACGTGCTGATCGGCCCGGTCCTGCTCGGGACGCCCAAGAAGGAAGCCACCCTGCTCGCAAGGGATTGGCTGCGCCGCGTGGGCCTGGCCGGCTTCGAGGACCGTTACCCGCACCAGTTGTCCGGCGGTATGCGCAAGCGCGTCGCCATGGCGGCGGCGCTGATCAACAACCCGCGGATCCTCTTGATGGATGAGCCGTTCGGCGCACTCGACGTGCAGACCAAGGCCATCATGCAGAACGAACTGCTGCAGCTCTGGGAGGAACTGCGCCCCTCTGTCCTCTTCATCACGCACGACCTCGACGAGGCAGTGGCGCTGGCGGACAAGGTGGTCATCATGACCAGCAGCCCCGGCACCATCAAGGATGTTTTCGAGATCGATCTGCCGAGGCCGCGTGGAGATGTCCAGAAGATCCGGCACGAGGAGCGGTTCCTGGAGTTGCAGGGCCAGATCTGGGAGTCCTTGAAGGACGAAGTTACCCGCGCCTACAAGCAATCGGCGGGTGTAGCAGCATGACAACCACAATCAGTAGGGGTGCTCCCGTGCAAGAGCAAGAAAAAGCACAAGCGAGTGAGCTTAAGAATTCCGCCCGGCGTGCC
>NZ_DF952469.1:571238-578108 GCF_001263615.2 Arthrobacter sp. Hiyo1 | reverse complement strand
AAGACGATCTTCGACGAGGAGAAGACCATCGGCGTTGACACCTCCAAGGTCAACATCGCCGACACGTTCACCCAGAAGTACGCCCAGGCCGCGCTCAAGCTGGAGGGCTACACCGCCACCAGCACCCCGGCCGGCAACGACGGCTAATCCCTTCTAGCTCCCAGACGATCGGCCTGCGTGGTAATCCACGCAGGCCGATTGTTTTGTTTCTGGGTACTTTGGGGGCTTCTGGGCTCAGGTGTCTATGCTCGCCATGTTGGGGTAGCGGGATCCCGCGGCGGACCCTGCCGGGGCCAGCTGGTCGAGGCGCTTCAGGTCCTCTTCTGAGAGTACGACGGCGGTGGCCCCCAGGTTTTCTGCCAGGCGTTCGCGCTTCTTGGTGCCGGGGATCGGGACGATGTGCTCGCCCTGTGCCAGCAGCCATGCGAGGGCCAGTTGCCCCGGGGTGCATTGCTTTTGGTCAGCGAGTTCCTTCACCCGGTCCACGAGCTCGAGGTTGCGCGTGAAGTTCTCGCCTTGGAACCTGGGGGAGTGCCGGCGGTAGTCGTTCTCGACGAAGTCCGCCTCGCTGCGCAATTGGCCCGTCAGGAACCCGCGGCCGAGGGGGCTGTACGGAACGAATCCGATGCCCAGCTCGGCCAACACAGGGAAGACCTTTGTTTCGGGTTCCCGTTCCCAGAGGGAGTACTCAGTCTGCAAAGCGGTGATGGGATGGACTGCGTGGGCACGGCGGATGGTGTCCGGCGCAGCCTCGGAAAGGCCGAGATGCCGGACCTTTCCGGATTGGACCAGTTCGGCCATCGCGCCCACGGTGTCCTCGATGGGGACGGTCTTGTCCACGCGGTGCTGGTAGTACAGGTCGATGTGGTCCACGCCGAGGCGTTGCAGGCTGGCGTCGCAGGCGGAGCGGACGTATTCGGGCCTGCCGTTCACGCGCAGGAAGGATCCGTCCTCACGCCGTTCGTTTCCGAACTTCGTGGCCACAACGACGTCGTCACGCCGGCCGGCGATGGCCTTTCCCACGAGCTTTTCGTTGGTGAAGGGCCCGTACATATCGGCGGTGTCCAACAGGCTGCCGCCGGCGTCAAGGAAGGCGTTGATGGTGGCGAGGGATTCGCGGTCGTCCCCTTCGCCGTAGAACTCGCTCATGCCCATGCATCCGAGGCCGAGGGCAGAAACGGTCAATGAACCAAGCGTGCGGTTTTCCATGGGGTTCTCTCCTGTAAGTGGCAGAACGTGCTGGATGGCAGGACGGTGCTCAGGGAGGGGTGCGGGTAGGGCCACTATAGGCACGTCAGTAGCGGAGGGACAACGTTGAGGCAGGCAGGGCGGCCTGCCTACTGACTGGCAACCTCGGATTGGCCGAATAGCTCAGCTTCGAGTTTGTCGAGGGCTTCGGGGTACCCGGCCACATCGATGGTCCGCATGTGGTCTGGAGTGAGACCACTCGGAATCCCGGGCCGAAGTTGACTTCCGCGAAATCCGACAGCTCCAGGTGCCCGCGGTCCGCGGGGATGCGCCCATTGACGAGGAAAGTAGCTGGATTGACCCATGATCCGTCCCGGGACTCATTTGTCACGAAGTCAACAAGCGGTGCGCGTACGGAAAGCAGGCCCCGCACCCAGCCGTTGGCCAGGCCGCCGGGCAATGGTTCGGGCGAGCGAACCCAGAATTCCGTCCACCCGCGCCGTCGCCATAGCTTGAATCTGAGCCGGTCAATCACGCGGGTTGCCACTGGCGAAACAAGCCAAGCGGCCACCAAAGTGATGAAGAAAATGGGAAGTGAGTTGGGTTTTTCCCAGCCGAGCGACAGCAGGACGATCGAAGCAAAAGCGGCGCTGACTGCACACCCGAGGGCGGTTGTCAGCAGACGCTTCATCCTGGCTTGCTTCCCGGTCATGCCACACTATAGGACCGGGTCCCACGCGTTGTCCCGGACGTGGCCCCACCGGTGCTGATGTCCGAACCGGCCGCCGGACCGCGGCGGGAAAGTAAATTGGTGTGGGAACACGAGATGCCGTCTGGCTAAATCGACCCGCAACGGGAACAGGAATAGAGAAATGAGCGGAACTGCGCTGCGTGCTGCGAAGGTCAATCTGATGGTGGCGCGGTGACGGCCCGGCTGCGGGTGTGCCTGCCCGACCAGAAACTCCTGGACGCCATGGAACCTTCCGCCGACGTCGATTTCGTGATGTGGGACTTGACTGGTCCAGCCCCCGCGGACACCTTCGACCTGCTGGTGCCGCCCTACATGGGCCGGCCGGACGCACTCACGGCGCTGGATGGCGTGCCGGTCCGGCTCGTGCAGAGCCAATCGATAGGGTACGACGGCGTCGCCGACGTCTTGCCGCCGGGTTGCGTTTTCGCCAACGCGGCCGGGGTCCATGAGACGTCGACGGCGGAACTCGCCTTGGGGATGATGATCGCCAGCCAGCGCGGGATTCCGGAGTTTGTGCGTAACCAAGCGTCTGGAACATGGGCCAACGGCCTGCGCCCAAGTTTGGCGGACCGTAGGGTTCTCCTGCTTGGCTACGGGGGAGTGGGGAAGGCCATTGAAGCCAGGCTCTTGCCGTTCGAAACGCACGTGACACGGATGGCAAGCCGAGAACGCGAGGATGACCACGGACGGATCTTAGGCATCGACACTCTGTATGACCAGTTGCCGCTGCACGAGATCGTGGTGGTCAGCGTACCCCTATCCGAGCAAACCCGTGGGCTGGTGGACGCTCGGTTCCTCGCGGCCATGCCGCACGGCGCGCTGTTGGTGAACGTGGCCAGGGGCCCGGTTGCGGAGACGGAAGCCTTGCTGCGGGAGACGTCCTCGGGACGTCTACGCGCCGCTTTGGATGTGACCGACCCGGAGCCTCTGCCGGCCGACCATCCTTTGTGGACGGTGCCTGGTGTGCTGATCACGCCCCATGTGGGCGGGGCAAGCTCCGCGATGTTCCCTCGGATGGTCCGGCTGATCCAGAAGCAGATCTCGTTGCTGCTGGCTGGCGAGGCGCCGGTGAATGTGGTGCTGGGTGCGGAATCGGTGGCTGGGTAGTGGGCTGAGAAGGCAACTACGGTTCTGGCTGAGCGAAGTGGCCGCAATGGCAGTCGTTGCCGTGGCTCGTCCTGTAATCGGACCGACCTCGGTCTCTGTGTTCGTGTGAGGCTGCTACCTCGTCGCGTTAAGGATGCGCAGGCGGCGTGCCTCAAATAATTCGAGACTGTCTAGGCGGTAACGCGCGTAGGTTGGCAGGTCAGAGGGCAGCGCCGGCGACACGAAGTTGTCGAAGGGGAGCAAGAAGCGCACTGCACCATTGGCATCTACGAAGTCGCCGAGATGGAAATGATCGATGTATCCGGCGAAGGAGCCGAACAGCGCAAAGAAGCCTTCATGGCGATCTATCGTCGTGGCCAAAGGACTCGTGCCACCCTCGTAAAAGCGCCGGATCGCTTCAAGGGTCAAGTCCCATCGGTCTTGGATCCGGGGATGAGTGCCCCGATTCTGGTTGAGACTGCCCCGCGAGACCGGGAAGATCATGAAGCCGCAGATCGTGTACGAGCGTCGCAGGAACGCATCATTGACCTCGCCTGGAAGCTGCGCGTAGAGGTGGCTCAGTTTCCTCCGATGCCGCGTCGCAATCGTGTCGCTTCCGAGAACTATTCTCGTGTCGTCTGCTTCATACACAAGGTACGGTGAGCGAGCGCGCCCAGCGTGAAGCTCGAAAGGCCGCCCGTCAGGGAGCGCCTTGCTCCATAGGAGCTGGTGGTATCGCCGGAGTGTGGGGCTGTGACTGTCGGGGTCCTTACCCGCCGGAGTGTCATCGAAGAAGTTGAAGTCGACGTCAATCTTTCTCAGCTCGCCCATGAACTGAAACTAGCAGGAACCGCCGACGCGGGTGAGGATTGAGCCATGGCAAAACGCATCCACGGCCTAACCGCCGTGATCTATAAGCAGACCGGGTTCTTGCCAGCGATCCAGGGGGCATCCTCGTGAAGCAAGTGAGGCTCCGGTACGCCGGAGCTTGTCGGTTGTGCGATGTCTCTCTTCCGGCCGGACCGACGCAATCTATGAGAGCGAGACGAAGACCGTCCGCTGCCTGGAATGCGTCCCCGAAGCGAAGTCCCTGGATCTCGAACCACCCGAACCATCTACTGAGGATTCATCGCCCGCCGCGTCCGGAGTAGCCGGGTCGTCGGCTCGGCGTGAATACGAGCGCCGCAAGGCCAATGATGAGGCGAGGCTCCGCGAGAAATGGGGCCGATTGGGTGGTCTCGCCGTCGCGCTCTCTGGCGAGCGGCAAAGCACCAAAGCCTGGGACCAGGGTGCGATCGGCGAGGAACGACTCGGGGCCCGGCTCGATTCCCTGGTCGCCGACGACATCGCGGTCCTCCATGACCGCCGCATCCCCGGTTCGAAGGCGAACATTGACCATATCGCTATAACCCGCAAAGGGATCTGGGTGATCGATGCCAAGCTCTACAAGGGCCGGCCCGAGCTGAAGATCGAGGGCGGCATCCTTCGGCCACGCGTCGAGAAGCTCCTCGTCGGCCGGCGCGACTGCACGAAACTGGTCGATGGGGTGCTTAAACAGGTCGGGCTCGTACGCGACCTCGCCGGAGATGTGCCGGTCACCGGGGCGCTGTGCTTCGTCGAAGCCGACTGGCCCCTGATAGGGGGCGCGTTCGTCACCGGGGGCATTCACGTTCTCTGGCCGAAACGACTAGCCAAAGTGCTTGCAGAGCAGACAGCCGGCGATGTTGATGTCGCCGCTACATGTGAGTCGGTGGCCTCGCGTTTCAAGTCTGCGTGACGTCCCACCAGTCTCCACAGTTCTTGAGCACACGCATGAATAGTTCATTTGGTCGCCCTCCCGGCGGCACCCGCCGCAGATCCTCAAGCGCCTCTATCGCACTAGTCATAGGCGGGGCCAACAGATAGGAGCGTTACCGCTCGCGTTGGCCATCATCATGTCCAAGAAGATTTCCAGTTCCCTTCCGGCAGCTGTCAGAGCGGTCCGAATCACACCTCTTTCGGAGAGTTCCCCCAGAGATGGTCATTGGCCCGTGCTAAATGACACCCCGCGCAATTGGAGTTGTTGGTCTTTGTCGCTTCCACCAAATACCCTGGCGCAGTGAACACATCCAATGGGGGATCGGCAATTGAACAATTGCCCGAAGGTCTATACGAACTGCTCAAGACCGAAAGGCTGATGACAAACCTCTCAAAGTTTCCTCAGCTACGACCTCATTTTGGATCGGTCGAAGATGAAGAAAGCGCGGATGTCCTGTCCCGCCACGTCGCCGACGCCGTCCGCAAAAGTCTGGCCGCGGCCGAACCCACCGAACGCGTAGGCCTCGCAAACAAACTCCTTCAGGAACTGCGGGATGCGGACCGCATTGCACCGGGTCCCACCCAGCTCCGCTCCCTCCACCGCCCGGATACTGTAAAGCGCCGTAATTTGCGCCGCCCCACCACGCCGCTATCCGACTCGGCCCTCCTCACAAACAGCAAAGACGATCCGAACCTCGCAGCCGAGCTACGAACCGAGATTGAATCCGCCGATACCGTTGATCTTCTTTGCGCCTTTGTCCGCTGGACCGGTCTCCGGTTGCTCCAACCCGCACTCGAGCAACTGAAGGAACGCGGTGCCCGCCTAAGAGTCATCACCACCACCTACATGGGTGCCACCGAACGGCGGGCTATCGACGAGCTCGTGACCCGGTACGGGGCCGAGGTGAAGATCAGCTACGAAACCCAGGCCACGCGCCTCCATGCGAAGGCGTGGCTATTCCGCAGGAACTCAGGATTCGACACTGCCTATGTCGGAAGCTCCAACCTAAGCCAAGCGGCCCTCCTCGACGGACTCGAATGGAACGTCCGCCTCAGCTCCATCGGCACGCCAGCACTCCTGAACAAGTTTGAGATCACCTTCGACAGCTACTGGGCACAGCGGGCTTTCCAAAGCTACGACCCGGAGCGTGACGGCGAAAAACTCGACGCCGCACTGGAGCGCAATGGCGGACGACGCACGTCCGCCCCGGACGCACTCACGGGCCTGGAGGTCCAGCCTTTCCTTCACCAGGAGGAGATGCTTGAAGACCTCGAAGCCGAGCGGCTCAAGGGCTTCAACCACAACCTCGTCGTTGCAGCAACGGGCACCGGAAAGACGGTGATCGCCGCACTTGACTACAAAAGATTGCACGAGGCCGCCGGCCGTGATCTGAAGCTGCTCTTTGTTGCCCATCGCCAGGAAATCCTCAAACAGGCGATGCGCACCTACCGTGACGTTATGCAGGACGGTGCTTTCGGTGAACTCTACGTCGGTGCACATAAACCGGAAGAGTGGAAGCACATCTTCGCATCGGTACAGTCCCTTTCGTCCCTCGGCATCGAACAGCTGAAACCGGACTTCTTCGACGTCGTGGTTATCGACGAATTCCACCACGCCATGGCGCCCACCTACCGCCGGTTACTGGACCACCTCCGGCCGCAGCAGCTTCTCGGACTGACCGCGACCCCGGAACGCGGCGACGGAGTCGACGTCGCGAAACAGTTCTTCGACGGGCGAACCGCCTCGGAGCTGCGACTCTGGGACGCTCTCGACGCGGACCTGCTTGTGCCTTTCCACTATTTTGGGGTCTCCGACGACGTCGACCTGAGCCAACTGGAATGGAAGCGCGGCAATTACGACGCTGGCCAGCTGAACAACCTCTACACCGGCAACGACGCCCGCGCCGCCAAGGTGATCCGCGAACTTCGAGACAAAGTCACCAGCACCGACCAGATGCGGGCCATCGGCTTCTGCGTCTCGGTTCAGCACGCCCACTACATGGCGGAGGTCTTCAACCGCGCCGGGATCGCCTCCGTTGCGGTCGACG
>NZ_DF952469.1:562111-570881 GCF_001263615.2 Arthrobacter sp. Hiyo1 | reverse complement strand
GCCGGCCGCGCCGCGGCGCTGGAACGGCTCAGCCGGCAGGAGATCAACTGTATCTTCGCTGTCGACCTTTTCAACGAAGGCCTGGACCTGCCGCAGGTGGACACTATCCTGATGCTCCGGCCCACGCAGAGCGCCACAATCTTCCTCCAGCAGTTGGGACGTGGCTGCGCCGTGCGGAGGGTAAAGCGGTGCTGACCGTCATGGATTTCATCGGCCAGCAACGCCGTGAGTTCCGCTTTGATCTGCGCTACCGGGCGCTCACCGGCTACGGGCGCAAGGAACTGGAGAAGGCTGTCGAGGATGAGTTCCCGTACCTTCCCTCGGGGTCGCAAATCGTGTTGGACAGGGTGGCTCAGAAGGTAGTGCTGGACAACATCAAGGCGCAGCTGCGGTTTAACCGGGCGCGGCTGGTTCGGGACATCGCATCGTATGGGGAGACCGAGCTGGAGGCCTATCTGGAGCAGTCCGGAAACGATGTGAAGTCGATTTACCGTTCGACAAGGGACTCCTGGACAGGGTACCTCCGCCAGGCGGAGCTGATCGAGGGATTCTCGCCGCTGGAGGCAGTTCTCAGTGGGAGGATCCACGAACTCTCGGATGCCGACGAGATAAGGCTCCTCGGACGTATGGCAGCGCTCATCCATGTGGACGATCCGGAACGTGCCGAGGCGTACTCGACGCTAGTAAGCCCCGACGCACCCCGCTACGCAGCGCTCGGCATGCGGGAGCAGACTTTCGCCCGTATGCTGTTCTACACGCTCTGGGACGACGGCGGCGGTTTCCCGTCGTACGACGCTGGCTTGGACTACCTTCGCGGCTATCAGTTTGTGTGCAGCGAGATCCGCCAAATCGTGAAGCTCGGGGTTTTGGCGTCCAAACATGCCGCTAAGAGCCTCGGAGCAGGGCTGCAGCACGTTCCGCTGCTCTCGCACGCGACCTACCGACGGGAGGAAATTCTGGCGGCGTTGCAGTACGGGTCATTGGAATTCGGAAAGAATGTGCAGCATCGGGAGGGGGTGGCCTGGTGCCCGGCAACGTCCACCGATGCCTTCTTTGTCACCCTCAATAAGGACGACAAGAAGCACTCAGCGACGACGATGTATAAGGACTACGCGATCAGCCCGGAGCTGTTCCACTGGGAGTCGCAGAACGCGACCTCGCCCGGAAGCCCGACGGGCAGACGGTATTTGGACAGGGCCGTGCACGGGTCAAAGATCCTTATTTTCACGCGGGATACTTCAGAGGACGAGACGGGGTTGACCGTTCCGTACACATGTCTGGGCCAAGTGGACTACGTGCAACACGCAGGCGAGAAGCCGATGGCGATCACTTGGAAGCTGCACCGGCCGATGCCGGCGGATGTGTTTGCGACGGCGGCTGTGGCCGCGCAATAGCGAAACGGACTCAGGAATATCGGTCATTTTGCGATATGGATGGAAATCCGGGCGTCAGCGACAGACCCAACATTTTCAGTTATCTGGATTGCAGTTAGACATCTCCGGAGGATCAAGACAGCCTCATGGAAATGGTCCAGTGCTGGGTCCCTATAACAGTCTTCGATTGTTGACTGGCGATGAAAATCACTCGGTTTCCGCAGTCGGACGAAGCCTCGTCCAGCACCCGAAGATATTCACGCAGCGTCCGGCCTCGACCGTGACGTCGGATTCGCTGCTCCCTTCCCGCAGCATCGAGTCGGTCGACAAAGAGATTTCAGTTGTAGAGTTTCCGCTTGACCTTTCGCAGAAGCCGAACGACTTGTTGGCCGGGGTTAAATGATGGCAAGGACCAAGAACAGGAAGATGATGCTGAACATCACCAAGCTGGCTAGAGTCGGCTCGGGTGACCAACCAGAGGTCGCACAGTAAAGCAACCATTGCGCTGTCCACATGCCGCCCACCGAAGCGACGTAAAGATAAAGTCGTCCCCACACGGTTTTTGGGGTCGGGAATTTAGGTCTGGCGGACATTGTCCGGCTCCCGTCGTATCTGGAACGTGCAATTGGACTTGTTCACTTAGCTGCAATTTGATCCTGGATTGTTGATACAACCTCTTCGGGATGGGCGGTCGAGACAATCCATTGGCGGTTGTTCGTGTCCAAAGCGATCGCAGGCCCTCCCATCGGCAACCCCCGTGTGTCCCTGCCCATGACCCGGAAGCCATATCCATAAGCGCGGGATGTCTCTGAGGCTGTGGCTACCGTGGGAGCGACCTGCCAGCCGGGCCTCCGAAATCACCATGTTTCGCCCAATTTCTCCCCCTAATTCGACCGGGCCCACTACGAGCTTTTGGACGGTCGCATGAGCCCACGGTGCCGAACTTGGGAATAGACAATCCGGAGACCTGAGTCTACAAACGGCAACACAAGGATCCCGACGGCAATCGCTTACTTGACTGGGGGCGGGAATCCACTTTGATGCCATAAGCGATGCAAGCGCGACGACTACCAACACGAAATAGACGATGCCCAAAACGGGCGTAGCCCAGGCGTCGCTGACGTCGGGGTTATCCGGATCAGTTGGGTTCACCACGACCGACAGGTTCATGTATACCGCCTTTTTCAGAAGTTACTGCTATTGATCTCGCGAGCATTTGATCAGGCTTGGAACCACCAGTTCCGACGAGCGGGACAGGCTTCGGACCAAACCTCTCGTTCCCGGTGGTCATTTTGCTTGCTTCCTGTAGACAAACCATGTCGCAAGACTCGCCCCGGAAGCCGCCAGGGAGAGCACCCACGTCGGCTGATTGCCGACGAATGAAATGATGGCAACGATCAAGAGCATTGCGGCCGCGGAGAGTGTTAGAAGTTTCATCTACAGCAAAATAAGCCCCGCCGAGGCCGTCTCCGTGTGCGATGTACCGAACCTCAGTGTGATTTCACCAAAAATCCGTGTGAAAAGAGCCAATCTCAGTGTTCGCAGGCGACCTTCTCCGTGTAGCCGAGTCCGCCGTCGAATCGCCCAGGCCGAAGCGCTCGGGCGCCCTGCTGGCACCGGCTCCCTGAAACGAATTATCGTAGACGCAATAGACTTTGGGAATTTGGGGCATTCTGAAATCGCCAGGGACGGGGGAACGTTGAACAGACCAGTAAGCAGGGGATTATTCTTTGGGGCTGGGTTCGGATGCGCCTATGCGCTAGTGGTTCTTCTCTTGGGCGGGCCCGGCGGGCCGGGATTGGCGATACTCTCGGGCCTCGGCGGCGCGATGGTAGGTGCCGTCTTGGGTTGCATCATTGCCGTATCGATCTTTTGGGCGTGTCGCCTGATCGTGATTCGACGTGATCTTGAAAAGGCCACCGCCGCCGTAATTACCGGGGCTTCAACGTTGCTGATTCTCATGGCCTTGGCTTCGACATCGGATTCAAAGTGGCCGTGGTGGACGAATCTTGTTTCGGCTGGTGCGGCAGCTCTTGTTGGTGGTCTGGCGTGGCCGCGGACGAAAACTGTCGTTGGGGAGTCTCGCTAGACTCCCCAACGACAGTTCCTTAGTTAGTAGGGTGGGTAGAGAGCCGGCCAGTTGCAGGCTGAGGCATTCGTCCTCCAAAGCCCCATGCACATGTTGCTTGCAAATTGGTACCACTGCCCACGTGCGGCGTACTGGTTCCCGGCGTTCAGTACTCCGCGGTCAATGACGATGGCCGCGTTGACGTTCAAGGCCCTCTCGCCGTTTGGCTTGGGTATCGAGGCGAAATTGATGATCGATCCCTCGCCGTCGAAGTGCCCTGCCAGTGCCGTGAATTGGAAATAAAAGTTTCCGGCATAACCAATTTGCACTGGCGCCGGAACCTGAATCGCCCCGGCAACGAGGATTTTCAGATCCAAGACCTGCCTACGTAGGGGTACGTCGACGTCGCCCCGTTGATCGGGAAGTAGCAGTTGAAGCAGGTTCGAAGGAGATTGAACGGCTCCACGTGATTGCCGTAGCCCAGTGAGAACTCGTAGTTGTAGGTCCACGAAGGGGCCGCCATCACGAGCGGATACGCAGTCGCAGTGGTGGGCTGTACCTTCTGCGTGATCGTGGCTGCGCTAATTTCCAATGTTGTGGGGACTGCGTTGCCCGCAGAGTCCTTGGCGCTGCCCTGCTTCACCGAACCCAAATAGTTGCCTTGAGCCGAGTAGAAGTTCTTGGAACCAGGGATTCCGTCCGAGACAGTAAACCCGGGCGGAAGGTCGTAGTCAAAGGCCGCCGTCCGATCCGCCTTGGGACTGCCGAGGGCAACAAACACATCGGCACCACTCGGCGTGGAACGCACATACAACCTTCTGTCGATACCAGAAGTTGAATACACCGCAGTGTTCCCGGATACCTTGGCTTTCCCATGGGCGAACGAGGCAGTGATCTTCCTGTCCGGCTTCTTCTGATCATTCCCCGACGAAACGAGAATCTCGGCCGTGCCCGAAGCTGAGAGTTCGACTTTGCTGGGAACGTGAGCCTTTTGACCAGTATCGGTTGGTCGCCCAGGTGCAACAACGCCAGCGTTATTTGTAGGGTCAACCAAGTTCGACGTGACCTGCATTCTCGTCGATGTCTTGGCCAGGATCTGGTTAGCATCTTCCAGCGTGGGTGGCGCTGCAAATGCCGAGGTGGGCTGGGCGACAAACAACCCAAGCGCGATAATTCCGGCCGCGACTGCTCGACTGGCTTTTGTCTTTCCTCGCAGAACGCAGCCAATTTGGTGCCAATTCATAATCCCCCCAAGGGTTAGGTTGACATTGTTTGGTTAGGAGGGTTTGTCAGCTCTTGAGCTGCTGACGGCCCCATCCTGAGAGAAAGATAAACCTGCGAAAGCCCGTCTCCGTGTGGAATCGGTCCAATCTCCGTGCGTTTTGGGCGAATCTCCGTGTGAAAATTGCAAAATTCAGTGTGGAAGAGCCGGGGTCTACGTGTTTGGCCTACGTGTGGTTACGTACCACGCGCCCCGCCCCGCGCTCCGCGACGGAACCACACGCGAAGTGAAGGCAACCCCCCAACTGCCGCCCGCCGTCGTACGCCTCAACCCGGAGCGACGCAACCCGCCGCCTACTCCCCGGAATCAGACTCCGGCAGCTCCTGCGTCCCGGACCCGGGTTCCTTCCTCGGAGACTCGCCATCCGGGCTGCCGAGCTCGTCGGAGTAGGGTGCGCGACCGTGGGGGAATGTGTCGATGAGTTCGTTGGCGGCCATGGCCAGGAGGTCGCGTTGCAGGACGGGGAGGGAGAGGAGGCCTTGGAGATAGGCTTCCACCTCGTACTCGCCAACTTCGCCGCCCAGGCTGAAGTACTTGAGCCAGAGTTCGCCGACGTTGATGCGTGCTGACTTCATTGCAGCGGCCAGCATGCGCTGCTGTTGTGGTTCGTGCGGATCGAAGCCCACGGGCCGGCCTTAGTCCAGGGCCGCCGGAATCCCGGCGACGAGATCGGCACTGATCTGGCCCAGCGTGCTGTTCTGCTGCCGGGCCCGGCGCATCAGTTCGGCAAGGGCCATGTCAACGGTCAAAGAGTGGCGCTGCATCAGTATGCCGCAGGCGCGGTTGACGAGGTCTCGACTGTGGAGGGACTCCGCCAGGGCTTCGCTGATGCGGTGTGGCGCTTCGCTGGCCTGGATATTCGCCAGCAGCGTCGCTGCCGGGGCGGCGAATAGTTCCAGCACCCGGGCCTCGTCCTCGTCGAAAGCGCCGGCGCGGTCCGAGTAGATCTTCAAGGCGCCGATGCATTCTTGCTCGGCGATCAACGGGGTGCTGACCACCGCATGGATGGGCATGCCCTTCACCGCGTCAGTCCAGTCCGGCCACCGTGGATCAGTTTCGACGTCCCGGACGATCACCGTTTCCTCCATCGCCCAAGCCGTCAGGCACGGCCCCTGGCCCAATTCATATTGGAGTGCGTCCGCGCGGGTGACCACCTCGTCGGTGGAAGCGCTACTGGTCAGCCTGCCCCTCGAGTCCAGGATGGAGACCCCCGCGCCGCTCGCTCCGGACACGGAGTCCTTGATGGCACGGGCAAGCAACCGCACGGCGCGGTCCACTTTCTCTTCCGTCAGCAGCAGGCCCTGGATTCGCGCAATAACGGTCGACAGTTCATCCAGCGGTAGTTTCCGCGCCATAGTCCTCATTCTTCTAGGTCCAGTGCATCGAGCCGCAACGTTCCTGTGAAAGAGAATTCAACACGACAGTTGGTGCGCTGTTCCTAGCTTAGTCCGCACCATTCCCAGCGCTTTGGCTATTCGTCGAAGTAAGCTTCTGGATCCGTCTCGCCCGACACGGAGGCAATGACATGAGCGGCAATGTCCCGGAGTTTGACGTTCCGGCTGTTCGACGCCCTGGTCAAGACCTTGAAGGCCGTGTCGCGGCCGCATCGGTTCTGCGCCATGACAATCCCGACGGCGGTATCGATCGTCGAGCGGGACTGCATGGCTGCAGTGAGATCGTCCTTGGCGTTACGCAACTGGGAGATCTTCAAAGCCAGGCGAAGGGACGTTGCTGCACCCTCGGCGAATTCCTCCGCGGCCGTAACGTCCGGTCCTGTAAACCCGTGCGGGGTGGTCGAATAGAGGTTCATGACGGCCTCGGTTTCACCGTCCAGATCAAGCGGCACTGCCAGGATGGCTCCAACGCCGTTCCGCCAAACAGCCTCCATGTAGTCGATCCAACGGCTTTCGTGGCGGCTATCGACGACAAGAACCACCGAATTGTGCCGAAGCGCCGTGAGGCACGGCCCGTCGCCGAACTCAATCTGCAGTTCATCGAGAGCGCCCACTCTTTCATCGCTGCTGCCCGTGGTGACGCCCTTTTTCCTTGTCACAACGGTGACGCCGCACGAGACGGCGTTGGAGGCAGTTGTCAGCGCGGCCGCTGCAAGGGTCGCTAGCTCAGCAAGGAATTCGTCCAGGTCGACGCTCTCCAAAACAAGATCCTGGAGGGTCACGCCAAGATCCTGGTTCGGGTGGGCAGCCAAGCCGGCCGACGCAGTGCGGGTGGGCCCCCGCTCCGCACTATTCATGTGTCCGCCATCCTTTCCGAATCCAGTTCCCGCATCGCCTCTGTGTCCAGTTCCCGCATTGCCAAGGCCAGAAGGTTCATTTGCGATGGGGGGAGCTCGCCGAGCTCATGAAGGTACGCGTCCACAGCCATTTCATCCACATCGCCCCCAATCCCGTAAAAGTAGGCCCACACCCCGGCCAAGGCCGTGCGGCCGTCACGGTACCATTCGGCGGCGCTTCTCCGTTGCGCGGATGCCCACTCAGGATGACGCATTCCCGACCCCTCACGATTATTCATGGGACGCACCAGTGGAAGTCCAATCCTGGGGGACTGATCCGTTCAGGATATCGGTGGCGATCTCATGAAGACGCCGGTTGTTGTTCCGAGCAGCAAGCTGAAGGAGCTCCATGGCGCGGTCCCGCCCACAACGGTTCTGGAGCATGATCAAGGACAGCGCCGCGTCCACCACGGCCCGTGATTGCAGGGCCGAGCGCAAATGTTCAGGGTACGGCTCCGGGACGTGAAGCCTCAGCGCCAACCTCAGCGTCTTCGAAATTGTCTCCGCATGCTCCAATACGCGGGCGACGATGGCCGGGTTGAAAGTGCCGGGTGCGTAGGCGTAGCAATTCAAAGCTGCGCGTGAGGAAGAGTCCGTCTGGATAGGCACTGCGAGGACAGAGCGAATACCTTCGCCATCCACCTGGTGGGCGTACTGTGCCCAACGGTCGTCGGCCTGCAGGTCGTCAATCAGCACGCGATGTTGGTGACGCAAGGCCGTAAGGCAAGGGCCGTCGTCGAACGCGTATTGCTTCTCGTCCAAGCGCTGCGCCGCAGCGGTACTGCTCGCCACCGTCGAAGGGCCGGCATCCCGTTCGACGGTAATGGCGCACAAGAGAGGTTCCCTGCCGTCCAACAACGACGCTGAGATGGTAGCCAAACCTAGGAGAAATTCGGTGAAACCCGGGCTTTCAAGCAGTAGATCCTGCAATTGTTCCGTGGTGGGTACTGCGTTGTTGTTGGCCATGCGGCCTCGATTCCAAGGGCGCCCGGGATCTTCGACCCAGGCCTGCAGCCGTGGCCGCTCGCGCGTCGCACAGCCCTGATATTCAATCCCCGGACCCGAACGACCATCCCGAAATCTCCTAATTCGACACTACGCCCTCGTGGGAACTTAAGACACGAGAGCGCGTGGGCGCGGGCGGAGAAGGCTCAGACCTCACCTTTGGTGCTGGCTCTAAGGTCCAGCGAGGGCTTGGGGGACTGGACGATATTCTCGGTGGCCGCCCAGGAGGCGAGGAGTTTGAGGGCTTCTTCCGAGGGGCTGCCGGGAACCGCGGGGTAAACCGTGAGGGTGTGGCCTGGGTCGTCTTCGAGTTCCATGGCCTGGTAGGTCAGTTCCAGGAGCCCGACCACGGGGTGGTTGAAGAACTTGGTGCCTGAATAGTGGCGGCGGACGTTGTGTGCTGCCCAGCGCGCGCGGAATTCGTCGCTGCGCATGGAAAGTTCCCCAACGAGTGCTGCGATGTCCTTGTCGTGGGGGTTGCGGCCCGCGTCGCGGCGCAGAATCGCGACGTTGACGTTCGCTGCACGGTCCCAGTCGGGGTAGAAGTTGTGGGCGCGGGGGTCCAGGAAGATGAAGCGCGAGTGGTTCGCGGGGCGTGCCGGGCCACGGTACATCTCGGAGTAGAGGCATAGCCGAGGGCGTTGGCGGCAACGATGTCCATGCGGTTGTTGCCGATAAAGGCCGGGGCGCCGGTGATGGCGTCGAGCAGATACTGCATCACGGGCCGCACGGCCGACGCAGGTGGGCTCGCG